>CABSNK010000010.1 GCA_902479075.1 uncultured Collinsella sp.
GGCGGGGCCGCAGGATCATTTCCTGCGGCCCCGCCTGACATGTGCGCGGATGTGTCCGCCAATCCGCGGCTATCGGTGTCTGCCGTTACGCGATGGTTGCGCTGTAAGAAGCGACGTCCTCGTAGGAATCGGTCAGGTAGGCGTCGATGCCGATGGTCGTATTGACCAGGTCGTCAAGGCTGTCAAGCTCGCCGCTCGAGAACGTGAATTCCTCGGTGGCGCTGGTGCCGGGCATCAGGTGAGCCGAGAACCAGGGTTCCTTCATGGTGCCGTTGACGTTGGTCTTGCCGGAAGGAGCGTAGAAGGTCAGGTCCTTGTCGCTCTTGTTGGTGATGTTGACGACAAAACCGATGTCGCCCCAGTCGTCCTTGAACTTCTCGGTGATGGTGATGGTGCACAGATCGTCATCGGCGACGGTGACGGCGGGGGAGATTTCGACATTCTGGACATCGTCGTCTTCGACGGCCTCATCGATCTCCTCTTCCTTCTCGGCCGCCTCGCGATCCTTCTTCACCGTACCGGACAGGTCCTTGTCGGACTTGGTGAAGACAAGATTGCCGTCATCTTCTTCGAGGATGAGTTTGCCGTCCTTGAGCTTCATGTCATGCGACTCGTCTTCGGCGGTGATGGTTACGGTGGTGGCGTCCTTTGCCTCCCATTTAAGGTCGACGACTTCAAGGAACAGGTCGAGGGCACCTGTACCGTCCTCATCGAGAATCAGGACGCAGTGGACACCCCAATCCTCGAGCATCTTCATGTACTCATCGGTCAGCTCTTCGCCCTCCACGGTTCCACCCGAGAGTTCCCAGCTGCCGACGAAGTTGGCCTTGGGGTCTTTGCCGCCGCCGCTGCAGCCCGTCAGGGCAAAGACGAGCGCCAGGACGCATGTCAGAAATGCGAGTACGGACTTTTTGAACGTTGTCTTCATGGTGTCCTCCTTTATCGAACGAAACCCATAGAAGCAAATGCGGGGGTGGCGGACCCCCCCGCCAATTACCAGATAGAGAGGGGTTAGGGCCTGGGCGTTCCGCAGTTGCTGCAGAACTTGCCGCCGTTTTCGCTGCCGCAGTTGGGGCAGAACCACTTGGTCGGTGCCGGGGCGGGTGCGGGACTGCCACACTCGGGGCAGAACTTGCCGGTGTTGGTGGCACCGCAGCTGCAGGTCCACGTGCCGGCCGTGGGGGCAGCGGCAGGAGCCGGTGCGGGGGCGGGTGCCGGAGCTGGCTGTGGGGCAGCCTGCTGCTGTGCCTGACCGGCGGCGAACAGCTGGCTGGCGTTCATGCCGCCCATGCCGCCCGCCATGCCCATGCCCATAAAGCCGGCCATCGCGCCGTTGGGGTTGGCCGCTGCCGCACGCATTGCGTCGCTCTGGGCGCTGGCGATGTTGGCGGCTGCCATGGTGGGATCGCGCATGACCGCGGCCTTCTGCAGGTCCTTGATCATTTGCTCGTCTTCTTGCGAAGCGGCGATGGAGTTGACGCCAAAGCTCACGATCTCGACGCCGCGCAGGTCGCGCCAATCGGCCGAGAGGACTTCGTTGAGCGCGCGGGCGAGCTCGGTGGTGTGACCGGGGATGGCGCTGTAGCGAATGCCCATCTCCGAGATCTTGGCAAAGGCAGGCTGCAGGGCGGTGAGCAGCTCGGACTTAAGCTGGCTGTCGATCTTGTCGCGCGTGTAGCTATCAGTCACGTTGCCGCACACGTTGGTGTAGAACAGCAGCGGGTTGGTGATACGGTACGAATACTCGCCGTTGCAGCGCACAGAGATATCGACATCCAGGCCGATGTTGTTATCGACCACGCGGAAGGGCACGGGCGAGGCGGTGCCGTACTTGTTGCCGATGATCTCCTTGGTGTTGATGAAGTAGACGCGCTGGTCCTTGCCCGCGTCGCCGCCAAAGGTAAAGCGGCTGCCGATATTGGCGAACGTCTCCTTGATGGAGTCGCCCAGATTGCCGCTAAAGACGCTCGGCTCGCTGCCGGTGTCAAAGACGAACTCGCCAGGCTCCAGCGCAACCTCGATGATCTTGCCGTTTTGCACCACGAGCATGCCCTGGCCGTCGTTGACGGCGATGACCGAGCCGTTGGAGATGACGTTGTCCTCGCCGCGCGTGTTGGAGCTGCGGCCGCCGGTGCGCTTGCTGCCCTTGCAGGCCAAGACGTCAGCGGGCATCGATTCGCAGTAGATAAATTCCTTCCACTGGTCGGCCATGACGCCGCCGGCAGCACCCAATCCAGCTTTCAAGAGTCCCATGGTGATCTTCCTTTCTCGTCAAAGGCCGGGTGGTATTGGTCAGGATGGTTAGTCGTCCTTGTCATCCTTCATGACAACGGTGGTCTCGGTGTGGCTGAAGGTGTCGTGCTTCTCGACCAGGTCGAGCTCGCCACAGTAGCAATCGGCGTGGGTGGCCTCGTTGGCCGTCTTGAGCTGGCCCACCAGCAGCACGTCCGCAATGACCACGATGATCAGCGGCGCGACGATGTTGATGAGGATGCCCTCGATGTCAAAGGTGAGGTAATCCGGATCGAAGGCGTTCTCACCCATGAAGAGGATCTGGGAGAGGACAAATCCGATCACAAAGAACAGCACCGAGGCGATAGCGAGCTTGGGCTTGGAGCAGGGAAGCTCGCCGACCATACGGCCGGTTTGGCCGTTCATGGCAAACAGGTAGCTCTTGCCGTTCCACGAGGTGGAAAGCATCCACACGGGGAACAGGGCATAGTCGCTGTCTTCCCAGGTGTAGTCGAGCTGCTTGCTTTCGACCGTGGCATCGTCATATTCGTCGACGACGGTTTCACGCAGGGCCGAGATCGTGCTTTCCTCCATGCGGCGTTCGGCGCGTGCCTTGCAGGTTTCGCAGTCCTCGTCGTAGCGGTTGGCGATGTAGCCGGGCATATACGCGACCGAAAACGGGCGCAGGGCATCGTAGTCAAACGGCTCGATGGCGTCCATGTGGCCGTCGGGCATCTTGGACGATCCGTCGACGGGCACGCGCTTAAACGAGATGTTTCCCTTGCGGTAGGCGTCGTAGTGGTCGGTGGTCGTGACGGTGCGGTCGGATTCCTCGGTCACGGTCTCGTTGGTCGCATCAAAGTACACTTCGCCGTCCACGCGGGCGCCGTAAAGCCAAAACGGCACGTAAACGCCTTGGACTTCGTCGATGTGGTTGCCGGTGACAAAGCTCTTGGGCAGCAGGATCTTGCCCTTGTAGTGCTCTTTGAGCGCGGCCATAACGTCGTCGCGGCCGAGCTTAAACGGAATCACCAGGTCGGGTGAGAAGTCGCCCGAGAGCTGACCGGGTGCCACAGCGGGGTTGCCGCAGTACGGGCAGGTGGTAACGGCGACGGTGCCATCCGAGATTAGCTCGGCGCCGCACGACGAGCAGATATAGCCGGCGTTTTGGGCGAGCTCCTGCACCGCAGCGTCGGTCGCGGGCTTGGGCGCCGCCGCTGCGGCGTCGGCTTTGGCGTCTGCCTTGTCCTGGCGCTCGCGATAGAGGGCCTCGACCTCTTCGACTTCAAAACACGAATCGCAGTAGTCGCAGACGAGCTTTTGCTCGGCACTGGCAAAATGCAGGGGGCCGCCACACGCGGGGCACTGATAGTTGACGCTCTCGAAGGCCATGATCGGTCCTTTCGCTGCCGGAGGCTATGCGCCGATGGCGCCGCCGCAGTATTCGCAGCGCCCACTGGCATCGGGAATGGTGGTGGCTCCGCAGAAGGGGCAGGTCACCGCGGTCTTGGGAGCCTTGGCGGCAACGACGCTGTCGCGCGTTTCCTGACGCAGCTGCACCAGCGCGTCGCGGACCTCGGTTGCCTGGCGCTTGGCCTCGCGGTATTCGATGGAACCGCGCTGATCGATGGTGGAGTCGTTCACGCGCAGGTTGATCTCGGTAAAGTACGGCGTGTTGACGTGGATGGTCAGGTTAAAGTCGTAATCCAGGTCGTAGCGCGGCGGATTGTAGCTCTCGCGTTCGCCATCTTTGGTCTCGCGATAGATCTCGGTGCGATGCTCGTCGATATCCATATCGCAGCCGAGCACCTGTGAGAACTCGATGATGTCGGGATTGGCGTCGCGCCAGCGGCTCTGCGAGGTAATGATCAGCAGACCCGCATCTTCGTCGAGCATGATGTTGGTGCGCCCAGCAGACAGCGTGCGCGTGGGGTTGAACGAGGCCAGGCGCTCGGCATTGGCCTCGCGGTAGGCGAGTTGCTCGCGGATATCGTCCGCGGTGCTGGAGCGATAGCCGTGGAAGTAGGGGGAGAGCTTACCGGCGCACTCTTTGCACAGGTAGCCTTCGCTAATCTTGGTCTTTCCCAAAAGTCCCAGCTCAGTACCGCAAATCGAGCACTCTTTCTTCTCGAACATCTTGTCAAAGAAGCCCATAGCTGCCTCCCATCAACTGGTAGCGTGTGTCACTTTTGATGATGGGCGAGCGCGCGATCTTTCACGATACCCAGACGGCTCAACGAGTCTCCACAACTGGGACACATGGCTCATTTTTGACTAGTCGTTGGGGACGTTCTTAAACGACTAGTCAACAAAGCGCCCGGCGAGCATTAACTGCTCGCCGGGCGCTTTGGTTAGGACGTTATATAACAAGATTTGCGAAGCGCGGCGGTCGGGACCCAGGTGGTGTAGCCCAGCAGGTCAACGCCATCCTCGGTCACCGCGTCGCGCATTGCGGCGACATGCTGACGCAGACCGATACCTCTTTTCGCGCGCAGGTACTCGGCAGCCGCCTCGTCTGACACTTTTTGATACCCGTCCGCCAACCACCACAAAGGGGACAGGCACCTTTGTGGTGGTTGGCGGGCGGTTTGTCTCGATCTATAACAGGTAGAGACGATTTAGCCCGCTAGATGTTACAGGTCGAGATGGAAGATGCTAGTCGCAGGCGATATCGAGGTTCTTGCCGATGAGGCCTACGTAGCCGCCCTCGGCAGCCTTGGGGCTGTCGGCATGGCAGAGAACCCACTTGTCGGCCTTCCAGTAGCAGTAGCTGTCGCCGGCCGCGGGCATATCGGCCGCAGCCTCGGGGCGCGGACCGTTGGTGCCGGCGGGCAGCGCCACCATCACCTGGAAGCCCCCATCGTCGACCATGCACGGCGTGTAGTGAAGCGTGGTGTTGAAAACCTCAACAAGTGTGCCGGCCGGCACGCGGAACGCCTTGACGCACGCGGTGTCGAGCTTGCCGTCCTCGATCTCCCAGCGATGCGCCACGAGCAGGATAAAATCGCGAGCACCCAGGTTGAACTCGCTCGCGCGGTGGTACTCCAGGCAGTTGAGGCGCGTGTTGTGGCCGTTGCACCAGCCGAGCTGGAAGGGACGGCCGCCAAACATGAGGAAGCCAAGCTTGTCGGCATCCTTGACGCCCTCGAGCTCCGGCGCACTCGCCACGTACTTACTGCCTTCGGGGATGGGCGTGGAGGCAAGCGCCTCGAGCACGGGTGGCGTAAGCTCGGACGGAACGTTATCCCAAACGTTGCCATAGGATTTGAACTCGGGATCGTTGACAGAGTAGATATGCATGTTCACTCCTGTTCGTTTATGTGACAGTATAAACATTCTAGAACAATCTCTTTATGTTTTGAGCGCTCGGTATAAAAAAGCGCTCCGCAAAGAGCGGGAGCGCTTCTGGTACAAGCGTTATTCCCGCAAGGGCCTTACGCCTGCTGATAGTGCAGGTGCTTCTCGTCGATATCGGCCAGGTCGCGGTCGAGGTAGCGGCGCGCGAGCCAGTTTGCCATGGGGAGGTTCTGGTCCAGGTAGTTACCGCACTCCTCGGGAGCGGCGCCGGGGACATCGCCCTCAAAGCCGGCGACAAACTCAAACAGCTCGCGCACGAGCGGCAAGATTTCCTCGCTCGTCAGCTCACCAAAAACGACGAGGTAAAAGCCCGTGCGGCAGCCCATGGGGCCAAAGTAGACAATGCGGCTCGACCACTCGGCATGATTGCGGAGGAACGTCGCGCCCAGGTGCTCGATAGTGTGGCACTCGGCCGTGTTCATGACCGGCTCCTTGTTGGGCGTGGTCAGGCGCAGGTCAAACGTGGTGACGGCGGCACCGGTCGCCGGATCGCGGTCGATGCGGCTCACATACACGCCGGGCTCAAGTAGCAGATGATCAACGGAAAAGCTGGCGATGCGCTCCATGGCAGATCCTCTCGGTAGTCAAATTGGGACGGGGCTCTTTTAGCTGGTTCGAATGGCCGCACCAATCATACCAGCCAAAAAGCCCCGTCCCAAAAAGACAACTTAGCCCAGAACGCGGGCCATGTGTGCCTTGAACTCGGAAAGGAAGCGCGGGGCATCAACGGTCAGCGCCACAAGCGCGCTCTTGTCGGGATCTGCCACACGACGCTCATCGCAGATGGTGCGACCGCGGTACTCGCCCAGCAGGTCGACGCGTAGATTGCAGCCGAGCGCACCCACGAGCGTGGGATCGATTGCCACGGCAACAGCCAGCGGATCGTGCAGCGCACAACCACCCAGGTAAGGTGCGTTCATCTCGTACGAGCCAATGTAGTGCTCGACCATGCTCGCAAACGCGCAGCCGGCCATAGTGCCCGAGCCCGTCCAGCCGGCAATATCGCGGCGCGTGAGCACCACGCGATGCGTCACATCCAAACCCACCATGGTGAGCTTGCGGCCCGAGCGCAGCACGGCATCGGCAGCCTCGGGGTCGCTCGCCATGTTGGCCTCGGCGCCCGTGCTCACGTTACCGGGCACGGTCAGGGCGCCGCCCATCACCACCACGCGGCCGATAGACATCACCGCGGCCGCATCGCGCTCCAGGGCGAGCGCCAGATTGGAGAGCGGGCCGGTCGCCACATAGACCAGGTCGGGGCCATAGGTGCGCGCAGCATCGATCAGATAATCGACCGCAGCGTTGCCGTCGGCCGACGTTGCCCCCACCGGCTCATAGGGCGACGCGGGCACGCTCGCGCCACCGATGCCGTTCTTGCCGTGGATGAGCGTGGTTGACGCTGGCGGCGTATAGGGCTCGGTCGCCTTAATGGGGCGGTCGGCACCCAGGTACACCGGCACCTCGGGGCGACCCAGTAGGTCAAGCACCGCCAAGCAGTTGTGCGCCGACTGCTCGACGCGCACGTTGCCAAAGCACGTGGTAATGCCCACGAGCTCCACCTCGGGGCTCGCGATGGCGTAGGCGAGCGCCATGGCGTCGTCCACACCCATATCCAGGTCAAGGATCAGCTTCTTGGTTGCCATTGTTCTACTCCGCTTCTCCGTCTTTATCGTTTAACCAAACCAATGTTCAACTTCGGCACGCGTGGGAATCGATTGCTGAGCACCCAAGCGCGACACCGTCACCGCCGAGGCGCGAGCGCCCGCGGCCATGCACTCAAAGAGCGGCAGGCCCTCCAGACGGGCAGCTGCAAGTGCGCCGATAAACGTATCGCCGGCCGCCGTGGTGTCGACCACCGAGCTCGAAAGCGCCGGCATGCGCAGCGGCTCACCGTCATCGCCGAGCGTAACCGATCCGGCGCCGCCCAACGTGATGACCGCAGCTCCGGCACCCTTGGCGCGCAGGGCATTAAGCGCTTCGGCACAACTCGCGTCATCTGCGGGCAGAATGCCCGTCAGTGCCTGGCATTCGGTCTCGTTGGGACAGACGAGGTCGACTGCGGGCCACGCACCCGCCGGCAACTCACAGGCAGGCGCCGGATTAAAGACCGTATAGAACCCCAGCTCGTGAGCGCAGGCAAGCGCCTCGGCCGTCGCCATCAGATCGCATTCGCCCTGGGCGATAAAGACGCTGCCGGCCGCGGGGGCGAGCCCACAGGCATCGCGGTCGAGCTCATCGGCCACCAGATAGCGCAGCGCACAGGCCACATCATCGCCCGTAAGCGCATGGTTGGCGCCCGGAGACAGCACGATGCGGTTATCGCTCTCGCAGCGGATGATGGTCGCCGTGCCCGTCTCCACGTCGTCGCGCCGCGCCACGAACTCAACGCCCACGCCGGCATCCTGAAGTCCCGCCACCAGCGCATCGCCAAACGCATCGCGCCCGACCGCGCCGATCATGCACGTGCGCGCGCCCATGCGCGCAGCTGCCACGGCCTGGTTGGCGCCTTTGCCGCCAGCGTTGGTGATAAACCCGCTGCCGCCGACGGTCTCGCCCGCACGTGGCATGCGCTCGCACGCCACCGAAAGGTCCATGTTCATACTGCCGAACACCGCAACGATGCCGTTATCTGCCATGGAAACCTCCTCGTCTACGGGCTTTGCACCCACCGTCGACCGTCGATTGTGCGCCTTCGCACCCCCTATAACTTTAGTTCACTTTGATGTGGACGCGCGCTTGAGGTTGCGCCAGCAGCAAGCATTCACAGGAGCAGGCGGCTACAATGAATATGTGCTGACTATTCTCGTCATTGGATGATATTTTATGGAACAACTCCCGCAATCGAGCTCACGCGGCCGACGCCGCACGGCCCAGGCGCAGACTCCGCACGAACGTCCGCAGGGCAAACCCCGCACCAACGAGACACACCGTGGCGCGGACTCACGTCGTACGCCCGCGTCCTCCAGCAAGTCCGCGCACGCCAGCGCCAACGACGGTGTCTGCTCACCGGCTGCCGACCATCAGACGCCCGCTCGCCCCAAGTCCCGTTATATCCCCGCCCTCGATGGCCTACGCACACTCGCCGTTGTCGCGGTGGTGCTCTACCACCTCAACCTCACCTGGGCGCAGGGCGGCTTGCTCGGCGTCACGATTTTCTTTGTGCTTTCGGGCTATCTGATCACGCGCCTGCTGCTCAACGAAGTAGCCAAGACCGGCCGCATCGACCTCAAGAGCTTCTGGATCCGCCGCATTCGCCGCCTATTCCCCGCCGTGGTAACCGTTGTGGTGGTGACTTGCGCGTTGTGCACCATTTTCAACCACGTGATGCTCACCAAGATGCGCCCCGATATCCTGCCGTCGCTGCTGTTCTTTAACAACTGGTGGCAGATTGCGCAGGATGTTTCGTACTTTAATGCTCTGGGCGACCCCTCGCCGCTCACGCACTTCTGGTCGCTCGCCATCGAAGAGCAGTTCTATTTGATTTGGCCACCGCTGCTGTTTGCCATGGTGTCCATGCATGTGAGCAAACCCAACACGCGCCGTGTGGTCCTGGGGCTCGCAGCGGTATCCGCCCTTGCCATGATGGTGCTCTACAACCCTACCGCCGACCCCAGCCGTGTGTACTACGGCACGGATACCCGCGTGTTCTCGCTGCTGTTGGGTGCATGGATGGCATTTATCCCCGATCGCGACCTAGCGCCGGTTCGCCTTGCCCATCGCCTGGGACTCGACCGCCTAGCGAGCGCTGCCAAGCGCGGTAAGCTCGACAAGGACGCCAAGGATGGGCATGGCGAGAAGACCGATTCCGCAGCCGAGACCGCCCCAGCTCAGCCGAGCGCGCTCGCACGCTTTTGGTCCTCATCTGCGTCCATCGACGTGCTGGGCGTTGTGGTCCTGGTCGGCCTTGCGGCCATGGTCGCGCTCACCAACGGCTACACCGCTTTCCAATATCGCGGAGGCACGCTGCTGTGCTCCATCCTCACGCTCATGGTCATCGCCGCCTGCGTACAGCCCCAGGGCTTGGTCGCGCGCGCTCTTGCCGCCGAGCCGCTCGTGTGGGTCGGCAAGCGCTCGTACAGTATCTATCTGTGGCACTATCCGCTGCTGCTGCTTATGAACCCGGTCGCCAACATCAACGATACGCCCTGGTGGCAGTACATCTTGCAGGTACTTGTGGTGGTCGCCGTGGCAGAGTGCTGTTATCGCTTTATCGAGACTCCGTTTAGGAAGGGCGCCTTTGGGCGCACCGTTTCCGAGTTCCGCGACGGAACCGCCACGCCCGCAAGCTGGGTGCGTGCGCATGTTCCCGTGTGCGCCACTTGCGGCGTCGTGCTGATCATTGCCCTAGGAGGCCTCATCTTTGTGCCGGAGACCTCCGCGTTGAGCGGTGAAGGTGCCGAGATCCTCAACAAAGAAGCCAAGAACACCGCACCCAAAGACCAGCAGGCAGCCGACGACACCGACAAGGACAACGACGGCTTCCCCGACGGATCCTACGACCTGCTGATGATCGGCGACTCCGTGTCGCTGCGTGCCGTCGATTCCTTTGACGGCGTGTTCCCCCACAGTCACATCGATGCCGAAAAGGGCCGCCAGTTCGATGCGGGCCGCGCAACATTTGAGGGCTATCTCCAACAAAACCTTGCCGGCAAGGTCGTGGTCTTTGCACTGGGCACCAATGGCCTGGTAACTGATGATCAGATCGATGCCATCATGGCCGATGCCGGCGACAAGCGTATCGTCGCATTTGTAAACACACGCAGTCCGCAGCCGTGGGTGGGTTCCACCAACCAGGCTATCGCAAATGCCGCCACGCGCTACAAGAACGTGCGCGTTATCGACTGGTACGGATACAGCGCCAATCGCAACGACCTGTTCGACGGCGACGGCACGCACCTGTCGACTACCGGCGTGGCCGAGTACCTCAATCTCATCCACGATGCAGTCAAGAAAGACCTGCCCGTGCACCCCGAGGACCACGTTAACGATCCGCAACCGGCAGCCGTCAAGTCCGCCGGCGACGCGCTCGTCAACGCTCTCGCCTACAAGCCGCACAAGCTCGGCGGCGACAAGTAACCTGCAGCGCAAGCTTCCCACATCCGGAGGGGATACCTGCTACGGCAGACACCCCCTCCGGCAGTTAGGGACGTTCCTTATGTGCCGGCACCCAGGGACACTCCTGACACAGCAACGGAACGCCCTCCTTGCGACCGAATTCTGGGCGCCTCGCCACCCCGGGCGTTGTTTCCAAGCCCACGCCCGCAGCAAACAACCCAAAATCACTCTTTTCGAGCCGGCTCCAAGAGGTCGTGGACAAAAAGGGGCAAATATGAGTACTGTTACCATTTTAGTAGCAGGCAAAACTACCCAAAATGACGTCTGAGCGACCCCTACAACCCCCTAAAGCAGCCAACCTGACTGGTTTAGCGCATATTGGAGCCAATTTTAATTAACATACTATCGGTTATGTTCATTATCTTCTTAGAAGTAAATGCCATTCACTTAGCAACAGTACTCATATTTGGCATTTTCTGGCCACTGACATATAGCTAACCCCCTATAGCGGGCAAAAGAGGCCGAGGCCCATGGCAGCGGCCCGCTCGAAACCCAAAAGAGGCGTTAAGCGCTGTAGCCCATCGCTTGCAGGACAAACATGACAACCGTCAGCACCGTAATCACGCCAATGGTCGCCCACGTGAGTACATTCCACACGCGGCCGTTACGGTTGCCGCCCATAATATGGCGATCGGCAGCGATAACCACCTGGAACACCAGCACTACGGGCAGCAGCACACCGTTAATGACCTGCGAGGTCATCATAATCTGGAACAGGTCGACGCCGGGCATAAGCACCAGCACGGCAGAGATGCCAATGATGGCCGTAATGATGCCGCGATAGACCGGAGCCTCGTCCCAGCTGCGGTCGGCGCCGCGCTCCCAGCCAAATGCCTCGCAGATAGCGCTCGACGTAACGCCCGGCAGCACGCAAGCGGCCAAAAAGCTCGCCGCGACCAGACCCGAGGCGAACAGCACCGTGGACCACTGACCGGCGATGGGCTCCAGCGCGCGGGCCGCATCGGCAGCGTCGCTAATTTGGACGCCCGCCGGAAACAGCACTGTACCGGTCGTGATGATGATAAAGCCGGCGATGATGTCGGCGGCAATTGAACCGCTCACGGTATCGATGCGCTGCAGCACGATATCGTCCTCACCCGCATTCTTATCGACCACGTTGTTCTGCGCCAAAAAAATCATCCACGGCGCAATGGTGGTGCCGATCGTGGCAACTACCAGCGACACGTAGCTGGGGTCGTTTTGAATATTGGGTACGACCAAGTCGACCGCGACCTCGCCCCAGTTGGGGCCGGCCATAAAGGCGGCAACGATATAGGTCACGAACACGCAGCTCACCAGCAGCAAAATCTTCTCGATGCGCTGGAAACTGCCCGACATGGTAAGCATCCAAACCAGCAGGGCCACCAATGGCACCGAAATACTCGCCGGCACCCCAAACAGGGCCAGGCCGCTCGCGATACCCGCAAACTCCGAAATGGTCACGGCTGTATTGGCGATCAGCAGCGCCGCCATGGCCAGCACGCTCCTGCGCACGCCAAAGCGCTCGCGAATGAGCGAGGCCAAGCCCTTGCCTGTGACGCAGCCACAACGCGCCGCAGTCTCCTGTGTCACGATAAGCAGCACGGTCATGACAGGAAGCATCCACAGCATCTTGTAGCCATAGCTGGCACCGGCGCTGGAATACGTGGCGATGCCACCGGCGTCATTGCCCGAAAGCGCCGCCAGAAGGCCAGGGCCCATGGCGCCAAAGGTGGCCGCAATGGTCAGCTTTTGTTTGGTGCTCGCCTTTTGCTTCGTGTTTTGCACGCGACCACCTAACCCATGACTGACATGGTGAGCAGCACCGCGGCGATGCAGTACGCCACACACGAGATCATGACGGCAATGACGTTCATGGCGGTGCCCGACGTGTTGAGATCATGCTCGTCGCGCCAGAACAGCACCATCAGATAAATCACGGCGCTCATGTTGCCAACCAGGCAAATGACGGCAGCGATATTAAAGCAGCCGGTAAAGAGCTGCTCCTCAAACATGGGGGCGTCGGGGAACGCGGCGGTGCGCACCAGCTGCGCGCACAGATAGGTCACGAGCGAAAGGATCAGGCCCATACCCGTGCTCTGGAAGAAGAATCCCAGGTAAGGTTTGGGCTCGTCGTCGTGACCGTCGTACTCGAGGAAGTAGTTCTTGACGAACGACACCATACGCGAGGCAGCCAGCAGCACGAGCGGCATGGCGCACATGGGAAACACCACCAGATGCGCGGAGCCCAGCGCCGTCCCCAGCACCGTCGCCATAATGCACGAGGCGATGCCCCACACGACGACCCAGTACTGACGATGCACGAACCAGCTGAGCACGTTCGTCGAGTCGTCCGACGCGCTATCGCCCGAGCCGACGCCCGCGATCTGCAGGTCCTCCTGGTGTTCCTCGGCGATAACGTCCATGGCGTCGTCAAAGGTCACAATACCCAAAATGTGACGATTCTCGTCGCAAACGGGGATGGCGACCAGGTCGTACTTGGTCATCTCGTCCGTTACGTCTTCCTGGTCGTCGTCGGGCGACACATAAACCAGGTCGCGATAGGCCAGCTGGCCCAGCGTGGCGTCGCGATCGGCCACGATGAGCGTGCGCAGCGAAAGTACGCCGGTGAGCATACCGCTCGGATCCACGGTGTATACGTAGTAGACGCTCTCGAAGTCTTCATCGAGTTTGCGAATCGCGTCAATGGCGTCACCGACCGTCGCCGTGGCGGGCAGGGAGACAAACTCCGAGGTCATGATGCGGCCGGCGGTGTTATCCTCATAGCCCAGCAGGTTACGAATCGCCTTCTCCTCCTTGACGCCCATCAGGCGCAGGAGTTTCTCGGCCTTCTCGTAATCGAGCTCGTCGATTAGGTCGGCGGCGTCGTCCGGATCCATCATGGCCAGCATCGACGACGCGTCCGTGTCGGACAGGCCCTCGAGCATCTCGGTCATAAGCTCGTCATCGTCGAACTCCGAGATGGCCTCGGCGGCCTGGGCGGTGTCGAGCTGCGCAAATACCTGTGCGCGCAGGCGCGGGTCGAGCTGCTCGATAATGTCAGCAATATCGGCAGGGTGCAGCTCACCGAGCGTCTTGTGCGACACCGAAAGCTGAATGTTCTTAGTTGAACGGTCGAGCAGGTCCATGTAGGACCAAGCGATGATGTCCTCGCCAAGCGGCTTGCCCAGATGCTTCATAAAGCCCTCGACGACATGCTCGAGCGCGGGACTAATCGCACGCAGCAGGCCGCGAGCGCCCACCTCGGCACCCAGCAAACGCAGCTGATTTTCGCCCGACATGGAAAACTTGATGTCGTTTACGCGCACGACCTTCATGCCCTGCGTGTCGACAATCTGCTTGTTGAGCACGTCACGCGCAAGCAGCAGCTCGGTCGGCTGCAGATACGAAAAGCGAATATTGGTCGCAGATGTATTGAGGTACACGCCCGTCTCGTCGATACGGTCGACCCATTTGCGCCAGCTGATCATAAACGGTGTCTTGCCGGGACCGCGGAACGCAAGCGACGTCACGTGCGGAAAAACTTCGCCGGTGGCAATGCCAAAATCGTTCACTACGCCGAGCTTTTCGCCATCGACGTCCAAGACCGGCAACTTGAGCATCTCACTCAGATAATTCAATGGTGCTCCCCATCATTATTCCTTCGGGCTGCGGCCGTGATGGCACGCACTCCGTGGACTTCTGGATATGTATACGCATGCGCGGGCGGCACGCCGCTCGGCGCTTACACCCCGTGCATGCGCAGAAAGCACCTGCAAGGGGTCATCGACTGTATGGTCGAGGTTTGGATTTCACCTGCAACCTTTCTCTTGACCCTTGTTATCCGCAGTAACTATAGCATCAGCATCGCGCCGTGGCACCGAATTTATGCGCCGCACATTGCAGGCATACCAAACGCTAACGCATCCGTGACATAGTCATTGGGGACGTTCTTAAACGACTATTCCGTGGTGTCGTCATTTTCGGCGAGCTGGGGGAACACGGCGTTTTTGGGCATAGTGACCTTCGTCAGCGAGGTGAGCTTTTTGCTCAGCGCCGTATCCGTCTTGACCAGATCGCTCAACGTCACGATTTTGTAGCCGTCGGCAATAAGCCCGTCGATAATCTGCGGCAGCGCCTCGAGCGTCTGCTCGGAGCACTCATCGCTATCGGTGAGCAGCACGATATTGCCCGGCGTCACCGAATCCAGCACCGTCGAGACCTGCTCGTCGGCACCGTTGAGCAGCCAATCGCCCGAATCGATATTCCACGAGACCACCGCGGACACCAAATCCATCGAGTCGATCCAGTTTTGCTCGTCAAAAGCGGCGTACGGGGCACGCAGCAGCATCGTCTTCACGCCGGTCGCCGACTTGATGGCGTCGGTACCCTTCGAAATTTGCTTGCGCACCGTCTCGCGGTCCTCGCCCTTGAGCGAATCGTCGCTGTAGCTGTTGGAACCGACCTCGCATCCGGCATCGACAATCGCCTTGGCCGTAGCGGGGTTGCCCTCCACGCTATCGCCCGAAAGAAAGAACGTCGCGGTGACACCCTTCTCTTTGAGCACCTGCAAAATCTGTTTGGTAGCGCCGCTGGGGCCCTCGTCAAACGTCAGAGCCACGACCTTCTCATTGCCCTTGGGTGCCACGCTGGCACAGGCGACGATGCAATCGGTGGCGGGCACGACCTCGCCGCGGTCCTGCGTCTTGCCCGACTGTTCGCCGACCCACACCTCGGAACGACCCTGGACGCCCCAGGTTTGCACGTACTCGATGGCACCCGTGCCCTCGACTTTGAGCTTGGGCTCGATGGTCGTAGCCTGCACCTCGTGCTTCTCGTAGACGTTGCGGCCATCCTTAATCGTGATCTTCTCGCCGCCGGTAAGCTCGCGGCTATCCCACTTGCCCTGCTTTACACGCTTGCCGTCAACCTTCACCGACAGCTTTTCGCCGCCATGGCGCTTGAGCACGCTGTCGTCGACCGCCAGCAAATCGCCGGCGGAATAGGTGTCGGTCAACTCCTGATCGTCGATAAGCGTCTGCAGCGTAGAGCCCACGCGCACCGCGGTCTGCTCTCCGTTGAGCACGACGTCCACACTACGGTTGATATAGCCCACAACGGCGGCGACAAACAGTACGAACGCGCAGCCCACGGCGATGAGCGCGTAGGGCAGGCGAGACGAACGGCGGGGCGAACGCCCGTTGCCGATGCGTGCGCTGCGATCGCTAAACCCACGGCTGTGGTTGAGGTACACCGCGCCGGGCTTACGACGACGGCGGCGCTGGCCGCTGGGCAGCTGCCCCAAATCGCGACGCGCCGTCGAGCGCGCACTCGATCGCCCGTTAACATTAGATCCGTTTTGGCGCATGTGCCCTCCCCCATAAACACAGCGAGCCGGAGTTACATGTCTCCGGCTCGCCTCCCATCGTTTGGTATGTCGCTATTTGTTAGCTTTCGACGAGCCCCCGCTCGCCTTTTGATATTCGTCCTTAAAGGCCTTGAACATGCCGCGCGTCTTGCCGAGTTGCTTGCCCAGCGCGCGACTGCCTTTGTCAACGGCAACCGAGCCCTTGTCGTCGAGCACCTTGGCACCCTTTTTGACCTTGTCGCCCACCACGACACTCGCCTCGGCAGCCTTGGCGGCCGCACCGCCCGAATACCCGAGCGTCTTGACCTCATCCGAGACGATCATCGCGCCGCTATCGTAGCCGCGCAGCATCGTCGGCGGCACCTGCGTGTCGCCCACCAACATGCTCGACGCAGCGCTGGCGGTCACATAGAACGTCTGCACAATGCCCGAACGCGGTTTGAACTCAACGTCCGAGCAATAGCCCACGGCATCGCCCGATTCCGTGCGCACGTCCATACCGACCCAGATAATGCAGTCGTCCAGGTTGATATCGAGGCGCTTGGCAGCGGCGGCATCATAGGTGCCCTTGGCGTCATCGACCGCGATGGCACCCTCGTAGACACCGATAGCATCGAGCGCCACAAACCGGTCGGGACGCTCGATCATGCCCGCGATATCGGACTGGCGAACCATAAAACCCACCACGCGCGTGCCGCCCGGCGAAAAGACCGGAAAATGAATCTTACCGAGCTTTTTGGGGCTACGCGGCGTGCCGTCCTTTTTGGTGCGCTTGTCCTCGGCAGGCTTGCGGTAAACCTTGATGCCGACAAAATCCCCGGTGCGCATTATGCCTCGGTCGAAGGCTCCGCAGCCTCGGTGTCGGCCTCGACGGCGTTCTCGACCACGACATCGGCGGCGGGCGTCACGTTGCCACCCGAGATGGCATCGTTGAGCTGCTCGCGCAGTTGGTCCATGCGCTCGCGGGCCAAGTCGACCTTGGCACGCAGGTCATCGGTCTTAGCGTCGACCATCGGGCCGAAGTCACTGACCGCGGCGCGGGCCTCCTCGGCACCGTGCTCGTAGGTGTCGCGCATGTTATCCCAAGCATCGTTGGCGATATCGGCAGCCATGGCGCGGGTCTCGGCACCCGAACGCGGGGCCAGGGCAACGCCGATGATAGCGCCGGCGGCAGCACCAAAGAGCGCGCCGGAGACAAAGCTGAAAGTCTTTCCCATGATCATTCCTCTCCTGTGGGCACCTCGGTGCCCACCGTTTGAATGCTGTCCATTATACCCGCAGCGCAACACTTGCCGCCCCGCTCATCTGCGTACGGTAAAAGCGCAGGTAGACGGCGGCGATAAACGCGTGAGCTTACTCCCGCGGCAGGGCCGGCATGGTCACCGTGGCGGCAGGGTCCTCGCCGGAGCCGTCCACGAGCGGCAGGCTGCCCTCGTGCGCAGCTCCCGCCGGAACCGTTGCCGCACCGCCAAAGACGGCAGCGGGGACCTCGTGGCTCTCGACGGTCGCGCCTTCGGTATCAATAGCCGCCTGCGGCTCGTCGTCAAAGTTGGGAACGCCCTGGGGCTCGGCAGGCTCGGCGGCCGTATCGGAAACGGGCTCGGCAGCGGCTTCACTGCCAACAGCGGCGTCGTCCTCAATGGCATCCCCTGCCACGTCCTCACCATTCGCGGCGGCGACGGCCTCGTGCGGATCTTTGCCCTCGGCCTCGGCACGCATGCCCAGCACCAGGTTGCGCAGGCCCGCGACCGTGCCCTCCACGTCGGGAGCTGGCTGGTCGGCGTGCAGGTAGGCCCAGTCCATCATAAAGGTGGCCGAAGACAGCGCACCGATGGTCAGCGCATCATCGGGGCACGAAAGCTCAATCTCAAAGACGCGCTCGTCGTGCTCGCTCACGCGGGTGCGGCCGCACGAAATGCTGCCCGCAAGACCGGTCTCGTTCATGAGCTCGACCGTCACGTGCTCAAGCAGGTGGCAAAGCTCGGTCTGGCCCATGCAGTCCTGGAACTCGCGACCGGAATCACCCAGGCACAGGTGCTTGGCAATCGCCGGCACCAGGTAATACACGCGCGCCGTGGCCTCGATATCCTCCGAGGTCATGAGCGGCATGCCGGGGTTCACCAGCACATGCGCGCAGATCTTGTCCTCGCTGACGGTGACCTTAAGGATGTTGAACAGGCCTGCCATAACTCTCCCCTACTCTTCCTTGCCCTACTCGTCGCCATCGTGCGGATCCACAGAGCCCGCACCCGACGCCGCCGGCTTCTCTGCCGAAGACTCGGAATCCTTCTTATCGGTTTCGGCCGGAGCGATCACGCGAATAAGCGAGATGCGCTGGCCACGCATCGACTGCACCTTAAACTTGTACCCCGCAACCTCAAACACCTCTCCGATGTCGGGCACCGAGTCGCAAAGCTCCAAAATCCAGCCGGCGATGGTTTCATAATCATCGCTTTCCTCGAGCGGCCAACCAAGCTCAATCGCGTCATCGCACGAAAAACGCCCATCGACGAGCCACTCGCGGCGCGAAAGGCGCGTAAGGTACTTGTTGTCGGGGTCGAATTCATCCTCGATCTCGCCGACGATCTCCTCGACGATGTCCTCGATGGTGATGATGCCGGCCGTGCCGCCGTACTCGTCCACGACCACTACGATCTGGTCGTGCGAAGTCTGCATCTCGGACAGCAGCGGCAGGATGTCCTTGGTGTCGGGCACGAAGGTGGCATCGCGCAGATAATCGGCGATGGGCTGGTCGCCCTTGCCGTCGAGCGCGGGCTGGATCAGGTCCTTGATGTGTGCGATGCCCGCGACGTTGTCGGGGTCCTCGTGATAGACGGGGATGCGGCTGAAGCCGGTCTGGCGCATGGTGGACAGCACGTCGGCGACCGTCTCGTCGTCCTCGCACATGGTGGTGTCCACGCGCGGCACCATGACCTCGCGGGCAACGGTGTCGCCCAGGTCGAAGATCTCGTGGATCATGCGCTTTTCCTCGTCGAGCAGGTCGTCCTGCTCCGAGACCATGTACTTGATCTCTTCCTCCGAGACGTTCTGGCGATCGTCGGCGCTCTTGATGCGCAGGATGCGAGCCAGACCATCGGAGCAAGCGCCGGTCAGCCACACGAGCGGGCGGGCGATCTTTTGGAACACGGAAAGCGGCCCCACGACCTGCTTGGACACGCCTTCTGCATTGGCCAGGCCAATGCGCTTGGGCACAAGCTCGCCAATCACGATGGACACGAAGGCGACCGCGACGGTGATGATGACCGGCGCCAGGCCGCGCGCGATGGCGGAGAGCGGCGCGATGCCAAAGCTCGTGAGCCAAGCGGCGAGTGGGTCGGACAGGCTCGTCGAGGCGACGGCGGACGAGGCGAAGCCCACGAGCGTGATGGCAACCTGGATGGTGGCCAGCAGCTCGTCGGAGTCGGCGGCCAGCTTAATGGCGCGCTCGGCGCGCTTGTCGCCTTCCTCGGCCTCGTGCTCCAGCACGGCGCGCTTGGCCGTGGTGAGCGCCATCTCGGACATAGAGAAGTAGCCGTTGATAAGCGTTAAAACGAGCGTGGTAATAAGGGAGATGGTTATGTCCATCGGGAGTTTCTCGAACCTCCAAGATTCGGGACGTTAGGTAGTAAGCGTAGGTGACGGATAGGGCAGTTGCGCCCGGCGGCCGCTTGGATAGGTCCGCGGGCACAGACGCGATCGCTAGATTACGAAGAGGATCACCGCCATGAACTGGAAGATACTGCCGGCGAGCACCCACAGGTGAAACACACTGTGCAGGTAGCGCACATTTTTAGCGATGTAGAACGGCACGCCCACGGTGTAGCACACGCCGCCGACAGCGAGCAGGGCAAGTGCCACGGGGTTGAGCAGCGACACGAGCTCGGGCAGCCTAAAGACGACGAGCCAGCCCATCAGCAGATAGACCAGGCCGCTTACCCAATGCGGCTGGCGCTCGCGCAGAAAGCACTCGAGGGCGATGCCGATGATGGCGATGGCCCATACGGCAAAAAACAGCACGGGGCCACCGTCGTTTGCCAGCGTGATGAGGCAAAACGGCGTATAGCTGCCAGCTATGAGCAGGTAGATGCAGCTGTGGTCGATGATGCGGAACACGCGCTTGGCGCCCGCGGGCTGAATCGCATGGTAGAGCGTGGAGGCAAGGTATTCGAGAATAATGCTGGCGCCGTAGACGATTGCCGCGGCCATATGCGCCGGACCGCCACCGCGAAGAGCGGCAAATACGATCAGGAGCACAAGGCCTGCGATGCCCAGCAGGCAACCGACACCATGGGTGACGGAGTTCATGATCTCCTCGCCCACCGTGTAGTGCGGAACGGCCGCGGCCCCAGGTCGCGGCTTGGAACTGTCGCTCGAATCGGACATGCCGGTTACATCCTCCAATGTAAATAGTTCTCAACACTATATCAAAGCGTCTGGGTACGTGCGAAATTTGCACCATATGTGGCCCTTTGTTTACCCATTCTTTGCTTGTTGACGCATCAACGTCGAACATCCATAATGCGCTTGTTTTAAATGTTGATGTATTAACATCTTATAGGAAAGCTTCTTATGTCTCAAAACACACGTTCCCATCGAAAGCTCAAGATAGCCGGCATTGTTGCGCTGGCGCTCGCTGTTACGTTGCTCGGATTTGCCGGCAACTTTTTGTTTGACTTTGCCCTGAACCCCCAAGCGCCGTACACCATGAAGATGATGCAGGATGGCAAAGACGACAAAAAAGGTGAGCAGCCGGATGCCGAAGAAACCGAGGCGCGGGCGTGGTTTAAAGAGAATCGCGAGAGCAGCAGCCTCACCGCAGATGACGGAACCGAGCTCGCCGCTTGGTATTTTGCTGCACCGGAGAGCACGCACGACTACGCCGTCTGCCTGCATGGATATACCAACGAGCCCATCGGTATGGCCCGATACGCCAAACGATTCCACGACCGCGGCATGAACGTACTCGCACCCGCCGCCCGCGCCCACGAGCGCTCCGGCGGCGACTATATCGGCATGGGCTGGCCCGAGCGCCTCGACATCGTCGCATGGATCGAGCGAATCGTTCAGGCTGACCCCGAGGCGCGCATCCTGGTCTTTGGCGAGTCGATGGGTGCGGCAACCGCCATGAACGTCGCGGGGGAATCTCTGCCCGCAAACGTTAAATGCATTATCGAGGACTGCGGTTATACGAGCGTTTGGGACGAGTTTTCCCTGCAGCTCAAGGATGTGTTCGGCCTGCCCAGCTTTCCCTTGCTCGATGTAGCAAACTTGGTGTGCAACGTGCGCGCGGGCTACGACTTTCATAAGGCGAGCAGTGTGGAGCAACTCAAACACGCGACGGTTCCCATGCTGTTTATCCACGGCGACCAAGACACCTTTGTGCCGTACGACATGCTCGACCAAAACTACGACGCGTGCGCCAGCAAGGTCAAGCAAAAGCTCACCATCCATGGCGCCACCCACGCCAAGAGTGCGCAAGTTGACCCCAAGCTCTACTGGAATACGGTCGACGACTTCCTCGATAGGAATTTTTAGGGAAAAAGCGGCGTCTGGGGATTTATCTAACCCCCTATTTTCGGAAGTATGCGGCAAAATCCGGAACTGCCAACCGGACCGCAGTTTTACCAACAATTTATCAGGGGTTTTGTTGCCAAAAAACGTCGTGTGCTCGGCAGTCTCAGAATTTGCCGCATACTTCCGAAAAACCGCCTGCGAGCACCGTGCTCACAGGCGGTTTTTGATTGAGTTACGCAACAAAATCGCGTTCTTTGTCCAATAGGACGACGCTATTTAACCTCGATGAGCTCGTACTTGCTCGTGCCCAAGCCGATCTTCTCGGCATGCGCGATGCACGCGCGCCAGTCGGTGTCGGGATGCGTGATGCAGAAGGGGTCCTTGGCCTGTTCGCCCTCCAGATGCTCGTGGTTGTGCTCCATCTTGGCCGCGCTATCGGTGAGCTCGGTGTTGGGCAGCGGCTCGGATGCCATGACGGCATCGGCGCAGGCCTGGTCGATGGCGACCGGGTCGAAGCTCGCGAACATGCCGATATCGTTGACGATAGGCGTGTCGTTTTCGGGATGGCAATCGCAGTTGGGGCTGATATCCATGGCAAGCGAGATATGGAAGCTCGGGCGGCCGTCGACGACGGCCTTGGTGTACTCGGCAATCTTGCAGTTGAGCACGTCGGCCGCGGCCTCATAGCCGGGCTTGATGGCGTCCTGGTTGCACACGCCGATGCAGCGGCCGCAGCCCACGCAGCGATCGTGGTCGATGGCAGCCACGTGCACCGTGCTGGTGTTGCCGTTGGCAAGCTCGCGCTCGCGGGTGTCGTCGAACGAGATAGCGTTGTGCGCGCAGATCTTTTCGCAGGCATGGCAGCCAACGCAGTGCCCGGTCGCGACGTTCGGCTTGCCGGCGGCATGCTGCTCCATCTTGCCGGCACGGCTGCCGCCTCCCATACCCAGGTTCTTCATGGCGCCGCCAAAGCCGGCCTGCTCGTGGCCCTTAAAGTGGGTGAGGCTGATCACGATATCGGCATCCATGAGTGCCTGGCCGATCTTGGCCTCGCGCACATACTCGCCGCCCTCGACCGGGACGAGCGCCTCGTCGGTGCCCTTGAGGCCGTCGGCGATGATGATCTGGCAACCCGTGGCATACGGGGTAAAGCCGTTCTGGTAGGCGGTGTCGATGTGCTCGAGCGCGTTTTTGCGGCTACCGACATAAAGCGTGTTGCAGTCGGTGAGGAAGGGCTTGCCGCCCAGCTCCTTCACGACATCCGCGACGGCGCGGGCGTAGTTGGGGCGCAAAAAGCTCAGGTTGCCCAGCTCGCCAAAGTGAATCTTGATGGCGACGAACTTGTTCTCAAAGTCAATCTGCTCGATACCGGCGTGACGGATGAGGCGCTTGAGCTTGTCGAGCTGGCTCTCGCGAGCATGCGTGCGCAGGTTCGTAAAGTACACCTTAGCGGGTGCTGCGGGTGCAGTTGCGGTCATAGATCTATCCCCTCGGTCTATATGGCGTTACAGACATAGGAGATGGTACCCGTTGAAGCGGGGTTAATGTCAAGCACGGCGCCCAGTCATTGGGTACTCATTGGGGACAGACTTAAATGAGTGCCTCGCCACCTGGCAGCTAGGGACGTTCCTTTTCTGCCGGCAGTTAGGGACAGTCCTTGCCAGCACGGCCGGCGAGCCGGCGAATCGGCAAAGACTGTCCCCGATGACTGGTCGTTTAAGAACGTCCCCAATGACTACTCTTGGACTTTGAGGGCCTCGGCCAGGCTGACGCGCTTGATGGAGCGCGTGTGCAGCAGCGCCACGACCAGGTAGGTCGCAAAGCCAATTTCTGCGCACGCCGCCATGGACCACCAGGGCACATAGATCTCGATATTGCCGTTGTAGGCGAGCAACATCATGCGGAAGATGGCCGTGAGCGAGCCAATGATGACCGGCAGGCTCAGCACGAGCGACGCCGCCACGCACAGCGTGATCGATCGGATGTACAGATGCGAGACCTCGCTATCGCGATAGCCAAAGACTTTCATGTAGCTAATCGAGCGGGCGCTGTGATCGATCACAGCCTTGGTCAGCAGGTACATAAACAGTAGGAAGATAAACACCGCGAGCCCGACCATCATGCCGATCATTTTGCTCATCATGCCAATGAACTGGTCTCCCACGGCGCGCATGTCGTCGGGCGTGGTGTCGCCGGCAAAGTAACGTGCGTCGAGGTCGAGCTTCTCGTTGCTCACATAGCCGTTAAAGTAGGCGGCGTCGTTGTCGAACAGCTCATTAAAGTCGTCGATACTCATATAGATATTCATGTCCGACTTGGAGCCCCAGGCGCAGTCCTTGCCCGCGTACTCAAGGGAATAATGCTCACCCTCGTACTTGTCGCTGAGCGTGACCTTCTGACCCTCGCTCCAGCCAAACTTATCGAGCAGACCACCGCCAAAGACGACGCGCCCATCGCCGACGTTGAGGTCTTTCCAATAGCGCGAATCGGATGAAATGCCGTAGACGGAAATCGTCTCCTCGCCATTTCCATAGCCGCGGTCGTATTGCAGCTGGTAAACGGCGTATTTCTCGGCCTGTGCGATTGCGCCTGCACCGTTGTCGATCGTATTGACCGGGTGGATATCGTCGTTGTCAGTGTCGATCTTAGAGGCCTTGTCAATCAGGTCGATAGCCTCGTCGCGGTTGCAGCCGAGGGCATCGGCAAGATCGTCAAGGCGCGCGTAGAGCGCATCCTTCTTGTCCTGGACCTTGGCAAGCGCATCCTGCGCTGCAGTCAAGCTCTCGGCAGACGGAGATGCGGTCGCGGCATCGGCTGCCGTCTGCGCCGCATCGGCCGCGTCGTCAAGCTCGTCATCGGCATCCTGGGCGGCGGAAAGCAGCGCGCCGTCAACCGACTGCAAGCGCTCGAGCGCCGACCACTGCTCGCGTTCCTCGGCAGTGCCCTCGAGCTCCAGCGGAGCCTTGAGCGTGTACTGGTGCTCGGCGACCAGGCTCGTCTCCAGGTTGTCCGCGTAGTGCGTCATCGTGGGCAGAATCGCCAGGCCAAAGAGCAGCAGCAGCGAGGCAAACGCAATGCCCACGAAGAGCGTGGCGAAGTTGCCCAGGTTGCGCAGGAAGATACGCAGGCGGAAGCGGGAAACAAAACCCATGCGCTCCGGCAGCTGCAAGCCGCGCTTGGTGCCCGATTTGCCGCTCGCCTCGTGACGAAGGAACTGCAACGGCGTCTTGCCCATTTTGCGAAGCAAACCCACCAGCGTGATGAGGATGAGCGCGACGGCGGGAACCACGGCGCACTTCACAAAGATCTCCCAGCTCCAGTACACCTGGAAAGGCGGCAGACTGTACGAACCGTAATAGAGGCTGCGCATGGGCTCGGTAAAGAACACAACGCCGAGCGCAGTGCCCAAAAACGCCGCGACCACGCCCACGATGGCGGGAAGTGCCAGGTAGTGCAGGACGATCTCGCGTCGACGATAGCCGCTGGCGAGCAGCGTGCCGATGATGGCGCTCTCCTCCTCGATGGTGGCGTCGGTAAGGACCACAAAGACGAACGCCATAATCACGATGATGATGTCGAGCAGCGTCATCCACATCATGGAGTCGCCGTCTACGTCGTCGCGCGCGTAGCCAATACCCTGGTTGGAATCAGCGTCGGTCAGGTCGTCCACGCGCGCATCGGCGTCGGTCAGCGCCTCGACCATATCCTGCTCGGCATCGATGCGGTCCGCGGTGGAGAGATCGCGGTCGGCAAAGGTGAAGGAGTAGGTGTAGGCGGGTGCGCCGCCGGCGTCCTCAAGCGCGGCAAAGCCGGCGTCGGTGACCTCGGCCACGCCATAGGTGATGGTGTTCACCGTAAAGTCCGAATTGTTGAGGAACAGCGCCTGGCTATCGGGCTGGGTCATGATGCCGCAGATGGTGTAGGTGCGGCCCTCGAGCTCGACCTTATCGTCCACGGCGAGGTCGTTGTTGGTGGCGAAGACGCGGTCGATTGCCACCTCATCGTCCGTCTTGGGCTGCCTGCCCTCACAGTAGGACGCGATATCGACCTTGGTGCGATGCGCATAGGTGCGCAGCGTGCGCTTGGTGCCGTCGTCGCCGGCGGTCTTTTTGATGATGGCATCGATAGAGAAATTCTTGTAGAGCGTGACGCCGCCGACGTCACCGGCTGCATCCTCGGCGGCCTTGAGTTGATCGTCGGTAGCCTCGAAGGAGGTGGTCACGCGGCCGTCCTCAATCGTGTACGCATCGCGCATGTCGTCGATAAGGCAGCCGATGGAGTGGGCCGCAAGCAAAAAGCCCGATGTAAGGGCGATGCTTCCGCACATAAGCAAAAAGATGCCCAGGTACTTGCCGATATTGCGGCGCAGCTCGCGCGGGAGACGTTTTGCGAGAGGTGTCATGGCGCCGCCTACCAATCGAGCTCGGCGGCCGCGACGGGCGACTCGTTGAGCTCATCCTCGACGATGCGCCCGTCGCGCAGGCGCAGCACGCGATTGGCCATGCGCGCGATGGCGGCGTTGTGCGTGACGATAATGATGGTGCAGCCGTAGGCGCGGTTGACATCCTCCATGAGCTGCAAGATTTCCTTGGACGTCTTGTAGTCAAGCGCGCCCGTGGGCTCGTCGCACAGCAGCAAGCCCGGGTTTTTGACGAGCGCGCGGCCGATGGCGCAGCGCTGCTGTTGGCCGCCCGAGACCTGGCGCGGGAACTTGTTGCGATGTTCATAGAGGCCCAGCGAGCGCAGCAGGTCGTCGACGCTGAGCGGGTTTTTGGACAGGTGCGCCGTGACCTCGATGTTTTCCTTGATGGTGAGATCGGGCACCAGGTTGTAGAACTGGAAGACAAAGCCCAGCTCGCGGCGGCGATACTCGCCCAGGTCGGCGGGCTTGAGCACCGTGAGGTCGCAGCCGTCCACCATGATGGAGCCGCCGTCGGCATCCTCCAGGCCGCCGATCAGGTTGAGAAAGGTCGACTTGCCCGAGCCCGAGGGCCCCAGCATGACGCAGATCTCGCCGCGGTTGATGGACGTGTCGATGCCATCGAGTACCGCCAGGCGCGCATCACCGTCGCCGTAGTGCTTCTTGAGCCCCTTGACCTGGACGTAGGCTTGCTTCGTCGCCATGGTATCCCCCATTGTTAGCCTCGTACTACTTTATGAACGTAATAGTAAACCTTGGCGAACTATTTTTGGAGCGAGGCCTGGAATTTATTTCAGACTAGTCATTGGGGACGTTCTTAAATGACTAGCCGCTAGGGACACTCTTTCGCCACCCGGCACTTGGGGACGTTCCTTATCTGCCGGTAGCTGGGGACAGTCCTTGCCAGCCCGGCCGGCGAGCCGGCGAATCGGCAAAGACTGTCCCCGATGACTAGTCGTTTAAGAACGTCCCCAGTGACTAGGTGGCTAGGCGCGGGATTTGGCGCGTGCGAGGGCTAGGCCTACGGCGGCGATTGCCACGGCAAAGAGTGCCGTAACGCCCAGGTCGCAGACGATGTCGCCCAGCACGGTGGACGTCAAATCCGCGGCGAGCGCCTTGCTGATCGCGTCGTTCACCCAATACGTCGGCACAAAATGCGCCGCGGTCTGCACGGCTGAACCCATGAGCGACAGCGGCATCCAGGCGCCGCCCAAAAACGTCATGAGCATGCCAAGCAGGTTGCCCACACCGTTGAGCAGCTCCTCGCGCGCGCCCAGGCTCGACAGCGTAAAGCCAACGGCCAGTGGCGTCAGCGCTAGGGCAAACGTTGCCGCCAGCGCCAGGCACACGCGGCCCACGCCGACCTCGGCAACCGCGCCGGCAAAGCCCACGACGCCCATCATGCTCGACACAAACCAGATACAGACGGTGAGCACGGCGGCGGCCGCAGACACGGCAAGCAAACGCTGGCGATCGGAGATTGGGCCGGCATCCATGCGGCGCACGCGCTCGGGCTCGTTCATGCCCGAAAACACCAAGCCCACCGACACGATGACCGACGAGATAATCGCGTACGCGCCAAAGTTGAAGTACGACTCGAGCGTGGCGGCAGCAGCCGAGTCGACCTTGACCCGCTCGATCTGGACCTCCGCGCGCTTTGCAGCGGCATGTTCGGCGGCCTTGGCAACGTCGCCGTTGGAGGCAGTGGGCTCAAGTGCGGCTGCAGCGCCCGCGAGCGAGATCCAGCGCGAAGCCTCGGCAGACGAAAGCGCCGCCGCCATGGTGCCGGCACCGTAGGTCACATCGAGCTTGGGCAGGGACTCCCCCGCGCGGGCAGCCGCGACCAGGTCGTCCTCGAACCCCTCCGGGATAAAGAACACGCAGTCGGCGCTGCCCTTGGCGCTGTTGCTCTTGGAGAGCGCGTCCGCAAGGTCGTACGTGTCATCGCCGACGCCCGTGACCAGGTCAAACCGCGAACCTAGGTGCTTGGTGAGCGCACGTGAAAGATCACTGCCATCGCGGTCGACCACGATCACGTTGGCGTCGTAGGGCTTGTACTCGGTGAGCTGCGACGAGTTCCAGCTCACCGATGCCGCGATGAATACGCCCATCAGCGAAATGAACACCGTGTAGATGAGCATGTAGAACGGGTGAGCGAGCGCCATGCGAAGCGCGGTCTTAAAGGTGCTCATAGCGGCTCCTTCCAAAGATCAGCGTGGCGGCGGCAACGAACAGCAGTGCCATGAGGACCAGTGCGCCGGCGCGAACGGCAAAAGGATCCAGGTCCTCAAAGAAATACAGGCGGTTGAACATGTCGCAGATGAGCTTGACGGGGTTGAGCCAGCACTCGGCCGGACAGGCGCGGGCGACGTCATCGGCAAGCGCCATCGCCGGTTCGCCGTAGAGCCCAGCGAACAAAGCGCACGTGGTGGCAAAGCCTGTGAGGATGCCCGACTTGGATGCCTTGCCGCCCTTAACGGGAAGCGTGCCCACAAAGAGCCCCAAGCCCGTGGCGGCAAGCGCGGAAGCGGCACCGCCCACCAGACACAGCCCCTCGCGCCCGCCAAAGTCGACGCCCACAACCAGGCGCACGTAGCCGATCGCGATCGCCATCGAGGCAAAGGAGACCAGCCACGAGCCCACAAAGATACCGGCCAGCGACGCCGTTTTGGAAAGACCGCCCGCGCAGCGGCGCGCGCCAAGGCCCGACAGATTGGGCTGCAGATCGACGACGCTCAAGGCGGCAAACTCCGCAGACATCATCGCGACCAGGCCAAAGAGCGCGTAATAGTAGATGACCGTGCCATCGGGCGTGGTGCGTGTCAGGCTTACGCGGCGGGTGCCGCCCTCGAGCGACAGGGCGCGCGCAACCGCCTCCGGGTCGGCGAGCGCCGCCGGGTTGTCCTGGGCAATCTGAGACATGAGCTCGGCATTTTGTGTATACGAGCTTGCCACCGTCTCCAGAATGCTGCGGTCGGTGAGCACCGTTGAGGCACGCGAGCTGTCGTAGCTCGACAGCAACGTGAGCTTGGGTGCGCTCGCGTCGTCGACCGTATAGATGCCCGCGACCTCGCCGGCCTTAAGCGCACGGCTCGCGTCGGCTGCGTCGTCGCACTCGTGGATCTTGAGCAGCTGGTCGTCGCCCTCCTTGGCAAGCGACGTCGCCACGTCCTTAAAGGTCGAGGCGTCCCAGGCCTCGTCCGCTATGACGGCAACCGGTACCGGGTCGACCGTGCCGTCAGAGCTCAGATTCGCAAACATAAACATGAACATCGTGGAAAGTGCGATGGGAAAGAGAGCGCCCCAGACCCACGTGCTCGGCCGGCGCAGCAGCGTCTTGACCGTAGTGATGATGGCGTTGAACATGACTGCCCCCTAGTCGCGCAGCTCGCGACCGGTGATCTCGAGGAACACGTCGTTGAGGGTCGGCGGCTCGCTCCACACGCGGCCGAGCGCCACATCGGCGGCGCGCAGCGTGTCGAGGATGTCGACCAAATTGTGCGGGCTCGCTTCGCAGGTGCAGACGAGCTCGCCGCCGGACAGCTCAACCGAAAGCACGTGCTCGAGGGCGCGCAGCCGCTCGACCGTGGCGGTCTCGACGGCGCCGACCTCGACAGTCACGCGCTCGCCCATTTGAATCATGCGTTTGAGCTCGTCATTGGTGCCCTGCGCCAGCACACGTCCGCCGTCCATGATCATGATGCGGCTGCAAATCTGCTCGACTTCCTCCATGTAATGGCTGGTATACACCACCGTGGCGCCCTCGTCGCGCAAGCGGCAGATGCCCTCCAGGATAGCGTTGCGACTCTGCGGGTCGACTGCCACCGTAGGCTCGTCAAAGAAGATGAGCTCGGGCTTGTGCGCAATGCCGCAGGCAATGTTGAGGCGACGCGCCAGGCCGCCCGAGAGCTTGCCGGGGCGAAACTTGGCAAAGTCGCCCAGCCCGACAAAGTCGATCGCCTCGTCCACCAGCGCGCGGCGGCGCTTGCGGTCGCTAACGTAAAGGCTGCAGAAATAGTCGATGTTCTCACGCACCGTGAGCTCGTCGAACACCGCAACTTGCTGCGGGACCACGCCGATGCGGCGCTTGAGGTCGTAGCGGGCGGGCGTCATGGGCTCGCCGAACAGCTCGATAGTGCCTTTGTCGTAGGCGAGCAGCTGCAGAATACAGTTGATGGACGTGGTCTTGCCCGAGCCGTTGGGGCCCAGCAGGCCAAAGATCTCGCCGGGGGCGATGCTCAGGTTAAAGTGGTCGAGCGCGATAAGATCGTCGTAGCGCTTGACGAGGTTTTCGACGTGGACGATGTCTGTCATGAGGCGGCCCTTCTGTTGCTTGCGGCCCGGTACGATTGCATCATCGCAGGAGCGGCCGGCGCGCACCAGTGAGCTTTGTCACGAGTGCGGGGGCTCGGTCGCGTGGCCCGCCGACGCCCCCGCTTTGCCGCGTGGGAGGAATGTCACGGTTGCTCCGGGTAGTGCCTCCCCCGTGCGCGGCATCGCGTACAATACCCGTATGAACAGGCTATTCGACAAATCGATCGTGCTGGCGTGCTGCATCGCAGCCGCCACGGGCCTTGCTGTGGACGCTCGTCTGGTTGCGGCGTTTTGCCTTGGCGTTATTGCCACCTCACTGGCCGAGGTCGCACAGGGAAACCGCGCCCGCCGTGTGAGCGAGGCCGCGAGCTACGCCTGCATCATCGCGGCCGTCTTCGTGCCGCCGTTTGTGCCGTTTGCGCCTCTCGCCTTCTATGACATCGCGCGGCGCGTGCGCCGTGAGCACGCCTGGGTCGCGCTGGGCATTGGCTCCGCTTTTGCCCTTGCGCTCGTCGCGGACCTTCGCACCGACGCGCTCACCTCCCGAACGCTTCTGCTGACCGCTATCCTTTCGGTTGCCGCCACCTTGTTGTCACTGCGCACAGCCCAGCTGGAGCGTGAGCAAAAGCGCATGCGCCGTACCCGCGACGAGCTGCAGGAACGAGCCCTCGCGCTCGAAGCGCGCAACCGCGATCTTGCCGACCGCCAGGACTACGAAGTCGAGCTCGCGACACTCGCCGAACGCGCCCGTATCGCGCGCGAGATCCACGATAACGTCGGCCACCAGCTCACGCGCGCCTCGCTGCAGGCCGAAGCCCTTCGCGTGGTCCACGCCGACGAGCCTGGCGTCGCCGCCGATTTCGCCGACGTCAAACGCACGGTTGACGAGGCGCTCCAGCTCGTACGCGTCAGCGTCCACGCGCTCAACGACAACGCCGTCGACCTTTCCGTGCAGCTCGAACGCATTGTTGAAGGCGCGCGCTCGGACGGCGGCCCGCAGGTTGAGCTTGAAGTTTTGGCCGAGCATGCGCCCGCAAATGTCGCCAACTGCTTTGCGGCGGTGCTGCGCGAGGCGCTTTCCAACGCCATGCGCCACGCTTGCGCCCAGACCGTCACCGTACGGTGCATGGAGCATCCGTCGTTTTACCAGCTCATCGTTACCGACGATGGCGCGGACGGGGTCCAAGCAAGCGGCCGCGGCGCCACGGAGGGCATGGGGCTCGCCTCCATGCGCGAGCGCATCGAGGCGCTTGGCGGCACCTTCACCGCCGGCCCGCGTGCCGGCTCCCCCGGCTGGCGCGTGTTTGCCACCGTTCCCAAGCAGCAAGGAGATGACGCCCGATGAGGCTCATTGTTGTCGACGACGACCGCTTGGTGGTCGATTCGCTCAAGATTATCCTGGGCGCCCAGCCGCAGATCGAGGTAGTGGGCACCGGCGCCAACGGCAACGACGCGGTTTCGCTCTATGCCGAACACGCGCCCGATATCGCACTGCTCGACATTCAGATGCCGGGGCGCGACGGACTTTCGGCGGCACGCGAGATCCTTGAGCGCGACCCTTCGGCGCGCGTGGTGTTTCTGACGACATTCTCGGATGACGAGTACATTGTGTCGGCGCTTAAACTGGGCGCCCGCGGCTATCTGATCAAAACCGATGTCGCCGCCATTCCGCCGGCGTTGGCGCAGGTCATGGCTGGCAAGCGTGTGCTCGAGGGCAAGGCAATCGAGGATGTCGACTTTGATGGGGCGAACGCTGAAGCCGGTGCGACCCACCGGCCCGCGGCCTTTGTCAGCCTGACCGACCGCGAGTTCGAAGTCGCAGAGCTCATCGCCCGCGGCCTCGACAACAAGGAGATTGCCGCCACCGCCTATATGGGCGAAGGCACGGTGCGCAACCACATTAGCTCGATCCTGGCCAAAATGGGCTTGCGCAACCGCACCCAAATCGCCATCGCCTACCTGCGAGGGTAGTTGTCCGACGACCGACCGCTCCGGCGTAGCAAAATGGCTGCTGCCGATTTAATGCCATTTCAAAACTATGCCGGTTTACGGGGCTAAACTCAGGACCCCCATCCATACCCGCGTTTTCTGCAAAATGACAGCTCGTCTACCTGCGGTTTTATTTTCACGAATATCGGCATGGTTGGGGACTCGTGACTCAGCCCCGTAAACCGGCATAGTTTTGTCCGAGCGACCACGTCAAGTGTCTCCGTAAGCCGCTTCAAGCCAAAAATGATCCGTTTTCCTCCGTCCCCGGGGGATCATTCGGCGGCGCCAACCACGAAACCGGCCCATCTACTACGTTTGACTCGATACCCCTGACCATACCTTCGTTTTGAACAAAACCGCAGGCGTTCTACCTGCGGTTTTGTTTTCGCGTTTTTTGGCATGGTTGGGGGTAAGGGACTAAACGTAGTAGATGGGCCGGTTTCGTGGCGAACCCTTCTCGCCTACGCACAAAAGCGCCGCCACGGAGGAGGGAGATACCTCCGTGGCGGCTGGGGCTGGGGATGGGGCTATGTTCTGGCTCCCCGCCGGCCGCCCGGGGCCTTCTGGCCCCGGGCGCTGCCAGCGTGCCTAGCGCTTACGGATACCCCAGACCAGGGCTCCGACGCCGGCCATGGCGATGACGAATGCCATGAGCAGTGCGGCGGCCTGCTGGTCACCCGTGGTGGGCAGGAAACCCTTGACCGTCTTGACGATGTTCGTCACGGTCTTGGGCGTGCCGGGATCGGGCGTCGGCACGGGTGTCTCGGGCTTCTTGTACGTGTTGTTGAACACGATACCCTCGACGCTCTTGTCGCCCTTGGTAAAGGCGATGTTCGCCTTGAGGTTACCCTCGCCGTCGTCGACCACGTTGACGGTCGCGGTAAAGACGGACTTGTCGTAGGTCATACCGGCCTCGTCGCCCTTGACCTCGCTGATGGTGTAGGCGTACGTACCAGGCTCGTCGTACTCGAACTTGTCGAAGTTGATCTTGCCGTCGGCATCGTTGGTGACGGTGGACTCGACGTCCTCGCCAACGAGCTTAAAGCTAAACTCGTCCTTCTTGAGCTCGCGTCCCTCGAGCACCTTGATAGCGCCGATGGAAGCCTGCGTGGGCATGGCGTGATACTTGTTGGTAAAGCCAGCCGACTCGGTAGTTCCCTCGAGCTCGTGCGTCGCGGTCAGCGTGCCGTCGCCGTTGTCGGAGACGGTGGTCACGACGGTGTAGGTCGTGCCGTCATAGGTGACGCCCTTGTACAGGCCGAGCGCGTTGGGGCAAGCCTCGCGCAGCGTGTACGTGTGCGTACCGGGCGCCTCGTAGCGGATCGGGCTCAGCGTAACGTCACCGTTGGCGTCGTTGGTGCCACTAGCGACAGTCACGCCGTCCTCGAGCAGCTCAAACGTGAACTCGCCAGCTGCAAGGTCGCGGCCGGTCAGACGCTTAACCGTCTTGACCTGATCGGTCACGGAAGAATCGGTAGGTGCCACGCCGTACGTGTTGGTGAACGTAAAGGCCGCACCGTCGCCGCCGTCGCGCTTGACGATCAGATGTCCAGCACCGTCATCGGTCACGGTGTAGGAAACCTTGCGCGTGGCGTTGGTGTCGTTGGCCACGCCAGGGGCGCTACCGGACTCGGTCACCGTGTAGGTAAAGGTGTGCGAGCGCGGGGCGGTGGGGGCTGCGGGCTCGGACTCGTCGCTGGGCTCGTCGGCGTTGGCATCAGCGTCGGCGTCGGCCTCTTCATCCTCTGCCTCTTCAGCCTCGGCCTCGTCAGCTTCGTCTGCCTCGGCCTTATCGGTCGCATCGTCCGTCACGCCCAGGGCGCGGTTGAGATCGTCGAGCGTAAAGTGGATCTTGCCAAAGTCCACGTTGCCGGCCGCGTCGTTGGTCACGGTTGTGTGCTCGGGCATCGGGGCACCAGCCTCGTCGGCAGTCACGGTGAAGGTGAACTTGCCCGCGATGTCGGCCGGGGTCAGGCCCTCGGCTGCCTGGAGCTTCTTGGTGCCGGCGAGCGCAGCGTCAACGGCATCGGCGCCGTAGACGTTCTCGAACAAGGGCTGAATGCCGTCGTAGGCGGGCGTCGCCGTCAGGGTCCCGTCACCGTTGTCGACGACGATGACCTTAAAGCTAAAGCTCGGCGTTGCGGCCGTGATGCCCTTAGCCGCGAGCTGCGGCGTGAACTCAAAGGCGGTGTAACCGATAGTCCATGCAAGCTTGGCATCCGTGTCGGTACGAATGGCGCGCTTGGCGTTTACCAGATCGGCGAGCATCTCGGTCGTGTAATGCAGAGCGCCAAAGCTCACCTGGCCGTTAACGTTGGTAACGCACGTACCCTCGATGGCTTCCTTCTCGCCCGCATAGGCGATGCCAAAGTAGAACTCGCCATCGGCCAGCGGACGACCGGTCAGGGTCTTGGTGGCAACGACCTGAGCAACGGCACCACCAGGTGCATCGGTCGTGGCGCTATAGCTGTTGACGAACGGGACCACGGCGCTCTCGACCGTAGCGGTACCAGTCTTGTACTCGGTTACCAGCGTTCCCTTATCGGGGTTGCCAGTAACGGTCGTGGTGGCAGTGAGCGTGCCGGCGCCATCGTCGGCGATAGCGATCGTCACGGTGCGGACAGCGTCGTCATAGGTGTAGCCGGGCAGGCCATCGTTCTTCTCGGCAACGGTGTATGTAAAGGTCTTACCCGCGGCAGCCTGCGTAAACTTGACCTCATGGCCGGCCAGGATGTCGATCAGACCAACCGTTGCCTCTGCCGTTGCAGGGGACTTGTACACGTTGGCGCCCTCGTGCAGGCCGAGCGCGATGGCCGAAGCCTCGTCGGCGGGCGTCACGGTAAAGGTGAACTGACCCTCGGTCATGGGACGTCCGGAGAGGGTCTTGCTGAGCTTAAGGCCGCCGGCCGCGGCGTAATCGAGCTCAGAGCGGTACGTGTTGGTGAAGCGGCCGCTTTCCTTCTTGGTGACGTTGGCGGTCAGGACGCCCTTGCCGTTATCAGTCACGGTCACTTCGGCGGTCGCGACATGTCCGTCATACGTCATGCCGGCCGCGCTGCCCGCGTTCTCGCGGATCTCGTACTTGTAGGTTCCGGCAGCCGTGTAGTGAATCTTGCCGAACTTGATGGCGGCGATGCCGTCCTTCGCGTCCTTCTTGCTCACAGTTACGGTTGCAGGCTCGGGCAGCGGGGTGCCCTCGGGAGCGGTGATGGTAAAGCTGAACTTGTCGGAGTCCGTCCAGTCGCGACCGTCGATGGCCTTGCTCAGGTCAAAGTCGAGCTCTGCGTTGAGCGGGGTCACGCTGTAGGTGTTCTTGAACTCGGCGGGCTCGGTGCCCTTCAGGACATGCTCGGCCTTGAGAGTGCCGTCGCCGTTATCGGTGATGGTGGTCTCGATGGTGAACTTGGCATCGCTGTAGGTGATACCGCCGGCGTTGCCCTTGGCCTCGCGCAGCGTGTAGGTGTGCTTGCCGGGCTTGTCGTACTTCACGGCGTTCATCGTGATCTTGCCTTCGGCATTGTTGGTGCCGGTGGCGACGACCTTGGCGTCCTTGCCCTCGCCCTCGACGAGCTCGAAGGAGAACTCGCCGGCAGCAAGCTCGCGTCCGGTCAGGACCTTATTCGCGGTGATCTGGTCGGTGACGCTGAACTCGTCAGGATTCGGCTTGTAGCTGTTGTTGAACTTCGCCTCGTCGGCTCCATTCAGGACATGCTTCGCCTCGAGCGTGCCGTCGCCCTTGTCGGTGATGGTCGTCTCAATGGTGTAGGTCTTGCCGTCGTAGGTGATGCCGTTGTTGGCGTCGCCCGGGACCTCGCACAGCGTGTAAGTATGCTTGCCGGCAGCGGTGTACTCGATGGGGCTCATCTTGATCTTGCCGCGGTCGTCATTCTTGCCGGTGGCGACAACATCGTTGCCCTCGACGAGCTCGAAGGAGAACTCGCCTTCCTTGAGATCGCGCCCGGTCAGGACCTTGGTCGCCGTGATCTGATCAGTAACACTGAAGCTCTTGGGGGTTACGGTGTAGGCGTTCTCGAAGGTCGCCTTGTCAACATTCTGCAGCTTGTGCTCCACGCTGAGGGTGCCATCGTTGTTATCCTTGACGGTGGTCACAATAGTGTACTCAGCGGTGCTGTAAGTAACGCCGTTTTCGGTGGTGCCGGCCTTGGTCTCGCGCAGTATGTAGGTGTGCTCGCCAGCCGCAGTGTAGGTGACGGGATCCATTACGATCTTGCCGTCGGCATTGTTGGTACCGGTGGCGACCACGTTATTGCCCTCGACGAGCTCGAAACGGAAATCGCCAGCCTTGAGGTCGCGCCCGTCCAGGACCTTGTCCGCGGTGATCAGGTCGGTGACGCTGGAGCTCTTGGGGGTCACGTTGTAGGAGTTCTTGAACTCGGCAACCTTGACGTCCTTCAGAACATGCGTGGCGCTGAGCGTACCGTCGCCCTTGTCCGTGATGGTGGTCTCGATGGTGTACTTGGCGTCACTGTAGGTGATGCCCTTGCTGGTGGTTCCGCCCTTGACCTCGCGCAGCGTATAGGTGTGCGTTCCGGCCTTGGTGTACTCGATGGGGCTCATCGTGATCTTGCCATCGGCGGCGTTCTTGCCGGTGGCAACGACCTTGGCGTCCTTGCCCTCGCCCTCGACGAGCTCGAAGGAGAACTCGCCCTCAGCCATGTCGCGGCCGGTCAGGACCTTGGTCGCGGCGATCTGGTCGGTGACGCTCGTCTTGACAGGCGTCACGCTGTAGGTATTGGTGAACGTAAATGCCACATCGCCGTCCGGCTTGCGGGACACCCTCAGATTGCCCTTGCTGTCATCGGTCACGGTGAAGGAAACCGTACGCGGAGGCTTGGCGTCGTTGGTCACGCCAGCGACCTCGCCGGATTCGGTCACGGTGTAGGTAAAGGTATGCTCGCGCTTCTCGGGCTTCTCGCCCAGAGCCTTGTTAAGGTCGTCGAGCGTAAAGGTAATCTTGCCAAAGTCGACCTTGCCCTTGGCATCATTGGTCACGCTCGCGTTCGCGGGCAAGGGTGCGCCCTCTTCACCGGTCACGGTAAAGGTGAACTTGCCGGCAATGTCAGCCGGGGTCAGGCCAGCAGGAACCAGCAGATTCTTCTTGCCCACAAGCGATGTCTCGGCAGACTCGGCAGTGTAGGCGTTCACAAACTCGTTGCCGGTATCGCCGTAGACAGCCGTCGCCGTCAGGGTACCATCGCCGTTGTCGACAACGGTTACATATGCGTCAATTGCCGACACGGTGGCGCTCACGCCCGCAGGCAGCTTGTCGGTCTGCTCGGCAGCAATGTAGCGAATGGTCCACGTGGGCTTGTCTGAGCTAGCGTCAACCGACGCCTTGTCTTCCTTGACCAGCTTGGCAAGCGACTCGGTCGTATACGTCAGCGGACCGAACTCAACCTTGCCGCCCTTGTTGGTTGCATCCAGCAGAACCTCGTCGTGCCCCGCATAGCTCAGCGCAAACTTAAATTCGTCATCGGCCATCGGGCGCCCCGTGAGCTTCTTGGTTGCCTCAAGAGTCAGCGGGGTTTCCGTCTTGGCGCTATAGGTGTTCGTGAACTTAGTCTCACCCGAGGTCTTTTCAACGTCGGCCTTAAGCTCGCCCTTGGCGTTAGCCGTCACAGTCACCTTGAACGTGGCAACGTTCTTGCTGTAGGTAATGCCACCGGCGTCGCCCTTGACCTCGCGGACCTCATAGGTGTACTCGCCCGGCTTGTTGTAGGTGATCTCGCCGAAGTTAATGGCAGCCTTGCCCTCTTCGCTCAAATCGTCATTGGTCACGGTCACGGTCGCGGACGCGGGCATCGGAGCATCGTTCTCGGACGTCGCGGAGAGTTCAAACTTAAACTCGTCCGCATCCGTCCAGTCGCGGCCCTCGAGCACCTTGGTCAGGCCAAAGCTGGCCTTGGTATCCACCGTTGTCGGCGTCACGTTAAAGCTGATCTTGCCGTTGTTTCCCAGGTAGGAATTGACATGCGTCGCGGTCGCCTTGGCGGACACGTTGTTCCACTTGGGATTGAGAACGTCAGTCGCGGTACCAGTGTTGTTGCCTCCCACACTCTCCTTGGTGGTGTGGAGCTCGTCGATAAAGGCTAGGCGCGCGGTTCCCACGCTAAACGAAAGGTTGCCGTCCTCGTCAGCAACAATAGCGCCGTCAAACTTCGCAGCGTCGCCGCCGATAAACTCGATGACGGCAGAGGCGGGCTTGGCCTCGCCGTTTTCGCCCTGCTCCTCAAACTCATCCTTGTAGTAATAGGTGCCGGTATCTGCCAGCGAATTCTTTGCAGGCTGCGTGCAGTCCTTGTCCGTGTAAATAGGGGTCTGTTTCTGGAAGTAGTAGTAGCGGTTGGTGTCGGCCGGCTCGAAGGTCGCAACCGTATTGCCCAGATCGCCGGCAGCCCACTTGTTCGCGTAGAAATTCACGGTCTTGGCGCCGTTGGCAACGGTCGTATTGTTCTCGATGTAATCCTTGAGCCCCGTTACCTTCTCGGGCGTAAACAGGTTGTCGAGCGCAGTGCTCTTCACGCTCGAGGTGTACTTCACGCGGATAGGCTGAGCGCTGTCGACCGAAAGCTTGCCGTCTACGGTCTTAAAGTGGCTCAGCGGAATCAACGACGCAGGAATGCTGACCGTTACGACATCGCCCTTCTGGGCATTGTCATCACCAGCACGCTGCACGGTAATGAGCAGGTCTTTTGCTTTGCCATCGAACTCGTACGTATCGGTCTTGGTTTCTTTGTTGACCGTCTTGCTCGCCTTGGTAAACGGCGTGCCGTTGATGACGACCTCGGTGAAGCTGTCGACCTGCATAAAGTCGCCCAGCTCATCGGTAAACGTGATGTAACCGGACTTGGTCGCGTCGTAGCCCTTATCAATTTCGGTCGGATAAGGCGCCTCCGATGTGATGGCCTGTGAGATGTCGTCAAAGACCTTCTTGAGCTCTTCGGCATTGGTCGCCGACTTGTAGTAGTCGGAGTTTTCCGGGCGTGCACCATGAGCATTCCATGCCGTGGCATTGGGGTAGTTGCTCGATACGGCCTGCATGAACTTGTTCTCTTTTTGGCTTTTTCCCGAATCCTGGATACCAGCGCTGGGGTCCGCGCCATCAAAGATGCCGATAGTATAAACGGTGGCCTGGCTGTCCTTCATGTTCTTGGCAGCCTTCACAGCCTTGTTGGCGACGCCAGAGTCGAACGTGTTGTCACTCGTTGGAGTGCCGTCAGTAAAGAACACAACGACCTTCTTGGCGCCTGCGCGACCAGAAGGAATATCCCTAGCCAGTTCCAAACCATAGTCGGCATGCGTGGCACCGCTGGGCTGAATTCTCTTAATGGTGTTCTGGAGAATGGTCACATTGCCGCCAGAGCAATCGGTCAGGCCCTTCATTACCTGTGTGTAATTGTAGTTGTACCATCTTCCATACGTATCGTTGCCGATATTGTTGGACTTCTCGCCCGCAAACTTAACAATGGCAACCCTATGTTGCCTATCGACACCCTCGATACTCTCGTTTTGTTTGGCGATGGTATCGATAAAGCTGTTCGCAGCGTTCTTCAGTGCATCGATACGCTTGGTGCGATCTCCGCCACCCATAGGATCATCCATCGAGCCAGATGCATCCAGCACCATCACGATGTCGAGCGGCGTAGTGACCGTCACGGTTGAATTAGACGTCGAGGACATGGCCGAAAGCGTGGTCAGAAAATCCGACTCTTCGTTTTCCTCAGTTGCCTCGACCGTCTTGTCGGTCCAGATTCGGCCGATGTTTTGAGTCGTTACTTTATTACCGTTGTGACCGGCCGCCCAGATTTCCCAGCGTCCGCTGGTGTCGGGATCGACGACGACCTTTCCGCTCATTGTCGGTCCGTCCATTCCGGTACTGGACCTGGCGTTGGCCTCGGGCAGCATGGCAAATGCTGCAGCCGGCAACACAAGCACTACGGCCAGCATCACCGCCAAGAGACCCCTCGTGTACTTACTCATCGCGTCTCCCTTCTCGCAGGCTCAGACCTTGCATCAGCCTAAAGTTACGAAATGAGACACAATTAGGGCAGGTGACACACGTTCCAGATTCATTTTTAGGCGTGAGACAAATGTCTCACCAAAGTTGAGACACGAGCGTTTTCGCAGGAAAACGGGTGCGACTCAAGATGGACGGGGCAAAAGAACCCGTTTTCCTCCGTCCCCAGGGGATCTATTGGTGGTGCTCGCCACGAAACTGGCCTATCTACTATGTTTAGTCCGGTACCTCCGACCATAACCGCGTTTCATGAAAGCCGCAGGCGTTCTACCTGCGGCTTTCATTTCGCATTACTTGCCGTGGTCGAGGACTGCCGCCTAAACGTAGTAGATAGACCCATTTCGTGGCAGACGGGTCACGCGGCGGCCCTCGCGAGGCCAAAATGATCCGTTTCCCTCTGTCCACGGGAGATCAAGGGCTGTTACGGATATGGTGTCATTTCAAAACTATGCCGGATTACGGGGCTAAAGTCGAGGCCCTCATCCATACCTTCATTTTTTGAAAAACGGCAAGCAATCTACCTGCTGGTTTGTTTTTGCGATTTTCTGTATGGTCGGAGGTTCGCTATCCAGCCCCGTAATCCGGCATAGTTTTGTTCGTGGCGGCCCAACCGCGCGTTCAAGCGCGGGGCCGGTGGGGCATTTTTGCCCCACCGGCCCTATTCCAGCGCTATTCCGGCTTGGTTTCTACCGTGGGAGTCTTGTCCGCTGCGACTGGGGTGCGAGCGGTGTCCATAGTCAGGCAGTGTTTAGGACAGCTCTCGATGCACTCGCCGCACACCACACAAGCATACGGATCAATCGACCAGGTGCCGCCCTTGCGATCGACCGCAAGCGCGCCCGCCGGGCAGCGGCGCGCGCACATCCCGCAGCAGATGCACACGTCCATATCGTTGACGATATGCCCGCGCAGGCGCTCGGGCGCTGCGAGCTTTTCCTGCGGATAGCACACCGTGACCGGCTGTTTGACCATGGAACCCAAGGCCGTCTTGGCAAATGTCAGCAAACTCATGCCGCGCCTACCTTTCCGTGCAGCTAATACAGGGGTCGATGGTCAGGATAATCATGGGCACGTTGGCAAGGAGCACGCCCTGCAGCGCATGTGTCAGACCCGCCAGGTTTTGCGACGTCGGCGTGCGCACGCGGAAGCGGTCCAGGTTCTTGGTGCCGTTGCCGCGCACATAGTAATACGCCTCACCGCGCGGCTGCTCAATCACAACCTCGCCGCGCGCGCCGTCGGCCGGCGTGAGCTTGGTGCGCCCGCCGATGCCGTCGTGCGGAATCTTGCCCACAAGCTCCTTAATGATGTCCATGGCCTGCGTGACCTCGGCGCAACGCACCTGGCAGCGGGCATAGCAATCGCCGTCGGTGGCAACGATGGGTTCAAACGCAGCCAGATCCGCATAGGCACCGTCGCCGAACATACGCACGTCGTAATCCACACCCGAGGCACGACCGAACGGGCCGACCATCGAAAGCTCCAGCGCGTCCTTTTTGCTGATCACGCCCACGCCATGCAGGCGCTCGCCGCAGCTGTTGTCGTCCAAAAACGTATGCACCAGGGCCTCGTAGTCGGGGCGCATGGCATCGAGCGTCTGGACAATGCCGGCCAGCTCGGAGTCCTCGATATCGTGCTTAAGGCCGCCGATCTCGTTAATCGACAGAATCACGCGCCCGCCGCAAGTACTCTCAAAGATCTTGAGAATCTGCTCGCGCAGGGTCCACGACCGATAGAACAGCGCCTCAAAACCAAAGGCATCGGCGAGCAGGCCCAGCCACAGCAGGTGCGAGTGAATGCGCGAAAGCTCGTGCAAAATAGTACGGATATACTGCACGCGGCCGGGCACCTCGATGTCGAGCATGCGCTCGCAGGCTGTGGCATAGCCGTAGCTGTGGCCCACGGCGCAGATGCCGCAGATGCGTTCGGCGATGTAGCCAAACTGATGCATGTCGCGCTTTTCGGTGAGCTTCTCGAGTCCGCGGTGCACAAAGCCGATCTGCGGAATTGCCTCGATAACGCGGTCGTCCTCGATCACCAGGTCCAGATGAAGCGGCTCGGGCAGCACCGGGTGCTGCGGGCCAAACGGAATAACGGAGCGATGTGCCATGGACCTTACGCCTCCTTTTTCTGCTTGTCGCGGGCGGCCTTGGCGGCAAGCGCCGCGCGGACCTTGGCCGCCTTCTCGGGATCCATGGCGGCGAGCTTTGCCTCCATCTCGGCGGCCTTGAGCGCGGCCTTCGCAGCAGCCTCATCATGCTGAGCATCGGAGCCGGCAGCCGCAGCGGGCTGAGCAGCGGCGCCCGCGGCATCGCCGGCGCTCGCAGTGCTCTCCCCTGCAGCAGCCGCAGCCGCGGCAGCCTTCTCGGCAGCGGCCTTGCGCGCCTTGGCCTCGGCGGCGGCACGGACCTTCATGGCCTTCTCGCGCGAGGCCTTCACCTCGGGCGTGATAACGCTCATGGGCTCGGCAGTCGAAACCTGGTAGAAAAAGCCCTTAAAGTCGATCTGCATGTCGGTGATGGCAAGACCAAATAGATCGTGCGCTTCGTTTTCAAACGGGAATACCGCCGGATAGTACGAGCTGACGGACGGAATCTCCTGGTACCGATCAATTCCCTCAACCACCAGGTTCTCAATCGCATAACTGCCGTCCTGGGCGATCTGCTCCTGAGCAGCGCGAACGTTGATAAACGTATAGACCAAGCGATACGTGCCGTCGTCGACGTTGCGCTCGGCGTGCATTTGCACAAAGCGCGCGCCGACGCCCTTGAGCGCCTGGACATGCGACAGGAGCTCGTCGATCCCAACGGTGGTATAGATAGCCTTTTGCATTACTCGGCCTCCTTTGCAGCGACGGGCGCGGCTGGCGTCCCAGCGGGCGTGTCGCCAGCCCCCGTAACTGCCACAAACCCGTCCTCGCCCAGCTCAACGCCGCCGTCCCAGGCAGCGGCACCGCCTACGGTAAGCGGGTCGCCGCCGGCGCGCATCACGGCCTCCTTCTGGTCCAGGATGCCGCACGCCTCCACGATGGCATCGATCACGGTCTCGGGGCGAATGGCGCATCCGGGCGCGTACACGTCCACGGGAATCGCGCGGTCCACGCCGCCGATCACGTTGTAGGCATCGCGGAATACACCGCCCGAACACGCGCAGATGCCGCAGGCCACCACGCACTTGGGCTCGAGCATCTGGTTGTAGATCTGGCGCACGACGGGCAGGTTCTGGGCATTGACCGACCCCGTCACCAAAAAGATGTCCGCATGCTTGGGGTTGCCGGTGTTGACCACGCCAAAGCGCTCCGCATCGAACAACGGCGTGAGCGAGGCCAGCACCTCGATATCGCATCCGTTGCAGCTCGAGCCGTCGTAATGAATAACCCACGGCGAGCGTGACATTTTATGATCCATGGATGCCGCCTCCTAAATAAACACGTCGACGAGGATGGGCATAAGGTTGAGCAGGCCAAACACCAGCGCCACGCCCCATCCGAGCTTAAAGCAGCTGCGCCAGGTGCTGCGTGCGAAGGTGTTATCGATCAGTACCTCGACAAAATACGTCGCGACCATCACGACCAGGGCGACCACCCAGCTCACCGGGTTGTCCCAGACGAAGAACATGCCCACCCACATCAAAAACAGCACGGTCTCGCACCAGTGCATAAGGGTCATCTTGGCCAGCGTGCCGCCGCTCATCTCGGTGGCGACGCCCTGGACAATCTCCTGATGCGCGTGATGCGAGTACGAAAGATCGAACGGCGACTTGCGCAGCTTGATGGTAAGCACCGCGAGCAGCGCGAGGAAAATGGGCGCGCTGTACACGATGATGGGGGCTGACTGCCCCGTCACGGCGATGGAATCAAAGCTATCGGTGGCAAGATACAGGCCCACGCTCATCAGCAGAACGGCGGGCTCGTAGCTCATAACCTGCAGCAGCTCGCGGTCGGCGCCAACCTGGGCAAACGGACTTTGCGTCGAGGCGGACGCCAGTACCACAAAGATCGCGGCGAGCGTAACCATAAAGGCGCACAGCAGCGTGTTGGAACCCGACACAAAGATGCCGCCGCCCACCACGGTAAAGATGAGCGCGCACGCCATGTAGGTATCGTCCATGGTGTTTACGCTGGCAGGAGCCTTGCGCAGCAGCTTGGCAACGTCGTAGAAGGGCTGGATCAGGCGCGGACCCACGCGGCCTTGCATGCGGGCCGAAAGTTTGCGGTCAACGCCGTCGATCAGGCCGCCCACAAGCGGCGCAATCAGGGCAAACGCCACGGTGCCAATAAATATGCCCACGACGCCCGAGCCTTCGAAATACTTGCCGCGCAGCACCGAGGGCGCGCTCATGGCAAGCCGCTCGGGCCCAATCCACGCGCAGCACAGCAGCGCAAACAAGATAATGCTGCAGCACACGACGCTACCCGCGGGGCCAATACGCTTCTCGCCAAGGGCGTCCTCCGAGTACCAATTGCGCTTTTCGGCCTTCACCTCATGTCCCATCGAGCCGCGGAAATGGCGGTAATTGTCGGTTCCCACGCCCGAAAGATATACGTTTACGTGCGGTTTGTTGCTCACGCGGAATGAAGTCAGCAGCACCACGGCGATAAACGCCACGATAACCACCATCAGATACATGGCGTCCTTGCCGATAACGTACGGCACACGGCCAAACACCATGGCCAAGTAAGGCGACACCAGACCGCTCGAGATAACCGGGAACGCCACACAGCACAGAATCAGCAGTGCGGCGATGGTGTTGAGCGCCATCCATTCGGTCTTATGGACATTGACCTCAACGTTTTGAGCCGTGGGGTCGACGCCCGAAAGCTTGGCAAGCCACTTGCCCCAGAAAAAGAACGTCGCGGCCGAGCCAAAGGCAAGCACCATGATCATGAGTACGTTGCCGGTCTGCGCGAACGCCACCAGGGCGCCCCACTTGGACACGAGCATGCCAAACGGCGCCACAAACATGCCCATGATGCCCAGCATCATCAGGCGCGTCAGGTGCGGCATGCGGCTGAACATACCGTCCATGTCCTCGATATCGCGGCTGCCGATATGATGCTCGGCCGTGCCCACGCACAGGAACAGCAGCGACTTGGCCACCGTGTGGAACAAGATCAGGAAGATGGCCGCCCATACGGCCTCGGGCGCGCCGACACCCAAGCAGGCGCTGATGAGGCCCAAGTTGGAAATGGTGGAGTACGCGAGTACGCGTTTGGCGTTGCTCTGCGAGATGGCCATGAGGGCAGCGAGCAAAAACGTGATGGCACCCACACTCGTAACCATAAAACCGGTCACGGGATAGATGGCATAGAGCGGGCTCAGCTTGACCATCAGGAACACGCCGGCCTTGACCATGGTCGACGAGTGCAGCAGGGCGCTCGTGGGCGTGGGGGCAACCATGGCACCCAACAGCCAAGTGTGGAACGGCATCTGTGCGGCCTTGGTGAGTGCGGCGAGCGACAGTAGAATGACCGGCATCACCAGCAGCGCGGATTGCGCGGTTCCGGCGCCGGAAAGCTCGATCATGCCCGAGATGGTCAGCGGCATGCCGTTGACGTGCAGGAACATAAGGCCCGCCAAAAACGCGATGCCGCCCAGCATGTTCAGGATGATCTGGGTGAAGGCGTTTTTAATGGCCTCGGGCGTGCGCGTGTAGCCAATCATAAGGAACGAGCACACGGTGGTGATTTCCCAGCCACAGAACAGCCACTCAAGGTTGTCGCTCGTCACGATGACGAACATGGCCGAGAGGAACAGGAACATAAGCGCCAGGAACTGCGGGCGTCGATCGGGCGCGGTCTGCCCGCGCAGCGCGGCCTCGTGCTCGTCATGGGCCTGGAAGTCCTTCATGTAGCCCAGGGCATACACGCAGATTAGGCTGCCGACGATGCCGACGGCGAGGACCATGATCACGCTCATGTAGTCTAGGTAGAGCGGCGTGGCGGTGACGGCTTCGGCCGCGGGCAGCGTCATGGCTGCAAAGGCGAGTGAGCCCACCAGCTGGACTATGCCGAGCACCGTGGTAAGCGCGTTCTTATATTTGTGCGCGTTGTACAGGATGACGGCGCACAGAATTACGTCGATGACGGAGCTGATGATCGAGAGCACATGCGAGGTGCCGGGGGCAACCTCAAAGCTCTGCGGACCCGTGCCAAAAAACATGACGGCGACTACAACTGTCACCGCCATAATAATGCCGGAACCTATGAGCCCCACCGCATCGCGGGCGCGGTCACCGCGCGCGAGCAGCATGCCCAGCGCCGGTACCAGCGGAAACAGGGTAAGGAAATACAGTAGCGTCATACCATCACTCCCCCATGCAAAAACGCTGCAATTGTTTAACGTTATAGCTCAATTACAGGGTTGCGGTGGCAGGTTTTCGGTCAACTGGGGAGTTTTAGGCGTACGGGGTAAGGGCACGTCCGCACTGGAGTAGAGGGTGACGTTTCCTTACCGCAGCGACGGGCGCGCGGGCCACTGTGTGCGGTTTATTGGCCACGTTGAAGGATGTCCCGATAGGCTCGCGGCGGTTCGAAAAGTTGGCGCGGCAAGAAAAATGCGCCTCGTGGGCGCACCATCCCGTTCGCTATTCCGGCTTTTTAACGCGCGGCTTGCGACCCCGCGGCTTATCGACCAGCGCCGCCTCGCCGCCGTCGCGGTACTGGCGGCACCAAGCCTTGACCGAAGACTCGCTGGGAATCTTGTGCTTGATCATAGCCTCGCGAACCGTAAGGCCGTTTTCCATGCGGTCCTTAACCACGGCGAGTTTCACCTCGTACGAATATGTATGATGGCGAGTGCCCGCGTTGAGCACGGCATCGGCACCGCCCACGGCATACGCGCGGGCCCACTGACGAGCCGTGGCCTGGGGAATGCCGAGCTCCGCGGCGAGGGCGCGATGACCGACCCCCTCTTGGAGGACCTCGACGGCACGCTGCCTAACCTCGGGCGCATGCGTGCGAGTCCTAGTGCTTCCGACATACCTGCCACTTCTTAGCCTTAACCGTTAATCTGCTTTCTTACGTGCATGTTAGATAGTAGCATTTTGCTGTTTGCTCAAAACAGTTAATTAAAATAGACGCGGCGTTATCTGGGCATTTGGCACCAATTTACGACGTTTCTTTATCGATTATTTACGCTGGTAGCTGACTCGCAGCTAATCGTCATTCGCTTGTCACCAAAATTGGCATCTCTTTATGTCTTTTGGTATAGAGGATATAATTATTAACCCCTCCCCCAATAATTTTGAGCGGCCTGCAAGGTAGTAGATGTCCTCACTCCTCATGATTACCGCGCACTGCCCTCCACCGGAGCAAAACAAAAAGGGCGGGACCTGCTGCGCTTGCAGACCCCGCCCCGGTTGACACCCCATGGGACGCAGTCGGGCGAGGCAGATCCGTGCTACCGCCCCGCCTGGCCGCGAAGTTAACTACAGCTCGTTGGCCGCGTGATATGCCGTGCGAATGGCGCTCGCAATGTCGGCGGTGCGCTCGCCCGAGCAGTCGCCCACGCAAGTCACGGGCACCGTCACGCCGTCCAGGTCAAACGCGTTGGCCTTGGAGCCCACGGCCATCACCACGTAATCGCAGGCGATCTTCACCGGCTCCTCGGCGCCGTCCTCAGCGGTATGAACAGCCTCCACGCCCTCGTCGGTAATGGCGGTCAGACGGGTCTTAACATGCTGCTCCACGTTGTGCTCGGCAAAGTCGCTCACAATCAGCGGCAGAATGGTCTCGGACTCGCCCGCGGCAATCTTGTCGAGCATCTCCACGATCGTTACCTCGCAGCCGTGCTGCAGCAGGTACTCGGCAGTCTCGGTGCCCACCAGGCCACCGCCAATGACGGCGACGCGGCCCGTAAGCTCCACCTTGCCGGCCAGCACGTCCCAGCTCGAGACGACCTTGTCCGAATCGGCACCCGGAACGGGGATGACCACGTCGTGCGCGCCCACGGCCACAATCGCGGCGTCGGCAGCGTTGAGGTCCTCAGCAGTAGCGACATGGTTGAGCTCAACCTTCACGCCCAGGCCAGGCAGAATCTTCTCGTAGTACTCGACCGAGCGCATGATCTCATCCTTGCGCGGGGGCGCAGCCGCCAGCACAATCTGGCCGCCCAGATGATCGCTCGCCTCATAGACGGTCACGTCGTAGCCGCGCTTGGCCGCCACGCGTGCGGCCTCCAGGCCGGCGATGCCGCCGCCCACCACGGCGATCTTCTTGTCGCCCTCGCCCGGCTTAATGGCGACGGTCGCCTCGTCGCCGTTCTCGGCATTGAGCACGCACGAGATGTACTTGCGGTTTTGAATCGCGTCGACGCAGCCCTTGTTGCAGTTGAGGCACTCTCGAATGGGCTCGCCCGTGGCGGCCTTCAGCGCAATGTCGGGGTCGCACATGAGCGAGCGGCCATAGGCGATGATGTCGGCGGCGCCGTCTTCCAGAATCTTCTCGCCGGCCTCGACCGAGACAACACGGCCGACGGTTGCCACCGGCACGGAGACCAGGGCCTTGACGCGCTCGGCCACGGGCAGCGTCCAGTTGTAGGGCATGGCACCCATGGGCGGAATGGTGTCGCCCATGTTGCCGGTGTGGTTGGCCTGTGCAACCTGGATCATGTCGATGCCCGCATCCTCGAGCAGCTTGGCAAACTCGCAGGCCTCGTCGGGCTGCAGGCCGCCCTTGCCGCGCGGCGTGCCGTCGGGGTTCTCCATGATCACGGGGAGCTTGTACTCCACCATCAGCTGCGGCGCGGCCTCCTTGATGGCAGCGACGACCTCCAGCGCGTAGCGAACGCGGTTCTCGAACGAGCCGCCGTACTCGTCGGCGCGCTTGTTGAGAATGGCCGAGCACAGTGAACCCACCAGACGGTCGCCGTGGACCTCGATGGCGTCGATGCCGGCCTGCTGTGCGCGGGCGGCCGAGGCGGCGATGGATTCCTTGATCTGGGTGAGCTGCTCCACGCTCGCCTCGTTCACAAAGTGCTGCATGTCGTGATGCAGCTTGGCGTAAGCCTGCTTGCGAATCTCGTTGGACTCGGCCATCTTGGCGGCAAAGGTCTCCTCGTCGCCGGCGGCCTTGGCCTCCTGCGCGGCCTTGGCGGCAGCCATGGAGCCCATGACCATGCGACCGACGCCGGGCACGTCGTACTCGGGGTGGAACAGCTGCAGCGCAACCTTGGCGCCGTACTTGTGGACGGCGTCGGCCAGCGCCTTAAACGTGGGGATTTGGGCATCGGTCGCAAGCTTGGGCGTGGGGCTTGCGGTCATAACGGGAGCAACATCGCCGATGACGATGTAGCTCACGCCGCCACGGGCCAGGCGCTCGTAAAAAGCCAGGCTGCGCTCGCCAATGGAGCCGTCGCGCTCCTCGTAGCCGGTGGTAAGCGGCGGGAACATAATGCGGTTCTTGAGCTCAAGGGGGCCAACCGTAATGGGCTGGAGCAGCTTGGATGCAGGTGCGGTCATGGACATTCCTCTCTTGTAGGCGCGGCGGCGATGGTGCCGCGTAGTTGTCTAGAGGATATGGCATGGGAATACAACAGCGCAACGGAAATCGGCGGATAACAGGTAGCGGCAGGTGGATGGGGCGGGACGGCCCGTCGGTTTGTCTCAATCTGTAACAGTTACTCAGCAAAACCGGGTCTTACTGTTACAGATCGAGACATTCCTCTCAACCCATCCTCAACAATCTAGATCTGTAACAGCTAGGCCCACTTTTGACCCCTCCCTGTTACAGATTGAGACAAACCAAACCCGCCTGCCGGAAAATCTCAATCTGTAACAACAACTCGGCAAAATCCGTCCCTCGTGTTACAGATTTAGACAAACCGTCCGGGCGGGAACTCAACATCTCAATCTGTAACACCTAGCCGTCCAAATCGGGTCTAGATGTTACAGATCGAGATTTTGTTTGAGAGGTTGAGAATTGGACCGAAAGCACGGTCCCGAAATAACAAAAAAGCTCGCCGGCTAGGCCGACGAGCTGCAAGTTCTTGGTCGCGGGGGCAGGATTTGAACCTACGACCTCCGGGTTATGAGCCCGGCGAGCTACCAGACTGCTCCACCCCGCAATGTCTGGGCGCCTCATGTGCGCAAATAAGAATATTACGTGGGAGTTCGGTAAACGGCAAGGAAAATCTCGTAGAGCATAATTCCTTCATATTTAAAACCCCTCAGCCCCTATCACCGTATACGAATCGCAGCCGAGCGCCGTCGACGGCGCGTATACAATGGTGCGCGTCCTTTTATGCCAACACCGGGAGTAGACATGCTGCTCGCTATCGATATGGGAAACACGCAGACGGCCATGGGCCTGTTTGACGAAGACGAGCTGGTGCAGTCGTGGCGCATGCCCACCGACCGCTCCTATACCGCCGACGAGATCCACGTGCGTCTGATGGGCTTCTTTAAGATGTACGGCCTTTCGCTCGACGCGGTCGACGCGATCGCCTTTGCCGGCGTGGTGCCGCAGCTCTCGCGCGAGTGGCACGCCGTGGCTGACCGCATCGCGGCAGACGCCATCGTCATCGGCCCGCAGACCGCCGCCGTGACCAAGCTGCGTGCGGCACGCCCTCAGGCTGTGGGTGCCGACCGCATCGCCAACGCCGTTGCGGCCGAGACTTTCTACGGCGCCCCGGCGATCGTGGTGGACTTTGGCACCGCAACCAATATCGATGTCATCGATGAGGACGGCTATTACATTGGCGGAGCGATCGCGCCGGGCATCCGCATCTCCATGGACGCACTTGCCGCCCGTGCCGCCAAGCTCGCCAGCGTTCCGCTCGAGGCGCCCGAGCACGCCATCGGCCGCGATACCGAGGAGTGCATCAAGGTGGGCGCCGTGATGGGCGCCGCCGCCATGGCCGAGGGCTTGGTCACGCGCATGAAGCGCGAGCTGGGCCGCGAGGACGCCACTGTTATCGCCACGGGCGGTCTCGCCGGCATCGTCGCCGATTCGACCGATGCCTTCGACGTGGTCGACGGTCAGCTCACCATTAAGGGCATCTGCGAAATCTACCGCCGCATGCAGGAGCAGGGGTAGGACAGGGACCTAAGTCGGCACACCCGATGCCACAGTCCCCGCAAATGGTCGCCAAGCCTATTCCTCAAAATCGAAAATTTTTTCAGTTTTGAGGAATAGGACCGCGAGGCCACCCTGCAGTCACACAAAAGCCATCCTCGGTGCGGGCCGAGGATGGCTTCGTTGTCATCGCCATCTTTGAGCGCTGGCGCCTCGCGTCACAGCCCGCGAATGCGCACGGCCTCGGGCGGAAACTCCTGCTCGCCGGCATCGGTCTTGATGGTCGCGCGGCCCCAGATGTCCAGACCAGCGAACACGCCGACCGCAAGCGGCAAGCCGTTGGGCGACACCGCCGCGACCTGGCGGCCCAGCAGTGGCACCATGTCGAAGTACTCGCCCAGCACGGGAGCCAACGGACCAGCAGCACCCTGTGGCGTGTTGGCGACAACCGCCCAGGCGTCCACGCGGGTCAACACGGCGGTGGCCAATGCCTCGACCAGCGCTTCGTCAGCCACATCCACGCCAAGCTCGCCCAGCGCCGCGCGCTCAATATCCACCGTCACGGCACCGAACATGCCTGCGGCACCGGCGCCACCGTTGACGGCGACGCGTGCAAACGACGTTTCAAACGTGGGCGCGCCGCACACAATATCGCTCGGCCACTGAATGCCCACCTTGCCGGCAAGGCCCAGCCCCGGTGCCGCAGCCGTCCCCACGAGCGCGTCCATCATGCCCATCGCGGCCACAAACGGCAGGCCGTGGAAGGCATGCATGTTCACGTCGGGGCGAACGACCAGCGAAAACGTCAGCGATGCATCGCCCGCGCTCCACGCGCACCAGCCCGCGGACATGCCCTCGCGGCCCGCGTCACGCGCCGCGTCGAGCTCGGTACCGGCGGCAACAGCGTTCATCTCAATCATCTACATACGCCCCAATTCGCCCACGATATGGCCCACGCGATCCTCGGGTTCCTTGACCTCGACGCCGTTGTAGCGGAAGAACCGCGCCGGGTCGTGCATCAGGTCCTCGAGCGGCACCAGCACAAAATCACGCTCGCCAATGAGCGGATGCGGCAGGCGCAGCTTCTTGCCGCCGTGGGTCTCGCCATCCATCCACAGCAGGTCCAGGTCGATGGTGCGCGGACCATTGGCCTTGGCCTTTTTGGAACGGTCGCGACCCAGCTCGGCCTCGATCTTCATAAGCTCATCGAGCAGTACCAACGGCGCCAGCTCGGTCTTGATCTCAATGACGGCATTAGCAAAGGCGTCCTGGCGCGTCTCGTAGGCCGGCTCGCTCTCGTAGATGCGCGAGCAGTTGGACACGCAGGTGAGCGGGATTTCGGCGATCATGTCGCGTGCGGCGCGGATGTTGTCGCAACGATGCCCCAGGTTGGAGCCCACGGCCACAAACGCGCGACGCGGCTGCGGCTTAGCAACAGCCCAGTAACCGTTCAGGAACTGCGCAAAGCCCGCGACGTCGTGCACGCGCACAATGTTGGCACCGGCCTGGATAGCGCCCAGGCACACGCCGAACGTGGCGGCATCGCGCTCGGCGGCCTCGGTCACGCCCGAGACAGCGCCCACGAAGCGCTTGCGCGACACGGCGCACATGAGCGGATATCCCAGCGACGCCATCTTGGCGGTCTCGCGCTGGATGACGATATCCTCGTTGGCCGTCTTGCCAAAGCCCGGGCCCGGATCGATGCAGATGCGGTCGCGCGACACGCCGGCGTGGATGAGTGCGCGGGCCTGATCGGACAGAAAGCCCATGACGCGGCGCATGATGGGCGCCGAATCAGGCAGGGTAAAGCGGCGAAGCTGCGAGGTGGGAACATAAGCCTCCTCGCGGCGGGCGCTGCGGCGCATCATGGCGGCCAGGTGATCGCTGGGCTCCGGCGAGGACTCAGGGTTCGCGGCGGCCTCGGCGACAGGGGCGGCCTCTTCGGCAGCCGGTGCCTCCTGCTTCTGCTCGTCCGTAGGCTCGGACGCGGGCTCCGGATCTCCAAACGGCAGCGAGGGCTGCACCACGCCACCCGGCAGCTTGGCCTCCGTCTTGGGCTCGCCCAGCAACTTGCCACGGCGACGGCGGGCAGGCTTCTCCGCCTCGCGCGCGGCCTCAGCAGCTGCCTCGCGCGCCTTCTCGGCAACAAACGCCGCGGCAGAGGTATCAAGCTGCACCGTCGCGTGCGTACGAGCGGAAGCGGCGACCTCGCCGGCGTGCATCACGATAACGCCGCAGGTGCTCGTCTTAACAAACTCAACCATCTTGGGGTCGGTGAAGCCCGTCACGTCGTTGACGATAGAGGCGCCGCAGCGCACGGCCGCCTTAGCAACCGCCACGTGGCGCGTGTCAATCGAGACGATAGCGCCCTCTTTGGCCAGCGCGCGCACCACGGGCAGCACGCGGCGAGCCTCCTCGTCGGGGTTGACCGGGGTAAAACCAGGGCGCGTGGACTCGCCGCCCACGTCGATGATGTCGGCGCCGGCGTCGAGCATCGCCAGGCCGTACTCGATGGCGGCATCCGGGTCGAAGTGTTCCCCGCCATCGCTAAACGAATCGGGCGTCACGTTGAGGACGCCCATGATGCGCGGACGGTCAAAGCTGAGCTCGTACTTTCCGCACCGCCATGTCTTGCTATCGTTCGCCATGAACATCCTCCTCAAATGCCCGCGCCGCCGCGCTCGGGCGCAGACGGCGGGGTCGCTTTGCAATCAGTCTTTCTATTGTATCCGCGCACACGGGCTAGAACGCAAACGCGGCCGCGATGTCGCAAGAAATCAGCAGGTCGGCATTTGCATCCTGATCGGTGGGAGCAAGATTGCAAATGGCCAGCGTATCGCCGGTAAAGTAACGCGTAAGGCCCGCCGCCGGATACACCACGAGCGAGGTCCCGCCCACAATGAGGGCATCGGCCGCGGCGATGGCGGCAACGGCGCCGGTCAGCACATGCTCGTCGAGCGGCTCCTCGTAGAGCACCACATCGGGCTTGATGCGCCCACCGCACGCAGGACACACGGGTACGCCCGCGGCGTCCTCGTGCTCGCGCGAGCAAATCCACTCGGCGCTATAGACCGCGCCGCACGACTGGCAAATGTTGCGATGGACCGATCCGTGCAGCTCGAACACGCGCTGCGAGCCGGCCATCTGATGCAGGCCGTCGATATTTTGCGTCACCACGGCATTTAGCTTACCGGCCCGCTCCAGCTCGGCCAGCTTGGTGTGGCAGCGGTTGGGCTTGGCGCCAAGCGCAATCATCTTGGTGCGGTAGAAGTCGAAGAACTCGGCCGGATGTGCCTCATAAAAGCTATGCGAAAGCATAGTCTCGGGCGGGTAGGCAAACTGCTGGTGATACAGGCCGTCCACGCTGCGGAAATCGGGGATGCCACTCGCCGTGGAAACACCAGCGCCGCCAAAGAAGACCACGCGCTTGTGGGTACCGAACAGCTCCGCCAGCGCAGCGGAGGCCTGCTTGGGGTCCGTTATCGCCTGCGTCATATGAGTCCTCCGTCCTTGTTGGTCGGGCAGCATCGGTCGACATCCCGGCATGCAGCCTTTGGGTCAGCACGCGCGGAGCCCACCCCGCCCCTGTTGCGCTAATCTTAAGCCTGCAAACCCCGTCGAAAGGACACCATGCCTCAGACTTACACTTTCGCCTCGTGGAACGTCAACGGCCTGCGCGCCGTGCTCAAAAAGGACCCAAGCTTCATTCAAATCGCGCAGGAGCTCAATGTCGATATCCTGGCGCTGCAGGAGACCAAGCTACAGGAGGGGCAGGCTGATATCGACCTGCCCGGCTATCACCAAACCTGGAGCTACGCCGAGCGCAAAGGCTATTCGGGCACTGCGGTCTTTAGCCGCCAGGAACCGCTGCGCACACTGCACGCCGATGCGCTGCTACCCTACGCTAGCGAGGGCGAGACGGCAGAGCTCGTGGCGCAGGCCGCGACCGAGGGCCGCGTCTGCGCGCTCGAGTTCGACAAGTTTTGGTTTGTCGACGTCTATACGCCCAACGCCCAAAATGAGCTCGCGCGCATCGATGTGCGCATGGCCTGGGACGATGCCTATCGCGGCTTTTTGAGCGCGCTTGAGCACGAGACCGGCAAGCCCGTGGTGACCTGCGGCGACTTTAACGTGGCGCACGAGGAAATCGACCTTAAGAACCCCAAGTCCAACCGCGGCAACGCAGGATTTTCGGACGAGGAGCGCGGTAAGTTTACCGAGCTGCTCGACGCCGGTTTTACCGATACCTGGCGCGCGGCAAACCCCGACGTCGAGGGCGTCTACAGCTGGTGGAGCTATCGTTTTAATGCCCGCAAGAACAACGCCGGCTGGCGCATCGATTACTTCCTGGTGAGCGACGCCATCGCCGGCAACGTGCGCGGCACCGGCATCCGCGGCGACATCTTTGGCAGCGACCACTGCCCCGTCACCCTCACCCTGGAGCTCTAACCCCAACTGATCCCTCGGGGACGGAAGAAAACGGATCATCTGACCTCGTCCCCCTATAAGTTGCGGTGGAATAGTTCCTGCTTCGGCCCCAAACAGCCAAAAACGAGAACTATTCCACCGCAAGTTCGTGAGGGAACGCGAAATGCCCTACAGTCCGTATTTCACGACGACTCGGTTGATACGGCGACACCAGGGCTTGTACAGGGCGGCCAAGAACACGCAGGTCGCGAGGCCGTGTGTGATATCGAACGGCACCGCCGTGGCAAGACGCGCCACGGCGCCCGCCCACGTGAGCGGCTGCACAAAACCGATGATGTCGTAGGCATTGATTACAACGCCGTAGAGCAGGCCCGATGCAAAGCCGTACGCCATCAGCGCCGGCATGCGCACAGCTCCATCCGCGCGGTCGAACGCACCCGCATGCGCCAGCACGCCGCCAACATAGCCAACCAGACCCCAGGCATACATCTGCCACGGCGTCCACATGCCCTGCCCAAAAAAGAAATTGCTGGTCAGCGCCGCCAGCGCACCAACCATAAAGCCGTTACGACGACCGAGCGTCGACCCGGCGATAATGGCGATGGCGCTCACGGGTTTAAAGTCGGGAATGGGGCCAAACAGGATGCGCCCCGCCGCGGCCAACGCCGCCAACACCAGCGTGGGCATAATCTGTCGCAGGCCCGGGCGCGACGCCTCGTAGCCCGCAAAGAACAGCGCGAGCACCAGCGCTACCACGACAAGCATGGCAAGCGCCGCCTGCTCAATGCCCGCCAGCAACGCCGCGGCCATCACTGCCGGCACCGCCAGGAGCAGCGGGATCTCCAGTTTTGCGAGTAGGCGCGAGGCGCGATGATCCATCATCCCATCACGCCCTGTAGAACACGTTGTCGGAAAAAAAGTCGGCCGGCGGCTCCATGCAGGCAATCTCACCGTCGAACATCATGGCAATGTCATCGGCAACCTGCTCGGCAAAATCCAGATCGTGCGTGGCCATGATGACGGTACCGCCAGCCTCCGCATGGCCACGCAGGGCGCGGGCGATGATGCGGCGGCTGGCCAGGTCCAAGCCCTTGGTGGGCTCATCGAGCAATAGCAGCTCGGGGCCAATCAGCAGCAGCTTTGCCAACGCAAGCAGTTGACGTTGCCCGCCCGAAAGATCGTACGGGTGGCGCCCATCCAGGTCCGACAACCCCAGGCTCGCCGCGCGCTCCCGCGCCACAGCCTCGTCATATCCGCAGGTCGAAGCCCATTCCATCAGCTCGTCGCGCACCGTCTCGGCAACCAGCAACGCCTTGGGATTCTGAGGCAGCAGCGCTGCCGATCCCGCCCCGCGCTCCATATGCCCACGCTGCAACTTGACCGTCTTGGCCAGCACCGAAAGCATTGTCGACTTACCACAGCCGTTGCCGCCCACAATCGCATGCACCGCACCGGCCGAAAACGCCACGTCGAGTCCGCGCAGCACCCAACCGCCCGCGCGATCGTAGCGAAACCAGCCCTCGCGAATAGCTGCCGCCGCACTCGTCGCCGCCACCTGCGCGGGCCAGCAAGAGTCCAAAGCCAAAAGTCCCTCGCGACTACCCAAACTCGCTAGGTCAGCCACCTCGCACACGCGTCCGCCCTCAATCCGGTACGCACACGTCGCGTATTCGAGCATCGGCCGCGGTTGATGCGTTGCCACGACAACCGTGCAGCCCAGTTCGCGGTTCACGCGGAACAGCGCATGCAGAAAACTCTTCTCGGCAACGGGATCCAGTTGGGACGTGGGCTCGTCAAGCAGAAGCACGCGCGGACGCAGCGCCAGCACGGCCGCCAGCGACAGCAGCTGCTTGCGTCCGCCCGAAAGCGTATCGGTATCGCGGTGGAGCCAATCCTCCAACCCGAAGAAATAGCTGGTCTCGGCCACGCGACGGCGCATCTCGTCGCGCGACATGCCTAGGTTTTCCAGGCCAAACGCCATCTCGTGCCACACGGTTTCGCACACGATCTGGTTCTCGGGGTCCTGAAACACATAGCCCACGCGCTCCGCGGACGCCCGAACATCCATGTCGGCAACGCTCTCGCCCAGCACGCGCAGCTCGCCGGAGCATTCGCCCGTCGGCGAAATCTCGGGCTTGAGCAGCGAGAGCAGCGTCGACTTGCCTGACCCGGTACCGCCAACGAGCAACGCAAACGCCCCTTGGGGAACACACCAATCGAGCTCCTCGAACACTGGCGCCTCGGCCCCGGGGTAGGCAAAGCGCAGGCCCCGCACTTCAATCGCCGGCGTATCCGGGGCGCACGCCACGCCCGCCATCATGCTCCCGTCCAACCGAGCCATCAGCCAAACCTCTTCTCGTCAATCGCGTACAGCACGCAGGGCAGCGCCATCCAGGCCGCATATACGACATAGCCCAGCCACGGCGCCGGCACCGATAGTTGCGGGTAAAACGAATACTGCGCCATCGCGGTCCACGCCACTGCCGTCGTGGCCACGCCAAACAGCGCAAGCCCAACCAGCGCGGCAACATCGCCGCGCCCCAGCCGATACCGCGCGTACGTCGTGCGGCGTGTCGCGGCGCCCCACCCACGGGAGCGCATAGCGTCCGCGCGCTCCAGCGAATCTTCCATGCCCCAGCCCATCAACACGCTCGACGCCCGCAGGCGCGAGCGCACGGGGTCGGCCGGCGCGCGGCCAGGCACATCAATCGCATCCTGCACCGCCAGCACCGTACGACCGCGGCGCAAAAACTGCGGGATAAGCCGCATGCACATCGAGATCATGAGCGAGATCACCGGCGCGGCGTTACCCAAAAGCGCAAGCACCTTGTCGTAGCCAAGCATCGATGCCGCCGCCTCAAACCACAGCACGCTCGCCACAAACAGCCCGCCCATGCACAGGCCGTAAACCATGCTCTCTAGATACACCGCACGCATGCCAATATGGAACAGCTCCGTCGAGCCCGAGGCGCTAAACAGCGGATTGAGTACCGCGATGATCAAAATCACCGGCAGCTGCCAGCGAAGCGCCCCCAACGTGCGCGCGGCGCCGCGCGTCGCAAACCCGTACGCCAGCCCGCCCGCAAGCGACAGCGCAATCAGCACCGGCTGCATCGAGAACATAGTGAGTCCCAGCGTCAGCACCGTGTAGAGCGCCGGCACCGCCGGATGCGACATCGAAAATGCCGCGACGGGTTCGTTGCCCGATTCCTCTCGCATGATATCCACGGGCACCCCCATCCCTCGCTCAAAACGCCAACGCCGCAGCGCCGCCGCCATGCACAACCAGCGCAAACACCACGCCGGCGGCAGTGACATCGGCCGTCACGCGTCAATCGTTACGCGCTCATCATATGCCTGCGGTATCATATTGTGCCGTGTATCGTTTCCAAACACACGTCTCTATAACGTAACAGGAGATCACATGGACGCAACCGCAATTATCCTCGCCGCCGGCGAGGGCACCCGCATGAAGTCGAACCACTGCAAGGTTTCGCACAAGATCCTGGGCAAGCCCATGGTCCAGTGGATCGTCGACGCCACCATCAAGGCCGGCTGCAGCCGCGTCGTGGTCGTCATCGGCAGCCACGCCGACGAGATGCGCGCCCTTATCGACGGCGCCTACGCCAACAGCGCCACCAAGGTCGAGTGCGTCGAGCAGACCGAGCGCCTGGGCACCGGCCACGCCGTCAAGGTCGCGCTCGAGGCCTGCGGCATCACGCAAGGCCCCGTCGTCGTGCTCAACGGCGACCTGCCGCTCATCACCGCCGACACGGTCGCCAAGTTCGCGCAGACCGTCGCTACCGGCGAGCTCGCCTGCACCGTCATGACCATGACCCCGCCCGACCCCTTCGGCTACGGCCGCATCAAGCTGGGCGCCGACGGCCAGATCGAGCGCATCATCGAGCAGAAGGACTGCACGCCCGAACAGGCCGCCACGCTGCTCGAGTGCAACGCCGGCTGCTACGCCTTCGACGGCGCGCAGCTCGCCGCGCACATCGACGAGATCGGCAACGACAACGCGCAGTCCGAGTACTATCTGCCCGACATGCTCGAGATCCTCAAAGGCCACGGCCAGGCAGTCTCCATCTTCCACTGCGACGACTACCGCGACGGCCTGGGCGTCAACAGCCGTATCCAGCTCGCACAGCTTACCGCCATCGCACGCGACCGCATCAACGAGCACTGGATGGCCGAAGGCGTTACCTTCATCGACCCCACGCAGGCCTGGATCGGCCCCGATGCCGTTATCGGCCGCGATACCGTCGTGTGGCCGCAGACGCACCTGATCGGCCACGTCACCGTGGGCGAGGAGTGCCAGCTCGGCCCCAACAGCCGCCTCACCGACACCACCGTCGGCAGTGGCTGCACCATCGATGAGACCATCGCCATCGAAGCTGTCATCGAGAACGGCGTCGACTGCGGCCCGCGCGCCTACCTGCGCCCGGGCACCCACATGCTCGACGGCTCCAAAGCCGGCACGCACGTGGAGATCAAGAAGTCCACGATCGGCGAGGGTTCCAAGGTGCCCCACCTGTCCTACATCGGCGATACCACCATGGGCTCCGGCGTCAACGTGGGCGCGGGCTCTATCACCTGCAACTACGACGGCGTTCACAAGCACAAGACCGTCATCGGCAAGGATGCCTTCATCGGTTCCGACACCATGATGGTCGCGCCCGCCCAGATTGGCGACGGTGCACTCGTGGCCGCCGGCTCCGTCATCACCGAGCCGGTTCCGGCCGACGCACTCGGTCTGGGCCGCGCCCGTCAGGTAAATATTGAGGGCTGGGCCGCCGATTATCGCCGCCGTCTGCACGAGGACGACGAGGTATAACGTTTTACCAAGCATAAAAGGAGCTGTTCCCATGGGGACGGCTCCTTTTTCTATCGTGACCTGCGCGACCGGATGAGTGGTCGGTTCGTGTCCGTTGACGGTAAAGACGTTATCAAGGCTCGATAAGCCCCGTCACGCGGTTACAATGCAACAAGGCATCTATATGGCATTCGATGTATAAAGGAGAAGGGTAATGCCGATTAATGATCCCGAGAAGTCGGAGAATATGCGCAAGTCCATCCGCGTGTATTCCGGTTCCTCCAACCGTCCCCTCGCTCAGAAGATCGCTGAGTACCTTGGGGTCGAGCTTTCGGGCCTTACGCTAAAGCAGTTCGCCAATGGTGAGATTTACGCCCGCTACGACGAGACCGTCCGCGGCGCCGACGTCTTCCTGATTCAGTCCGTGGCCGGCGGCAACGTCAACGACATGCTCATGGAGCTGCTCATCGCCACCGACGCTGCCAAGCGCGCATCCGCCCGCTCCATCACCGCCGTTATCACCCACTACGGCTATGCCCGCCAGGACCGCAAGGCCGGCCCGCGCGAGCCCATCACCGCCCGCCTCGTCGCCAACCTGCTCGAGCGCGCCGGCGTCGACCGCATCATCACCCTCGACCTGCACCAGGGTCAGATCCAGGGCTTCTTCGATATCCCGGTTAACCACCTGTCCGCACTGCCGCTGTTTGGCCAGTACTACAACGACATGCACTTCGACACCGACAACCTGGTTGTCGTCTCCCCCGACGTGGGTCGTGCCAAGGCCGCCAAGAAGCTGTCCGACATGCTCGGCTGCGACCTGGCCATCGCCCACAAGGGCCGTCCGCGCCACAACGCCGCCGAGGTCATGGGCATCATCGGTGACATCAAGGGCAAGACCTGCATCATCAACGACGACATGATCGACACCGCTGGCACCCTGTGCGCCAACGTCAAGGAGCTCAAGGCCATGGGCGCTGGCGACATCTACGTGTGCGCCACCCACGGCATCTTCTCCGGCCCTGCCATTGAGCGCCTGAACGACGCCCCCATCGTCGAGTGCGTCGTCACCGATGCCATCCCTGTCGAGGTCGGCGGCAAGATCAAGACCATCTCGGTCGCCGAGGAGTTTGCTCAGGCCATCTCCGCCGTTTACCACGAGGAGCCCGTCTCCACGCTCGTCGGCGGCGACTTCGCGCTGTAGTCGCTCGACCCTCGCATCCCTCCGGAAGCCCCGGTCACGCCTGCGGGGTTATCACGCGAACGTCCTCGCCGCTTTGCGGCTGCGGGATGTTCGCTTTGATAACCCCTCCCGGCGTGTCCGGGGCTTCCTGCTGTCTCGGGGCAGCTGTTTTCTGAAATGACTTTGCTGCAACCTTTCCTCGCCTTCGGCGAGCGTGGTAGCCTTTGTCGTTGATTGAACTATTTACGTAACGGAGGACAAATATGGCAGCTGCACAGCCGCTTAAGATTCGCATGGTTGCCGGACTTGGCAACCCTGGCGAGGAATATGCCGAGACCCGCCACAACGCTGGCTTCAAAGCAATCGACGAGTTGGCCCGTCAGGCCGGTGTCACGTACTGGAAAAACCAGGCAGGCGCCGAGGTCGCGCTCATCAACATCAACGATCCCGAGGAAGAGGGCGGGAAGCGCCAGATTGTACTGGTCAAGCCGCAGTCGTATATGAATACCTCGGGTGGCCCCATCTCCAAGCTCTGCCGCGAGTACAAGATCAAGGCCGAGGAGCTGCTCGTGATCCATGATGAGCTCGACATTCCCGCCGGCGACGTACGCGTCAAGGTAGGCGGTGGCCACGCCGGCCACAACGGCCTGCGCTCCATCATCGACAAGATGGGCAGCCGCGACTTTAGTCGCATCCGCACCGGCATCGGCAACCGGCCCGGCAAGATGGCCGTGGCCGACTACGTGCTCAAGCAGCTGCGCGCCCGCGAGGCCGAGGACTTCCAGGACACCTGCGCCCGCGCCGCAGATGCCGCCGGTTTGGCCATCGTCCACGGCGTAATCTACGCCCGCGATCACGTAAACGGCGCCGCTTCCGCCAACGGCAAACACTAAAACCTACCATTTAGGGATGTTTATTTTGGCAGGTTTTATATGCGGAAACGCCGCAGTCGGCACATCGAAATAAACACGCTGCCACCATACATGCATAACGCCCCAAAGGGGCCGGCCTCAACGAAGCGCGAGGCCGGCCCCCTTTGCCGTTTTGCCTGATAAAACCGACCAAAATAAACCAGTCCCTAAATGGCAGGTCACTTTTCCCGCCTGTCAAAGATACACGTAAGCGACATGTCCATGAGGGTATAATTTGCACCGTATGTCTGCACAACGCCTGTGCGCGTACGGTTTTATTCGGGCTACCGTCCATTTCCGTGGAGGCACGGTTCGGTCGCCCTAACAAGAGAGGGGTTCTATGTATAAGATCCTGGAGAAGACGCAGTTCTCGGAGAAGGTGTTCAAGTTCCGCATCGAGGCGCCCGCAATCGCCAAGCATGCGCACGCTGGACAGTTCCTCATGGTTCGCGCCAATGAGACGGGCGAGCGTGTCCCGTTTACCCTGGCCGGCTGGAACGGTGACGAGGGCTGGGTCGAGTTCATCTTCATGGTGATCGGCAAGACCACCGAGATGCTTTCCACCTACGAGGCCGGCGAGTCGCTGCGCGACGTCGTGGGCCCGCTGGGCGTTCCCACCGAGATGGCTGAGGGCCCCTGCGCCGTCATTGGCGGCGGCGTCGGCCTGGCAATTGCCTTCCCGGTCGCCAAGCACCTGGTCGAGACCGGTCACGAGGTGCACGCCATCATGGGCGCCCGCACCAAGGACCTCCTGCTCATGGAGGATCAGTTCCGCGAGCTCCTCGACGAGGACCACATCCACATCACCACTGACGACGGTTCCTACGGCGAGCAGGGCGTTGTCACCGCTCCGCTGGAGCGTCTGCTGCAGGACAAGGCCGTGAGCCAGGTCTTCTGCGTCGGCCCCGTTCCGATGATGAAGTTCTCGACCCTCACCGCCCAGAAGTACGACACCCCCATCACCGCGTCGCTCAACCCCATCATGGTTGACGGCACCGGTATGTGCGGCTGCTGCCGCGTCGAGGTGGGCGGCGTGACCAAGTTCGCTTGCGTCGACGGCCCCGACTTCGATGCCACCCTGGTCGACTGGGATGACCTTCGTGCCCGCCAGGCCGCTTACCGTTCCGAAGAGGGCGAGTCCCTCAAGGCCTATGAGGAAAAGAGCTGCGCATGCCACTAGTTAACGGTCGTTTCGTTGCCGATATGAAGTCACCCCGCACCCCCGATAACGAGGAGCCGGCTGCCGAGCGCGCCTGCGACTTCCGCCCCGTCGACAAGGGCTTCACCGAGGAGATGGCGCTGGCCGAGGCCGAGCGCTGCCTCAACTGCAAGAAGCCGTTCTGTGTTGAGGGCTGCCCCGTCAACATCAACATCCCCCGCTTTATCGAGCAGATCCGCGCGAAGGACTTCGGCGGCGCCCTCGATACCATCCGCGAGGACTCCATGCTTCCCGCTATCTGCGGCCGCGTCTGCCCGCAGGAGAACCAGTGCGAGGGCAAGTGCATCCGTGGTAAGAAGTCCGAGCCCGTGGCCATCGGCCAGCTCGAGCGCTTCCTGGGTGACCGCCCCGAGCTCGCCTCCACGCCCAAGATGGCCCCCAAGAACGGCAAGAAGGTCGCCGTCGTCGGCTCTGGCCCGTCCGGCATCACCTGCGCCGGCGAGCTCGCCCGCAACGGCTTTGACGTCACCGTCTTTGAGGCCTTCTTTACCGGCGGCGGCGTGCTGGTCTACGGCATCCCCGAGTTCCGTCTGCCCAAAGCGGTCGTCAAGCGCGAGATTGACGGCCTGGAGGACATGGGCGTCAAGTTTGAGTACAACTCCGTCGTGGGCAACATGGCCACGGCCGAGGAGCTGTTCGAGCAGGGCTTCGACGCCATCTACGTGGCGACCGGCGCTGGCCTGCCCAAGTTCCTCAATGTCCCCGGCGAGAACCTGCCCAACGTCTTCTTCGCGAACGAGTACCTCACCCGCGTGAACCTGATGAAGGCCAACAAGTTCCCCGAGTACGACACCCCCACCAAGCACGGCAAGAACGTCGTCGTCTTTGGTGGCGGCAACGTGGCTATGGACGCCGTCCGTACTGCCAAGCGCCTGGGCGCCGAGCATGCCATCATCGCCTACCGTCGTACCGAAGATGAGATGCCCTGCCGTCGCGCCGAACTGCACCATGCCAAGGCCGAGGGCGTCGAGGTTCTGCCGCTCGTTTCCCCGCTCGAGTTTGTCGCTGGCGAGGACGGCTCCGTGTGCGCCGTCAAGGTCCAGAAGATGGAGCTCGGCGAGCCCGACGAGTCCGGCCGTCGTCGCCCGGTGCCCATCGAGGGCGCCATCGAGGAGATTCCCTGCGACGTCGCAATCTCGGCTATCGGTACCAACGCCAACCCCTTCGCAAAGAAGATCGGCGGCAAGATGGAGCTCAACAAGTGGGGCTACATCGTCGCCGACGAGGAGACCGGCCAGACCACCGATCCCCGCATCTGGGCCGGCGGCGACATCGTCACCGGTGCCGCTACGGTCATTCTGGCGATGGGCGCCGGCAAGAAGGCCGCCGCTTCCATCACCAAGAGCCTGCTGGGCGAGTAATCACCTACAGCGCTAGCCACCAAACGGCAAAGTCCCCGTCGAGCACACGCCCGGCGGGGACTTTTTCTATGCCGACCGTCCCACCACCACGATGGGGACAGGCACCTTTGTGGTGGTTTGGGGCCTGGTCGGTCGTTTTGTCTCAATCTGTAACAAATAGACCCTGTTGAGCCTCGTAGTTGCTACAGATCAAGATATTGTGCGAACATCCGCCTGTTCATCTCAATCTGTAACAGTTAGAGGCCAAATTCCTCGCTAGATGTTACAGATCGAGACGTTAGGTTGGCGGCCGAACAGTTCGTCTCAATCTGTAACACCTGGAGCCGTTTCGGGCAGTTTGGTGTTACAGATTGAGATTTTGCTGAGGCCGAGAACGAGAGCCGCTACCCACCCCTAACGCTTGTGACGCTTGGTTGCGGCGACACCGGCAGCGGCAACGGTTGCACCGGCGATGCCTAGGGCGGCGACCGTCATCGCGGCGGAGTCACCCGTGCCGGCAAGCTCCGTGCCACCGGACTTCTTGCCGTTCTTGCCCTTACCCTTGGACTTGTTCGTCGTCACCGTGGTCGTCGTCGAAGCCGAGCCGCCCGCAGGTACCCCGGTGCCGCCAGAGCCATCCGCACCGCCGCCCTGCTCGCCGTCGCTAGGCGTCGGGTCCGGCTCGGGCGTCGGCTCAGGCGCCGCCTCATCGGTCACCGTAATCGTAATGTTCAGACGCTCGGAATACTCACTGTATGACATGCCAGGGCGCTGTGCCGCAATGCGCACATACATGTTGCTATCGAGCGCAATAGGCTCGATGTACTTTACGCGGCCTTCGTCACGGCAGGGGCAGGTGTCGTTGGTGGTGTACCAAATCGTCGCGCCATCCTCGGCCGAAAGCTCCAGCTTCGTGCCCTTGGGCACCGTAATGTAGTTCTCCTTGGGCGACCATGCACCAAACGTCGTCGCACCAATCGTCGCCACCGGTCGCGCCGGTCGCACTGCCTCGGCAGACACGCGAACGTCGACCTGCTTGGACAGCGCCGTACCGTCCACCGCCGCCGTCAACGTCGTCAAACCGGGCAGAGCACCATGCAGTACAAACGTCGCCGCGCCGTCCTCGCCCGTCACGGCCTGGGTGGCATCGACAGAGCAGATAGCCGAGGACTCCAGCCCAACACTAACCTTTGCGCCCGCAAACGGCTTACCCGCCTTATCGGTCACGTGCGCCACCAGCTCAAAGTCACTGCCATCAAGCATGGTCACGGCCTGCTCCACGTTGAGCTTGAGCTTGTCGGCACGAACGCCCACGACAAGCTCGCCACTTGCCCAGCGCGCCATGGCCGTGCCGGCGTAGTTGCGAGCACCGTCGAGCTCAAACGCCACCGTCGAGCCCGCCTCACGCGCATCGGCATAGCGAATACGCAGCACGCGCGACAGCGGCTTGCCATTAGGATCGTCCTGTTTGTCGAGCCACGTATACGTCACGTCGCCCAAGCCCTGCGCGCACAATGCGACCAGGGCATCGTCGCTCGCATCCATATACTGCGCAAACTCAACCTCGATGCAATCGGTATAGGCATGGGCCGAAGCCACCTCGGGCGCCGTCGTCGACACCAAGCCAATGTTCACCTCAGTCTGAATCGGCGGCACGCGCAGCCAAGCCGAACGCGCCTCCTCATACCCGTCCTTGGTCACGCGCACCTGATACCAGCCGGTCGGCGTATTCCAGTTGTACGCACCGTCCGCACCCGTTGCAAGCGGATTGTCCTGCTCATACTCCTCGGCATCCCAACGCACTGCATTTGTACCGGCCGCATCGTCGGCGCTCCACAGCTCAACCGTCGCGCCTTCAACCGTATTGGACAGCAGGCCCTCGTACACCACGCCCGCAGGGTCGGGTGCAGCCTTGGCAGCCACATTGCGATAACGCGCCTCGAAGATCGACTGCATCTTCTCGTCCGAGATCAAGCCGTCCTTGTTGGCCTTGTAGACCTCGGCATCGGTCAGCTCGCCCCAGTTGACCGTAATACGATTCTGGCACGCGCGCTCCACCTGCTCGCAGGCAACATCGTAGGCGCATTCAGCATTGGTCAGCTTAATCGCGCGCTCCGAACCTACGCTGGTCGAAGCCGCGTCATAGGCAGCGCCCACCACGGTACCCGCCGAACCGGCCGTCAACACGCCGGCGATTGTCATAATGGAGCCCACTGCCACATCGGTGCTGTCGTGGCAGAGTTGGCGATACAGCAGATCCTCAAACGCACGCGCCTTCTCCATGGCGTCACGCAGCGCGTAAATGCACTTCCAATCGTCCTCGGTCTTCTCGGGCTTGGCAAGCAAGCGCGTGTGCTGAAGCTCATAGCCCTCGCGCTCGCCCTTCACCTTCTGCATACGGACGTTCACGTTCTCCCAGTTCTTGCTGGCATCGTTCACGCCGTAAATGCCGGTAAAGATGCCGATGCCCTGGGTCGCCGCGGGAAATGCCTGGCCGGCCGCCTTCCACGCATCGGTCTTAAAGACCTGTCCGAACATCTCGCACTCGATCTTATAGCTCTTGAGCGAACGGATCGTGCGGATGAGCTTCATATGGGCGCTCACGTCGCCGTTGAGCTTCCAGGCCATGAGCCATCCGCGCACCTTGGAGTTGTTGAGGCTATGGACCACATTCCAGTTGTCGTACAGGTTGTCCAGAATGTCGCACCGCATGGCGATCGAGTTAAACAGAAGCGCCTGGTTCTTGTTGTTATTGGAGTTCTCGATAAACTCCGACTCTATATAGGCCGTCTGCTCGCCATCGGGCGCGGCGACCTTAAAGCCCTTAACGGTATCGTCGTCAGCCGCCTTGTAGCTCAGCGAGCTGCCGAGCGCCTGGCCCAAATCGTTAAACCCGCTCGTCGACTGGCCGTTGTACTCGCTGGCCTTAATGCCCGCACACTTGTTGAGTGCTGCAGCGGTTGCGTCATTCCAGCTTCCATATTGGTTGAGCTGGCCGATACCCATCGACTGGCCCACCAGATCCTCGGCCTGCTGGGCAATAAACTCCGCTCGCGATGCATGGTCGACGAGCTCCTTGATGGCGGCCGCATCCGCAGCGTTCGCGCCCTGGGCCGCCGCGAGTTCCTGATACCAATCCTCGCTGGTGCCGTAAGCATCCTCAAAGATCATCTTGTCCACATTGACACCATAGCTGTCGCCCTGCTGGGTCAGCAGCGCCGCCGACCCGCCGACCGCGGCCTTGAGCTCAGCCGCAAACTGCGCGGCCTCGTCGTTGCCAGCATCATCACCCTCGCCGTCGCTGGCGGCAGGGGCGCGATGAGCCTTACGGGCAGCTCCACCTTGGGCTTCGTCCTCTTTACCGTCCTCGTCCTCCTCGGCAAACGCATCGGCGACCATCTGATCAATCGCGTCGTTAAAGGCCTGGTCGACATCATTAAACGAGTTATCCATCATATACTCGTGCCACTGCTGCACGGCATTCGAAAACTCCTGTTGGCGCTCCTCGGCCGCGGCGGAATGCTTTTTGGCCGAAGCGTTGGCGTCAAAACTCAGCATGGTCATAAGCTGAGCATTGGAGATGCGGTAGGTCTGCGGCATAAAGATTTGCTCAAAGTTGCCGCAGTTCACATAGGTCGAGTCATTCGCCTTGTTAAACTCGTCGAGCAGCTTAAGGTAACCCTCGTCCACATACTCCGCCACATAGCGCACACGGGTGCCCTCGCGCGACTTTTGAGTCAGAGGAATCGTCACCGTCTTGCCATCCACGCAGTCCACGTACAGGTCGAGCGTGTCGGCGGCCTCTTCGTTTCCCACCTCGAGCGTGATGTCAAAGGTCCAGTAGGCGTTCTTCTTTTGTGGCAGATGATGGAAGGTCCACAGGCTCTTTCCGGTGTCCTTGCCGTCCTTGACCAAGTTTTGCGTACCGCCGCGATACGTCACATCAAAGTTCCAGACCGAAGCACCCGGAACATAGCGCACATAATTGCGAGCCGTTACCTCGGCAGCAGCGGCGGCGACATCGGTCGAGCCCACGCGCGCTTCGAGCGTCACGCGCTCGGCGGCAAGCGTATCCTGCGGCAGGTCGTATTCAATCTTGGCACGACCGAGTTTATTGGTCTTGCCGGTGTACTTTGCAGCCGACGAGCCCGTCCCCACGGTGAGCTGCACGCTCTTGCCCGGCGCTGCATAAACGTAGGCCACATTGCCCAGTAGGCTGTGAACGTCGGTGTTGTCGACCTCGATGCGCGATCCGCTAACCTCGAGTGTGGTGCTTCCCAGCGGCAATGTCACCTCGCCCAGCGTAATAAGCGGCGAGACGGCATAGATGCCCGCGGCCTTAGGCTTAAAGCGCACAAACACATCGGCGCCCATGCCCTTCTTCATATCGAGAACGAGGTTGTCGCCCTCCCAAGTTGTGGCAGCCCACATGGCATCGGAGCTGGCGCCGGCTTCGCGAGCGCCTGCGGACACATCCTCGGCGGCATCCTTGGCCAGAGGAATCTCAATCTTGGCAGCCTGGCTGTCCTTGAGCTCGTAATGAATGCGCAGCTCGGTCTCCGCGCCAACGACCGCGGACGAATCAGCGATAACCGAGCCCGCCGTCAGCCCGCGCTCGGCACGATACGTCTCCACGTCAAACGTGGGGACGTCGAGCGTCACGTCGAGCTGTTTGCCGTCCTCGATCTTCACCTGCTTTTGCGCGATATGCTTACCCACGGTCAGTCCCAGGCGGCTAAACGTGGAATAGCTCGTCGCTTGGATGTCATAGCTCGTCTTGTTAAAGGCGACGATGGTGTACGAACCGGCCTTAAGGCGCGGCGTCTCGGCCTTCATGATAGGCGTGGTGCCATCGTCTTCGTAACCCATCAGATAGGTGACGCCGTCGGCGACCAGCTTGCCGTCGGACGTACGGAACACCAGCACGCGGTTAGCGCCCTGGTAGTCGCCCTTGGTCGCGACCGTCGCCGTGCCCCAGGGCTTCAAGTCGATATCGACCTTGCCGGCCGAGGGCTTCACCGTCGCCGTCGCCCCACCCAGCTTGAGGCTGTCTTTGGGCTCGAGCGTTATCTCCAGATCCTGGTCCGCGTCGGCAATGGCCTGCGACACCACGAGCGCTGTGCCCTGGATACGGAAGTCGTTTTCCTTGTCACCCTTGGCAGGCTTAAGCGTCTTGCCGCCGCTCTTCACCGTCAGATCGATGTTATCGAGACTATCGAGCTCAATGCGTTCGGTCTTATCCTGGCCCACAATCGGTTCAAGATAGCCCACGTTGAGCTCAATCGCGCGCGAAGCCGGAATCTTGGTAAAGTCCTCCGCCTTAATCTCTCCGATATTCCATGTGCCCGTCATCTGGTCGCCCGGGCGCGCCAGCACCATGTCATAGTAACCGCTGAGCGAAATGCGCAGGGTGGCTGCCGTCTTGGAGAGAGCGTCCGCTGTAAAGCTGCCGTCATCGCCAACCGCCAGCGGCGTGGACTGCCCCACCTGCACGAGCACGGCCGCCGCGCCCTGGGGAAGTTTGCCCGTGATCTGGGCCGCCTCGCCCATCCACTCAAACGTGTAGGCAGGCTTCGAGGAATCGACGGAGTCCTTGCGATCGGCCACGGCATCGGCAAGCTTTTTGACCATCGAGGGGTTGCCAGCCGAATCGGTCGCATAGGCATAGATGGTCTGGCCTTCACTGAAGGGAATCGCATACGTTACGCCATCGATTGTCACGCGCTCATTATAGTCGCCCGGATAGCCCGCCTCACCAAACTGAAGATCGGGGTTCATCACGCGCAGGGCAACGGCATTATGGTTCGTCTCGTTTCCGTATCTCGTGTTCTCAAAAGCTCCCCACTCTATCATTTCCACGCTTTTGGGTAGCACAATCTCTTTGCCGGCAATCGCAGGATCAAGAGAGGCGAACGCGAGCGCCCCGATAGATTTGACACCATCGCCAATCGTCACCGACGACACATGCGAGCACCCGTCAAAGGCATAGCGCTCAATCCGCTCCACCGTGCCCGGCACGTTGATCTGCGTAAAGGTGAGTACCGTTGTGTCCGAGACATAGAACTGCGGTACGCCGCAATTGGCGAAGGCGCGATAGTCGATAGTCTTAATCGAAGGCGGCAGCGTTGCCACCACATTGTCGTCAAGTTGTTCGCAGCCCTCAAAGGCCTGCTCGGGAATCGTGGTAAAGGCCGCGTTGTTGGGCCAGGTCACCGTGTGAAGTGTCTTGCTTCCGGTAAACGCATTCCAGCCCAGTTCCTCAACCGAATCGGGCAGTGCGATTTCCTTGATGCTGCTGCCGCCCAAACCGCCCACAGAGCGGATATGCGAATCGGGGGCAAACGTAATTGATGTGAGCGCAACGTTTCCCATGCCCTTAAGACTCACGACATTTTTGCCGTCGATGGTCGAGGGCACCTCCAACGTGGTAATGCCCGCGTCGCCATACTCGATAGAAATTTCGTTGGTGAGGTTATCGATCGAGAAGTAGTACTGCGCGGGGGTCTGCTCGCCGGCCACGTAGCCATCGTCGTATTCACCCTTTACGCCCGTAGTGCCCTTCGAGGTTGCCCAGAGTCCAAGTTCCTCGTTCCAGGTTGCCTCGGCACCGGAAGCCTCCTCTTGCTTCTGCTGCTCGGCGAGTTCCTTGCCCTCGACAAGATCAGTGGCGAGCGTACCCGCAGGTGTGCTCTCGGTCTGCCCGGCGCCCGTTAGGCCCGCCGCCGATGCAATCTCGGAGGGCGGGGGCGTAGGGGTATCACCGCTATCGAGCACTGTGGGGTCGGCGGCGCCGGCATCGGGCGCGGGGTCGGCGGAAGCAGAGTCTGACGTTTGGGCGTCAGCCGAATCGGCGGGAGCGGCGTCGGCTGCTTGGCCGTTATCCGTCTGCACAAAAGTGCCGTCGGTGTTGAGGGCCTCAGCAAACGCGCCCGCGGGAAACGAACCCGTCACCATCGCGAGGGTCACCGTGGCAACCGTCAGCCGTCGGCAAAGCGCTCGAGCAGTAGTCCACCTCATGGTCGTTCCTTTCCTGCAAACCAAAAGTCATCCAGCGTAATCGTTGTTCAAAAACAAAGCGAACGGTAGGTTCATATATACGAACCTACCGTTCTACCTGCGCAAACCACCGCAAAGGGGACAGGCACCTTTGCGGTGGTTCTGGACTCGGCCGGCCAGTTTGTCTCGATTTGTAACAGTTAGAGGTCAAATTCCCCGCCTGGTGTTACAGATCGAGACATTAGATTGGCGGCCATTCGGTTCATCTCGATCTGTAACATCTAGAGCCGTTTTGACTGGCTTGGTGTTACAGATTGAGATTTTGCTGAGGCCGAGAACGAGAGCCGTCACCCAGCTCTAATGCTTGCGGCGCTTGGTCGCGGCGAGGCCGGCGGCGGCTACGGTTGCGCCGGCGATGCCTAGGGCGGCGACCGTCATCGCGGTGGTATCCCCCGTGGTAGCCAGGACAGCATCGCCCTTCTTGGCCTGCGTGGTTTTCTCAACCGTCTTGGCCGTGGTGGTTGTCGTGACCGGTTTAGCCGCGGGCTTGGTCTCGGGCTTCACCTCGGGCTTGGGCTCAGACTTGACCTCAGGCTGCGGCGCGGGCTTTTCGGGGTCGACCGGAGCCGGCGTGGCCTCGGGCGTAAACGTCAGATCGGTGTTGAGCCACAGAGTGAAGATACAGCCGCTCTCGGGATCAACTACACTCGCTTCGCCCATCTGGTAGCCGCACTCCTGGCCGTTGATCACCAGCTTGGTGTTGGGCGTAAAGTAGAATCCGCGCGCGGGCTTGAAGTAGATACCGTAGCGATAGGTCACGCCAGGCTTAAAGGCGTCGATGTGGTTCGTGATGTTCTGATCCCAGAACTCCTGAGAGTTCACTTCGCTGCCGTCGCTACCCGTCCAGTACTCACACTGAGGAAGGAAGTTGGAGCCCGTCGGAACATTCGCCGTAAAGACCGGCTTATCGCCTGCCTTGAAGGTGGTCGTGGCGCCGTTGATCTCGATAACGTCGATGGCCCGCCATTCGTCGATCGGCTGCTCGCACAGCATATTGTCAGCGTTTGGCGCGAAGACGCCGTTGACGGTCTTGATGTGGTGCGTCCAATGGCCGTTGACGTACATCATGCAGTCATTGCCCACGGTATTGTCGCCCTTGAGCCTCAGCTCGACGGAATACATGTAGAACTTGCCCTCTTCGAAGTGTTCGATCCTCCTCGCGCCCGTCGGATACTTGGCGGGGTCGGAATACCAGAAGGCAACGGGCGTGAGCTCCGCGGAGTCGCTGCCATCCATCTCCTCCCAGCACTCGTAGGCGATCTCGTACTTGTCGGCGTCAGCAGCGGGAATCGTCGCGGTCGCGCGGGGCGCCTCGCCGGGCGCGTAGTTGGTCTTCACGTCGTTGACGTTCAGGTTATGGAGGGCTTCGTTTTCTGACGCAACGAGCGTAATTTCGCTATTGATGGCGTAGCGGAGGTAATAATCGTACCTGGTTTCGTTGAGGATAGTCGAGCTGCCTTCATAGTCAGTTCCGGTATACTCCAGTGCCGAGCCAATATAGAGAGCCTCATTGCGCGTGAGTCGATACGAGCCGCCTGCCGCGCCACCCGTAAAGGTCAGCGTCAGCCTCATGTGATCGCCAACAGGCTCAAAGCGGGCCGTCACATCGGACATAGATGTGTCCTGGACTTCAGCCAGGGTGCCCGAAGCAGCATCGGCCCGGTAGTACTTGGTTTCGACGAGTTCGCAGAGCGGCTCATCCGGCATGCCGCCCTCAACATCGGGAAAATCATAGGTATACGACTGGCCCTTTTCGAGTGTGACCTTGCTCGGAAGCGCGCAGTCCGTATAGTGGGGGACCACGGTCGTATTGACCCTAACGTCGCTGCCGCCAACAACATCGGTCACACCGCAGGGCATGATGGCGTTGCTCGCCGGCATGGCGGCGTTGTCGTCGCCAGAAGCGTTTTGCCCAGCGAGCGCAGCACCGCTAGACTCATTGGCGGCATCGGCTGGGATTGTCTGCTGAGGCTCAACGGTGGCTTGCGCCGCCGGAGCAGCATCGGTTGCAGGCGCGGTCGAAGCAGCTGGTGCGGTCGTTGCAGCCGTATCCTCCGCAACCGTCGGCGTCACCGGAGCCGCGGCAACCTCATCCGTCCCGGCGGCGGGATCGGCGCATTCCGTCGCCAGAGCCACGCTCGGCAGCAGCAGCTGGCCGACCATAAGCGCACACGCACCAGCGCAAGCGATTTTGGCACCCACACAACGCCAGGTACCGTGAACCAGCGAGCAGGTACGCTCGCGTTGGGTTTGCTTGTCAAAGTGGCTTCCGTACATAACGGCCTCCTTGGTCGTAGGGACATACCACCAAGATGTGCCAAATGACTCCGTATGCCTAGGTTCGTAGATGTGAACCTAGGCCTCTACCTGCGGTTTAATTCAATATGATTTCGCCATCGCCACACTCGTCCCGGGAACGCTACAATCGAGGACACGATTATTCGTCCACCCAAAGGACCGTCCTTGAACCTTAGCAGGTCTAAAATCAACGCGCTTCTGGCACTCGCGCTCTTCACCTTCGCCTTCCTTGCCGCCGAGTTTCGCTTCGACGTCAACGTCGGGCTGCTCGCCGGTGCCGAACGCGTTGTGCTTGCGCAGGGCTTTATCCTTGGCGCCAGCGTCATCGGCTTTATCGGATATGCACCACTGCTCGGTCTCGCCCAACGCAAAGGCCAGCCCCAGGCAGTTGTCAGCGCCGCCGTTCCCATCGCCATCCTGGGATTGACCCAGATCCAGTCCCCCACGGGTTCGCTTGCCCTCGAGATTCTGGGCTGCCTCGCATTCCTCGGACTCGGCCTGCTGGGCGCCGCTGCGCACCACGCCTTTTCACTGGCGTTTCAAGACGATCCCAAGCTCGCCACCGGTGCGGGAGCAGCCTATGCCGCGGGCATCCTGATGCAGTTCGCCGTCAACCTGCTCAATTGCGGCGGTATCGCAGAGCTCATCGTCCTTGGCGCAGCGACTATCGCCATATCCGCCCTCAGCGTCGTTCCCCAAAAAGCTGCCGAGAGCTCCAGCCCCGCCATCAATCCCTTTGCTGAGTCCTCTCATGCCCTCGCCAAACAGGCATGCTGGAGCATCGCGCTCGTCATGATTCTTGCCTGTCTGTTCTCCACCCTCGACAACGTGGTCACACTCTCCAACGCCCACGGCACCATTGCCGTGCAGACTTGGCCGCGCCTCTTTTTGGCGGCAAGCGGCCTTGCCGCCGGTCTTATCTTTGACCTTGCCGAGCGCCGCTACATGGGACTTGTCATGCTCGGCATCGCCGTGCTCTCGACCATTTCCATCCTGGCCGTGGAGGCCGGCGCCGATCCCAACCTAGGCCTTGTCGTCTTTTACCTGAGCTCGGGCTTTTTCGTCACGTTCTTTACCGCCACCTTTACACAGCTGGCACCGCGCATGCATGCACCCGCCCTCTGGGCCGGCATGGGGCGCGCCGCCAACAATGTATGTGCATTCACCACATCGGGCATCTCGCTTGCCCTCGTGACCTCGGGCAACGTTGCCCTCATCATGATCGGTGCGCTCATGCTGCTTGTGGCGGCGAGTGTGGCGTTTGTAGCCGCGGGCCTGTTCCGCCTGCCCCAAACCGAGCAGGAGCGCGAGCGCGAGCAGCTGGCAGAAGAAGCACTCGCCGCCCCCACCATCGAGGAGCAACGCCAGGCCTTCATCGCCAACCACGCTCTCACCCCGCGCGAAGTCGACGTGCTCATAGCCGTGACCCAGGATGAACGCCCGCTCAAGCAGGTCGCCGAGGAGCTCGGTATCTCGATGCGCATGGTGCAGCGCCACCTGAGCTCTATCTACCAAAAGACCGACACGCAGACGCGCGCCGGTCTCACCAAGGTCTTCCCCTCCGCCTAAAACAAAAACCACCACAAAGGTGCCTGTCCCCTTTGTGGTGGTTTTTGGTCGGTTAAGCCTCGAGTTGCGCCACTTTGTAGCGGTAGGCGGCGGCGATAACGTCTTTACAGCCCTCGCGTCCCAACTTGGCGCGGTTGACGACGATGTCCTTGCCACTCGTCATCTTCCACTTTCCGGCGCTGTAGCGCTTATAGAACGCCTCGCGCGCCTTCTGCTGCTGCTTGACCAGCTTGGCGCCCTTCTTTTTGTTAAGTCCACGCTTCTTGCGCACGATCTCGACGCGGTCCTCAAAGGGTGCGGTCACCAACACGGCAATATGGTTGGGGTTGTTACGCAGCAGGTAATCGGACAGGCGACCTTCAATAATGCAGCTCTCGGTCTCGCCCAGATCCAAAATCACCTGGCTCATCTTTTGGAACAACTTGTCCGAGTACGAGCGCGCATCGTAGCGGTCGGGCAGGAACGCCATGTTCTCCACGGCCAGACGTTCGTCATAGGCGGCCATCTTATCGAGCGACTCGCCCGCGCGCAGAGACGCGCGCACCAGCAGCTCGTTGTCGTACAGCGGAATCCCCAACTCGTCGGCAAGCATGCGACCAATCTCGTGGCCCTCGGCGCCAAAGTCGCGCGCGATGGTAATGACCACAGGATTCTTCTTGTTCTCCAGATCGCTCATCGCGATTCCTTTCTCTATGTGGCAAAGGGGCTGTCCCTTTGCCACATTCTACGCTGCCACAATACGGCGTTGATATGCGCGAACCAGCAGCGAGATACCAAAGTTGAGCACAAAGTACATCGCAAACACCAGGCCGTAGAGCATAAGCACCTGCGACAGATCAATCGCGTGGGCCATCACGACGTTTGCCGTGTACATGAGCTCGGCCACGTTAATGCCCGAAAGATACGAGCTGTCCTTGATGACGGTCGTGCACTGGCTAAACAGCGCCGGAATGATCGTCTTAAATGTCTGCGGCAGAATGATGTAGCGCATGGTGGCAAAGAAGCCGAAGCCCTGGCTCTGCGCCGCCTCAAACTGGCCGCGCGGAATCGAGTTGAGGCCGCCGCGCACAATCTCAGCCATAACAGCGCTGGTAAACAGCGTAAAGGCGATGGTCGAAATCACAATGTCCAAGCCCTGCACCGTAAAGTAGATAAACAGGATCCACAGCAGGTTTGGCGTACAGCGGAACAGCTCGATATAGGCGCTCACCAAAATACGGAATGGACGGGGCGCATAACTCTTAACGAGCGCCAGCACCGTGCCAAAGATGAGCGAGAAAAAGATCGACAGCGCCGAGATCTCGATCGTCTTAACAAAGCCGCCCCAAATGTAGAGCAGGTTGGTCGCGTTGAAGATTTCCATGCGCTAGGCCTCCTCTACGTTGTCGAGCCCCAGCTCGGCCAGGCTCACGCCGCGCGGACGCTCCTTGGAGCGGCGCTCGAGCCACTGCACCAGCATGGCGAGCGGAAAGCAGATGATGAAGTACATAAGGCAGCAGACGATGTATCCCTGCAGGTAACCGTACAGACTCACAAAGTTGTCGGAACGGTACATAAGGTCGCCGCCGGCCACAAGTGCCAGCACCGACGTGTTCTTGACCAGGTTGAGCGCCTGGTTACACAGCGGCGGCAGAATGATCTTGAACGTCTGGGGCAGCACGATGTACCAGTATGCCTGCGCACGGGTGAAGCCCTGGCTCTGGGCCGCCTCCATCTGACCGCGCGGAACCGCCTCGATACCAGTGCGGATGACCTCCGAGATGTAGGCCGCGTGATACAGGCCCACACCCAAGAAGCCCAGCACGAACGGCGCGATGCGCACCGGCTGGTCGGCACCGGTTATGGCCTGCAAAAACTGCGGACCGGCCATGTACATAAAGAGCACCTGCACGGGCAACGGGGTGTTCTGGTAAAACTCCACGTACACGCGACTTATGGCGCGCAGCACGCGCGAACGAGTGGTAGAGAACACGCCCAGCAGCGTGCCCAGTACCAGCGACAGCAACAGACCGGCAACGACCACTTGCAGCGTCACGCCAAAGCCCTCCCAGAAGGGCCCCATGTTTTGAAATGTCGTCGACCAACGGTCGGCGTCAAATAATCCTTCGAGCATTTGATTCCTTCCTTGGACGATGCGCCTATACAAGACCCCAGGTCTTGACCTCTTGGTCGAGCCAGCCGTCGGCCAGGCGATCGCAAATCACCTGATCGACCACGGCCGAAAGGTCGCAGCCCTTCTTGGTCGCCACGCCGTAGCCCTGCTCGCCAAACTTGACCTCGGGCTGCAGCAGCTCAACGGTCTCGTTCATGTAACCGGCCAGCGTGGAGCGGTCCATGGCAAAGACGTCGATATTGCCGGCGTCGAGCGAACTCTTGATGATGGGGTAGCCGCTAAAGGCCCTAAACTCGGGCTTGCAGCTAAAGCCGTTGTCCTTGATCATCTGCTCGATCAGGCCCTGCGTAGTAGCACCCTGGCTCACGCCGATGACCTTGCCGTCCAGGTCCTCAATCGAGGTAAAGCCCGAACGCTTCTTGACCATGAGTCCCACGTAGTCGGTGCGGTACGGCGTCGAGAAATCCCAGCTCTTCTTGCGCTCGTCGGTGATGGTGTAGGTCGCCGCGACCACATCGAGCTGGCCGTTATCGATCAGCGGGCCGCGCGTCTTGGGCGTTACGTCGGTAAACTCGACAAGTTCCTGGGAACGGGCCTCCTTGTAGCTCACGCCAAAGACGGCAGCGGCGATCTGGTAGCACAAATCGACTTCCATGCCCTCAAAGCGGCCCTTGGCGGTGTCGTAATAGCCATAGCCGGGAACGTCCTTCTTAACGCCGGCATTCAGATGGCCACGCGACTTGATGGCCGCAAGCTTGGACCCCTTGTCAGAGCCCTCGTCGCTGGTGGAGTGGCCGCAACCGGCAAGCGCGGTCCCCGTCAGCGCAAGCATGCCGGCGCCAGCCAGCTGCAAAAAGCGACGGCGCGACACGGCCGCCCTCGTCATATCCGTCATGTCCATCACCGCGCCTAGTGCAAAATCTTGGACAGGAACTCGCGGCAGCGCGGGTTCTCGGGGTTATCGAAGAAGTGCTCGGGCGTGCCCTCCTCCAGAATGCGGCCGTCCTCCATAAAGATGACGCGGTCGGCCACCTGGCGCGCAAAGCCCATCTCGTGCGTCACGCAGATCATGGTGATGT
>CABSNK010000011.1 GCA_902479075.1 uncultured Collinsella sp.
GGCCCGTGGGTTATACCCTAAGAGCAAACCACCCTTTTTAAGGGTGGTTCTGATTTTACGCGACGGAGGTATCGACGACGCCAGTCGCGTTTGCAATGGCAACAATGATAATCATTGCCAACAAGAGCACACCCATAGCCTTGAGCCAGAGCTTTGCAAGCTTTTTACCGCGGTATCTATCGAGTAGCTCAAACCGCCGGCGAAGGCGGCGTTTGTCGAGCATCACAAAATGAATGAGCGCTACGAGACCGTCGGCGAAGATAAAATACTCAATCGCGAGAAACCACATCGGGTAGTTTTGGTTGGCGCCCGTAGGATGAAAAACGGCAAAATGGCTTCCGGCAAAGAAAACAAGTAGCGAAAGATAGACGAATGCGTTCCAAATGCGCCCAACGGTGTCGGGAATGCGGGAGAGTAAATTCGGGCGCTCAGGCACCAACGGCAATCCACCCTGAGACTGATCCGTGGGGAGCACGGGCACAGGGCACACGGCTCGCCGCTCCGGAGGCTCTTGGAAGGAAGCAGCATTCGGCGCGGACGACGGCGTCGGTGCGGACGACGCATACGATGCGCGTGCAGCGTGCCCTAGCGCCTTCGCGCTTGCAAAACGCTTGTCCGGATCGAGCGCCATCGCCATGCAAATAACATCGGCAAGCGAGGCGGGGACGTCACGTGCCTCGCATTGCTCGCGCATGTTCCGACCTGGCTTGGGATCGGCCCCCGTCAGACAAAAGAACAGCAGGGCACCGAGCGCATAGACATCGCTGCGCACGCTCGTCTGGCCAAAACCATACTGCTCGGGCGGCGCATAGGGACGCGTGCCAAACTTGACGGTATCGGCATCGGCTCCCTCGCGCCACACGCGAGCAATTCCCAAGTCGATAATCACCAGCGATGAAAACGTCAGGCCTGTATCGGGCGTATAGTTTGCGCCCGACACGATGATATTCGAGGGCTTTAGGTCGCGATGGATCACCGGCGCAGCCATCTCCCCCGCCGACGCAAAGCCGGCATGGAGCTCCGCAACTGCATCACAAAGGGCGCCAAACAGCTCACAGGCATAATCGGGCCTCGCACCCAAACGCCCCACCAGGGCCCCGAGCGTTTCGCCTTCGATGTATTCCATGACCACGCAAAGCTCGTCGCCCACGCGGCGGCAATCGACAATCCGAGGCAAGTGCTCGTAACGTCGCCCAGCATGCTGGGCCGCAAACAGGCGTTCATACGCCCCGCCAATCTGGGCCGACGCGTCGATGCGCTTGCGAACAAAGGGGCCAAGAGATCCTCCGCCGGAGCCCTCAAAGTACACGAGCTCGGTCGTCTCGACGTCGGAGTGCTTGAGCACACGGTCTACGCGATAGCTGTCATCACGCTCAAGTGACGCCAGGTGTCCGGCGAGCGCAGCGGTCAGCTCATCATCGGAATATGTTGGGCTCTGAGTATCCATAGCGTCCATAATAACGCAGGGCACGGACGCCCCATGACGCCCGTGCCCTGCACGTTCTAAATATCGTGAACGGCGCTTCCGCCGGCAGCCAACTGTTAGCTCACCGTCTCTTCACCAAAGCGATACAGCTCCTCGTTCACCTTTTGCAGGCTGCAGCCACGATCGATACAGAAAATGATGATGGCGTCACGGCGGTCCTTGCAGTTGAGGACATTGACGCCCGCCGCCGTCAAGGCGCGGTTGGTCTCCTTGAGCGTCAGCGCCATGGCAAAGGCAATCTGCAGCACCTTATTGCGGCTCGGATGCCGCGCACCGGTAAAGATCTGATAGCCAAACGTCTCGTTGAGGTCGGCCATACGCACCACGCGCGAACGCTCCAGCCCCTTTTCTTCCAAAAGCTGTTTCAGATACCCCGAAAGCGACGGGGCGGTAAAGTCGTGCTCTTTGATATAGCCCTCGATACTCGGGGCATCAAGCAGCTCGTTGAGCAACTCTTCGGTTAGCTTCTTATCGGGCATATGGCCTCACCTCCCCAGATCGCATAGTAATCATGTTGTTTATTCTAGTTAAAAGCCGCTCACATCAGAACGTTCCCAGCTGGCAACCTGATCGGGAGATACCGTGCTCATCGCTTCGAACTTCCAGGTGCCGCCCGCTTTGAGATGGTTGGTGTTCGCAAGAGCCGTTCCCACCTGATTGCCGTCTGCGTCATACAGAACATACTCGATCTGAATGTAGCTTTGCTCTCTATCCGTATTATTGGTCAACGTGCCAGTGATCTTATACGCGAACTGATTAGACGTATCCCCGGCCTCATCCGAAACCGTATAGGGTTCTTGTGCCTCTTTTTGCTCCTCGACTTGCTGGGTCTGTTCGGCAGGCTTTGCTGCATCACCCGTAGACGAATCAGACGAGTTGCCGCCCATAGACCCTACGACGCCGGCAACAACGAGCACCACGATGACACCCAAAACGATCTTGCCGATCGGCTTCTTTCCCTCTTTTGCCATTATGCATCCTTCCCACGATCCGGCTACCGTGCCGGCACACAGCACATCGTAGGAGGCAGCGAACTCAAATTCATTAGCTGGGAGCTAATGTCGCAACACAGTTTGCCATCTGGCACTCATTGAGTCTTTTTTTCCTTCACCGAACTCATGCCTTTGTTGTTGACTATTAAACATTTAGACGTAAACTGCTTTGTTACCTTGTCAACATCTGAAAGGAACCTCATTGGGAAAAGACGTACTGGTGCAGCAACTCGTCGACTCATTCGACAGCTGGCCCGCCAAAAATTCCGGTTGCGGATCGTCCCGCATGACACAAGAGCTCTATCCTTTTGACAAGCTCTTCTCTCCCATCAAAATTAACAAGCTCACCGTCAAAAACCGCATTGTCATGGCGCCGATGGGCAATATCGACATGTGCGAGGAAACTGGCCGCCCCAGTGACATGATGCTGCAGTACTTTTTCGCCCGCGCCAAAGGCGGCTGCGGCCTCATCACAACAGGACTCGTACCGGTAAGCCACGGCATCGATACCACGGTCACCGAGCTGGACAAGCTCACCTATTTCCCGCGCATCGATCGAAGCCGAACCGTTATGGCAGGCTGGCGCGACCTTGCCCAAGGTGTCCATGCCTTCGGATCGCGCATTTTTGTCCAGCTTACGGCCGGACTCGGCCGCGTGGGCAACCCGCAATGCCTCATCACGCAAAAGAAGTTTCCGGTCTCGGCGAGTTTCTTGCCTAACTACTACATCCCCGCCATTCCATGCATGCGCCTCTCGGACCAGAAGCTGCGCCGTATCGTAAACAATATCGGCCAAGCGGCGGCCGATGCTCATGCCATGGGCATCGATGGCGTCTATTTGCACGGGCACGAGGGTTATCTTATCGAGCAGCTCGGAAACCCCGCCTTTAACCATCGCAAGCTCGGACGTTATGCCGATTGGCGTCAGTTTGGCCTCGATATGATCAAAGAAATCCGTCGCCGCGTTGGGCCCGACTACCCCATCATGTACCGCATCGACCTTTCGCTTGCACTCGAGGAAACCTATGACGAGCAGGTCATGAATTCGACCTATCTGGGACGCATGCGCGGCGGCCGCACAGTCGAACAGACCCTGGGTTATATGGAAGAGCTCGTGGCGGCGGGAGTAGACATCTTTGACGTCGACCTTGGTTGCTATGACAACTGGTGGATGCCCCACCCGCCTGCGAGCATGCCCGCAGGCTGCTTCGTTCCCGTGGCGCGCGCCGTTCGAGAGCGCTTTGCCGCCGACAATATCCGCTCCAATACCGGCCTTCCCGTACCCGTTGTCGCGGTGGGTAAGTTGGGCTACCCCGACATTGCCGAACGCGTCCTTCGCAATGGCGACGCCGATATGATCATGCTCGGACGCCCGCTGCTTGCGGATCCCGAGTGGCCCAACAAGGCGTACGCCGGTCGCGTGGCAGATATTCGCCCCTGCATCGGATGTCAGGAAGGATGCCTCAACGAGTTTGTCGAAGGGGGCCATCCGCAGTGTGCCGTCAATCCACGCTGCAGCTTTGAATACCTCATGCCCCAGACACCCGCTCCCGCCAAAGAACCCAAACGCATAGCGGTGATAGGAGCCGGACCCGCTGGGATGGTCTGTGCGCTAATCGCCGTGCGTCGTGGCCACGACGTAAAGCTCATCGATGCCGAAGATGAACTTGGAGGAAAACTCCTCTCCGCCAGCGCCGCCCGGATCAAGTTCGACCTCGATAACTACCGATCATATCTTGTTCGACAGGTGCGCGAGCAGGCAGAAAAACCCAACGGGAACCTGACACTCGAACTTGGACGGGCAGCACGCGCCGAAGATCTTGCAAAAGCAGGCTTCGACGCAATCGTGTGCGCGACAGGCACTTCCAATGCAATACCGCCCATCCCCGGTCTTACGGAGCTTGCAGCATCGGGTCATGCCGTGCTGGCAACGCAGCTACTGCGCCAACCCGCGCTGCTTGGCAACGCCAAAACCGTCACCATCATTGGCGGAGGGGCCGTGGGCTGCGAGGTTGCCCAATGGCTCACTGTCGAACACGGCATACCACAGGTCAGCGTAATTGAAATGCTGCCTCACATGATGCAGGGCGCCTGCACGGCAAATCGCGGCCACCTACTCCATGCGCTCAGGGGACGCAATGTGCGGCTCCTCAATATGACACGCGTCGAGCGCGCGGAGGTCGACGGCAAACGCGAGTCTGGAGCCCCATCGAGGTGTGCGCGTCTCCACTTGAGTCGCAACTGCCACAAAAACGTTCCCGACCCCTACGTCTCGTGGTCACCGGTCTTGCCCGAGAACGTCGAAAACCCGCTTGCACCCAAAATCGGCAACGACTGGAAGTCACTCGAGCTAACCTGCGACCTGGTAATCATTGCCTGCGGCGGACACCCCGACGACGCGCTGTTCTACAAACTGCAGCAGACGCACGCCGCAGACGAGCTGCATAACATCGGCGATGGGTTTGCACCCGGTCGTGTGCTCGAAGCGGTCCGTGCGGCATACCGACTCGGCACCAATATCTAACACGAAAGGATGGGCTCACAGATGAACCTGACCTCCCAACAACAAGCCCTGCTCGACGGCGCCAAGGGCCCCGCCATGGCCAAAGTGGTCAAGACCCTCGTTATGTACGGCGAATGCTTTGGCGCCGAGCGCATGGTTCCCGTGACCGGCGCAAACGGTCATCTTGTCACAAGTTTTGGCCTCTCCATGCTCGGTCCAGTCTATGACCTTATGGATGAGCTGCTGAAAGACGGCGCCCTGTCCGGTCAGTCATTCTCGGTCGACCCGAGGCCCCTCGACCCCGCCGTCCCGGCCAACCCGCTGCAAAAGCTGCTGTTCAAGATTATGTATTCCAAACAAGACGATTATGAGGCACAGCTGCGCAGCATGGGTCTATTGGACAACGATGCTTTCACCTGCACCTGCTACCAGCCCGAGGTTGGCAATCGACCTCGGCGTGGCGACATCCTAAGCTGGGCAGAAAGCAGCGCCGTGGTCTTTGCCAACTCCGTGCTGGGCGCTCGCTGCAATCGCAACTCCGGCATCATCGAGATGTTCGGCTCAATTGCCGGCTTTGTCCCGGAATTCGGCCTGCTCACCGATGAGGGCCGCAAGGCGACCTGGATCATCGAAGTCGACTGCAAGCGCAAGCCCGAAGCGCAAGTGCTTGGCAGCGCCATTGGCATGAAGGTGATGGAAGACGTCCCTTACATTAAAGGCCTCGACCGCTGGCTTGGCCGCGAACTCACACCCGGCACGCAGGACTACCTTAAGGACATGGGCGCCGCCAGCGCATCGAACGGCGCTGTCGGGCTCTACCACGTGGACGGCATCACGCCCGAGGCCGTCGAACAAGGCGAACACCTCATAGCACCAGACGCCCGAATCTATCGCATTGACGACGCCGAGCTGGAACGCATCCGCTCGAGCTACCCCGTTATGTGGAAGAACCCGGGCGCGCGCCCCAAGCTTGCCTTCATCGGCTGCCCCCACCTCTCGTCTGCACAACTCGTCCATTGGGCAGACGCCATCTGCGATGGGCTGAGCGCCTCCGGCAACTGCCGCGTGCAAGTACCCACCGTACTGACCGCCGCACCATCCGTGGCAGACGCCTTCCGCAAGACTGCGGCATACAGACGCCTCTCGACTACCGGTGCCGTCGTCTCGAGCATCTGCCCGCTTATGTACACCAACAACCCGCTGTGCGGCAGCATGCCCATCATCACCAACTCCAACAAGTTGCGTACGTACTCGGCATCGCGCTACTACACCGACGACGAGGTGCTCGCCTACGTCACCACCGGAAAACCAATCAAATAGGAAGGCGACTCCTCATGGAAAAAATCTTTCACGGCCGCGTCGTTGTCCCCGGAACTGCCCACGCCAAGGCACTTGTCTCTCACGGAGGGCTCAACACACTCGCATCGTTTCAGAAGGCACTGATGTTTGGCGACAAAAAGGCCACGTGTTCCGACCAAAACAATCCCGACTTGTACGGCAAACCTTTGGCGGGATGTGCCTTGTGTCTTCCGCAGACTATCGGCTCCACCACAGGCGGCATGGTGCTCTTCTGCGCCACCAAAATGGGGCGCCAACCCGCATGCCTGCTGTTTTCCAAACCCATTGACAGCCTTGCCGCCGCTGGCGCGATCCTCTCGGGTGTATGGACCGACACCTCCATGCCCACCATTGACAACCTGGGCGATGAGTTTCTCGATGCTGTGTCGACGGGAGACGCCATCACCGTGACCGAAGACGGCACGGTCATCGTCGGCTAAGGCTATCCGACCCGCCGCCCGCAGATGAACAACGTGTTTCGCCATTTCCCACGCGCGGTGCGGGCGATAATCTTGACGTATTCGATATACAACACGAAAGGAGTCCCACCATGGGAGCATCGGTATCGGTCGCACAGGGCGCGCCTCTTGATGCAGGCACCTACAAGGCAGACGAGGCAGCCGTCGAGCGCTTTTGCGAATTGCTGCGCATCCCCACCGTTTCGCGTGAGAACATCGCCGAGCGCGACGATGAGCCCTTCAGCCAGTGGATTCCCACGCTTCAGCGACTTTATCCGCATTTCTTTAAAGTCGCCGAGCTCACACGCGTCGACGACTTTGGCATGCTCCTGCGTTGGCCTGGCGCCGATTCCGCCTTGGACCCCATCGTCATGATGGCGCATCAGGACGTCGTGCCCGTCGAGGGCCAAGACTGGAAGCACGATCCCTTTGGAGCCGAGATCTTCGACGGCGAGATCTGGGCCCGCGGATCCCTCGACACCAAGTGCATCGTCTCGGCTTTCTTCGAGGCCGCCGAGCATTTGATTGCCCAGGGCTTCGTTCCCCCGCGCGATGTCTGGTTCTTCTCGAGCGATGGCGAGGAAATCGCCGCACCTACTGCAACCCATGCAGTGCAGTGGCTTCGCGAGCATAACATCCATCCCTACATGGTGCTCGATGAGGGTGGCGCCGTGGCAACCGACGCCCCGCTCGGCGTCACCGAACCCGTTGCCATGGTAGGCGTGTCCGAGAAGGGCCACGTCGACCTTACCGTCACGGCGCGCGCCGACGGCGGCCATGCCTCTACGCCTGCGGCAAACGATGCCTGCCGTCTTCTCTGCCGTGTATGCGAGACTATCTCGGCCAACCCCGGCAAGCCGCAGCTCACGCCCGCCGTCGAGGCCACACTGACCGAGTTGGGTGCCCGTAGCAGCGCGACGTATCAGGCAATCTTTGGCAACCTGTGGCTCACGCGCCCCGCGGTTACCAAGATCATGGCCGCCAGCCCCGAGACCTCGGCCATGCTGCGCACAACCTATGCGCTCACGCAGCTCGAAGGCTCCAACGCGCACAACGTGCTGCCACCGGTCGCTCGCGCCAATTTCAACGTGCGCATCGCTCCGTTCGAGACCATCGCCGATGCCGTTGAACGCGCTCGCAGGCTCGCCGCCCAGCAGTGCCGCGCCTCGGGCGTAAGCCCCGACCATGTCACCGTCGAAATCAACGAGGCGATCCCCTACACCGAGCCCGCGCCCATCTCGCCTTACGAAGACGATGCCGCCTTCAACTACATCCATCGCTGCGTGTCGGGTGTCTATCCCGAGGCCGGCTTTGCCCCCTACGTGCAGAACTCCTGCACCGACTCGCGCGAGTTCAACGAGATCTGCGATCGCGTCTACCGCTTCTGCGGCTTCATCTACTCGGGCGAGGCGCGCAAACTCATCCATGCCGCCAACGAACGCATCGGCGTCGACGTCTACAAGCGCGGTATCGAATTCTATGTGGCGTTTCTCGCCAACCTTGGACAACTGTAGGACGGGAGGGCCGACATCGCCCCTCCCCGCTTTTACCGACCAGGAGAACCAGCATGACCCAACCAAATCTTAAGCGGGCGGCCCGGCTCGACACCAAGGCCGTCGCCCTCGCCTCCCTACCCTTTATGGGCATGATCAGCTTTTGGCAGGTCTACGACGGCATCGTTCCCAAGATGCTCACAGGGACCTTTGGCCTATCCAACTCGCTCACCGGCGCGATCATGGCCATCGATAATGTCTTTGGCCTGTTCCTGCTTCCGCTCTTTGGCATCCTCTCGGACCGCTGCGCAAGCAAACTCGGGCGTCGAACGCCCTTTATCTTGGGCGGCTCCGCGGTGGCAATGCTCTCCGTCCCGCTCATCGCGATCGCCAACAACATGGGCAGCCTACCTCTGCTCATTGGCGCGATTATCCTCACGCTTTTGGCAATATGCGCCTACCGCACCATGACGGTTGCCATTGTGGCAGATATTACGCCTCGCCCACTTCGAACCAAGGCGGACTCAATCGAAAAGATCGTCGGCTATGCGGGAACGGGTCTTATGCTCGTCGCCATCTCGGTCATGGTTCCCAAGGCCGACAAACCTGATTATCTTCCGCTCTTTATCTTGCAGGCCGCCTTTATCCTCGTGTCAGCCGTTGTCTACGGCATCTTTGTCCGTGAGCCCGCCCTCGTCGAAAAGATGCGCGAGAAATCGCTGTCAATGGGCATCGACGAGGATCAGATTGACAAAGACGACTCCCCCGAGGCCGGCGGTAAGGAACGCGTTGCAGACACCGACGTGCGTCGCTCCATCATCATGCTGCTCGCCGCAACGTTTTTCTACTACATGAGCTATAACGCCATGACCACCAATATCAGCCGTTATGCCGATTTGTTCTATGGCATGGAGGGCGGTTCCTATGCCATCATCAATATCGTGACGATTGCAGGCGCGCTGCTAAGCTACGTACCCCTGGCAAACCTTTCGCTCAAAATCGGCCGCAAAAAGGTCGCCCTGGGCACCGCCGTCATCATGGTTTTGTGCCCCGCGCTTCTTTGGCTGGCACCCGGTTTCTCGCCCGTGCTGTACGGCGTCTTTTTGTTGATGGGCGTTGCGCTGGGCGGCGTGGACCTGTGCGTGTACACGATGATTCTGGAGTGCTGCAGCTCCCAAAGCGTAGGCCGCTACTCTGGTTACTACTACACCGTGAGTATGGCGGCTCAGGTGGCGACACCGATTCTCTCCGGCATCGTTATGGACGTGGTGCCGTCGATGCTCTTCGCCTACATCACGGCAATGGGCATGTTTATGGCCGCGAGCATTGCCGCCGCCAAGCACGGCGATGCTATCTTGATCGACGAGGTCGCTCGCCGCGAGGCAGCAAAGTAGGAGACCGAATTAACTACCGTGCGAAAGGGGTCGGATGGGCAAAACGCCCATCCGACCCCTTTTTCGTTTCATCCTCAAGAAGCTTGTCGAAGCCTACCCCACCGTGACGGATTCCCCAGTAAAGGTGCTGATGAGCAGCAGGATAAAGAACGCCAAGTAACTGATGCTCAGCGGGTATGCAATAATCAGGAAGACGACCCAGCCGACATTGGTGTTACCGTCGGCACGGCGTTGCTCGCGATTGCGGCAGAGCCAAATCGTCACGCCAATGGCCACAATCAACAGCACAAGTGCCGCTGCCGCCAGTCCAGCAAGCGCAAACATCACGCCAATGCTCACAGCAATAACCGGGAGCAGCAGCAAGCCGCACCCGCACCCACCCGGACTATACACGGCAGACTGTCGACGTCGTTCCATCGTCACTCCAAGTCAAGCAATCGTTTGTAGACATCGAGGCCCTTGAGTAGGGTTTCCTCGTCAAAGAGCATGGTATCAGTGTGAAGGGCGCTCGTCGCATAAGCTGGGCAGCTGTCTGCGTCGATCGGGTTTTCTTGCGCCTCCGGCACGCCCGTGCCCAGCAAGAAGAACACGCCCGGCAGATGGCGCTGATAGAAGGCGAAGTCCTCGGCAATCAGCAAAGGCTCATCTACGAGCTGTAGTTCGGGCAAAGCCGGTGCAATGCGAGTGAACAACTCGGGGTCGTTGTCGACCGGCGGATAGCCCTCGGCAAAGTCGAGATCGTACGTGCAGCCCGTTGCAGCGCATGCCTCATCAAGCACGCGGCGCACGCCCTCACGCGCACGGTCGAACATGTCGTCCGTAAACACACGCAGACTGCCGGCAACATGGGCCTCCCCCGCCACCGCGTTGCAGACGGTACCGGCCTGCAGCAGACCAAACTTACCGATACAGGGCTCGTCGGTGCCCAGCTCGTCCATCAGTTCGCGCTCGGCAACCAAGAACTTGGCAGCAGCCAGCGCCGCATCGTGCGACTCCTCGACCGGAACGCCATAGGTCTTAGCGATATGGATGCTCGTCCCGTGAATATGAATGTGTGTCTCACTCGAACGCGCCAGCAGCGGACCGGAACAACTCGCCAACGTGCCGGCAGGCAGATCGGGCCACACATGGAAGCCAAAAATGCGGTCAGCCCCATAGCGCTCGAACACACCGCTCTCGCATACCGTCTTGGCACCACCGGTCGTTTCCTCGGCCGGCTGGAACACAAAGAGAACGTTGCGCCTCATGGCGCCCGGCTGCTCGCGAATCGTACGGTCGACATACGTCGCGGCGGCAAGTGCCATGGCCATGTGTCCGTCATGTCCGCAAGCGTGCATCTTGCCGGGATGGATCGAGGCAAAGGCCGCTCCCGTCGCCTCCGCGATGGGCAGCGCATCCATATCGGCGCGAATCGCCGTGGCACGCGCGGCACCAACGCCAGCGTCGAAGAAAGCGCAGACGCAGCTGGGACACGGATGGGTCACCTCGCAAGCGAGCGGCGCCAACACGCCCTCGATATAGGCGATAGTCTGCGGAAGATCGAAATCGAGCTCCGGAATGCGATGGAGATCGCGGCGATAGCGACGGAGTTCTTGGAGCTCGGTCATAGAGAATCCCTTCGTGAGGCACATCTGTTGCAACTTATTGTGATACAGGATTGTGGCACACATGTTTCCAGCATATTGCTGCATTTTTTAAACGTTATATACGAATACTCTTGTTTGGTAAAGTGCAACGTGATAGGGTCTTTACCACTTGATAGAGGCGCGGGCGAGCCGGCAGGCTTTGACCCCGTGGGGAGGCGAAACCCGCCGAACTGGGTTTTTCGGGCACGAACAACCTGGTGGGCCTGTGGGAAACACCCACAGGACTGTCTGCAGCAATGCGGGAGCGCTATCCGGACATTGGGTCCACGCTATGCGGATTCGATGCGCAGATGGCGCCGTCTGGATAGCGAGGTTTACGGGACATGGCATTGACCCCCAACGAGGCATATGCGGCCAAGCAGCCGTTTGTGGACAAGGAGACACTCGAGCATATCGTCGAGCAGTTCCCCACGCCGTTTCATCTATACGACGAGGCGGGCATCCGCCGCAACATGCAAGAAGTGCGCGACGCCTTTGCATGGAACCCGGGCTTTAAGGAATACTTTGCCGTCAAGGCCAACCCCAACCCGGCGCTCATCTCCATTCTCAACGAATACGGCTGCGGCTGCGATTGCTCGAGCTATACCGAGCTCATGATCGCCCGCTCGCTGGGCATCACGGGACACGACATCATGTTCTCTTCCAACGACACGCCGGCTGCCGACTTTGAGCTCGCCAACAAGCTGGGTGCCATCGTCAACTTTGACGACATCAGCCACATCGAGTTCTTTGAGCGTGTTGCGGGGCCCATCCCCAAAACGGTCAGCTGCCGCTTTAATCCAGGCGGCCTGTTCCAGCTCTCCAACGGCATCATGGATAACCCCGGCGACTCCAAATACGGCATGACCACCGAGCAGCTCTTTGAGGCTTTCCGCATGCTCAAGGCCAAGGGCGCCGAGAATTTTGGCATCCATGCCTTCCTTGCCAGCAACACCGTCACCAACGACTACTACCCCAAGCTCGCGCGCATCCTCTTTGAGCTTGCCGTGCGCCTGGAGCGCGAGACCGGTGCACATGTCGCCTTCATCAATCTGTCCGGCGGCGTCGGCATCCCCTATCTGCCCGAGCAGCAGGCCAACGACATTCACGCCATCGGCGAGGGGGTGCACGCGGCCTACGACGAAATCCTGGTTCCCGCCGGTATGGGCGATGTGGCCATCTGCACCGAGATGGGCCGCTTTATGATGGGGCCCTACGGCTGCCTGGTCACCAAGGCTATCCACGAAAAGCAGATCTACAAGGACTATATCGGTGTCGACGCAAGCGCCGTCGATCTGATCCGTCCTGCCATGTACGGCGCCTACCACCACATTACGGTAATGGGTCAGCCGGGTGGCGACGACAAGACCACAGCGCCCGTCACGGACACCTACGACATCACGGGCAACCTATGCGAGAACAACGACAAGTTCGCCATCGATCGCGAGCTACCGCAGATCGACATGGGCGATGTGCTCGTGATCCACGATACCGGCGCGCATGGCTACTCCATGGGCTACAACTACAACGGACGGCTGCGCTCCGCCGAGGTCCTGCTGCGTCCCGATGGCTCAGCCGACCTCATCCGCCGCGCCGAGCGCCCGGGCGATTATTTTGCCACGCTCGACGTGCTGCCGAGCGGCCGAGAGCTGCTGGCCAAGTCGCGCGCCGAAAGTGCCCGCCGTCGCGCCCAAGACGAGCGCCTGATAGTCGCCGCTCAATGGAACAAACGCATCCAGATCGCGGACGCGAAGGAGAAGAACATGGACATCCGCAATCTCGAGGGCTCAATCGTCGCCCTTGTTACGCCGTTTAAAAAGGACGGCAGCGTCGACTTTGACGCACTCGAGCGCCTTATCGATTTCCACCTGCAAAACGGCACCGACGCCATCCTCACCCTGGGCACCACCGGCGAGAGCGCCACGATGACCGACGACGAGGACAACTCCGTTGTCGCCGCAGTGGTCAAGCAAGTTGCAGGACGCATCCCCGTCATCGCCGGCTCGGGCTCCAACTCCACGCAGACCATGCTCACCAAGTCGCTCACCTACCAGGGCCTGGGCGCCGACGGCCTGCTGCTCATTACCCCCTACTACAACAAGTCCAACGAAGAGGGCATCTACCAGCACTTTAAGACCGTCGCCGATGCCGTGGACATCCCCTGCATCCTGTACAACATCCCCGGCCGTTGCGGCTGCGGCATCAGCGAGCGCAACGTAGAGCGCCTGGCCGCACATCCCAACATCATGGGTATTAAGGAAGCCTCGGGCAACGTCGCCTACGCGGCCAAGATCGCCCACCTGCTGTCCGACGACTTCCGCATGTACTCGGGCGAGGACGCCCTCACCGTGCCGCTCATGAGCCTGGGCGCTTCGGGCACCATCAGCGTGTGGGCCGACGTTCAGCCGCAGCTCGTGCACGACATGTGCCGCGCCTATCTGGACGGCGACGTGGAGCGCGCCCGCGATATCCAGATTGCCGGCCAGCCGCTCATCAATGCCCTCTTTAGCGAGGTCAACCCCATCCCCGTCAAGGAAGCACTCGCCCAGATGGGTATGATCGAGGCAAACTACCGCATGCCGCTGCGCCCCATGGCAGACGACACGCGCTCCGCACTTACCGATGCTCTGAAAGGAGCTGGTCTGCTTGATTAAGACCGTCATTATGGGAACGGGCCGCATGGGCTCGCTCATCCGCACCACCGCCGAGGGCATTGTCAACACCGCTGGAGAGCCCGTTTTTGACATCGTCGCCCAGATCGGCTTCGACTTGTCCGAGCTCGAGAGCGCACCGGCCGCCGATGTAATCATCGACTTCTCGAACGTCGTGACCTTCGATGCCGTTGTCGCCTATGTCGAGCGCACGGGTGCCGCACTCGTTTCCGGCACCACGGGCTATACGCCCGAGCAGGTGGATCGCCTGCGCGAGCTGGGTCAGAACGCCCGTGTTATGCACTCGGGCAACTACTCTATCGGTATCGCCGCCCTGCGCCATCTGGTTGCCCAGGCCACGCGCGAGCTGCCCGGCTTTGACTGCGAAATCGTCGAGACGCACCATAATCAAAAGGTCGACGCCCCCAGCGGCACTGCCAAGTTGTTGCTCGACGCCGTCGTCGAAGCCGAGCCCGGGGCAGGCTACCACCCCGTCTATGGCCGCGAGGGCATGTGCGGCGCGCGCGACCCCAAGGAGATCGGCATGCACTCGCTGCGCGGCGGCACCGTCGCCGGCGTGCACGAGGTAAGCTTTTTCGGCCAGGACGAGGAGGTCACGCTCGCGCACCGCGCCACGAGCCGTCAGATCTTCGTCAACGGCGCCCTGGCAGCCGCGCAGAAGCTCGTCACCCGCGAGCCTGGCTTCTATACGTTCGACCAGGTCATGTTTGCCTAACCAGGTATCAACCGGATCCACTCAAAGGAGAGACAGCAAATGAGTAATGCAGCCGAGATGGATGCACAGGAGATTATCAACTACATCGCAACCGCGCCCAAGAAAACGCCCGTCAAACTGTACGTGCGCGAAAAGCCGGGCATGAAGGTCCAGTGGGGCAATGCGCACGTCTACGGCGGTCGTCGTGGCAAGACCGTCTTTGGTGACTGGGATGAGCTCAAGGCAATCCTCGACGCCAACGCCGACTCCATCGACTACTACGACGTAGAGAACGACTGCCGCAACTCCGCCGTGCCCATGCTCGACCTCAAGGGTATCAACGCCCGCATCGAGCCGGGCGCGATCATCCGCGACCGTGTCGAGATTGGCGATCGCGCCGTCATCATGATGGGCGCCATCATCAACATCGGCTCCGTCATTGGCGAAGGCTCCATGATCGACATGGGCGCTGTGCTGGGCGGCCGCGCCACCGTGGGCAAGAACTGCCACATCGGCGCCGGCACCGTGCTGGCAGGCGTCGTGGAGCCCGCCAGTGCCACGCCCGTCATCATCGAGGACGACGTTATGATCGGCGCCAATGCCGTGGTCCTGGAGGGCGTGCGCGTGGGCAAGGGTGCTGTCGTTGCCGCCGGCGCCGTATGCGTCGACGACGTCCCCGCCGGCGCCGTCGTGGCCGGTGTCCCCGCCCGCGTCATCAAGATGCGCGACGAGAAGACCGACAGCAAGACCGGCCTGGAAGAGGGCTTACGTCAACTCTAGGGCTGCGCAGTTTTACCAAACCGCGCAACTAGTCGACGCTGCAAACGGCCCAGAGCGGCAATCTGACGTTCAATCGTCGGGCATGACCAAAAGGTCAATGCCCTCCTCTTTCACGTCACCTTGCTCGCTCTGGGGCGTTTTCGCTGACGTATGTTCAACCAGTGGCGTAATTAAGCCCCAAGTAAAAAGGCCGAAGCCCTCATCCGAGGCTTCGGCCTTTGTTTTTCAGCAGCGCCCAAGCGCAGTTTATCGATTCTCAATTGACCCGATGTTTTTGAGCTCGATGGAGATGAGGCCGTTGGGCTCGTTGACGAACTCGATATACTCGGAGTTCGAACCCATCTCGGCCGGGAAGCTGATCTCGATGCCCGTGTCGGTACGAATCTTGTGATTGCGCACGGCCGCGCGTTCGACCTGCTTGCGCTCCACGGGCACGCGCTCGGGCACCTTCTCCTCGGTCAGCGCCGCACGCACGCTCTCCTTGATAACCGGCTCGTCCTCAAAGACCTCATCGACGATATCCCAAGGCGGCAGCTCCTCGTCGTCTTCAACCTTCTCGGCAACGGCGGCTTTGACCTTGGCGAGCGCTACGGCCGTGTTGGCGCCGTGCTCTTCAGCGACCTCCTCGACCACGCGCGTCACCGTGTCGATGACCTCCTTACCCGAAACGCCCGTGTCGCATTGCAGCAGGCCGTCGGGAATGAGCATGCGATCCTCGCCGGCAATCTTGCGCTTCTTGTCCACGTAGCCGATCTCCATGGTGCTTGCGCGCACGATGGCATAGCTCGGCACCTTTTGCGAGGGGTTCGGCAGAATGGCGTAGTGGCGCGCGATGTCGTTGCGCACCTCCCCCTCCTCGCGGCCCACTTCGTGCATAAAAGCCTGCTTGGAGCCCAGCAGCATCACGGCAAACCAGCGGGCATCCTCATCGTCGTCAAAATCGGCCACGAGCACGTCGGTGGACTCGGCTTTCTCGGCTTTGGTGAGCTCGGAAGAGATAAACTCCGCAATCTGCTGCGACAGGTCCACGAACTCGCGCTCGCCAAAGAAATAGCCCTTGAGCTCGCCGCCAAACGCAGAGTTCTCGGCAAACGTGGCGCGTTTATTGTCGGCCGAGGTGCGTGCACGGCGCAGATGCGTGGTTACGAAATTGCGCACGGCACGGCTTTCGGTATCGAGCTCGCGCTGGCTCATAACGTTGACGGCAGAGTCAAAGTCCAGGATATGCAGAATCGCGTGATTGATTTTCATATACGGCATTCCGTTCTAGATCGATTTCGGCACGAACCAGTATAGCGGTCGAGCCCGCCCCAGGCGCATCGAAGATTGGTGCATCGGGGACAGGTTGCTTTGCACCAATGGCTAGCGCAGGAGCTCGGACTGCCAAGCCTCGAGCTGTTCTGCCAAACTCTTGCCGGCGGCGGGCATGTCGATCTGGGGTCGTTTGGGCAGCAGCGCACACTTAAGAATTGCCACGATGGTCTGCGAGACAAAGCGTCGCGTATCCTTGTCAAACCCTTGCGCAGCCTGGAGCATCACGGGCAGGCTCTCGCGCAGATTCCCAGCGATATCCGCAAACCGCTCAGCACCCGTAGCCTCAAACACGGAGAACAACGCATCTACAAAACGCTCGCGCTCGCTAGGCGAAACTGCAAGCAGCATCTCGCGAATGGAGCCATCAACGTATCGAGCACCGGCGGACAGGCGCTCACAGTACACGAAGTCGCGACCATCAACCACCCAGCTAAAGGGATTGTGCTGCAGCAGACTGAACTCGGTGCTCTCAACGATGGCATAGTCCTCCTGCGTCTCGAACATCATGCCAAAGATCGACGACCGAGGTAGCGTCTTGTCGATTCGACCGGAAAGATCGGCAAAGGCGTTGCCGTTCAGAAACTCCTCGACGAAACCCGGACCATCATGGGAATACGCCCGTTCGATTCGCGCACGGGCGACATCGGAGCACATCGCCGCACCGTACACCGCAAGGTTTCCACCCTTGGAATGACCTCCGCACAAAAGCGGCCCGTCAATCGCATCCGCCGCCTCGTCCACATAACGCGCCGCGGATTCCTGGGCCGGCACAGGATACCGGAACGCCATGTTAAAGTCCTCTTTCCAGCCCACAATCGTGCTGTCGGTCCCCCGGAAGGAAAGATAGCTAAACCCCGCCGGAAACCGGAACGCCATGGCTGCAAACTGCTCTGTCGCCACCACATCGCTCACGGCACGATAGCCGCAAACGTGCACGCCACGGTAGCGAGGGCTTGCTGCCACGGCCTCCAACAAGGCCCTGCTCCCCTCTGGATCCCACAAGTCGTCAATCATGTCCCGGTAGCACTCGGCACGCAGCAGCTCGCGTACGTCTAGGCCCTGCCAGTTCGTCAGCTCCGCCATATCACCCGGCAAACGCAAATAGGACAACCACGCAAAGACGAGGCTATCCACCGCGCAGAACGGCCTCTCCTCAAACGGATCAAACGCCGTCTGGGCATAGGTCAAAAAATTAGGCGAATCCGACATGGCCCTCCCATCAACTATGGTGCATTGGGGTCAGGTTACCTTGCACCAAAAAGGCGCCCGGGCCGTGTGGACCCGGACGCCTTCATTGTAACTTTTTGCTCTAGCAAGCTTGATTTAGCAGGAGAAGTCGACGCTGTCGATGATGTCCTTGAGGGCCTTTGCAGAGGCGGTGAGCTCATGCTGCTCGCCATCGTTCAGCGGCACGGGGACGCGGCAGACAACGCCGTCGCGGCCAACGACCGTCGGCATGGAGATGGCAAGATCGGACAGGCCATACTCGCCCACCATGAGCGAGGAAACGGGCAGAACGGTCTGCTCATCGCGCATGACGGCAGTGCAGATGCGCTTAACGGCCATGGCGACGCCGTAGTAGGTGGCGTGCTTCTTCTCGATGATGGTGTAGGCGGAGTTCTTGACGTCCTCGGCGATGCGCTTCTCGGCAGCCTCATGCTCCAGATGACCGTGAAGCTCGCAGAAGGTGTTCAGCGGCACGCCGGCAACCTGGGCGCTGGACCAAGCGACAAACTCGGAGTCGCCGTGCTCACCCATGACATAAGCCTGAACGTCGCGCGGGTCAACCTCGACGTGAGCGCCGAGCATCTGCTGCAGACGGCCGGTGTCGAGCACGGTACCGGAGCCGATGACATGGCCCTCGGGCAGGCCGGACATCTTGATGGCGGCGTAGGTCAGAACGTCGACCGGGTTGGAGACGATGAGCAGAATGCCGTCGAAGCCGGACTTCTTAATCTCGGGGATAATGGACTTAAAGATGTTAACGTTCTTGTTGACCAGGTCCAGGCGGGTCTCGCCGGGCTTCTGGGCAGCGCCAGCGGTGACGACGATCATGGCGGCGTCGGCGACATCGGAATAATCGCCAGCGTAGATCTTCATCGGCTCGGCAAACGTCATGCCGTGCGCAATATCCAGAGCCTCACCCTCAGCGCGGTTCTTGTCCACGTCGATGAGAACCATCTCGGAGAACAGACCACTCTGCATCAGCGCGAACGCCGAAGACGAACCGACGAAACCGCAGCCGACAATAGCGACCTTCTTCTCGTTAACCATTAGAAACTCCCATCTCTCTCCACAAACAAGCCGCCCGGGAACGACCCGAGCGGCTTGCCGTAATCCCAATACATCCAATCGGGACTTTGATTATGCTCCTATTCGCAGCCAAATATCGACCGTTTGCCGAAATTATTTGCAGAATTCGTAAAATAACTGCACGAAATCGGTTTCGAGCTATTGACGAGCCGAAATAGCTTTCTAATACAGGCCCGCTTCGCGGATGGCCTCGACAGCCAAAGCGATCTGGTCGGGCGGCAAAACCAGCGCCATACGCACGTGTCCCTCGCCCGAAGGACCAAAGCTCGCGCCCGGCGTCACCACAACACCGGCCTTCTCCATGAGCTCCTCGCAAAACGTCATGGAATCGGTGCGACCACCGGGAAGCTTGGCCCACACAAACATGGAGCCATGCGCGTTGGGACGCTCCCAGCCCAGGCCCTCAAGACCGTCGCACAGGGCATCGCGACGCTCCTGGTACTTCAAACGCTGCGCCTCGACCTCATCACGCGGACCGTTCAGGCAGGCGATAGCAGCCTTCTGGATCGGGAAGAACATACCGAAGTCGATCTGGCTGCGTAGCTTGGCAAAGGCAGAGACCACGTCCTCGCGGCCGACCAAAAAGCCGATGCGAGCACCGGTGACGTTAAACGACTTGGAGAGCGAGAAGAACTCAACGCCCACCTCGAGCGCACCGGGATACTGCAAGAAGCTGCCGCCCGGCTCGCCGTCGAACACGATGTCGGAGTACGCGTTGTCATGGACGATGAGCAGGTCGTGCTCGCGGGCAAAAGCGATGATCTCCTCGTAGATCTCGGGCGTGCCCACCGAGCCCACCGGGTTGGCGGGCAGCGACACGATCATATACTTGGCGCGGTCGGCCACTTCGGGATCGATGCCCGCCACATAGGGCAGGTAATTGTGCTCGGCAACCAGCGGATAGTACTCGAGCTTGGCATCGGCGATCTTGGCACCCGCCTCAAAGACCGGGTAGCACGGATCGGGAACCAAAATAGTGTCGCCCGGATCGAGCAGGGCCAGGCCCAAATGGCCCACGCCCTCCTGCGTGCCGTTGCACGACTGCACCATGGACGGCGTAATGCCGGAGACACCAAAGCGACGCTCATAGTAATCGCACACGGCCTGCTTGAGTTCGGGCAGGTCACGCAGGGCATACTTCCACATCTCGGGATCTTTGGCTGCTTGCGTGAGCGCCTCGACCACGTGGTCGTACGGCTTAAAGTCGGGCGTGCCCACGCTCATGTTGTAAATGGTCTTGCCCTGAGCCTTCAGCGCGAGCAGTTTGTTGTTGAGCGAGGCGAAGACCTCCGCGCCAAAGCGGTCGAGACGCTGCGATGCCTGCATGGTGCCACCTTTCGATATGAAAAACGCGGCGCTCCGACAAGAGCGCCGCGCGATACGGGCCATCAGATTGCAAAAGTGTAACGCTTGCAACCCTCGTATTGGTTCAATTTAGCCAACCTTAGTCAATTGCATTGAGCGCATCGATCTGCGCAAGCCACAGACGCGAGCTGGCGTCACTCGGCATACGCCAATCGCCGCGCGGGCTGAGCGTCACCGAGCCCACCTTGGGACCATCGGGCAGGCAGCTGCGCTTAAACTGCTGAGCAAAGAAGCGACGGTAGAACGTACGCAGCCACGTGTGGACGGTCTTGGCATCGTAGACGCCCTCAAAGCTCTTGAGTGCCATGCGGTAGATCTTGCCCGGCTCAAAGCCAAAACGCAGCAGGTAGTAGAGGAAGTAGTCGTGCAGCTCGTACGGGCCCACCAAATCCTCGGTCTTCTGCGCAATCTCGCCGTCGCCCGTGGGCGGCAGAAGCTCGGGGGACACCGGCGTATCGAGGATATCGAGCAAGACCTCGGCAATACGTCCGCCAAAGACATCGGCAGCATAGCGCACCAAGTGACGCACGAGCGTCTTGGGCACGCTCGCGTTAACGGCGTACATACTCATGTGGTCGCCGTTATAGGTAGCCCAGCCGAGCGCCAGCTCCGACAGGTCGCCCGTGCCGATGACAAAACCGCCGGCCTGGTTGGCCAGATCCATCAGAATCTGCGTACGCTCTCGGGCCTGGCTGTTCTCGTAGGTCACGTCCCGCACGGCCGGATCGTGCTCAATGTCCTTGAAGTGCTGTTCCACGGCCGCGTGGATCGAAACCTCGCGGAAGCTCACACCCAGGTCGCGGGCGAGCGACTCGGCATTCGACTTGGTGCGATGCGTCGTGCCAAAGCCGGGCATGGACACGGCCGTGATACCGGTGCGCGGCAGCCCCAGTGCATCGAAGGCACGCACGGTCACAAGCAGTGCCAGCGTGGAGTCCAGGCCGCCCGAAAGGCCGATGACTGCAGCCTTGGTACCCGTATGGGCAAGGCGGGTCTTGAGGCCGGCGGTCTGCAGGTCGAGGATGGTCTCGCAACGCTCGGCCAGGTCGCCATGGTCAGCCGGCACAAAGGGCGCGCGGGGGAAGACACGGTCGATGCCGAGTGCATCGTGCAGGACAGGTTCGTCTGCCAGCACGCCCTCAAACGATAATTCAACGGTCGTGGCCTCCGGCGCATCGTCCGCGCGCGTCCACGTCGTTGAGCGACGGCGCTCGGCAACCAGACGGTCAAGGTCAACGTCGGCGACGGCCATATCGCAGGTGAGGAGCTTCGTGACGGCGAGCTTAGATCCGTTTTCGTAGACGAGGTTCTCGCCCGCAAAGACCATGTCGGTCGTGGACTCGCCCTCGCTCGCATCTGCATAGGCATAGGCACAGTACAGGCGCGCACTCTGATTGGAGATGAGGCTGCGGCGATAGTCTGCCTTACCGATAATCTCGTCCGAGGCCGACGGGTTGAGGATCACCGTCGCACCGGCAAGCGCCATCTCGGTCGAAGGGGGCGCCGGCACCCACAGGTCCTCGCAGACCTCAACGCCCAGCACCATGTCCTCGGCACCTTCATCACAGCAGCGGTAGACAAGCCCCGAACCCAGCGGAACCGGACCCTGACCGGCAAACTCGACCCACACAGGATCTGCGGGCGCCGGAGCAAACCAGCGGCGCTCGTAGAACTCGCCATAGTTGGGCAGATACTTCTTGGCCGTAAGACCCAAAAGCTCGCCCGCGCAGCACACGGCGGCGCAGTTGTAGATATTCTCGGCAACTGCAACGGGAAGACCGATGGTAAAGACAATCGGCAGCTCGCGGGTTTCATCGAGAATATGTGCCAGTGCGGTCTCGCAGGCATGCAGCAATGTACGGTTATGGAACAGATCAGCCGCGGTATAGCCGGTCAGGTTAAGCTCGGGCAGCACCAGCGCGCGGACGCCGCGCTCGGTAGCCTCGCGAACAGCCGCCAGCGCAACCTCGGCATTGCCCTCGACATCGGCCACGCGAATCCGCGGCGACGCCGCCGCCACACGCAAAAAGCCATCAGACTGAGAAAGGTGAAGATTCATAAGAATGCTCCCGTGCGTAGACGCCATTCACAACAATTAGCAAGCCCTATTGTAGTTCAACCGCCGGGTGTAACCGCATCCCACCAACTTGGTGAGCAATTGATGAGTTGATGATATCTGTTAAATGTCACGTACGATTCACATCTGGTGGGTACCCTGATGGCTACATGAAACGAAGCAGATTTACACCGGGAGGGCCCCGTATGACAACCAAGTACACCGACGCGCCGCGCACGCGCGTCATGACACCAGCCGCGCTCAACAACGGCGTTCACGAAAACCATTCCATCGGACAGACCATGGCCATCGCGCCCAAAAAGGGCCTGTTCGATGACATTTCCATTCCCCAGATCATCGCCGGCGCCGCAGCCGCCGCCACGAGCGTCGCGCTTGCTTCCAAGATTGGTATTGCCGGTTCAGTAATTGGCGCCGCCGTGAGCTCGGTCATCACCGTTGTGTCCTCGCAGGTCTACCGCCACTTTATCTCTGCCAGCGCCAAAGCCCTCAAAGGTACGCACGCCGACGTCGACTACCCCGCCGGCGCCTATGAGCCCGTTGAGTTTAATGCCGAGGAGCACTTAGGCGGCGCCGCGACTACCCAGGAGATGCGCCAGATTGCAGGACGCGCGACCACGGCACGCGTCGCTCCCAACAGCCTGCGCGCCAAGGCGGCGGCAGAGCGCAGCCAGACGCAAAAGAAGGTCATCATCTTCTCGATCGCCATCGCCATCGTCGCGGTCATCACCTGCACCGGTGCCATCCTTATCACCACCGCCGGCGAGGGCCTGGGCGAGCGCCCCGAGCCGATCCTTTCGTCGCATACGACCGAGCACGACGCGGATAGCACTGGTCAATCGCAAAGCCAGCAGGACGACTCGCAGGGCACCTCCGCATCCACCGACTCGTCCTCGAACACCCCTGATCAGTCGCAGAGCGCTGATTCCTCTGCGAACAGCGGCGGCACGCAATCCGGCACGACCGACTCAAGCCAAACGACTGACGGCTCTCAGCCGAGCACGGATGACCAGACGAGCGGCAATACATCGGGCACGAGTTCCACCGACAATAACAACACCGACAGCTCGAGCGGAACCGCGTCCGGCACGGCATCTGACAGCTCGAGCCAAGGCACGGCATCGGGCAACTAAGCACGTTTGCCCCTCATAGATAACCGACCTGCATAACGGGCGCGAACCGGCAACGGTCGCGCCCGTTTGCCTTGGGCGACGAGATGGCAAGCCCCGCGCGATGGTAAGATGCTTTGGTGTGTAAAGAGGAGATTTGCCATGAGCAAGACAATAGTTAAGCCCACGCTATCGCTGGGCAACCACATCTATCTGTATCGCCTGCTGCGCGACGCGATTGGGTGCGGCAAGCAAACGTTTATGACGCAGGTCGAGGAGGCGCTCGCCGCTGGTGACATGGTCGCATATGACCTGGGCTTTGAGTCCACGCGCGAGCTGCTCGAGGAGCTCGACGACTGCATTAAGCTGACTGTCTTTAAGGGCGGCCGTCTGTATGCCACCGTCATCGCCAACGAGGCTTGGGATGCCGCCCTTGCCAAAGGCGAGGACAAGCCCAAAGCTGCCAAGGGCGCCAAGCAGTCCTACAAAAAGAAAAAGCGCGGCGAGAAGGACCTCAAGGCCGTGCGCCCCAAGCACGTTAAGCGTCCCGAGCCCGAAGCCATGGTTGAAGTCGTGCCGGAACCCGAGCCCGAGACAGAGATCGAAGTCGCTATTGAGGTAACGGCAGAAGCCGAAACCGAAATCGCTGCCACGACCGAGCCCGTAGTCATATCCGAGCAGGAAGCCACTGCTGAGCTCAACGAGGCTCCCAAGTCGACAGCCGAAGAAGCCGCTAACCTATCCGAAACGCCTGCGTTCCAAAACAGCGATGTCTTTGGCGACGAGGCTGAGGACGATCAGCCCGAAGAGCCCACAGAACAGGACGCTGCCGAGGCGGCATCGGAGCCCGAGGTACCGCAGCCTGCCATCTCGCTCACGGTCGTCTATGACCCCGAGAACGCCAACGCCGGCATCACCACCATGGCATCCACGCCCATCGAGGCAAAGTCGAGCGTCGAGAACGAGAACGCGACGCAGGCTGAGGTTGAAACTGCCGCTGCAGACGCGCCCGTCACCGTGGAGCCCGCAGATTCCACGACCAAGCCGGACTCGACGCCGGAGCCCGCGACCGTCATCGAGTCCGTGCCCACCGCTGCTTGCGACCAAATTCCCGGACCGGCACCGGCTTCGGCACCCGCAGCAGCCCCAACCCCCGCACCTGCAGCGCCCGCCATCCCCAAGGACTTCCCCGTCGATTTCACAACCGAGATCTTCTGCCCCGGCCCGCTTCTGCACCAGCTGTCAACCTATCTCCCCTACGGCGCCGACACCCTCGGCATCGTCGGCGAGTACTACTGGATCGCCCGCGAGCGCGGTACCATCGAGGTCGCGCGAAACCGCGCAAGCTTCCCCCTGCGCTACACGCAGGCCGGCGAGCGCCGCGAGGTTACCGTGCGCATCCGCCGCAACACCACCGGCGGCCTCGGAGCCGCCTGGACCATCGATAAAGTCGAGCCTTCTACCAAGTAACAAAAAGGGACGATAACCCTCAAGGTTATCGTCCCTTTCTCGTTAGGCCACCTGAGCTCGACTAGTCGCGCGTGAGCTTGCGGTGAATACGATGCGGCTGGGCTGCGTCCTCGCCCAGGCGCTCGATGCGGTTGGCCTGATAGGCCTCGAAGTTGCCCTCGAACCAATACCAGTTGCCCGGATTTTCATCGGTGCCCTCCCACGCCAGAATGTGCGTGGCGACGCGGTCCAGGAACATACGGTCGTGGCTAATGACCACCGAGCAGCCCGGGAACTCGAGCAGCGCCGCCTCGAGCGAGGACAGCGTCTCGACGTCGAGGTCGTTCGTGGGCTCGTCGAGGAGCAACAGGTTGCCGCCCTGCTTGAGCGTGAGCGCCAGGTTCAGACGGTTGCGCTCGCCGCCGGAGAGCACGCCAGCGCGCTTCTGCTGGTCCTGGCCCTTAAAGCCAAAGCTCGCCACATAAGCGCGGCTCGGAACCTCGGTCTCGCCGACCATCATGTGGTCCAGGCCATCCGAGACGACCTCCCACAGGTTCTTATCGGGGTCGATGCCGGAACGGTTCTGGTCGACGTAAGAAATCTTGACGGTCTCGCCCACCTCGAGCTCGCCCGAAGTCAGCGGCTCCAGACCCACAATCGTCTTGAACAGCGTGGTCTTACCGACACCGTTGGGGCCGATGACGCCCACGATGCCGTTGCGCGGCAGGGTGAATGATAGGTCGTCGATGAGCACACGGCCATCGAACTCCTTGTGCAGGTGATGGGCCTCGAGTACCTTGTTGCCCAGACGCGGGCCCACAGGGATGCGGATGTCGGTCCAGTCGAGCTTCTGGCTTGCGCGGGCCTCGGCCTCCATCTCCTCGTAGCGAGCCAGACGAGCCTTGTTCTTGGCCTGGCGAGCCTTGGGCGAGCTGCGTACCCACTCGAGCTCGGCCTCCATGCGCTTGGCGAGCTTGGCGTCGCGGTTGCCCTGTGCCTCGATGCGCGCGGCCTTGGTCTCCAGATACGTGGAGTAGTTGCCCTTGTAGGGATAGAGGTGGCCGCGGTCGACCTCGCAGATCCACTCGGCAACGTTATCCAGGAAGTAGCGATCGTGTGTGACGGCAAGCACCGCGCCCTGGTAGTTGTGCAGGAAGTGCTCGAGCCACAGGATCGACTCGGCGTCCAGATGGTTCGTGGGCTCGTCGAGCAGCAGCAGGTCGGGAGCTTCGAGCAGCAGCTTGCACAGGGCCACGCGACGGCGCTCGCCGCCGGAAAGTACGTTGACCGGCATGTCGGAATCGGGCAGCTGCAGGGCGTCCATGGCCTGGCCGAGCTTGGAATCGATATCCCAGCCGTCGGCGGCGTCGATCTCGTCCTGGAGCTTTCCCATCTCGGCCATGAGGGCGTCCATGTCGCAATCCGGGTCGCACATCTCCTCGCCGATCTTGTTGAAGCGACCGACCTTGGCGATCATGTCGCCAAATGCCATGCGCACGTTCTCGATGACGGTCTTGTCATCGTCGAGCGGCGGCTCCTGCTGCAGGATGCCCACGGTGTAGCCGGGGGTGAGCCTGGCATCGCCGTTGGAGACCTCCTCGATGCCGGCCATGATCTTGAGCAGGGTCGACTTGCCCATACCATTGGGGCCCACGACGCCGATCTTGGCACCGGGGTAGAAGCTCAGGGTCACGTCGTCAAGGATTACCTTGTCGCCATGGGCCTTACGAGCCTGATACATCTGGTAGATAAACTCCGCCATTTGCCTGTTTTATCCTTTCTACCTGCTGTTTCCCTATTCTTGTTTCGCCTAAGTGGAAACGAAATGGAAAAACCAGCTCTGAAACGTAACGAAAAAGGGGCATGGTTGCCCATACCCCCTAATACTACCTGGGAAAAGATCCCCCGGAACATACTATGAACTGCGTACGCTAGTTTTCCGCAACCTTAGCGAGCGGCTCGCTGCGATTTGTGCCACAGCAGATACGAGTAGACGTAGACGGCTCCAACCGAACCAAACGCCAGAACCGCAATCACCGCGGCGACGACTTCACTCGAAAGCACGCTGCCTGCCACGCCCATCACAATCAGGCCAAAGCCCAGCACTATAACGCAGGCACCGCCAAAGCGCTGCGTACGGCGCCAGTTCTCGGGATTGGCAAGCGCCCAAGGCGTCTTGATACCGAGCGTATAGTTCTGCTTCACACGCGGCAAGTAGTTGCCTACGCCGATGAACAGCAAACCGACAACACCGGAAATCAGCACGTTGACCGAACCGACCGCCGGCACCACGCCCCAGACCGTAAGCTCTCCCAGCCAGCTTATGGCGCACATGAACAAGGTGAAGGCGATTACGAAGCCCTGATAGAACTTGCCCGAGGTTCGATATGCCTCACCTTTGGGATCGATGCGCGGCACCACGCAGAACATTGCGAGAAGCACCAGAGGCAGCACGCCGAGCGCGGAGGCCATCCAGCTGGGACCCCAACCGTCGACGGCGCCGTTCGCGCCCCAGTGCGTGGGAACTGCCCAGGCAAGCTCGGCATCACCATGAGATGCGCTACGACATTGGCGACGCACAGAGCGACCAGCGCAATCCACACGCGCGACGATACCCCCGTGGGGTGAATGCCCTTGTTTTCGTTATTCATCCTTATCACCTTCCGTGTTTGTAAAGCCCATAAACCAACCGATCAAGTCCTGCATGACGGTGGTGTTTAAGCTGTAAACGATGTTTTGGCCATGACGTTCGTCGGTCACCAACCCGGCGTTTTTGAGCGTCGCCAAGTGATGGCTCAGCGACGGCTTACTGATATCGAAATGCTCGGCAAGCTCCCCCCCCGTGCAATTGCCCTCGCGCAGCAGTTCCAAAATGTGACGCCGTGTAGGATCGGCCAACGCCTTAAAACCCTCTCCCGGCATAAGACCTCCTCTCATCATCTCTCATGACGTGCACACTATACTCGATATTTAGATGTTTGTCTAACTATCTAACCGCAATGCTTCAAACCACATCAAAGCAAACGCCATCGCAGCCTATGGGCGATTACCTATAATGGCGATAGCTAGAACACGATTCACTTCCCCATCGGAGGATGTCTATGACTGAAACCACAGCCGCAACTCCCAACGAGACACGCGACACCAAGCTCGAGATCATCATGGGCCGCAAGGCACTCGATAAGCTCGCCGCCGCCACGGTGCTGGTGCTCGGCTGCGGAGGCGTGGGCTCCAACTGCTGCGAGGCACTCGCCCGCGGCGGCATTGGTCATTTCGTCATTCTGGACAAGGACATCGTCGCGCCCAGCAATATCAATCGCCAGGCCATCGCCTTTCACAGCACCATCGGCAAGCGCAAGGTTGACGTGATGGAAGCCATGATCCACGATATCAATCCTGCCGCCACCGTCATCAAACGTACCGAATACCTGCTGAGCGACAACATCGATGATTTCTTCGCGAGCGTTTTGGAGCAGACGGACGGCAAGCTCGACTGCGTCGTCGACGCCATCGACACCATCTCGGCCAAGCTCACCATTGCCAAATATGCTCAGGACCACGACATTCGTTTGGTTAGTTCCATGGGCGGGGCCAACAAGCTCCATCCCGAGTGCCTCCGCTTTGCCGACATCTTCGATACGGTACGTGACCCCATGAGCCGCATCATGCGCAAAGAATGCAAGAAGCGCGGCATCAAGAGCCTGCACGTACTGTTTAGCTGCGAGGAATCGGTTAAGACACAGCCCCGCGACCCTTCCAACATCCACGAGCGCACCGAGCTGGGAACCGCCAGCTTTATGCCGCCCATCATGGGCCAGATGATCGCCGGCGAGGTTATCCGCCAGATCAGCGGTCGCGGCATCGAGCGCGTGCGCGCCGATGGCCAGCGCTTGGACTAGCGGAGCGCGCCGAGATGGAGCCCCGATTATTTGATGCACATTGCCATCTTGATTTAATGGCTCACCCGGACGCTGTTGCCGATGAGGCAACGGCGCTGGGCTTGGGTCTATTTGATTGCGGCGTCGATCCACGCGACTTCGCTAACGCACATGGACGAACCCGTCGCCCTCCTACCGTCATCAAGGGCATCGGCCTCCATCCCTGGTGGCTCGCCGACGGCCGCTGCGGTCCTGCCGAAGTCAATCTGCTTTGCAAAATTGCTGCTCAAGAGCACTACATCGGCGAGGTGGGACTCGACTTTTCCGCGCGCTTTGATGGAAGTGAGCCGCTACAAATACAGGCATTTGACCGGCTCTGCGATACACTCGTGCAGTGCCCTCTTGCCGAACGCGTGATATCAATTCACGCCGTTCGTTCGGCAGGAACCGTACTGGACGTCCTCGAATCGCATGGACTACTCATCCCAAACTCCGACTCCCCCGTTATCATCTTCCACTGGTTTAGCGGCACTTCGGACGAACTCGTCCGCGCGCGTAATGCGGGCTGCTATTTTTCCGTCAACGAACGCATGCTCGCCACCAAGCGCGGTCGCGAATATGCCCGACAGATTCCACTCGACCGTCTACTGCTCGAGACCGATGCGCCAGCCGAACCAAACACAGAAACAAGCGCGCAGTCGCTCATCAGATCACTCACAAGAACCTCAGAACGCATCGCCTCGCTCAAAAACTGCGACGCAAAGCGCATCGAGTCGGCAGTTTTAGCAAATGCGCACTATGTTTTTGACCTGCGCTGCCTTCGCTAACCCCTAGTGGGCAAAAATGCTAAATATGAGTACTGTTACCGAAATGGATACAGTACTCATATTTGGCATTTTTTGCACACCGGGTCCCGAGGAGGCGCCTGCACCTCCCCGGGACCGCTCGGCTATTCGACGATTGGTGCTCCGTGGCCCCAAGAACCTTCCATGCCGCACACGGTCGAGGCAAACCCGGCAGCAAAGTCGAGCGCGCGCTCGATGGCCTCGGCGCCATCTTCACCACGCTTGGCGGAATCGAGATAGCACATCAAAAACGAGGTAAGGAACGAGTCGCCCGCCCCCATGGTGTCCTTCATGTCCGTTACCGGTTTAGCCAGCTGGCGGTAATAACGATCGCCGTCGTAAGCAATGCAGCCCTCGGCGCCCGCCGTAGCCGACACAAAACGCGGACCCAGGCCCTTCACCCATGCCAGACGCTCGCGAATCTCATCCTCACTCGCAGCATCCGCCGCACTAAAGAAAGCGAAATCGACGTAGGGCGCAATCTGCTCGTAGTACTCGTCGGTAGAGTCGTCCGAAAAGTCAAAAGAGACCGTGACGCCCGCAGCCTTCAACTTGGGCAGCTCGCGCTCGGTAAAGCAATAGTTGCCCGAATGAACCACATCGAACTGCTTCATGTACGAAAGGTCAAAGCGATCGAGGACATAGCGCGCATCGCCACGGATACCGCCCTCGTTGGAGCCGAGGAAGACACGGTCACCGTCAACGACGGTCACGCGAGCCGCTCCGTTCTCGCCAATCATCTGCTCGCACTTGTCAAGCTCGATACCCTCATCCTCGAGGCTTGCAATGACATGCTCGGCAGCGGCGTCATTGCCAAAAATGCCCATGTATGCACAGCGTGCGGCACCGCATTTCTTGGCATAAACGGCGAAGTTCACCGCATTGCCGCCGGGATACATGGTGTGGATATGCTCGTAGCGATCGACGACGTTGTCGCCAAATCCGAGCGCGTTAACGTTAAATGCCATGGCCTTTGTCCCTTCTAGTACTCGACAACACCCATATAGCGACGGAAATCGGGATCGTGATCAAACACCTTGCCGCGTGCGGCACGCAGCTCGCAGTTCATGGCGTAGAACAGCACCGGGTCCAGATAGGCACGGACGCTCGCCGGCACGGCTTCCATACCGTACTCCTTGGCATCGAGCACCATCAGCGTATCGGTATGCGTCTTAAGGAACGCCAGGGCGCGCTCGTCCATAGCACGGCACTCGCTGGAGCCCATCTGCAGGAAGTAAAAAACGCCATCCTGAGTAGCCTCGAAGGGGCCGTGGAAGTACTCGGCAGAGTGGATGTAGCTGCAGTGCTGCCACTGCATCTCCATAAGAGAGCAGATAGCGAAACCGTAGGTCTGGCTAAAGTTGGGACCGCTGCCCAGAATATAGAAGAACTCGTGCTCCTGGCAAAGCTTGGCAAAACGATCGCCCAGCTCGGCATTTACCTTCTCACGTGCCGGGGGAAGAATCTTATCCATCTCGGCGATACCGGCATACATATCGGCAAGATCGGCGTAACCCTCCTGCTGATCGAGCAGCTCGGCCGCAAGCGACAGCGAAATGCCAGCGGGGACCTCAGCCTGCGGCACGCCCTCGCCCCATGGGTAGACCCACGTGGTCCACTTGCCGGAGTCGATCTTAGATCCAGCGTTGTCGGTCTGGGCGATCACCGTAGCGCCGGCGGCAAGGGCAATCTCGCAGCCCTCAACGACCTCGGGGGTGTTGCCACTGTGGCTGCAAGCAATGACCAGGGACTTCTCGCCCAGACGACGCGGACGCATGATATCGAACTCGCGAGCCGTATAGATATACGAAGTGAAGGTGGTTGCCTCGCGCTGCAGAAGCTCGTGAGCCGGGATCAAATCGATCATGGAGCCACCACAAGCAATCCAGTAGACGCTGTCGAACTTGCCCTTCTCGGCAATTGCCTCTTTGATCAGATCGTGTGCGTTCATATCCAGTTCCTTTCTTGTTTGGGCCGCAATCAATGACGTTGGTTGCGTGGCCGATAGTTGTTTTAGTCAATCAGATATTTCTCGAATGCGGCCATGTTCTTGGCATCAGCCGCCGCCGGGTCATCGTAGTAACGACCGTCCGTGATTTCCTGGCCCAGCATGCCGTCGAAACCATGGGCGTTGAGTGTGGCAACGAAGGCGTCCATATCGTGCTTGCCATCGCCCCACACCAGATGGCCATACGGGTCACCGTCGATAAAGTGCATCTCGTGAATTGCCCCATCACCAAAGGCGGCAAACCAGTCCTCGAGCGTCTCGCCTGCAACGCCCATCGCGGTTGTATCAACCATGGGCTGTAAGTACGGGCTCGCGACCTCGTCAATCATGCGCTTCGCATCGGAAACCGTCGTCACAAGGTTGCTCTCCTCGGGACGCAGGCTTTCCATCGTGAGCACCAGACCGTGCTCGCCGGCATACTCCGCCAGAATGGACAAGTGCTCGCGGCTGCGCTTCCAGGCTTCCTCGCGGTCCTCGTCCCAGTCGCCCCAGCCCGAGTTGATGGACATACGGTCGCACCCAAGTACCTCGGCAAGCTCAATGCCGTGTTTAAAGTACGCCAGACTGCGCTGTTCATGCAGCGGCTTGCGTGCGCAGTACTGCCAAGGATAGACAACGTTCTCGGGGCACAGAGTACGATACCTAAGCCCACGGTCTGCAGCCTTTTTCGCCAGGACCTCAGCCTCAAAGTAGCCCGTATGGTCGAGCGTCACATGCGGCTCTGCACACCACAGCTCAATGGACTCAAAGCCCAAGCGCTGCTGCACATCAAGGAAGTAATCGAGCGACCACATGATGTAGTGGATATTCATGCCCGCAATCTGCTCGCGGCGCAGCGTCGGTTTGGATTCAGACATCTTATGCCTCCTTATTTCGATCGAACACGATCTGTCCGTCCGACATCGTCATATCAACCGCAAGATCGCGTGCGTCGCGATAATCGAGGTCGAACACATCCCGATCGAGCACGCAGATATCGGCAAGCTTGCCAACCTCAAGCGTACCCAGCTCATCTTCGCGCATCAGGTCGTACGCGCCCCCGGCAGTCCAAGCGCACAAGAGCTCGACAAGCGTCAGCGTGTTGACCTCATTCACGGGCAGTCCGTCGTCGAAGTATCCGCCGCACGCACTGTAGATTGACTCGCCCAAGCTCGGAATCAACAGCGGCAAATCCGTGCCACAGCACACTGTGCATCCGGAATCTTCCATGCCGCGGCGATTCCAGCTGTGCAAAAGCCGCGTCTCGCCAATTTGTCGACGCATCATCGACAGGCAATCCTCGCGCCGGTCCAGCGTTAGAATCTGCGGATAGACCTCGCAAATTCCACCTAACTTGCCAAACTCGACAAGATCGGTCGGGTCAGAGTTCTCGAGATCGGTAATCGCATGGCGGCGAAGCATCCGTCCATGCTCGTCTCGAGGCAGCGAGGCATAGAGCGCCACGGTGCGACGAACGGCGCCATCGCCCTGGCAATGCAAGGAATATCGGAAGCCGTCAGCATCAATTGCACGCAGCTCGTTCTCAATCAGATCCCACTCTGGCTCCTCGACGACCGTCTTGCCGGCAGCGCCCGCATCGGCCGAGTCCTCATAGGGGTCTATCATCTCGGCAAGCCCCGCCCATACGCCGCGATCGGTCATACGGTTGAAGCCAGAAAAACGAACGAACGGTCCCCGGAAGCGCTCTCGCGCCTTGCGGGCATATGCCAGATTTGCACCGGCACCCACCGGCTGCGACATCATAGAGACGCGAACCGTCAGCTCACCAGATTCCTCACGGCGAGCCATTTCGTCGGCAAAGCCGTAATAGTCATCAAACGCCATCTCCTTGATGGCGGTAACGCCGCGCTCGTTAAGCATGTTCATGTAGTCCGAATAGCCGGCACGCACCTCGGGCAGCGCGAGGAAATCGCTCATCATGCGCCAGATCTTCTCGGCATAGCACGCCTGGGGTGTAAAGCCATATCGCGCACTGGCGGCAGCATTGAGAACGCAGGTCTCCGCGCCCGGCGTAAAGCAGACGACAGGGATATCGCCAAAACACTCGTCAAACACAGCTGCCGTATTTGCGTTCTCGGCATCCGATGCCAACGTTTCGGGTAGGTTGTGGCCAAAAGCCGCCGCGCAATCCGGATGACCTTCTTTCCATGCACGCAAGAGCGACACGGCCTCTTTGGCATCAGCGATGCCGGACAGATCAGACCCCAATGTCCGCAGCGCCCAGCCTGTATAGAAGGTATGCACATCGATCAGGCCAGGCATGACGGTACGGTCGCCCAGGTCAACTACCTCGTCCGCTTGGGTCAAATACGAAGCTAGCTCACACTTGGTGCCAACAGCCTCAATTCGATTGCCACGGACCGCTACGAAACCTTCAAACGGCAGGTCCCCCGTACCGGTAAAGACGCTCTTAGACGTCAGGACCGTCAAACGATCAGACATCACAACCACCTACGCCGGAAGCATGCCGGAAATGGCAGTAATGACCAAGCCAAACACGACCATGAAGATGAAGAACTTCCAAATGGTCTTCCACCATTGGCCAAACGAAATCTTAGCCACGGCAAGGCCGGCGACCGTCATGCCCGCCACGGGGCTGATGGTGTTGATGGTCTGGTTGGCAAACTGGAGCGCGGTGACGGCCGCCTCGGGATTGAGGCCCATGAGCTCGGTCAGGGGGCCCATAACGGGCATGGTGAGCGCCGCCAGGCCAGAACTCGAGGGAACCAGCAAAGAGAGCAGACCAAGGACGACATACATAAACGTGGTGTAGACGGCGGCGGGTGCACCGGCGAGCGCGGTAGCGAGCGCCTGGAGGATGGTGTCGATGATCATGCCGCCCTCGGCGATGACCAGAATACCGCGAGCGATACCGATAACGACGGCAGCGTACGCAAAGTCGGCGAGACCCTTAACGAACTCCTCTGCGATCGTCTGCTGGTCAAGGCCGCCCAGGATACCGGCAAGCAAGCCCATGCCAAGGAACACGGCGGAAATCTGATTCATGTACCAGCCCTGGGTAACAAGACCCCAGACGATAATGCCCATACCGCAAGCAAAATCGATAAGCACGAGCTTCTGACGGATCGTGAACTCTTCCTCGATGGAGGCATCGGTCACGGAAAACTCAATACGCTTGAGCTTATCGTCCTCGTACACAATGGACGACTCGGGGTTTTTCTTGACGCGCATGGCGTAGCGCATGGCCCATGCGATACCGACGGCAGTGAAGATGACCCAAGAAACGGCGCGCAGCCACAGTTGCGGATTACCCTCGATGCCAATGATGCCTTGGGCGATCAAAACATTAAACGGGTCGATGGTCGAAGCACAATATCCCAGGTTAGGACCAAGGAAGCAGATGATAAACGCCGTCATCGAGTCATACCCGATACCCATCATGATGGGAATGAAGATGGCATAGAACGGCAGGGCTTCCTCAGACATACCAAACGTAGTGCCGCAAATGGACAGCAACGTCATCGTGATGGGAATGATGAGGATGTCCTTGTTCTTGAGCTTTTTAATCACACGGCTCATGCCGGCATTCAAAGCGTTGGTCTTGGTGATGACTGCGAACGATCCGCCAATCAATAAGACGAACGCAACGACGTCGGCAGCCTCCTGGATGCCCTTAGTAGGCGCTTGCAGGACCGCAAAGATATCCTGGCCCAGATTGATGGTCTCGCCGGTCTCGGAATCGGTGTAGTTCTTATCGACCTGTTCATAGGTTCCAGCAACGGCGACTTCACGCTCGCCCGCCGCTGTCGAAATCGTCTTGCGCTGATACTGACCAGAGGGAACGATCCAAGTCAGGACCGCAAAGACAACGATCAGCAAGAACATGATCGTATAGACATGCGGTAATTTGAACTTAAAACGTCTGTTTGTCTTCTTCGCCTTCGTATCTGACATAGATACCTCCAAAGAACTCGAGACTGCATCACATCTCGTTTCAACGCCTGCGCAAGGCAAGCGTTCTATGACGTTCCATAGATTACCAGCAGCTTTTCCCATCATCAAGATAATTTCAAACTGATTGCCGCGACGCGGTTGAACGGTTGCGTTTGCGCCGTGAACGGTATGGAGACGCCCGGTGAGATGATCAACCGGGCGTCTCCATTCGCAATGTCCTAGATGTCAAAAACGTAGCGAGACCCAACGATCCGCTGACGACCGATGATAAACGGCCGCCGCTGCTCATCGAAAAAGAAGGCTTCCATATAAAACAAGGGTTCGCCAACGGGAACTGCCAACAGCCGAGCGACCTCGGGCGACGCGCACGCGATCTCGAGTGTGCACGGGTCGGTAAACGCGGGCGTACGGCCCGTCCGGTTACGCACGAACTCAAAAATGGATTGGTTAGATAGAGGTGCCGTTGATAGATAGGCGTTGTCCTCGTAAACATATATGTTGTTCTCGAGCATGACAGGGACGCCATCGGCAGTGCGCACGCGCTCAACGCAAATCAAGTCAGTTCCAACGGGAACACCAAAGAACTGTGCTTCGGTAGAATCCGCCGGCAGTATCTTTCTCGAAATGACGCACGCCCCCGGCTCCATTCCGTTAACGCGGCATGCGTCCGAAAAACTCTGGACGTCATCCTTCTGGCGAATCTTGCGCTTAAGCTTGGGGGCATTGACAAACGTGCCTTTCCCCTGTCGCTTCGTTAGATAGCCCTGCTGGACGAGCTCCTCAATAGCGCGTCGCACGGTAACGCGGCCAACTTTATAGCTCTCAGCCAATTCGAATTCGTTGGGTATCCGCGCGCCCGCCTTGTAGGCACCGGAGTTAATTTCGTTTTTAATGATATCAATGACCTGTTGGTACAGCGGTATCGCTGCTTTACCGTCAGTTGGCCCTTCAGTCGGTGGCATATACCCTCTCCCAGCACAATTAAGTCTAAAGCGGGCCCAAGGGCATTCAGCAAGCCCTTAAGCCCGCATTAGCTTAAAGTATGCTAGGTGTCGCACCAAAATGTCGGGTATTTACTCATCAGACCCGAAAAACGCGCAACTACCGCGATCCTAAGAAAGCGTGAGCAGTTCCGGCAGCTGGTCGATAATCTTGTCCGCGGCATCCTGGCTAAAGCCAAAGCGCTCCTCGCGCTTGGCAATGACCGTCAACCCCGCGCGTTTGCCGGCAGTGATACCAGGTACCGAATCCTCAACGCAGCAGCAGCGATCCGCGGGCAGCCCCAGCAGGTCCAGCGCATGCAGGTAAATGTCGGGCTCGGGCTTGCTCTCCTTAAATTGCTCGCCGCTCACCACATACTCAAAGGCATCCGACAGCCCGCACGCATTGAGCACTTCCTCGATGCTAACCATGGGAGACGAGCTGGCAAGCGCCACGCGAACGCCGCGGCGCGGCAGCTCTCGAATCGTATCCACGGCGCCTGGGTTAATCAAAGCCTGATAGTCGCGCGGACGCTTATGCGCCCACTCATCCCAACGGGCCAACGCCTCCTCGCCAGTGAAATGCCCCTTACCGGCGCGCTCAAACCAATCGACCAGCATATGCAGGAAGAACTGATGCGAGGTACCGACCTGCCCATTCAACTCCTCTTGTGTCAGATTAAGCCCAAGCTCCTTGGCAAACGCGGCAGTCTCGCCCAGGTAGTAATACTCGGTATCGACAATGACGCCGTCCATGTCAAAGATAACGGCATCGAACGGAAATGCGGACACGGCACCCTCCCTAACAAAAGGACGCCCGCGAGCAGGCGCCCGAGCCATGCATTAATCGGCGATTCTAACCCAGCAGCTTATCCAGCGCCACTGCAATACCATCTTCGTTGTTATTGGCGGTCACCATCTGGGCCACAGCCTTAACCTCATCGACGGCGTTGCCCATGGCTACACCGGTGCCGGCCCACTCAATCATGGACTTGTCGTTCTGGCCGTCGCCAAACGATACGACCTCGCTGGCATCGATGCCGAGCTTGGGCAGAGCACCCTCAAGCGCGCGGGCCTTGTCGATACCGGGCGCCGTGTACTCAAAGTACCAGTCAGCCGTAAACATGCCCGAAAGCGTCTGGGTAAAGGGCGCATACATCTCCTCGTAATGCGCCTGCAGGTAGGCCGGATCGCCCGCCGTCAGCAGCTTGTCCACGGGATAAGCATCAGCGACCTCATGCAGGCTCTCCACCTCGCGAATCTTAAGATCACACGCGTCGCGCTCATACTTGACGATATTCTTCTGCGAGCCGTCAGGCAGCGTGATCATGCAATGGTACGAATCCTCGACGTGCAGATCGCGACCGAGCGAAATCATAGGGATCACGTCAAAATTACGCAGGTGATCAATCAGGCGATGCAGTTCGTCAGCCGGCATGGCCTGGTCAAAAAGGACCTCATCGGTCTGGGCATCGACGACGTGAGCGCCGTTAAAGGCCACCAGCAGACCGTCATGGTTTTGAAGGTCGAGCTCCTGCGCCAAGGCGTGCAGCCCCCATGCGGGACGGCCCGAAGCCAAAATGAGCTTAATGCCCGACTCCTGCGCCGCGAGCAGCTTCTCGCGCGTACGCGGGCTGATCACCTTCTGATCGTTGGTAAGCGTACCGTCGATATCCATTGCGATGGCTTTAATTGCCATATGTGCCTCCTTGCATCGTTTTTATCGCGCACTATCTTATCCGAGCCGGGGCACGTTCGCACAGCGCGCGTATGACGGTTGCAAAACCACCCCATTTAAAACAAAGGCAAAAAAGTACTTGCAAAGACGCGTTCCGACATATAAGTTGATAAAAGACCGCCGTTGCGGTTTTAAGTAGATCGAGCATATGAAGTTTGAGTTTTAGCGTGTAAGAGAAGGAAGATCGGCAAAGTACAACCCCAAACGCAATGACAACTTAATGAGGTAACTGCCACATGTGAGGCACCCAGGGCATTGCTGTCTCGATTTTGAGCACGATGCCTTCCGCCTTGCATGGGCCGTTCCATCCCGCCCCTGCAGCAACTGTCTCACGGGCTCATTGAAAACCGCATAGCACCCCAACGTCAGCACATCACCCACGGCAAGCACATCACTCACGACAACCAACACATCAACAAACAGCACGAACATCAACCGATTGGAGAAGCTATGACAAACCACCACGCTGAAGACGGCGATAAGAAAAGCATTCTGGATGCCCACATTGAGCGAGCATATGCAAACGAATATGACGCCGCCTTTGCCGCCGCGACCATCAAGAACTACGCGTCGCTACCGCTCGCGACGATCTTGGCCGACCACCCTCAACTGCTGAAGCGCTGCACAAAGATCATGGGCGACCCCGACATTCGCAAGCTGACAGACCCCTATGCCCCAAAACGCGACAACGATTCGTACGTTCTTACCGTAGGCTGCCTAGCCCATATGCTTACGGCGCTCGACACGAAACTCAAGCTCGAATGGGAACCCGACGAGCGTCATGAACTCGAAAGCAAGCGGAACACCCTGCGCACCGCACTGTTCCTTCCGTTGGACGGCCTCAAGCGCTGCAACGTCGAGCTCAATACACAGGCGCGGCAAAAGCCCGGGACCACGGGGCAGAAAACTCCAAGACCCCATGCGGCCATCGTCGACCGCAACCGATATAACCGCATGACCGCGCACTTTTCTGCCGAGGGAGCAGCCATAAGGACGCTGATCGACCTGCTGTGCCTCCTGAGCATCAACGAACTATTTGAGGGCTATCTCGCCCTTGTTCCCGCGACGGCACCCAAGTCGGTAGCAAAGATCATCGAGACCTGCAGACGCCAGTTTGAGCGCCATCGCAATGGCAGCGAGATGAACGCCAGCATCGCGCAGTACTACACGGCCCATTACAAAAAAGACGGATGTGCCCCTGTCGAGCATCAGCTGCGGCTCGCCTACACCACGCCCGTCGCAACGCTCCATCGCTTTGGAGCCCTTGGCGCTCGCGAGCCGCACGGACAGGCAGCCTGCCCCACAACCGAGCTCGATCTCAGGCTCGGACGAACCCTGTAGCCCACCAGCCTCTGCGCGAGCTATAACCCTATTCCACAACGCAACCAACAGAAAGGAGTCCCCATGGACACCAATCATTCCCCCATCATCAGCCCCCTCACCATGCGTGAATCCGCCCGAGGTATCACGCTCACCAGCATTTACGATGAGATGCTCGCCCGTCGCGAGCTCTCCGTCATGGGAAACATCGAAACCCCGATGGCCCACGACCTATGCCAGCAGATCCGCCTGCTCGATGCCACCGACCCCAGCCGCCCCATCACCATATTTGTCGCCAGCGCCGGCGGAAGCGTGCGATCGGATCTTGCGATCTATGACGCCATGCGCCTCGCATCGTGCCCCATCCGCACCGTCTGCCTGGAATTCGCCGCGTCCATGGGCGCCGTGATCTTTATGGGCGGCGACGATCGCCGTATGGCGCCCCATGCAGAGCTCATGATTCACGACCCGCTGATCCCCCAGGGGGCAGGCGGCTCGGCACTTGCGCTGCAGGAAACCAGCCGGCGTCTCATGCAGACCCGCAAGACCCTCACGCAAATCCTCTCGGACCGCAGCGGCCTCACGCCCAAGCGCATCCAGTCCCTCACTGCAAAAGACACCTACCTTTCGGCCGAGCGCGCCGTCGAGCTCGGCTTTGCCCACGAAATCCTCTCGACCACCAAGGAGGTCGCCCATGTCTAACCTCGCCAGCCGCCTCGCCGCATCTGAGTCCGCATCGTCCACCATCCTCGCCAAGGATCGAACGCTTTCCTGCGACACCCGCCAAACGGGACTCAACAACAACGCACTTGTGATCGGCCCCTCGGGAGCCGGCAAGACCCGAAACGTCCTCAAACCCAACCTGCTGCAAATGAACGCAAGCTACATCGTGCTCGACACCAAAGGCACGCTCTGTCGCGAAGTGGGACCCGTGCTAGCAGCCCACGGCTACCGCGTGCAATGTCTCAACTTCGCCGACCTCAACACCGTCCCGGCCCTTGCGCCCGGCATCGAGCGCTGCGGCTACAACCCCCTGAGGCACATTCGCCGCAAGGCGGACGGCAGGCCCAACCAGCAGGACATCCTCTCGGTGGCAAAGGCCATCTGCCCCATCGAGGACAACAACCAGCCTTTTTGGGATCATGCGGCGGCAAACCTGCTGTCGTGTCTTATCGCCTACGTCACCGAACAGCTACCCGCCGGCGAGCAGACGATCAGCTCGGTCATCAAGCTGATCGAGCACCTGCAGGACGGTGCCACGGCCCGATTGTTTGACGATCTGATCACGACCGACCCCCAAAGCTATGCCCTCTCGCTATGGCGGCGCTACGCCATTACGCAAAATGCCGAGCGCATGCACGCGAGCATCGTCGGCATCCTTGCCGAAAAGGTCATGTGTCTGGGATTCGACGGTGCGGCACAGCTCTATCGTGAGTGTCATCAGGTGGACTTCGCTTCCATGGGACACACCCCCTGCGCCCTGTTTGTAACCGTAAGCGATATTGACCGCAATCTCGATCCGCTGACCGGCCTCTTTATTTCGCAGGCGTTTATGGGCCTCATTCGTGAGGCCGATAGGCAGCCCGACGGCAGCCTGCCCATGCCCGTGCGCTTTATGCTCGATGACTTCGCAAATCTGCAGATCCTCCAGATCGACAACGTGCTATCGATTATCCGAAGCCGCAACATCTGGGCAACGCTGCTGCTGCAGTCGACCAACCAGCTCGATGCGCTCTATGGCGAGGCACGCGCTCGCTCCATCATGGGCAACTGCGACACGCATCTGGTGCTGGCATTCCAGGATCCAGAGAGTGCCCGGGTGTTTTCCGACCGCGCCGACGCGCTCCCCAGCACGCTCATGGCGACGCCGATCGATCGCTCGTGGCTCTTTGTACGCGGTCGCACTCCCGAACAGGTCGAGCGCTTTAGGCTCGAAGACCATCCGCTCTACGGGGAGCTGCCCGAGGCGCAGCGAGGCCATGCGGAGGCCGAGAGCGTGGCGCAGGGTTCTCGCAGCGCGCGGCGCCCCGGCGATGTTCCACAAAGGCCGTGCGCCCCGGGACCACGGCAAAGCAAAGGGGCCCGCATCCGATGGGATACGGGCCCCTGGCTATAAGGCGCAATGCGTTAACAGCAGCGACTACTTGCGGTGAGCGCGGTAGAACTCGATGAGCGCCTGGGTCGAAGCGTCCTGCTCGGCCTTGGCGGCGTCGTCGTGGAAGGCCGGGGTGATCTGCTTGGCAAGCTGCTTGCCCAGCTCGACGCCCCACTGGTCGTAGGAGTCGATGCCCCAGACCGTGCCCTCGACAAACGTGATGTGCTCGTACAGGGCGATGAGCTCGCCGAGCGCAAACGGGGTCAGCGTGTCGCCGAAGATCGAGGTCGTCGGGCGGTTGCCCTCAAAGCAACGGGCCGGGACGATCTGCTCGGGCGTGCCCTCGGCGCGCACCTCATCGGCCGTCTTACCAAAAGCGAGCGCCTTGGTCTGGGCCAGGAAGTTGCCCAGGAACAGCTCATGCACGTCCTGACCGCTATCGGTCGCAGGGTTGGCAGTGTTGGCGAAGGCGATGAAATCGGCCGGAACCACCACGGTGCCCTGGTGCAGCAGCTGGTAGAAGGCATGCTGGCCGTTGGTGCCGGGCTCGCCCCAGAAGATCTCACCGGTGTCGGAGGTCACGGCGCTGCCGTCCCAGCGGACATGCTTGCCGTTGGACTCCATGGTGAGCTGCTGCAGGTAGGCCGGGAAGCGGTGCAGATACTGGCAGTACGGAAGCACGGCGTGGCTCTTGGAACCGAAGAAGTTGACGTACCAGACGTTGAGCAGACCCATCAGCGCGACGGCATTGTTCTCGAGCGGCGTGTTGCAGAAGTACTCGTCGATGGCGTGGAAGCCCTCGAGGAACTGCTGGAAGCGCTCGGGGCCAAGCACGACGATCAGCGACAGGCCCACGGCGGAGTCGACGGAGTAGCGGCCGCCGACCCAGTTCCAGAAACCGAAGGCGTTGGCGGGGTCGATACCGAAGGCCTCAACCTTCTCGAGTGCGGTGGAGACGGCGACGAAGTGCTTTGCCACGGCCTCGGCGTTCTGCTCATCGGAGCCGTCGATGGCGCCCTGAGCCTTGAGCTGCTCGAGCATCCAGGTCTTGACCTCGCGGGCGTTGGTGAGGGTCTCGAGCGTGGTGAAGGTCTTGGAGACAATGATCACGAGCGTGGTCTCGGGATCGAGGCCCTTGAGCTTCTCTGCCTGATCGTTGGGGTCAATGTTGGAGATGTAACGGCAGTCGATACCGGCGTCGGCGTAGGGACGCAGGGCCTCGTAGGCCATGACCGGGCCCAGGTCGGAGCCGCCGATGCCGATGGACACCAGATGCTCGATCTTCTTGCCGGTAACGCCCTTCCACTCACCGGAGCGCACGCGCTCGGCAAAGGCATACATGCGGTCGAGGACCTCGTGCACGTCGGCGACGACGTCCTGGCCGTCGACGATGAGCTGGCCCTTCTCGCTTGCCGGGCGGCGCAGCGCGGTGTGCAGGACGGCGCGGTCCTCGGTGGTGTTGATGTGCTCGCCGGAGAACATGGCGTCGCGGCGCTCCTCGAGCTTCACCTCGCGGGCAAGATCGCACAGCAGCTTGACGGTCTCATCGGTCACCAGGTTCTTGGACAGATCGAAGTGCAGGTCACCAGCGTCAAAGCTCAGCTTGTTCACGCGCTCGGCATCGGCGGCGAACCAGGCCTTGAGGTCGATACCTTCGGCCTCGAGCTTCTCCTGATGAGCCTCGAGCGCCTTCCAAGCGGCAGTCGACGTAGCATCGATAGGTGCGGCAACAGTTGCCATAAAGTCCTCCTCAGCATACGGGCGCACGCCTCCATGCGCCCGGACATTCAGATGCCACTATTCTAGCGCAGGTCAAGACTACAATCAGCGAGCGTTGCCAATCGGCCCCCCGAACGGCAACCGACCAAAAAGGGACAGGTTTTGACGATGTCCGCACAAGCGGGTATTATCGAACATGTATTCGATAAGAACATGTGTTTGATGGGAGGACGCGTGGGGCACGAGCGTCACACCTATGTCTGCATCGACCTTAAGACGTTCTACGCTAGCGTCGAGTGCGTTGACCGCGGGCTCAACCCGCTCACCACCAACCTGGTCGTTGCCGACGAATCGCGCGGGCGCACGACCATCTGCCTCGCCATCACACAGGCCATGAAGGACCTGGGGATACACAATCGCTGCCGTCTGTTCGAAATTCCCGACGGCATCGACTACATCAAGGCCATACCGCGCATGCAGCACTACATGGAGGTGTCGGCGCAAATTTACGGTATCTATCTGGAATACGTGAGTCCGCAAGACGTGCACGTCTACTCCATCGACGAATGCTTTATCGACGTGACACCCTATCTGGACCTCTATCACACCGACGCTGAAGGCTTCGCCTGCATGTTGCGCGACGAGGTCCTGGCGCGCACCGGCATCACGGCAACGGTTGGCATCGGCCCCAACCTATTCCAGGCCAAGGTGGCACTCGACATTACCGCCAAGCACGTACCCAGCCGCATCGGCAAACTCGACGACGAGACCTTTCGCAAGGAGATCTGGCCCCATCGCCCCATCACCGACATCTGGGGCATTGGGCCCGGCGTGGCAGCACGACTCGAAAAATACGGCGTCTACGATCTGATGGGCGTCGCGGCGCTCGACGAAAACCTGCTCTACGACGAGCTCGGCGTCAATGCCGAGTATCTTATCGACCACGCCTTTGGGCGCGAGCCGACAACTATCGCCGATATTCAGGCCTATCGCCCGCAGGCAACCTCAACAACCACGGGGCAAGTGCTATCGAAGGGTTATGCCTATGAGCAAGCCTACACCGTGTTGCGCGAGATGGTCGACAACGCTGTGCTGGACTTAGTCGATAAGCACGTGGTGTGCAACAGCATCTCGCTCTTTGTAGGCTACGCGAGCGAGCGCGCCGACATACGCCGCCTCGACGCCAGCGGCACAGCGCAATATGTAGACGGATGCGGGCATTTGCGTTCGAGCACGTCGAGCATCGAACCCGCCGCAACCGCCGGCCCCAAGCTCGCACCCCGCGCGCCCAAGCCCGTCCAGCGCGATGACGAACGCCGACGTTTGGTGCGAGAGGCACAGGCGATTGACGGCATCTTTGTGGGCGAACACGGCGGCAAGCCGCGTGGTGGCTATGCCGCGCTCTTTGCGCACTCCAACGCCTCGCGCAAGCTGCCCGAGCGCACCAATTCGTTTAAGAAGATCATGGGCTATTTCGATGAGCTCTGGGCGCAGACTGTCGATCCCAAACGACCGGTCAAGCGCATCAACCTGGGATTTGGCAATCTGGTGCCCGAGGAATTTGCCACTATCGACCTGTTCAGCGATGTTAAGGCCGATGAGCGCGAGCGCGACCTGGCGCGCGCCGTCCTGGCCGTGAAGGGCAAGTACGGCAAGAACGCGCTCGTCAAGGGATTAAGCTTCACCGCCGGCGCCACCGCACGCGAACGCAACGATCAGGTAGGAGGACATCGTGCCTAAGTCCCAACAACAGCCGATGCGGCCACCGACGCCTTTTGAACGTCTAGCGGACCCCGAGGGAAGACGTCGATCCGCCGACCCCAAGCTCACCGCCAACGGCGCCGTCCGCGCCGGCCGTGCCGCACAGTTTATGCCCTTTGCCGCCCTCACGGGATACTACGAGCTCGTGCGCAAACAAGAGATCACTGTTGAGCCCAAATGCGAACTCACGGAAGAAAACGCCCTCGAGCTTTCGAAAAAGCTCGAGGGCCTCAAACGCGGCGACCTGGTGCGCGTCACCTATTACGATATGTACGGCTATCGTAGCCGCACGGGCATTCTCGACGAAGTGTTACCCGCATTCAAGCTGCTCAAACTCAGGGATATCGCCATCGACTTCGACGATATCAAAAACTTCGAGCTGCGCGGACGCGCCTAGCGACAAGAACGCTTGCGCAAGACGAGGGCAATGCCAAGCACCGCGGCAGCTGCAACCAGCAATCCCAAGACCAGCGTGAGGGTCGAGTCGCCAGCGTGAGGCAGCGAGCCGTCCTTCGGAGTCTTCTTAGTGGCCGTCGTGACGGTGGTCGTGGTGCTGCTCGACTGGTCGTTGCCGCCCGTCTGGCTGCCACCAGGCTGATCGCCGCCACCCGGCTGCGAAGGATTGGTGGGTTTCGTCGGATCCGGAGTACCGGGATCAATCGGATTCTCCGAATTCTCCTTGCGCTGGATCCAAACCTGGCAGCCATAGAACGGGTTGGCGGTACCAAGGCACAGACCCTGGTTGGTCACCGCAAAGGTGCGCAGACCATGGTTATACGGATCGTTAAAGCCATTGGTCGTCAGCGTCGTAAAGTTCACGCCGTCCTCGGTCACATACATATCAAAGCCGCGCTCGGCATCGCGCAGGTAGTACATGCACGTAAGCACGCTCTGCAGCTTCTTGAGGTTCTCCTCGCTCAGCAGCTTATCGAGCGCATCCTGAATATCGCCCGGCAGCTCGGTGCCATAGGCATCCTCGTACTGCTGCTTCAGGCTCTCATAGCTATCGAGCATGTCCTGATACTGGTCGGCAAAGGACTTGAAGTACGCGATCTCGCCATCGATCTTCTGGACATAAGCGGCGTCGTCCTCAAAGTCCTGGGACATCGTCGAGGCCTGATCGCAAAGATCGCCCGTGGCATCCTCCAGCGCATCGCTTAGATCGCCAAAGCCCTTAGCAACCTCGGTCTTCTCGTCATCGACATCGACGGCCTCGTTTGAATCATCAACCTCGGCAGCTTCGTTCGAATCATCGACCTCGACGGCCTCGTTTGAATCATCGTCCGCAAGCGTGTTCACGGGAACGATGGGGTCGTCAGGCGATTTCTTGTCGAGCAGGTGATCGAGCAGGTCCCTAAGGCGCTGAACCTGAGAGTCCCACTCCTCGGGCGTCATATCGATAATGTCGCCATTGGAGAACTGGCCGATCGGCTCAAGCAGGCTCGCGGTATCAAAGGTACCGATATACAGCTTGCCGTCGAACTTCTGCATGCGCCAAATGTACTGGTTCTCGTTTCGGCCAAAGCCCGAAGTCAGGCCGGAAATGCCGCCCTCGGGGAACATGTCGGTGCGATCGCCAACGACGAGCTCCATGTTCTCGTCCTTGTCCATGCGATAGATGTTAACCGACTGCTCAAGATTGGCATTCACAAACGAGCAGTCAACGCCGCCCATGCTGCTCTTGCCGCCCTCTTCGGTGTTGGATTTGTTGAACAGGATGCGCTCGAGGGCAATCTCCTCGTCGTTGTATTCACCGATATAGAGGTAGTCGTTGTAGACGATGAGGTTGGCAGCGCCAGAACGGGTACGGGCAGGATCGATGCCAAAGCAGTACTTTGCACGGCACTTTGGATCGGTCGCATCCTTATCGCCAACAATGGGAGTCCACGAATAGCTGCCGTCGGCGTTCTTGTCGCCACGAACCATGGCAAACGACTGCATGGAATTATCATCGGGAGCGTTCTCGGGCGTACCGGTGCAGATGGTCGCATAGAGATGGCCATTGTACGAAACCATATCCCAAATGGCGCCACCGTAGATGCTGTCCTGATAGCGAATCGCCGGATAGCCAAACAGCGTCTTCGAGTTAGCAATCTCGGTGAAGCTAGCCTGGCCCTTCGAAGGGTCAGATGACGTCAGGATTGTCGCCACAAACTCATTGCCCGCTTTACCCACATTGCTGATGACGAGCTGGCCATCATGGACGCACATGCCGCGGATACCGGTTGAGATGCCCTGCTTGTAGGCATCGCGGTAATCGTCCACGCTCGAAAGGCCCTGATAGACAACTTTCCACTCATCCGTCTTAGGATCGATCTCGTATACAGAAGGCAGACCGCTTTTGCCGCCATTGGTCCTGACGCTGCCGCAGAAATAGAGCTTACCCTTATAGCTCACGGCATTGCGGAACAAAGGACCGACGCCGTTGAGCGATTCAGAGAGCAGCAGCTTGGTCTCACCGGTCTTGGTATTGATCTTAACCAAGATGCCGCCGCTGTCCTTGTCGGCCGTGCCGTCCTCCTTCTGCTGTCCATAGAAGAACGTGCCGTTAAACATGGCCTCCAGCGTCAGGCGCATGGTCTCGGCATCAAAGGAATCGCCCAGCGTGCTGTCCATGAGCGTAAGCGTGTTGCCCATCGCCGCATAGCAGGTGCCCACATAAAGCCAGTCACCATAGCTCGCAGCCGCCCAAGTGTAGCTCTGGCCGCGATCGCCTTCGTTGTTGGCCGTATTACCATCGGCACCCGGAACGGCAACGGCACCGTTACCCTGGTAGTCGACGATGCCATCCGGCTGCGACGTTCCTACCGTAGGATGCGAGAGCTTCTCAAAGGAATACCCATTTCCCGCATTGTAGGTAACGGCACCCGAAGCGTCTTCGGCGTGCGCCGGCAGCGGCGATACCAAGATAGCGGCAAGCGCTGCCACCAAGCCAAGTGTTCTCACTCGTCTCATAAAGCTATAGCCTCCCCTGACCTTAAGCCCAGTTTTAGCATTTCTCATCTCTGTCCACGTTTAATTGCGATCTGGGCGCAGCAATAATCAGCGTATAAATATACACCTGTAATTTTTTGGACGGGTTAATAGATGCTCGATTGGTGGCGAATTCCGCGCAAACCGTCACCAAACTCCACTTTCGCCGCATCTAAAGATTATTTTTTGCGCAAATTTTTGGATACCGATAGTCACAATGGGCAGGAGGCTGGTACCCACCGGAGAGGGCAACGCCTACATTTTCATAACGTAATAGCCCGCGCCCCTCACCGCCGTCTCGAGTGCGTCGCGATCAACCGGGCGCTTCGAGCGTACGCGTGCCGTGTGGTCCGCATACGTCACCGTAGCCCACACGCCATCAAGCGTATTGAGGGCATTGGCTACGTTCTGAGCGCAGCCGTCACAGCTCATGCCGCCGATGAGCAGCTCGTCGCTATAGGGATAGTGCGATGCATCGGTATCCACCACAACAACCTTTTTGGCCCTCTTGCCGCTCGCGCCATCGCTGCAACAACTCTTCCCGTGTGTCGAAGCGGCAATGCGACGCAGTCCAAAAAACATGCCGACGGCAATGACAGCCAGCACGATGAGATTCGCAGGGTTGAGCAAGTCACTCATGCGTTCCCCTTTCAAGTAGCACTATCTAGATACCCCCATGGGGTGTCTCCATCTTAACCCAAAATCATGTCCGTTCGGTCAATTAGTTTCCCTATTCAAACTTTTTAGTTGACCAAGGCTTACTTTCGTGTATAAGTTTTCCTAGGCTAACAGTTTAGATCCGTAAGGAGCGTCGTGACTCGAACCATAGACATCCCAACGTTTCAGGCGGCAGTCGTGCGCAACTGCTCCCCCACGCTCGCGGGCATCAAACCGGCATCGCTCTTTACCTATCCAGGAGTTTATGCCGATCAAGACGGCTCAAGCGTAACTGCGGCGATCGAGGATCGCCGAGCACGCCTGCTCAACGTTATCGTCCGGTGCAATCACGAGCTTAATCCGTTCGGTATCCATCTGAGCGTTTTGGTCTGGCGCCCCTGCGGGGCGCTCGTATACGCATATCGGCCCAATAGCCTCGCCACTTACCTTGCTGACCCGCGCGCCAAAACGGCACTCGCCAAGAAGGGCTACGACACCGGCAACCTCTCGGCATGTCTTGTGCACCTGGCATCACGCATCACGCTCGCGAGCAATAACGCCGCGGAATGCGCCTGCGGCCAGACTCGATGCGCACTGGATCAGCAAGTCTGCTGCAACAACGACTGCGCCTGCGAATTTCCACACGAGATTGGCTACTTCCTGGGATACCCCTGCGACGACGTATACGAGTTCATCGCCCAGCGTGGCGAGAACTACAAGATCTTTGGAGCCTGGAAGGTCTATACGAATGTCGAGCAGGCACTTGCGACGTTTGATGCGTACCGTGCCTGCACCCAACACCTCACCTTTATCTATCAGCAGGGCTGCAGCTTGGCGCACCTTGCCCAGGCGACCCGATAGAACGTACAAACCGCGGCCGCACGCCGCACAACCGAAAGGACTCAACATGAGCAAGATCGCCGTCGTCTATTGGAGCGGCACGGGCAACACCGAGGCCATGGCAAACCTCGTTGCCGAGGGCACCACGTCCGCGGGCGCCGAGGCCGAAGTCATCCCCTGCGCCGACTTCTCTGCCGGCAGGGCCGCCGACTATGATGCCTTCGCCTTCGGTTGCCCCGCCATGGGCTCCGAGGAGCTTGAATACGATGAGTTCCAACCGATGTGGGACGAAGTCAAGGAGACCCTCGGCGACAAGAAGGTCGTCCTCTTTGGCTCTTATTCGTGGGCCGAAGGCGAATGGATGGACAATTGGAAGGCGGACGCCGATGAGGCAGGCGTCAACGTGGTCGACTCCGTCATCTGTTACGACGCCCCCGACGATGAGGGCGAGGCGGCCTGCCGCGCCCTTGGAGCCGAGCTCGCCTAGCGGCAATGAGCTCCGCCCGTAACGCGCTCTGCGCCAAAACACATTCGTGTCCCAACAAAAACGGGAGCCGGATCACATCCAGCTCCCGTTTTCTGCTATGTCAGTCATATAAAGCAGCTATGAGATATTGCCCAAAAACGCCTTGGTGCGCTCGCTCTTAGGATGGTCGAAGACCTCGCTCGGCGTGCCATCCTCCACGATAACGCCGCCGTCCATAAAGACGACGCGGTCGGCGACGTCGCGGGCAAAGCCCATCTCGTGCGTCACCACGATCATGGTCATACCGTCATGCGCAAGATCGCGCATGACGCCCAATACATCGCGGACAAGCTCAGGATCGAGCGCCGACGTGGCCTCGTCAAAGAGCATCACGTGCGGATTCATCGACAGGGCGCGGGCGATGGCCACGCGCTGCTGCTGACCGCCCGAAAGCTGACTCGGCATAAAATCGATGCGCTCGGCCAGGCCGACCTTGGTCAGCTCCTCGATGGCAATCTTCTCGGCCTCTTCCTTGCTGCGCTTGAGCACCTTTTGCTGCGCAAGCATGACGTTCTTTTTGACCGACAGGTGCGGGAACAGGTTGAACTGCTGAAACACCATGCCCAAGTGCGTACGCACCTTATTGAGGTCAACGCCCTTGGCGCACACATCCACGCCCTCGACGACAATCGAACCACTCGTGGGCTCCTCAAGACGGTTAATGCAGCGAAGCATCGTCGACTTGCCCGAACCCGAAGGGCCCAGGACTACGACGACCTCACCCTTGCGCACATCTAGATCGATGTCGCGCAGGACCACGTTATCGCCAAAGGCCTTCTGGAGATTCTTGATGCTGACGACGACCTCGTTCGAGTTATTGGTTTCGCTCATGATAGAACCTCCTTACAGACCAGCGATATGGTCGGCGGGCGTCGCGACAACCTGTCCGGCGCTCTTGGTGGGACGCTTCTTTTTGGTTTCGGCCGTACCCAGCAGCCTCGCCTCAAGACCGCTCACCAAGCGCGCAAGCGGCAGGGTAATGACCAGATAGAACAGGGCGGCAACCACATACGGCGTAATGGAGCCCGTCGTGGCCACGATGGTGCGGGCGTTCATGACGATCTCGACCACGCCCACGGCCGCGAGCAGCGACGTATCCTTGTAAAGCAGGATGAACTCGCTGGTCAACGTAGGCAGGACATTGCGGAACGTCTGCGGAATCATGACGTAGAGCAGCGTCTGGAAGGCGTTCATGCCCAGCGAGCGAGCAGCCTCATTCTGGCCCTTGGGAATCGACTGAATACCGGCGCGGAAGATCTCGCACAGGTAGGCGGACGAGTTCATGGCCATGACGATGACGCCCAAGACATAGTCGTCCACCTTGACGCCGGCAAGCGGCAGGCCAAAGAATGCAATATAGATCTGCAGGAACGCCGGCGTACCGCGGATGATATTCACGTAGATGCCGGCAAGGCAACGCAGGATGCGCGACTTGGAGATGCGCATGAGCGACAGGGCAAAGCCAAAGGGAATTGCCAGCGGAAACGCCACGAGCACAATCGAGAGCGACATGAGGAAGCCTTTGAAGACGATCGGCAGGCTCTGGACCAAAATGACCGGGTTCAAGAACAGGCGCAGGAACATATTGGAGTTCCAGGCCTCGACCCACGGCTGCTCCTTAAGATCGGCCAGGAAGTTATCGAATGCCGTCACGCCCTTGATCTCGACGGAAGGAATCTTGGAAATCTTCTTGGTCGAACCGTCGGCAAGCGTATAGGTGCCGCTAAAGGCCTCTTCGCCGCCCTCGACGGGAAACGTCACGCCGTAAACCTCGACACGGAAAAAGCCGCCGGCAGGCGCCGTCTCGCCAAAGTCAATCTTGAGCGTCTGGCCGTCAGCCTTGCACGTGGGCTTCATGGGCGTACGATCCATGAGGTCCTCGCCCGAGAGCATCGTCAATCGCGTGTCATCGGTACCAAACGTTGTGCCGTCGACAAACGTCAGAGAAAGACCGCTCAGCTCCTCGTCGGCATCGGCCTGAACTTCCCAGGTAATGCGCGTCTCGGTGCCGCCGACCACAGCGCTGCCCGAACCGGTGTTGGGTCGGGCGGTAATCTTTGCGGTCTCAAGCGCCTGGGCGGTCGTGGGCGCATATGCCCCCGCGCACACCAGCGCGAGCGCCACGGCCATGACGCAGACTAGCTTTTGGAGCAAGGCGGGCAGTGGAAAACACTGCTCTGCGGTCCCTTTGTTCAGTCGAGACAAGGTGGCTCCTATCGTAGAAGTTGCCGGCAAAACGAGACGGAAACGCTCTCCGTCGAGAGAAGCGCAAAGGCCCTCTCCGCAAAACGGAAAGGGCCTACGCGCAATCAAGCATCTATTTACTTGATGTTGTACTTAGCCATGAGGGCGTCAACGGTACCGTCGTCAGTCAGGTCCTTGATGGCCTGGTTGATATCGTCCTTGAGCTTGGTGTTGCCCTGGTTGATGGCGATGGCGTACTCCTCGCCGGTGCTGATCTGCTTAATGGTCTGGCAGGTGTTGAACTGCTCGGCGGTCAGCTGGCTGGCAACGGAGCGGTTGGTGACTACGGCGTCGCCCTTATCGGACTGCAGGGCGCTGAAGCACTCGGTGGCGTCCTTGTAGGGGACAATCTTGGCCTTGGGGAAGTTCTCCTGGGCAAAGGACTCGGCGGTCGAGCCAGACTGGACGATGATGGTAGCGTCGGCGTTGTTGAGCTTCTCGCTGTAGTTGTCGGCCGTGATGTCGGTGTTATCGACCTTGGTCACGATAGCCTGATCGTCCATGTAGTAGGAATCGGAGAAAGTGACTTCCTTCTCACGCTCGGGCGTGTCGGTGATAGCCGCGATGGAGACGTCATACTTAGCGCCCGAAGCGACGCCCGGAACCAGCGTGTCAAAGTCATTGTTGACATACTCGACATCCAGGCCCAGCTTGTCGCCGATAGCCTTGATGAGCTCAAGGTCAAAGCCCTGATAATCGCCGTTGTCATCCTTGTACTCAAACGGAGCGTACTCGGCAGAGGTGCCGACGGTCAGCGTACCGTCCTTGACGAGCGCGTACTCCTTGGAACCGTCGACCTTCTCGACCTTAGCGTCGTCAGAGCTGCTGGAACTGGCATCAGAACCAGAGGTGGCGTTGGACGAGCCGCAGCCCGTCAGAGCAAGGGCGAGCGCCATAGCACCCGTGGCGGCAAATGCGCCAAGCTTCTTCAGCTTCATAATCAGTCTCCTTCCAATGACCCCACGTGATTCAGGGGTCTGCAAAAACTGAGGGTTATTATGCACCCGCTTGGAAGAATCCGCAATTAGAAAACTGATTGAAACAAACCCATAACGTGAATGGAGCACTCCACTTTATGACAGTCATCACTGCTGCAATGACCTTAACAATTTGATTTCAGCCGCATAACCTGCAAGTTCGTTCGGTGTCTCCAAAATGAATGGCAATGCGCGCAAGCGGCCATTCGATACAATATTCTGCATAACCTGCATACCGCCGCCAAACTCTTCGCTACCCAGGTAGCCCTTACCGATGCATTCGTGGCGGTCCTTATGGGCGCCGCAGGGGTTCTTGGAGTCATTGATATGCACGGCGCGCAGGCGCTCGATACCCACCACACGATCGAACTCGTCGAGCACGCCTTCAAGATCGTGGACGATGTCGTAGCCGGCGTCATTCACATGGCAGGTGTCCAAGCAAACGCCCAACTTGGCCGACAGCTCGGGACACTTGTCGGCAACGCCCTGGATGATGAGTGCCAGTTCCTCAAAGCTGCGGCCCACCTCGGTGCCCTTGCCGGCCATGGTCTCGAGCAGCACCGTCGTCTGTTGGCCCTCAAACATCACCTGGCACAGGGTGTCGACGATCATCTGAATGCCGGCGTCGGAGCCCTGCCCCACATGCGCACCGGGATGGAAGTTGTAGTAGTTGCCGGGCAGCGCTTCCATGCGCCGCAGGTCCTCCGCCATGGCCTCCAAGGCAAACTCGCGCGCCCGCTCTTTGGCCGAGCAGGGGTTATAGGTATACGGGGCATGAGCCACAAGCGGGCCAAAATCGTTCTGTTCCATAAGCTCGCGCAGGGCGGCCACGTCATCCATGTCAAGGTCTTTCGCCTTGCCGCCGCGCGGGTTGCGCGTAAAGAATGCAAAGGTATTGGCGCCAATTGACAACGCCGTCTCCCCCATCGCCCGATAGCCCTTCGTCGTGGATAGATGACATCCGATCGTCAGCATCCCCAGCTCCCCCTCATCAGTTGCGGTGAAATAGTTCCTGTCGATGCCTTATTCTGCCGCAAACAGGAACTATTCCACCGCAAGTTATAAAAGGGGCATCAGAGATGCGGGCCACCGAGCACTACGGCTACGGGCGCCGGCGTCATGATCCCTCACGCGTCAGCGCCAGGTCCTAGAGGGCTAGACGGATTGCATCGATAATGCGCGCGCAGCGCTGTGTGGCGGCAAGGGGCATGACGGGGCTCTCGTGTTTCCCCGCCCGGATGAGCTGGGTCGCATGCTGGATTTCGCCGTAGAAATCATCGACCTCAAACGGGGCATTTATTTCGAGCATTCGTCCGTCGGAGTACTTCACATGGGCGAGCTCGGGGCGATGGAGGCGCTCGATTTCCAACGAACCCCGCTCGCAGGCAATCGTTAAGCGGCTTTCATATGCTGCTTTGCCGTCACACACCATATGAATGGGTATACCGCCGACGCTCATATGGACCTCGTCGGCCCAATCGACGCGGCCGCCCGATACGTCACGCCAGCGAACTTCATGGGACGAAACCTCGCACGCGCCCGCGAGCAAATCCTCAAACCAACCGACCGCATAGCAGCCCATGTCATATAGACAGCCACCCTGCAATGGGTCGAGCAGATAACTCGAAGGGGGCTCACCATAATCGAGTTTTTGCACGCTTTCAATCGAGACGATACGGCCGAGCTCGCCAGACGCAAGCAAGCCCTTCACGCGAGTACGCATCGGACAAAACCGATTTTTCATCGCCTCCATAAACAGCACGCCGCGCTCGCGAGAGGTGGAGGCAATCGAGAGAGCCTCTTCTTCGTTCAAAACGGCCGGCTTTTCGCACAGCACGGCCTTTCCCGCGCGCAGTGCCCGACAGACCCAATGCGCATGCATGCCATGTGGAAGAGCCAAGTAGATTACGTCGACATCGGGGTCGGCAATCAGCGCATCATAAGCCGCATCGCCGCTATCGTCAGCCGTGGCATAACTGTGCGCGGCATCAATCGAAAACGCTCGGCAAAATTCCTCGACATGTGCAGGAGTGCGGCCGGCCGCAGCCACCAGCCGTGCCCCGTCGACCTTCTTGAGCGACGATGCAAATCGATGAGAAATGCGTCCAGCGCCCAAAACGCCCCAACGAACCTCACGCAAATCATCACATGAATCCCGATGGCCCACGACAGCCCCCTTCAGTTGCGGTGAAATAGTTCCTGTCGATGCCTTATTCTGCCGCAAGCAGGAACTATTCCACCGCAAGTTATAAAAGGGTCACGAGGAGCGCGTTTTGCCGAAGGCCTTAAGCACCGCCGTCACGGGGCCAGGCTGAAAACGGCGGCGTACGTCGTCCAAGCGCCCGGGGATATCGATGTGCTGCGGGCAATGCCGCGCGCATTTGCCGCACTTGACGCAATTGCTCACCAGCTTGGGCTCGTTCGTCCGCACCGCGCTCGCCGTAAAGTATTGAGACAGCCCCGTAAACCAGCTGTGCGCATAGCTTGCGTTGTAGGCAGCAAAACACCCAGGGATATTGATGCCTTTAGGACACGGCATGCAATAGCCGCATCCCGTGCAGGGCACGCGATTCGATTTTTCAAACTCCCTCAGCACGCGTGCGATGGCATCGAGCTGAGCAGCCGTCATCGAATCCGGCAGGGCCCGATCGGCCAACGCCGCGTTCTCATCCACTTGCGCGGTATCGGTCATACCCGAAAGCAGCATCGTCACCTGAGGATGGTTCCACACCCACGAAAGCCCCCAGGCGGCCGGAGTGCGCAAATGCGGGTCACGGGCGCCATCGAGCACAGCGCGTGCCCGCGGCGGAAGTTTGCCCGCTAGACGACCGCCCAGCAGTGGCTCCATCACAAACACCGCAAGACCGCGCTCCGCAGCCGCCATGAGTCCTGCCGTTCCCGCTTGGTAACGCTCGCCGGCATAGTTGTACTGGATCTGGCAAAAATCCCAGTCATATGCGTCAAGCACCGTCAGGAAATCCGCCGCGCTGCCGTGATACGAAAAACCAATCTGGCGAATGCGCCCCGCCGCCTTTTGACGCGCGATCCAGTCCTCGATGCCCAACGCCACCACACGTTCCCACTGGGCGGGCGAGGTAATGTTGTGCATGAGGTAATAGTCGATATGGTCGGTCCGCAGGCGGCACAGTTGCTCGTCGAAGAACCGGTCGAAATCCTCCGCGCATTTGCACGAAGCATGCGGCAGCTTGGTCGCGAGCAAAACCTGGTCGCGTAGGCCTAGGCGCTCAAGCGAAGCGCCCACGCAAGCCTCGTTGCCGGGATAGAGATAGGCCGTGTCCAGGTAGTTAATCCCCTGCTCCACCGCACGGGAGATGATGGCGTCGGCTGTCTTCGCATCCGGGCGTCCCGGCGCACCGGGAAACCTCATGCAGCCCAGCCCCAACGCCGAGATACGGTTACCGCTTTTGGGGTCAACGCGATATTGCACGGCCCCTCCTCCCCCATCGAAGCCCTGATAAGGCGAAACAAACCTGTCACGTCATCGAAGCACATCGGAATCGCAATCGAGAACGTATCGTAACGCAGCAGAAATCAGGCCGTCACGGCACCGCTTTAACATCAGCAAAAAGCCCGACGAAAGGAGACGAGCGTGACCACACGAGAGGATGCCTGCCCCTACCCCGGCGAACAATACATTCTCTCGGTCGACCGTTACCAGACCGAGGTCATGGACCATCTGGACGAGCTTCCCGCCACAGGCGCCGTCATCTTCTGCACCTTCCCCAAGGTGCGCGATGGCGTTGGATATCCCGCACGCGTTTTTGCCATCTGCCCCGCGGCATAAGTTCCCATGCGTTTGTTCTTCTAAATTCAGCCTCCGGTGCACGCTACACGCCCCAGCGGCATACAATCCATCAGGCGCCCCGCACGCGGGCGCCTTTTTGTGAGGAGATGATCCACATGCAGATCAACAAGGTTGCCTTTATCGGCAAGGGCGGCGTCGGGCTACTCTACGGCAGCATGATCGCCCAGGCACTCGGCGACGATGCCGTCGAATACGTCATGGACGACGCCCGTTTCGAGCGTCACGCAGGCGACGCCCTTACGGTCAACGGCGAGCCCTGCGCACTCAAGTCCGTGCGCGCCAGCGAGGCAACGCCCGCCGATCTGGTCATTCTCACGGTCAAGACGACGGGACTCGACCAGGCGCTCAAGACTATGGAACATATCGTGGGCCCCAATACGCTCATCGCCTCGCTGTGCAACGGCATTACGAGCGAGCAGAAGATTGCCGAGCGCTTTGGCTGGGAGCACACCGTCCTGGGCATCTGCCAAGGCATGGACGCCGTGTTCCTCAACGGAGAGCTCACCTTTACCAATGCGGGCGAAATTCGCTTTGGCGCGGCAGCGGGCACCGAGCCCGCAACCGTTACCACCATCGACGAGCTCTATACGCGCTGCGGCGTCGCCCATACCGTCGAGAGCGACATTGCGCACCGCATGTGGGCCAAACTCATGCTCAACGACGGCATCAACCAGACCTGCATGGCCTACGGCGGGACCTACGGAAGCGCCACGGAGCCGGGCTCCGAGCAGCGTCGCTGCTTTGTTTCCGCCATGCGCGAAACGCTTGCGGTCGCCAACGCCGAGGGCATTGAGCTGACCGAGGCAGACCTGACGCAGATGGTGCACCTCATCGAGGGAATCGACCCCACCGGTATGCCCTCGATGGCGCAGGACCGCATCGCACAACGAAAGACCGAAGTCGAGGAGTTCGCGGGCACCATTTGCCGCCTGGCCGCCAAACACGATATCCAAGTGCCGCAAAACGATTGGCTCTACCAGAGGATTCGCGAAATAGAAGGCAGCTGGTAGCCTCGGCCGCATCGCGACGTGCGCAATACAAGCAGACAGGCCTTCGCGAGGATTCCGTCATTCGCGAAGGCCTGTTGCATTTAGCTCGAGGCTAAAACTGAGGCTTATTTTGCGATTCCGGAACCTCGTCCTCGTCATCGCGGCAAAGCAGCACGCCGGCGCTTCCCAGCAACGCCGCTGCAATCAAGGCGCCCACAATCACAGGAGCGGCGCCCGTAGCGGACTGCAAGCCGGCAGTTAACGCCGCCGTCGGACCAAGGCATCCGATCAAAAGGGCAACGACGGCAATAGCGACATCTCGAGCGTTCATGGAACCACTTCCTCCACGAGAAAGACTTTGTTTCTCGTGACTTAGTGTGCCCCGCGCCCATATGCGCGGCGTACTGCCACGGTAAGCGCTCTGTTAACTCAAATGCATACATAGAACGGGCGCCCTTACGTTGCCCTAAAGCTCGGTAAAGACGCCCGTCCGCCAAATATCCGTGATGCAGAAAAATTACCAGCCAGTGTAGTAGTCGGTGGTTCCGGCTGCGCAGCCGGAGTCATAGACCTTGCACTCGCCCTTGGAACCGGTAAACGTGGAGCCTTGGGCCTTATCACCCGCGGCCACGACGTAGTAACCATCGGAATCGCGCCAAAAGCCCTCGGAATCCTGCGTCCATTCGCCCGTGCGGTGGTGATACAACACGTTGCTGCTGTAATAAGTCTCGCGGCGGCCGTTATAGTTATTGACGCCGCTCGAGCGCGTCAGACCCGAGCCGTTCGCGTAATACGCAGCAGTCACGTAAGACGAGCCGGAGCCGACGTTGTAATACGAAGCCTGAACGGCCTCAGCGGCCTCGGCTTCGGCTGCGGCGGCCTCGAGCGCCTCGTGCCTGGCATCCTCGAGCGTGGACCGAAGCTCGTCGAGCTCGGTCGACTTGGCGTCGACCTCCTCCATCGTCAAAAGACTGCCCGCACCATCGATACAACCTTGCAGTACAGCGCGCTCGTCATCGGTAGCATAGTCGCCATACATATTCATAATGATCTGAGCGCGCATCTCCAGGGAATCGCGCTTTGCCCCCATCGAGGCGTTCCACTCCTGCATAGAGCCATAACCGTCGCCGCGGTAGTCGACAGGCTGCATCAGCGTCGCCTCGGACGGCGTGGATCCGACCGTATCGGATAGTGTTGCCGCGTGGGCATCAGTTGCGCCGGCGCCCGTCAAAAGTGCCACGGTCAGAGCGGCGGAAAGGGCGGCGGCTTTCGGTTTTCGTGAATCAATCCTCATGTAGCTGGAAACCTCCGTAGTGCGTTTTTGCTGCGTTTGAGCTGTGTGATTCGATCGCGCTGCATAGTACCCCGAGCAAATCGCGACCTGCGGTTTTACTCAAAAGGCGCACGTCAATTGCGTAAAACTCACATCCTCTCAACAGGAGTTTTCCACAACTCGAATGCATAAAGCGTGCCAAAAACCCTGTTTTTGCACCCTCTCTATGCAAAAAAGGCGCCGGTGCGACCATTGTTCGCACAGGCACCTTGAGCAGGCATTTAATGCAGTTATACCATCGAGTCGCAAGGGGTCCTTGCACAAGTCGCCTTACTCGTCCAGCGCGGCGAAGGCCTGCTTCAGATCCCAAATGATGTCCTCGGCGTTCTCGGTACCGATGGAAAGACGGATCGTGGAGGGCGTGATGTTCTGCTCGGCGAGCTCCTCGGCAGAGAGCTGGGAGTGCGTGGTGGTAGCCGGGTGCACGACGAGCGACTTGACGTCGGCCACGTTGGCGAGCAGCGAGAACACCTGCAGATGATCGATGAACTCCCAAGCTGCCTCCTGGCCACCCTTAATCTCAAAGGTAAAGATCGAGGCACCGCCGTTGGGGAAGTACTTCTGGTACAGCTCATGGTCGGGATGCTCGGGCAGGCTCGGGTGGTTCACCTTGGCGACGTGGCTGTCACCGGTCAGGAACTCAACGGCCTTCTTGGTGTTCTCGACATGACGGTCAACGCGCAGCGACAGAGTCTCGGTGCCCTGGAGCAGGACCCAGGCGTTGAACGGGCTGATGCAGGCGCCCTCGTCACGCAGCAGGATAGCGCGGACATAGGTTGCAAAGGCGGCGGGACCGGCAGCCTCGGCAAACGAAACACCGTGGTAGGAGGGGTTGGGCTCAGCAATCTGGGCGTACTTTCCGCTCGCCTTCCAGTCGAAGTTACCGCCGTCGACGATCACACCGCCCAGCGAGGTGCCGTGGCCGCCGATAAACTTGGTTGCGGAGTGGACGACGATGTTGGCACCATGCTCCAGCGGACGGAACAGATACGGGGTGCCGAAGGTGTTGTCGACGACAACCGGCAGACCGTGCTTCTTGGCGATCTCGGAGATGGCGTCGATGTTGGGGATGTCGGAGTTGGGGTTGCCGAGCGTCTCGAGATAGATGACCGTGGTGTTGTCCTTGATGGCACCCTCGACCTCTTCCAGGTTATGGGCATCGACAAACGTGGTCTCGACGCCAAACTGGGAGAGCGTATGCTCCAGCAGGTTGTAGGAGCCACCGTAGATGGTCTTCTGAGCCACCACGTGGTCACCGGCCTGGGCAAGAGCCTGCAGGGTATAGGTGATGGCAGCAGCGCCGGAGGCGACGGCAAGACCTGCCACGCCACCCTCGAGGGCGGCGATACGGTCCTCAAAGACGCCCTGGGTGGAGTTGGTCAGACGGCCGTAGATGTTACCGGCGTCGGCAAGACCAAAGCGGTCGGCGGCGTGCTGGGAGTTGCGGAACACATAGCTCGTGGTCTGGTAGATAGGCACGGCACGGGAGTCGGATGCAGGATCGGCGCTCTCCTGGCCAACGTGAAGCTGCAGGGTGTCGAAACCAAAGGTGTGCTCGGGGTTGTTGATGAACTGGCTCATGATGATCTCCTTGATCGAATATAAGTAATAAGAGTAAGAGAAGTAAGTGCTGTCTCCTGATCACGCCGACGGGCGCAAACAGGAGCCCGGCATTCGTCTTGGTAAGCAATTCACATGCGGGCCTCCTTTCGCATCCCGGTTCCGTGGTCGGCTTAATTACCTACCGCCTTTGTGTGTTTTGAATAGTACGAGCATTGTTTCCCTCGGTCAATCACTTAAAAGCGCTAACTTGTTATCGGTTTTATAGATAACACTCGAAAGGACGGGCGCCGATGACCCTCCAGCAGCTTCGCTTTTTGATCGCCGTGGCAGAGTCCGGTTCGATCAACGCCGCAGCCCAGCGCCTCTATACGGCGCAGTCCAATATCTCCAATGCCGTCAAAAGCCTGGAGCAGGAACTTCATATCGAAATCTTTACGCGCTCCAGCCGCGGTGTTGCACTCACCAACGACGGCACCGAGCTTTTGGGTTATGCACGCCAGGTCGTAGAGCAGGCCGACATGCTCGAGGCCCGCTACGAGGACGGCGGTACACCTCAGGCCCGCCTCGCCATCTCGGCCCAACACTACGCGTTTTCGGTCGAGGCCTTTGTCAACGTCGTCGAGCGCTGCCGCGACAGCAAGTTCGAGTTCATCATGCGCGAGACCACCACGGCGCAGATCATCGACGACGTCCGTGCGTTTCGCAGCGATATCGGCATTCTGTATCTGGATGACTTTAACGCCCGCGTTCTGCAGAAGGCCTTCGCCGATGCCCGAGCGAGCTTTCATCCCCTCTTTGATGCGAAGGTCCACGTGTTCGTCAGCAAACGCCACCCGCTCGCACGCCGCTCGCAGCTGTCCCTTGCCGACCTCACGCCCTATACGCGCTACAGCTTTGAGCAAGGCACCTCGAACTCCTTCTATTACGCCGAGGAACCGTTTAGCTATATTCCCTGCAACCGCAATATCCGCGTATCCGACCGCGGGACGCTCACCAACCTGCTTATCACCTCGAACGGCTATGCGCTGTCGACCGGCGTACTCTCCAGCGAAATGCAGTGGGGCATGGCCTCGATCCCCCTGGCAGACGCCCCGACGATGCATGTGGGCTACATCATGCATGACGACCGCAAACCCTCTCCCCTCTTGCAGCAATACCTCGACGAGCTCAACCGCATCATCCATGCCAACCAACTGTCGGAAGACGGGGTAGAAATCGTAGATTGCTAGCCCCCGGCGGGCATGGCGCTACAATGGTCACTCACGCGAAACGTACCCAACGAAAGGAACCATGTGAAGGTCATCATCTATACCGACGGCTCGGCCCGATCAAATCCGGGACGTGGCGGCTACGGCGCCGTGCTCAAATACACCAACCCCGCCGGCAAGACCTTCACCTCTGAGCTTTCGCGCGGCTACGCCAAGACCACCAACAACCGTATGGAGCTCATGGCGGTCATCGTGGCACTCGAGGCGCTCAACCGCCCCTGCGACGTCGAAGTCCATTCCGATTCGCAGTACGTCGTCAACGCCTTCAACAAGCACTGGATTGACGGATGGAAAAAACGCGGCTGGAAGACCGCCAACAAGCAGCCTGTCAAGAACCGCGACCTGTGGGAGCGTCTGCTTGCCGCAAAGAGCAAGCATAAGGTGGAGTTCATCTGGGTTAAGGGTCACGCCGGCCATGAGCTCAACGAGCGCTGCGACGAGCTTGCCACCACGGCGGCCGACGGCAGCAACCTCGATATCGACACCGGCTTTAACGAGAGCGACCTGTAACGGCGTTTTCGCACGCTTTTGTGTCCTCCCGCGCTACACTCATCCTGTAAACCGAACGGCACGAGGGGGATACATGCTGCGTATAGCAACCATCGGCACATCCATGATCACCGACGACTTTATCCAAGTCGTCAATGCCAACGACCAGGCTGTATTCGTAGGCACGCTCTCGCGCAATGCCGAGCGCGGCGCCGCGTTTACCGCCGAACACAGCGGCGAACGCAACTTCACCGCACTCGACGAGCTCGCGTCCGCCGACGACGTCGATGCCGTCTACATCGGCAGCCCCAACGCGCTCCATCACGAGCAGGCGCTCGCCTGCATCGCCGGTGGCAAGCACGTCATCGTCGAGAAGCCCTTCTGCGCCACCGAGGCGCAGGCGTTGGAAGTCTTCCGCGCTGCCGAGGCAGCAGGTGTCGTGGCCCTCGAGGCCATGCGCCCGCTCCATGACCCCGCTTTCCACGCCATCGAGGACGCCCTGGGCGAGATTGCGCCCATTCGTCGTGCCTCATTGCGCTTTGGCAAGTATTCCTCGCGCTACAACGAGATTCTCGCGGGACGCTCCACCAATATCTTCGACTGCAATATGGCATCGGGTTCCCTCATGGACATTGGCGTCTACACCGTCGAGCCCATGGTCGAGATTTTCGGCATGCCCTCCGGCCTTACGAGCATGGCTACTCTGCTCGACCCCACCACGCGACAGCTCACGCACGGCCCCATCGACGGCTGCGGTTCTATCCTCGCCAGCTACGGCGGTGGCCGCATCTCCGTCGAGCTCGCGCACTCCAAAATTACGAATGACCTGCTGCCCTCGCAGATCGAAGGCGAGCGTGGCACTATCCAGATCGACCATCTGTCCACGCCCCGCAACGTCCGCATCGACTATCGCGGCGATGTCGTACGCGGCTCGGCGACCGAGGCACCGCGCGAACAGGGCGACAACGGCCGCGTGCTCGACCTGCCCAAATCGAGCAACACCATGGAATACGAACTCACAGACTTTATCACCGCCATCGGCGGCATCGATAACGTTAAGGAAGAGATTTGGGAGACCCCGGCGGGACGCCACGAGCTTGGCCACTACCGCGATGTCACGCTCGTCTCGCTGCGCATCATGGATGCCGTGCGTCAGCAGGCCGGCATTACCTTCCCCGCCGATTCAGTCAAGCAGGCATAGCGATGGGCCTCTTCGATACGTTCTTCTCCAGCGTCACCGGCGGCAGTCGAGAGCCTCAAAAACCATCAAACATCGAGCTCGAGCTGCGCCGCAGGCTTACTGTGCTCGCAAGCGACGAGGCCACTCAAGACACTCCCCTGCGCTACTTCCTGCGCTGGGCGGGGCAAGTCCAAGGCGTTGGTTTTCGCTTTACCAACACCAACCTCGCGCAGGCACGCGCACTCACCGGCTGGGTGCGTAACATGGAAGACGGCTCAGTCGAGATGGAGATACAGGGAGCTCCGGCAAACATCCTATCTCATCTCGAGGCGCTTCATGCCTCCTACGAGCGCATGGGAACGCGTTTTCGCCTCGTAGACGCCCAGGTCCGAGCCCCACTTGCCAATGAAGACGGCTTCAGTCCTCATTATTAGTATTGTGTGCTAAATAAGGTATCATTTACCTACGACCGTTAATAGAAAAGAGGCGAGGCGCATGGCGGTGCAAAGAAGGAATACCAGGCAGCGAAAGCTGGTTCTTGACGCCGTGCGCCAAAGCTATAACCATCCCACCGCTGACGAAATCTACAACGTCGTGCACGCGCAGGATGACAAAATCAGCCGCGGTACGGTCTACCGCAATCTCAATCTCTTGGCCGACGCCGGGGAGATTCTCTCCATCAAGACGCCGGGCGGCAGCCGCTTCGATCGCACGATCGAGCCGCATGCGCATATCATCTGCACCTCGTGCAGCCGCGTCATCGATGTGCCGCTCCCCTTCGATGCCCAGCTCGACGCCAAGGCGTCCGAGCAAATCGGCTGGAACGTCACGTCGCACTACACCATCTTCGAGGGCCTCTGCCCCAACTGTAGGTAGATTTTGGGACATGCCTACTCAGCAAGTAGACGACGCAGCTCTTCTTCGACCGTGCGCACGTAGCGGACACGGTCATTGACACCGCGCATGCTGGGATTGCAGCTCTCCATCAGATAGGGATGGCCCACCACGTTGAGCATGTCGCGATCGTTTTCGTTATCGCCAAACGCCATCATTTCGTTAGGTGAGATCCCCAGTGCGCGACCATAATCGGCAAGCGCGGACCCCTTGCCTGAATCAAAGCCGATAAAGTCGGTCCATTCGGTTCCCGACGTCATCACATCGACCCGGTCGCTAAAGCGACGCACAAAATACTCCAGCGCTGCCGGCTGCTCCGTCTCGGGCGTTTGAAACGCAATTTTAATGACATCCTCGTCAATGTCCTCGGGACGGTCGACCACCGCCACATCGCAATGGACCTCGTAACGCAAATGGTCGATGAACGCATCGTTGCCGCTTATGGTGTAGAGGTGCCCCTCACACGAAAGAGTCACGTCGGCATGGGGGTAGGCGACCACGGCATTCGCGATATCCATCGCCAGGTCACGCTCCATAGAGCGCTTGACGACGGCATGCCCCTCGCTCATCACCAGGGCTCCGTTTTCGCACACATAGGCGAGCTCATCGGCCACCGGGGCAAACAGATAGCGCAAGCTCGCATATTGACGGCCGCTCGCCGGCATAAACACAATGCCGCGACGATGCAGCTCATCGATGAGCTCAAAGGCCTCGGAACGCGGCTCGCGCTCCCCCGGATGCAGCAACGTGCCGTCCAAATCGCATGCAATCAGCCTGATTCCTTCAAGACCCATATGCTTTCCCCCACAGCATTTCATCAACAGCAAGACGGACTTTGAATAGTTGCCTCTCAAAGTCCGTCTTACGCATGCGCACGTTAACCGCGCGCCTTCTTTACGATCGTAAAGTCTGGAGCCATACTCACAACAACATCCGCCGCGCTCGATGCAAAGCGTCGACTGGAATCGAGCTCGCGTGTGACCACCGAGAGCCGAACGCCCCCGATGCCCCGGAGTATACGACCCAAAACCGGTTGCACCGGCGTATACATGCGCACGGTATAATCATCCGAGTCACCCCGGAAGAGCGGCGCATGCATGTTGCCGATCTCCCAGCACGCATGTGCGAGCACAATCGGATCCATGCGGTCGACTTCGACCAAATAGACCTCGGCGCTGCGCAGGCGCACGACAACCGTCACGGGCACCATGCCCGAACGGTCGATGGCGAGCACGTCGCCGTCGGCAAGACGACCGCCGTCGGCAGCATCCAGCCGAACATCAACCGTGCGCCCCAGCTCCGTCACGCCCACAAACAGGCGCGCATCAGCCTGGTCCCAATCGAGTAGCAGCTCGTCAACCTCAAAGACGCCACCCAGCTCCCGACGAAGCAGGAGTTCATAGGACGGGTCGTTGAGATTTCCCAAACATGTCGTCGAAACCAAGCGTTCAGGCATACTCTAGTCCTCGACCTCGACGAGCTCGATATCAAAGTTGAGGTCCTTGCCGGCGAGCTCGTGGTTGGCATCGAGCGTCACGGCCTCGGGCGTCACATCGATGACCACGGCGGGGACAGGCATGCCGCTCGGAGTGGACAGGAAGAGCTTCATGCCCTTCTCGATCTGCTCGATATTGGGAACCTGTTCGGCCGGGAAGGTAATAACCATATCGGGATTGTGCTCGCCGTAGGCATCGGCAGCAGGAATGTGCACGGTCTTCTTCTCGCCCACCTGCATGTCGACAACAGCGGCGTCGAAGCCCTTGATCATCTGGCCGGCGCCGCAGGTGAACTCCAGCGGCTCGCCGCGATCGTAGGAGCTATCGAACTGCGTGCCGTCATCGAGCGTGCCGCGATAATGGGTCTTGACCTTCTTGCCCTGGTTGGACATGGTAACCTCCGTGATAAGGGCGGCGCACAACGCGGGCCGCCGTGAACATATGGCGCTAACTATACCCTAGTCATACAATTCAATGACAGTTTGCAAAGAAACGCTGCAACCGGAGGAACCATGGCATATCCCGTATTTGACCTACACTGCGACACCGCCGACCGCATCGGCTGGGCCACGCTCGATCTCGACCTGCGCTTTGCCGCCGGCACCGACGGCTATTTCCCCGGCGACGAGACGCATCCGCAGGATTTCGACCTCATCGAGGGCAACGCCTGCGCCATCTCGCTCGCAAAGATCGGCAACACGCCGTGGGCACAGTGCTTCGCCACGTTTGTCCCCGACGAGATTCCCACCGCCCACGCCGCGCGCTTCCAGGCGCAGATCATGGCGCACATGAGCGGCCAGGCCATGCTCAACCACGACCGCATGGTCAACGTGCGCAGCGCCGCTGACATTCGCCCTGCACTCAAGGACGGCAAGGTTGCCTGCATCCACACCATCGAAAACGCCACGTTCTTTGCCGAGGACCCCGCGCTGATCGAGGTGCTCAAGAGCCTGGGCGTTCTCATGTCATCGCTCAGCTGGAACGCGCAGGGACCGCTCGCGAGCGGCCACGACACCCACGCCGGCCTCACCGCCGCCGGCATCGAGGCGCTTACGCAGATGGAACACGTCGGCATGGTGCTCGACGTCTCCCACCTCAACGACGAGTGCTTTGACGAGGTTGTCGCCCACGCCACGCGCCCCTTCGTCGCCAGCCACTCCAACTCCCGTGCGGTTTGCGGCGTCAAGCGCAACCTCACCGACGACCAGTTCCGCACCATTCGCGACATGGGCGGCATCGTCGGCCTCAACTACTGCAGCGAGTTCCTATCCAACGATGCGACCGACAAGACCACCGCAGACGTCACCTTCGACCAGCTAGCGGCACATATCGAGCACTGGCTCGACCTGGGCGGCGAAGATGTCATCGCACTCGGCGGCGACTGGGACGGCGCCAAGGTGCCCGCTTTCCTCTCCGATGCCAGCAAGATGCCCGAATTCCAGAACATGCTCTCCAAGCACTTTGGCAAGACCGTGATGCAGAAGCTCTGCAGCGATAACGCCCTTGCCTTCTTCGAGCGTTATTAATTTCACATCCCTTGAGCGGGCCGGCATACCGAACGGTCGAAATGCCGGCCCGTCCCCAATCTGAAGGATAACTTTTGACGCAGCAATTTGCGATTTTCCTACCCCGACCGGATGGGATGCCCATCCTCGTCGTCGTTACCAAAAAGCGCGTCAAGAACTTCAACCTGCGCGTCACATCGAGCGGTGAGGTCCACGCCAGCGCACCGCTCGGCGCCAGCCGCGAGCGTATCGAAGCGTTTGTGAAGCGCAACAACGCCTGGATTATCGGCCGACTTGCCCAGCGTGAGCAACGTCAGGCAACGTCACGAGAGCCACTCAGCCCCTCGTCCATCATTGCGCTTTGGGGCATGCCCATCACGGTACAGGACGCACTCGATCACAACTTTGCGTCACCCGCACCGCGACCCAAACAGGCCACCTTCGCAAGTTTTATGGGTACCGACGAATCGAACGGAGGCCCACAGGCCAAGCGGCTCGCAATCCTCGACGGTCTAACGTCCGACGAGCTCCAAGCCCACATCGACCAGCTCTATACGTCCGAGGTCACATCGGCGCTGCGCGATATTTTGCACGCGTACGAAATCGCAATGGGCGTCTCCGTTTCCCGCGTTTCCGTACGCAGCATGAAAACGCGTTGGGGCTCGTGCACGCCCAAATCCGGCGCCATTCGCATCGCACGAGAACTTGCCGGCTACCCCGTCGAATGCCTCGACATGGTTGTCGCCCACGAGCTCGTCCACTTGCTCGAGCCAAGCCACAATCAGCGGTTTCACGCCCTGCTCGACACGTACTGCCCCAACAATAGAGCGATGTCGCAGCGGCTCAAGCAGCCACCCATAGAGACGTATTAGAACCGGTTAGCGCACGCGCTCGATCTCGACACCGCAGCTTGTCAAGGGAAGACCGACGGGCGCCCACGGCTTATCGAGCTTTATGCGCACACCAAGCAGCAAGGGATAACGACGTAGCAGCATCTGGGCCACACCCTCGGCTGCAGCCTCGATGAGCTTAAACGTATGCTCGCGCAGATAGCCATCGACATCGTGGCACACCGAGCCGTAGTCAATCGAGGCGTCCAGGTTATCGTGCTCCCCCGCTGCACGCAGGTCGGCATAGAGCACCAAGGACACGATGAACTTCTGGCCCAGCGCGTTCTCTTCGGGATACACGCCGTGATTGGCAAAGACCTCGAGACCGTCGATAGTAATGCGGTCGGCATGGCGCAGATCGTCATAGCTCACGTGGGGCACCGCCGTTGCGGTGGATATTTCGCCCCTTCCACGGCGGGCGAGCTCGGCGCCTTCAGTCTTGGTTGCATTCTCGGGCAGTTTCTTGTTGCTCATCGCGATCGTCTCCTTCGTTTAGAACCCCGACCGCGCAAACTAACTACACGCGAATCGACAGGTTCTTTTTATCATCGCTCCAGTTGCAAGCATTGCGCGCGGGGCATGCAAAGCAGGCTCGCGAGGCCTTGTCGGCCGCATAGAGCAGACGCTCGAGCGGTTGACTGTTCACGCGCAGCTTTCGATGGCCCAGGATGGCCGTCTTAATGGCTGCGGCATCTGCCGGCTCAAACGCCACGTCATCGGGCATGCCGCCGAGAATCGCATCGGCGACGCGTTCGCTTGCAACATCATGGGATATACCCGATTCATACTGTTCATCTTTGCCGATATCGTGAAGAAGTGCCGTGGCATAGATGACCTCGCGGTCAAATTTGAGCTCTTCCTCGAGATTCTTGATCCACATAATACGGGCGACATCCAGCAGATGGTCGATACCGTGGCGGCAAAAGATGCGCCCCGATTCCAACTGCGCAATGTTTCCCAGATGCTGCCGGAACAGTCCGTTGGCACAGATGTAATCAATGCGAGGCATGGCACCAAAGGGAGTCAGGCCCGAAGCCATAAAGCCGCGACGCGACGTTCCTTCATCGGTCTTCGATGCAAAGTCGTTGACGACTCTCATGGTTAGCGGCCCAGCATCCTAAAGAATCGCTCCTCGAGCGACGGATCGGTCTCAAAGACACCGCGACGAGCAAGCGTTACGGTCTTGGTACCGGGCTTTTGCACGCCGCGCATGGTCATGCACATATGCTCGGCTTCCATCAGCACAATCGCTCCTTGGGGGGCAAGATATTCCATGAGGGCATCGGCAACCTGTGTACACAGCTGCTCCTGCAGCTGCAGACGACGGGCATAGACCTCAACCGTGCGAGCAAGCTTAGACAGACCCGCCACGCGGCCGTTAGGGATATAGCCGATCGCAGCCTTGCCATAAAACGGCAGCAGATGGTGCTCGCACAGCGAGTAAAACGTGATGTCGCGCTCGATAACTAAATCGTTCGAAGCGACGGCAAAAGTTTTGGACAGGTGCTCCTCAGCGCTCTGGTCCATGCCGCCGGCAATCTCGCCATACATACGGGCGACGCGTGCCGGCGTCTCCAGCAGGCCCTCACGAGTTGGGTCCTCGCCTATGCCCTCAAGCAACAGCTTTATGGCGGTCTCAACTTTTTCCTGATCGACCATCTAGGCCTCACTCTTCCGATTTTGCGTTCGCGCTATGGTACCACGCCCTCCGGCATCGGCCACAAGCTACATAGTATGGGTCGAATAGACCGGATCGTCCCGCCAAAGCTCCACAGCGTCGCAAAGCGAAACGCCCTCGCGCGCGGCACGAGTGCGCGTGGCGTTCATGTCGATCACCCGCTGATTACTCGAACCCCTAAAACGCAAGGAGATATCGTACAGGTCTTGAACGAACGGGCCGTCCACCAACATATCGAGGCAGGCAAGGATACGGTCCGTCACCTCGGTATGATGACGGCCGCCCGGCATAAGTTCCTCGAGCACGTCGCCGGTAAAGCACCAAATGGTCTTCCCCGACTCCACAGGATAGGCCGCACGCACGCGTTCGATAAAGTCAACGAGACCCGCCTGATTCTCGGGTTCCATGGGCTCGCCACCCAGAATCGTCAGGCCATCAATAAAGGGATGGTCAAGACTGTCGATAATCTTGTCCTCGACGGCACGGTCGAACGGTTCACCCGCGGCAAAGTCCCACGCGACGGAGTTAAAGCAATTCTTGCACCCACGACGGCACCCACTCACAAACAGAGAAGTACGAACACCTTCCCCATCAGCAATGTCGAAATACTTAATGTTCGCGTAGTTCATAGGTAACTCTCCCGGGAGGCCGGGGTATATCATCCCGTCCTCAAACATTCTCGGCCTGCGGCCTGCGAAACTGCGGGCGGGACGATATGCCCCGGCCTCATGCAAAGGGTAACTCAATGAACGAAGCGAACATCGAGTATAGGGTTCGAGGTCCAATAAAAACTTTGTTGCAGCCCAACCGTCATCGCAAGCAAAACGTTGTTGCAAGTCAACTCATTTCCGCTAAGAACTTCGAGAAGTGAGCAGACCGCATGCTGCATCTCAACTACGTCAACTTGGCTGAACCGAGAGGGCCGCTTGGGCTTTTGCTCGATATGAGTTCCGCACGCAAAGAAGGCCACTTAATGTGGCCTTCGTCTTGCGCAGGACTGTCCGAAATAGCGAGCAAATGCCCAAGCGGCCCTCTCGGTTCAGCCCCGGAGCGGTATTAGAGATGCAGCACGCGGTCGCGGATCTCCTCGGTTCGACCCTGGTTCCAGAATTGAGTACCGATGTAGCCGCACGTACGGCGGGCGACATTCATCTTCTCCTGATCGCGGTTGCCGCAGTTGGGGCACTCCCACACCAGCTTGCCGTCATCCTCGACAATCTTGATCTCGCCGTCATAGCCGCACACCTGGCAGTAATCGCTCTTGGTGTTGAGCTCGGCATACATGATGTTGTCGTAGATGTACTGCATCACGCGAATGACAGCCTTAAGGTTGTCCTGCATGTTAGGAACCTCGACGTAGGAGATGGCACCGCCCGGCGAAAGCTGCTGGAACATGCCCTCAAACTTGAGCTTATCGAAAGCATCAATCTCCTCGGACACATGGACGTGGTAGCTGTTGGTAATGTAGCCCTTGTCCGTCACACCCGGAATAATGCCAAAACGACGCTGCAGGCACTTGGCGAACTTGTAGGTCGTCGACTCAAGCGGGGTGCCGTACAGTGAGAAGTCGATATCGCTTTCGGCCTTCCACTCGGCGCATTTGTCGTTCATGTGCTGCATGACGGCCATGGCAAACGGCGTGCCTTCCTTCTCGGTGTGGCTGTGGCCCGTCATGTACTTGACGCACTCATACAGACCGGCATACCCCAGGCTAATGGTGGAATAACCGCCCACGAGCAGCTTGTCGATCGTCTCGCCCTTCTTAAGGCGCGCCAGGGCGCCGTACTGCCAAAGAATCGGCGCGGCATCCGAAAGCGTGCCCATCAGGCGCTCGTGACGGCACAGCAGGGCACGGTGGCACAGCTCAAGGCGCTCGTCGAAGATCTTCCAGAACTTGTCCATGTCCTGATGCGAGCTCAGCGCGACATCGGGCAGGTTAATGGTCACAACACCCTGGTTAAAGCGGCCATAGTACTTGGGCTTGCTCGGGTCATAGTTGAACGCGTTGGCAACGTTGTTAAAACCGTTGCCCGAGCGATCGGGCGTCAGGAAACTGCGGCAACCCATGCAGGTGTAGCAATCGCCGTTGCCGGCGGTCTCACCCTTAGACAGCTTGAGCTCACGCATCTTCTTCTCAGAGATGTAGTCGGGCACCATGCGCTTGGCGGTGCACTTCGCAGCCAGCTGAGTCAGGTAGAAGTACGGGGAATCCTCGTAAACGTTATCGTCCTCGAGCACATAGATAAGCTTGGGGAACGCCGGAGTGATCCACACGCCAGCCTCGTTCTTAACGCCCTCATAGCGCTGACGAAGCGTCTCCTCCACAATCATGGCAAGGTCGTGCTTCTCCTGGGGCGTACGGGCCTCATTGAGATACATAAAGACCGTCACGAACGGCGCCTGGCCATTCGTGGTCATAAGGGTCACGACCTGATACTGAATCGTCTGGACGCCGCGACGGATCTCGTCACGCAGACGATCCTCAACGACCTCACGGACCTTCTCGGCAGACGCAGAGACGCCAAGCTCCTCGAGCTCGCGGGCAACCTCGCCGCGAATCTTCTGACGGCTCACCTCGACAAACGGAGCCAGGTGGGTCAGCGAAATCGACTGACCGCCATACTGGGAAGAGGCGACCTGCGCGATGATCTGCGTCGCGATATTGCAAGCAGTCGAAAAGCTGTGCGGCTTCTCGATCAGCGTGCCCGAGATAACGGTGCCATTCTGGAGCATATCCTCCAGGTTCACCAGGTCACAGTTATGCATGTGCTGGGCGAAGTAGTCCGAATCGTGGAAGTGAATCAGGCCCTCGTTGTGGGCATCCACGATCTCCTGGGGCAGCAGCACGCGCTGCGTCAGGTCCTTGGAAATCTCGCCGGCCATGTAGTCGCGCTGAACGGAGTTGACAGTCGGGTTCTTGTTGGAGTTCTCCTGCTTGACCTCTTCGTTATTGCACTCAATCAGCGACAGAATCTTGTCATCGGTCGTGTTCTTTTGGCGCTTCAGGCTCTGAACATAGCGGTAGATGATGTAGTGGCGAGCGACCTCGTAGCAGTCGAGACGCATAATCTCGTCCTCGACCAGATCCTGGATCTCCTCGACCGATACGGTGTGGCCGGCCTTCTCACATGCCTCGGCGACGTTTTGTGCCGCATAGATCACCTGGCGGTCGGTAAGGCGAGAGCCTTCCTCGACCTCCAAGTTTGCGGCGCGGATCGCATTGACGATCTTATCGATGTCAAAGGTAACCTCGGTGCCGCTGCGCTTGATGATCTTCATCCTCTTGCCTCTTTCGCATCGTAGCCTCATTGCGCTTCAGAGCCAAACGATGCCCGGCAGGGCTTACCCTGTCTTGCGGCGCCGTCGCGCAATCTGTGTTCTCGATAACCATAGGCCCTCATGCGGACAATCCTCGCAGCCAATCAAGGGGCTCAAAGATCCATCCAAATAATGGGGCGAATAAGGTTCTCGTTCTCTGTCCGCCATCTATCATACGACAAAGAGGCATCTATATCCTGTATTCTTTTTTTAGGTCAAACACAACATATAGTGTTTCAGCAGGTCAAAGCAATTGGTCAATTTGCAGACGCATTATAAATGAAGGCCTCTTGGCAGACTGCTAAAACGTTATCAACCCAACTACCTGCACAACAGTTTTGAAACCCCCTCAACCGTGCCGCCGCCAAATAGCACCAAAACCAAGCTGCTCGCGCCAAAAGAATCCAAAAGATTGTCCTTGACCAACATGTTGCGGTCATGATGGGCCAGGACACATGCAATCTGCCGGCACCCCTACGGGATACAAAGACCATCGCGTACGGACCTTGGATCAATATTTGATGACTTATTTGGCGGCGCGCTTGGTGGCAAAAAACAAAACAGCCCAGAGGACATAGCCTCTGAGCTGCGAACATTTGGTGGGCGTTAGAAGATTTGAACTTCTGACCTCTTCCGTGTCAGGGAAGCGCTCTCCCCCTGAGCTAAACGCCCAAATGGAGCGGACAACGGGGCTCGAACCCGCGACCCCAACCTTGGCAAGGTTGTGCTCTACCAACTGAGCCATGTCCGCTTACGAGGATTAATCTTACGTGATGCCCGCATCCTATGCAAGAACTTTTTTTGAAAAGTTTTGCGACGCCCTCGCGAACCTCGCGAAGACATCAGCCACCACGGAAGGCGCAGGCAAACGCAAACTCGCCGCAAGAGGCCCTTACATCTCACCGAGCATGATCCAGGCAGAGCTGTCCTGCGCGAGTCTGCCGTCTGCAAGCGCTGATGAGGTGAGCAGGACCCTGCCCGCCGGCAGCTCCACGGGTGCTGCACCGAAGTTCGTCACGCACGCCCAGCCGTTATCGCGGCGATAGGCGATGACGCCGCCCTCAGCGCCCTCGGCACCATCCGCAAGACCGGTGCGCCCGTCAAGATCGAGCCACGCAAGATCGTTGGCGCACCCGCGCAGCTTGCGCCGCAGCCAGAGGGCGTCACGATAGAGCGCAAGCATCGATGTCGGGTCCGTTTCTTCCCTATCGGCAGCATAATCGGAAAACCATGCAGGCTGCGGCAGATGGGGCGCCGCATCAGCGTCCGCCGGCGAAAACCCAAACGATCCGCCCTGCGCGGGATCGTCCGCCGCTACCCACGGCAGGGGCACACGACAGCCGTCGCGCCCCTTCTCGCGCTTCGGTCCGCGCGTATTGGTTGCACTGGGATCTTCGAGTGCAGTCCACGGGATATCAGCCACCTCAAAAAGACCGAGCTCCTCACCCTGATACACGTATGCCGAGCCCGGAAGCGCCAGTTCAAGCAAAAGAGCCGCCCGCGCGCGGCGCTCGCCGAGTTCACGGTCCTCGTCATAAGACGACCCGTCGCGTAAGAGCCAGTCGAGCGCAATCTGGTGGTAGCGCGTCGCCTTGATTTGCGGCAGGGCATAGCGCGTCGCCACGCGCGGCACGTCGTGGTTGGAGAGTACCCAGGTCGAGGCGGAATCGGATTCGATAGCTGCCTTCAAGCCCTCCTCGATTGCAGCGTGCATGTCATCATAGGTCCAAGTGGCCTTGGCAAACTCAAAGTTGAATGTCTGGCCAAGCTCGCTGGGACGCGCATAGAGATACTGGCGCTCAGGCAGCACCCACGCCTCGGCAACGGCGCTGCGCGGCGGATTATAGCGGTCGAACACGCGGCGCCACTCGCGATAGATCTCGTGGACCTCGTTGCGGTCCCACAGCGGATGGGCGCCGTCGTCAACCATGTCATCGCCCTCGGCGAGATGCCACCGGTCGAGGTCATCGCGGTCGAGATCCTTGGCGAGACCGTGCGCCACATCGATGCGAAAGCCATCGACGCCTCGATCGCTCCAAAACGCCAGGACGTCGCAAAAGAACGCGTGAACCTCGGGGCATGACCAGTCAAAGTCCGGCTGCTCGGGCGTAAACATGTGCAGATACCATTGACCGTCCGCAACACGCGTCCAGGCGGGGCCGCCAAAGTTGGCATTCCAATTGGTGGGAGGCAGCTCGCCATGCTCGCCGCGACCATCGCGGAAGATATAACGGGCGCGCTCGGGCGATCCGGGGCCGGCGGCAAGAGCGGCTTTGAACCAGGGGTGCTGGTTGGATGAATGGTTGGGCACGATATCGACGATGACCTTGATGCCGCGCGCGTGAGCCGCAGCGATCATGTCATCGAAGTCGTCAAGCGAGCCGAGACGCGGGTCGACATCGCAGTAGTCCGCCACATCATAGCCGCCATCGACAAGAGGCGAAGGGTAAAACGGGCTCAGCCAGATGGCCTCGATGCCCAGCCGCTCAAGATAGTCCATCTGCTGGGTAATGCCCGCGATATCGCCCAGACCCGAACCGGTCGAATCCTTAAACGAACGCGGGTAGATCTGATAGATCGCGGCATCGGACATCCATGAGCGCGAAGAGGACTTTTCTGCAGCCATGGGGTGAGCCTCCCTTGCAACGAGGTTTTGCGAGATGCCCACGATGATACGCCCAAAGCTGTCATTCGAGGCAAACAACGCCACAGCCACACCCCAAAACGCTCGCTCCCTCTCGGGCTCGAGCCTCCTGGGACGAATCGATCGATTAGTGAAAAGAACGGAAGACTCACTCCCCCGGCCACAACAGCGAGCGGGCTCCGGGTGCCCCAGGTTGCCGCGAAAGAGGAGGGAAGCGTACTTTATGTACGCGACCGACGATTGAGGGGGCAAGATGGGGTGCCCGGGGCTCGCGCAGCGTCAACAAAAAACGCGGTTCGTTAGAACCGCGTAAGATAGTTGGAGCGGACAACGGGGCTCGAACCCGCGACCCCAACCTTGGCAAGGTTGTGCTC
>CABSNK010000012.1 GCA_902479075.1 uncultured Collinsella sp.
ACGCCGGGCCGACTCGCTTCGGATCGGGCGCTACACCAACTTTCTCGACACTACCGCTTACATGATCGAGAACCATCGAGATGGCTGCTATTATCTTTAATGTGCTGCCGCTAATTCCGTATCTATCTGTTTTCATTTCGTTTTCCTTCCTTTGGGTGGGCCGTCAGGGGTTCAGCCTGCTCCGCAGGCGGCCGCTGCGGCGCTCCGCGCCCTTTCGGGTTCGAACCCGTGCCGCGGCAACAAAAAAGCGACCAGCATCCGCCAGTCGCTTTTCTATTCTATGGTGGGCCGTCAGGGGTTCGAACCCTGGACCTTGGGATTAAAAGTCCCCTGCTCTGCCAGCTGAGCTAACGGCCCGCGGGTGGCATTGTACCACGGTCTGGGACTATTCCCAACTCCATTGGCCGTTCTGGAAAATCACAACTTCGCGTCCATCGGGCGTAATGCCCACAATATCGATGTCGTCCGTACCGATCATAAAGTCGACGTGCGTGCTCGAAACGTTGACGCCATGCTCAATGAGCTCCTCTTTGGACATATCATATCCACCCTCAATGCACTCGGGGAAGCCGACTCCCAGTGCAAGATGGCAGCTGGCATTCTCGTCATAGAGCGTGTCATAGAACAGGATGCCGCTTTCGCGAATCGGCGTGTTCTTGGAAATGAGCGCAACCTCTCCCAGATGAGCAGCGCCCTCGTCAGTATCGATGATACTTGCGAGTGTCGCCTTTCCCACACGGGCGTCGTAATCCACCACACGACCGTTCTCGAACTTGATCCAAAAATCGTCGACCTTGTTACCGTGATGGATAAGCGGCATTGCGGAATAGACGATTCCGTCAGCACGCATACGATCGGGCGAGGTGAAGACCTCCTCGGTGGGGATGTTGGGGAAGAAGGGGTGACCGTCGGGGGTCTCGCCCTTACCGCCGGCCCACTCATGCCCCTTCGTCATACCAATTACCAGGTCGGTTCCATTCGAAGCGGTATAGCGCAGGCAGTCGAAACGATTTTCGTTCAGAAAGCGCAGGTTCTTTTCAAACGCCGCATCGTGAAGCTCCCAGTCACTCTCCGGATCTTGGCCGTCAGCACGGGCGGTATGCAGAATCGCAATCCATAGTTTATAGATTGCAACCTCATCGGCGTCTCCCGGGAACACCTCGCGCGCCCAAGCCACGACCGGCGCTCCGGCAATGCACCACGGGTTGATGTTGTAATCCAGTCCGCGGCGGAAAATCTTGCACTGCGTGTTCCTCGCCTTGGAAGCGGCAGCGGGCTTGGCAGGATCGATGCCCTTGAGAGCGGCGGGGTCAGCACCCTCGATAAAGATAAAGCAGGCACCGTCCTGGGCCAGAGAATCCAGCTGTATGCGCTTCCACTCGGGCGTCTGCCCAAAATAGCTTTTCTCGACATGCTCGTACGCAAGCCTCGTCACGGCGTCGTCGGCCCAGATGACCGTCACGTGACCGGCACCGGCGTCATAAGCCTCCGCAACCACCACGCGCGCAAATGATGCGCACTCGACGGGAGACTGAACGACGACCTCCTGGCCGGGCTTAACGTTTACACCCTTGCGGACAACGAGACGCGCATAATTTTTAATCTTGGGCTCAAGGGTCTTCATGCCCTCAAGAGCTTCCTCGACCGTTAGGGCAGCTCGAATCATGTGCCACTCCATCTATCTATAGAACAGTAAAAAGGCGCGCCGCAAAAACGACGCGCCTTATATCTTAGCGATATGTATGGATACAAACGCTACTTCTTCTTGGAGTCCTTCTTGTCCTCCTCGGCAGCCGAGCGCTCGATAAGAGCGTTGAGCTTGTTCTCGGACATGCCCTCGGCCTGCGCGCGGTACATGTTGCGCAAGGGACGAATACGAACGAAGTCGTAGATAAAGTCACCCAGGATGATGACATAGGACAAAACGATGCCGACCATCTGAACAGGACTGGACACCGTGCCGCCGGGAGCGAAGTAGAGCGAAGCCCAAATTGCCACGACGAGTACCATGCCGATGGCGAGCACGGCCCACCAGATACGACGGCGCTTGGTGTAGTCCTCATCCTGCTTGAGAAGAATATTCGACACCGTATAGATACGATCCTCGCGAGCACGCTGCTTGGCCTTGCGGGCGCGCTTCTCCTCCTTGGAAAGGCCTTCCAGGTTTTCACCCTTCTCGAGCTCTTTGCGGCGAGCTTTAGACGAAGCCGGCACGACGCGAACGGAGCTCGCTGCTTGGCGGGCGGGTTTAGCAGATGCGGCGGACTTGCGCGCAACCCCGGTAACTTCGTGGGATTGCGTGCGCTTGTTCGTGGCGCTACGGGTACTCACTTATGCGTTCTCCTTCATGCTTGTGAACTGGGAGCCCGTGATGATCTGGAAGGCCTCGCGATAGCGCTCGGACGTGCCATCGATGACCTCGGCGGGCAGGTGCGGGGTCTCCCCCGTCATATCCCAGTTGGCCTTGAGCCAATTGCGGACGAATTGCTTATCGTAGCTAGGCTGGATCTTGCCCTCCTCGTAGCTGGCGGCGGGCCAGAAACGGCTGGAGTCGGGCGTGAGGCACTCGTCGATCAGCGTGACCTTGCCATCGATAACACCAAACTCAAACTTGGTGTCGGCAATGATGATGCCACGGGTCGCTGCATACTCGGCAGCAGCCTTGTAGATCTTGAGAGACAGATCGCGAATCTGCGTGGCGATGTCCTCGCCAACGATCTCGCAGCAACGCTCAAACGAGATATTCTCGTCGTGATCACCGATCTCGGCCTTCGTGGACGGCGTGAACAGCGGCTCGGGAAGCTTGGAGGCCTCGGTCAGACCCTCGGGCAGCTGGATGCCGCAGACGGTGCCGTTCTCGTCATAGGTCTTCTTGCCCGAACCGGTCAGATAACCGCGGACGATGCACTCGATAGGAATCGTCTGGGCCTTCTTGACCAGCATGGCGCGGCCTGCGAGGTAGTCACGATACTCGGCAAACTCCTCGGGGAAATCCGCCGGATCGATGGAGACGAGGTGGTTGGGGACGATATCGGCAAACTTGTCGAACCAGAATGCCGAGATGCGGTTGAGCACCTCTCCCTTAAACGGAATCTCGTCGGGGAGAATAAAGTCGAACGCAGAAATGCGATCGGTGGCGACCATCAGCAGGTTTTCGCCGGCATCGTAGATATCACGAACCTTGCCACGGGAATCCGGACGACGCTCCATCGTTGTCACGTGAGTCACTCCTTACCTAAATACGACAGAAATGCGGGTTCTTTCCCGCATGTTTTCGCAAACTCGGAGCGGCAGGAACGCGGCCCCTCCTTCACCGAATAGCGAAAAGCTAGTGCTCCATTGTAGTAGATGCCGCGTCCGCCGTGTGCTCGCGAGGCAGATGAATCGTAAAAGTCGTACCCTTTCCAAGCTCCGACTCCACGGATATGTAGCCATGGTGACGCTCGACGATTTGCTTGGTCACGGCGAGGCCAACGCCCAGGCCGCCGGCTTCGCGGGCGCGGCTGGCATCTGCGCGCCAAAATCGCCCGAAGATGCGCGACAGGTCGTCCTTGGCAATACCGATACCGGTATCCGAAACGGCAATACTGACATGCTTGCGGTCACTGAGCACCGACACCACGACCCAACCGCCCTCGGGGGTGTAGCGCATGGCGTTGCTCATGAGGTTGATGACGCACTGCGTGATCATGTCGGGATCGGCCTCGACGACATCGTCGTGACCTTGGGTCTCGTCAGCAAAGCGCAAGCGCAGATCGCGGTCAACAAATAGGCGCTCCTGAGCGTTGACGATAGACCGCACAAAGGGAACCATGTCCACCGGTTCGAGATTGAGCGGCGCCGTGCTGTTTTCCATACGCGATAGGTCGAGCATCTGCTGCACCAAACGAGCCAGGCGGCGCGTCTCGGAAGCGACCGTCTCCAGATGCTCATCGTCGGTGGGATACACGCCGTCCTGCATGGCCTCGACCGTTGCAAGCATGGCCATGAGCGGCGTGCGAAGCTCGTGTGCGACATCCGAGGTCAGGCGCTTTTCGTGCTTCATATCTTTCTCGAGCGAGGTGGCCATCTCGTCAAAGGTCTCACCCAACTGATCGATTTCATCGTCGCCGCGCAAACCGGTACGAGCGGACAAATCGCCGTCGCGAATTTGCTTGGCTGTGCTGGTTATACGATGAATCGGTCTGGTAAGCATGCGCGACACGAACGATCCGATAACAACTGAGATGCAGACCGCAACAACCGCGGCAAGGGCCATGGCGTTAAAAGTCTTTTCCCTAAACGCAGAATCCGCCTTGGTGAGCAGGGCATCGGAGCCGATAGCCCATAGCTTCACCTGTCCGACATGCTCGCCAGAAGACGTTATGATTTCGACGTTGGCAACGCTATCGGAGTCGGTGGGCGCCGACGAGACCGGGCTATGCGAGGCCTTTTTACCGCTCGAGCTGCTCGACGCCGATTCGCTCTCGCGCACATCGGCGGTCGCACTTGCCGAAGGCCATGAGTCGTCATAGACGACAACGCCCTTTTTGTTGACAACCTGCATACTCAGGTCGTCGGACACCAAGCTCGATGTCGCGACCGTGCGTAGCTCGCCCGCAGTCCAGTTGCCGTTTTCCTCGTACGACGTCGCAAGCTTTTCGGCGGCAGAATTGGCAATCTCGACGATATTGGAGCGCGTGTAATCCGAAAAGACGGTACCCCACACAACGGAGACAACGCCCACCAGCACCAATACCGTCATGAGCGACGTCAGGGCAAAAGCCAAGGCCATGCGCGAGGGATAGCTCATCGCTGGCCGTGAATCGGAACGAGGCGTGTTCCAACTTGCCTTGGAACCCGCCTCGTTCTCCTGCTTATGCTTTTGCCCAATTTCAAAGCGCGCAGGTGTCATATGTGATTTCCCTATTTCTCGTCCGACTTATCGGTCTTGGCCGGAGCCTCGAAGCGATAACCGACGCCGTGAACGGTGTAGAGCCACTTAGGCTTCTTGGGGTCGTCGCCCAGCTTGGCGCGAAGGTTCTTGACGTGACTGTCGATGGTGCGCTCGTAGCCCTCAAAGTCATAGCCGAGCACCTTCTCGACCAGCTCCATACGGTTATAGACGCGACCGGGATGGCGAGCAAGCGTGGTGAGCAGCTTAAACTCGGAAGCAGTCAGGTCTACTTCCTTGTCCTCGACCAAGATCTTGTGGCCCGAGATATCGATGACCAGATCGCCAAAGTCGAGCACCTCAACGGCGGGCTCGTCTGCCTGGTGAGCACGACGGAACAGGGCGCGGACGCGGGCGACGAGCTCACGCGGCGAGAACGGCTTAATCAGGTAGTCGTCGGCACCAAGCTCAAGGCCGATGATGCGATCCTCGATCTCGCCCTTGGCCGTCAGCATAATGATGGGGACATCCGAGGTGTCGCGAATGGTGCGGCAAACGCGCTCGCCGGGAATCTTGGGGAGCATAAGGTCGAGCACAACCAGGTCGAACTGGTGCTTCTCGAACTCCTCGATCGCAGACTGGCCGTCCCCGACGCCAACAACCCAGTAGCCCTCGCGCTCGAGATAGGCAGCGACAGCGTCACGGATTGCCTTCTCATCCTCGACCAGCAGAATCTTTTTTGCATCTGAAGCCATAACGCGGCCCCCCTGTCTCAATTAGCTAAGAACAAGCCCATTTTAACGCACCTATGCCCACCGAGCACCGCTACAGTGCGGCGGCTCGGCGGGCGGCACTCACAATTACAACGCGTTTATTCCCCCGTTGGCGCCCTTTTAACCCCTCGGCGCTAAAGAGAGAACAGGCGGGCGGTAACCGTCTCGGGAATTCCTTGGCTATTACGCACCGTGGCATAGGTTAAAAACGTATTCGATTTACCCGCCGTAGCTGGATAATCGCCATATTCGAGAGCGCGGTCGGGCGACAGCAGCGAACCATAGGTTTTGGCGGAGGTATCGATCAGAAAATGCGATGCCTGAACCTTAACCAGATATTTGCCTTTTCTGCCGGCAGCACACGCAAGCGGCTCGCGCGACAGGAATAGGAACGTCCCATTCTCGTTACCGATATAGGTGCCCATGTTGCCTAGGCTCCCCACGCCGCTATAGGTGGCCTCGATGGAGAACACAAACGTGTCGCCCATATATACGGCCTCGAAGGGAGACACCGATGAGGGAAGGACCAGCTGAGCCCTCTTGGTATTGTTGCCGTCCGTCAGGTCGATCGCCGTCATGCCGTAGTAGACGCCCTCGTCGTTGCGCACACGCGGGGAAATGGTCAAGATGCCGTCACTCACACGCGGGGCGGATGCAAAGCGGCCCGTTGACTTCCAAATGGCCTCGGCCTTTGCCTCGTCGAGCGAGCGGCGGTAGCAATACGAGTCGTGACTCGTCTTATTGCCGCCTGCAGCAGGCATCTTGTACCAAATGACGGACGATTCGAACGCCGTAAACAGCGGCGGGTCGTAGTCCTTGCCGCCTCGGTCGAGCTCGACCACATCGCCGACAAGCGACGCACCTGCCGTATTTTGCGCATAGAGCTTCCACGATGCGTTCGCAAAGTTCATCTCGATCCAAGCAAATACGCCATCGCCGGCGCGGACATCGTAAAACGAATACCCCGCACCTTCGACGGGGTCCTCGATGAGTGTCGTGAGCGAACCGTCGCCTAGGTTGAGCACACCAAGCGTATTGGCATGCAGGGCAGAAGCAGGCGCCATCATCGCGGCAGCGTAGTCGCCATCGCAGTAGTACAGCAGCGTGCCCAGCGGCAGCGTCCACGAGGCTGCGGGCTCAAGATCGATATCGACAGCCTCGTACTCATCAGTGATCGAGACAATCTTCGAATCGTCCTTGATAACCTGCGGCACGCCAGCGGCGTCATCACTCGTGCCCGTTTTTTTCGAGCAACCGGCCAGTACGGCAGCAGCACCGGTAGCGGCGCCACCCAGCACAAAACCTCGACGCGTTATTCCATTCTTAAAGCGATCAGCGATGCTCATTAGGCGATCTCTGCGCGAGCGGCCTCGATAGCGCGCGTAAGCTGATCGGCGCAAGAGGTCTTTTTCATACCGCAGGTATTACCGGCGAGAACCTCGATTACGCGATCGGCGGGAGCGCCTTCGACCAGCCTGGAGATGGCCTTGAGGTTGCCATCGCAGCCGCCGGTAAACTCGACGCCCAGCACCTTGCTGCCAGCGTCAGAGAGATTGAGGTGAATATTGCGAGAGCATACACCCTGAGGCTTGTAGTCAAAACTAATCATTGAGATCCCCTCTCAGAAAGAAATTTCAGACGTCTATTATCCCCGTCCGAACCGATAAAGTATCGCGGGCACTGATTCAACATCCTACGATGCATAGATTAGTGGGGGCAAGATTAGCAGCCCGTACCCCGTGCGTGGACTGTGCGCTTCTCCCGATACATATTGTGGTCGGCGACACGATATACATCGGCCAGCGTATTTCCAGCCGTCTCGACGGTCGCCACGCCAATCGATGCGCTGACCGTCAGTGCCTCATCGCTTACCGCGGCAAGACCGAGACGAAGATCCTGTTCCAGCCCGAGCGCAGACTCGTTGTCAGTATGGGGGCAAACCAGCAAAAACTCGTCGCCGCCAACGCGCATCGGCAGGTAATCCGCACCAGCCACCCGCCGCAGCACGGACGCCGTCCGTCGCAGCAGTTCATCCCCCATCTCGTGACCGTAGATATCGTTGGTCCGCTTGAGATAATTGCAGTCCAACATAATCACGCTCACGGGCAAGCCCTCGTTTACCAGACTATCTCCGCGCGATTCAAGGTAGTTGCGGTTGCGAAGCCCCGTCAGTTTGTCTTGGTATGTCAGCTCCTCGGCATGTTTGACCATCGATATGTTGTGCGTCGCCACGACGACCGACTCCAGCCGGCCTTGCTCATCGCGATGCTGGGGGACAACCTGTAGCGAGTACCAAGCGCCTCGACAATCTCGCACCTCGGCAGCCAAGTACGGTACGCCCTCCATACGTTCGCGAAGCGTACTTATATCTACGAGTCCCACAACCGCTTCGCGGCTTTCGGGGCTCACGACATCCCGGCAGACCGTGTCCATAAAGTCATATGCCTCGCTGTGCTCGGCAAATATCTTCGCTATCGTCGGCGACATATTGATTCCCTCGATCTCGAGGGTGTCGAGATGCAAAAGGAAGGTCGAATCGTAGATGGCGCTTATGGCATTGATAATGCCGAGCTGTTTATCCTTTTCGACCAAATTGCGGCGATCAACGATATTTCGAGCCAACAGTACCACGACCCAAAACGCAAGGCACACCAAGACGCCAGCGGCGACAAATGTGATCCTGCCAGACATGACCTCAGATTTGGGATACAGCGCAAACAGGCGGTAGTCCTTGTATGCCGCACGCACCGCGTACCATTTGTCTCCTCGATATTCGATGCGCGTTAGGCCATCGTCTTTCCACTCAACCCCTGCGCTGGTGAGGAATCGGGCGAGCGACACGTCAGCATCGGCGCTGTTGGATGAGACAATCTCCGCATCCTCCATAACAAGCACCGTGGGGCCCTGGTGGAAGGTGCTGTTCGAAAGCACGTCGGCTATGGCATATGAATAGTCGTCCGCTGGATCGGAAACAAATGAGCGGTATGCCAAGGCAACGCCGTCGCCATACGGGATAGCACAGACGGCAAAAACGACACCACGGCGCTCGACGACAGTTGAGTAGGTCACTTTGGAACCTTGATACATCGATGCGACCGGCGCACAGGCCAGCTCCTCTCGCCACAACATGAGCGGATCGCGACCATCGATGTCGTAGTGGGCAGCCATATGGCCATCGGAGTCCATGACCATCAGCCCCGAAAGGTTCTCGGCATGGACAAATTGCTCGATAAGATCGTCGTTAACCTCAACGCGATCAGAGGACAGGAACGTCGCAAATGATTCGACCGCGGCGAGCAAATCGTGCGTCTCTTCGGTTTTTCTCCCCTGTTCGTAGCGGTCATATTTTTCGCAAGCGTTTTCCAAAAACGCCATGGTTTCTTGGCCAAACCCAAGCGTTTTTTCGAGGCAGCGATGGGTTCCAACCGTATACAACAGGCCTAACAAGACAGCGCTGACAATAACGCCGACAGCTATGACGGTCAGAGTCTTTCGACGCAAGCGGTGCTCATCATTTGTCATGGATTTGCTCCTTGCCCGCCCGTCGTCGCTCCTGTCTTGTAATTGCCCACAATACGGTCAATCGTGCCATCTCGGTCCATGGCAAACAATGCGGTATTGAGATCCTTTACGATCGGTCCTTCATAGCCGTCATCAAACGCGACGCCCAGATCAACCGTCATAACGTTGTCAGCGAACACGCGGTAAAGGCCGGGATACCGGGCGACAAGTCGGTCAAGCGGCTGAACGTCCGCCATCCAACAGTCGACATACCCTTTGGCGAGGGCGGCTTTGCAGAGTTCGGCAGAACCATACGATTTGATTTGCACGTTCGGCGAGATTTCCAGATCCCCTGCGAGCAATCGGCGTTCACTCACCGAGCCCGCAATTACCGCGATGGTCTTGCTTCCATCGAGATGCGCCAAGGACTTGATGCCACTCGTTTTCTTGGCGGCAACCGAGACCGTCACGGTTAGATACGGCTCGGTCCAGTAATACTTATCCTCGCGATAACAGGGAGAATAATCACACCACAGGCAATCGATATCACCGTTTTCGAGCAGCCGGTCGCGATCGTTCCAGTCAATATCGACAAACTGTGGCTGAGCCCCGCACGCTCACACGCCTCGCGGGCGATGTCGATATCGATACCGGCGTAATCGCCCGTGGTATCGACATACACATAGGGGTCGTTATCCGTAACGCCGATTTTGAGTACCGGGAGATCTTTGTCGGCTTCATTCGAGGAGGAAGAACTGCTTCGAACGGTATACGTCAGGGCGGCCACACAGGCGGCAACAAGGAGCATGAGCGCAAACGAGACGATGGCGGCTCGCTTGATACGTCCGGGCACAAGCCTCCCTTCATCGAAACAGCAGTCGGATTTCATTGTATACCCGGGGCTGATGCGGCGATAAAAAAGCGCCTCACCCAAGATGGGCAAGGCGCCAAAGGTTGGAATGCATCCGCAAACGGCCGAATTAGGTTAACCCTACTCGAAGCTCACCTGCTCCAGGCGATCGAAGACCGTGTCGATGCGGGTGAGGAAGTCCCACGGATCAAAGATCTCGTCGAGCTTCTCCTGGCTGACGGTGCAGCGCGGATCGGCCTCGAGACGCTCCTTAAAGGTGGGACCGGAGACACAATCCTGCACTTCGTGCCAGGTGGCCATGGCGTTTTCCTGCACGATAGCGTAGGCGTCCTCGCGGGTGATGCCAGTGTCGACGAGGGCCAACAGCACCTTGGAGGAGAAGATAAGGCCGCGGGTCTTGTTGAGGTTGGCCATCATGCGAGCCGGATACAGCCGCAAGCCGTCGATAACGCGGATGAGGCACTGGAACATGTGGTCAAGCGCGATGAAACTATCGGCCTGGGCGACACGCTCGGCAGAGGAGTGAGAAATATCGCGCTCGTGCCACAGGGCGACGTTGTCGAAGGCGACCTGGGCGTTGGACTTCACGACGCGCGACAGGCCGCAGACCTTCTCCATGGTGATCGGGTTGCGCTTGTGCGGCATGGCGGAGCTGCCCTTTTGACCCTTGCGGAACGGCTCCTCGGCCTCGAGTGTATCGGTCTTCTGCAGATTGCGAACCTCGGTAGCGATGCGCTCGCAGGTGGCTGCCGTGGTGGCAAGGACGCCGGCGAGGTAGGCGTGATGGTCGCGGCTGATGACCTGCGTGGACAGCGGGTCGTGAACCAGACCCAGGTGCTCGCAGACGTACTCCTCGACGAACGGCTCGATGGAGCTGTAGGTGCCGACAGCACCCGAAATGGCACCGAAGGCAACGTTCTTGCGGGCATCCTCGAGACGGTCCAGATCGCGCTTGAGCTCCCAGGCCCAAGAGCCAAACTTCATACCGAAGGTCATCGGCTCGGCGTGGATGCCATGAGTACGGCCGGCACAGAGTGTGTTGCGCTCCTCGAAGGCACGACGCTTGCAGATCTCGCCGAGCTTCTTGACGTCCTCGATGATCAGGTCACAGGCCTGGGTGAGCTGGTAGCACAGAGCCGTATCGCCCAGGTCGGAACTGGTCATGCCGTAGTGGACCCAGCGGCTGGGCTTGGGGTCGCCCTCGGGAACATCGGCGTCGATGTACTCCTTCATGTTGGTCAGGAAAGCAATAACGTCGTGGCGCGTGACTTCCTCGATCTCATCGACCTTTGCCTTCTCAAAGTTAGCGTGATCGCGGATCCACTGGGCTTCGTCTTTAGAAATACCGATCTTGCCGAGCTCCGCCTGGGCCTCGCAGGCCAGGACCTCGATCTCCTGCCAAATGGCGTACTTGTTCTCGAGGGAGAAGATGTGTCCCATCTCCGGGCGAGTATAGCGATCGATCATAGCGGCTCCTTTTTGGCTATTGGCACGTTGGTCGTAACTTAACCATTGTACCGTGCGTAGGTGCAAGTATGGGCAGCAGGCATTAACCTAACATTTTGCCGCAAGAGCGGCCATGGGGACGTCCGCGTATTTGCTTCGCAAATCCGCACCGGCTGCGGTCGCCTGCCGGATTCGCGGAGACGGTGGGGAAAACTTTGTTGAATTGGCCGTCCCCGCGTCTCTCGTGCCCGGTGGAGCGGGCAACGGGACGTCCGCGTATTTACTTCGCAAATACGCACCGGCTTTAGGCGCCTGCCGGCGCCTTCGCCTGCTCGCTACAAACGCTTCGCGTTTGCTTTACGCTCACACCCTGGCGGGTTCGAGTCCCGGCACTTTATTGAAAAAAGCACGGCACCGTAATGGTGCCGTGCTTGTGCTTTTAACTGGAGCGGGCAACGGGACTCGAACCCGCGAGTGTCAGCTTGGGAAGCTGATGCCTTACCACTTGGCGATGCCCGCATATGTGGGGGATAGTATAACGCGGTTGTCTTGTTCGATACAAGGGTGACGATACTTGTTTTAGCTATGGAGAATCCTCCTAAAAATAGGCCAATTGTGTAGATGAGGACCTGTAGGCTCTTTTATTTACCATTGTCTACCTGCAGATTTATTCCATTGTCTTTCGTAGGCGCCATTTGTCAGATATCGGGCAAGCTTTTGGTCAGGCTCCGGTACTTACCCGCATGAACCTCGGGGGTAGCCTCATCCCAAGCGCCGCGGCCTCCCCGTGCGGCGCACGAGGGATAAGGAGCAGCCATGTCCAACGCACCCACGCACTCTGTCCACAGCGCAATCACAGCAGGATCGCTGCTCCTAGTCCTCTTTTTACTTTTAGGCTGCATGACACCGGATGCCGCGCTCGCCGTCGACGGTTATGAATCGCTCGGATTCCGCACTATCAGCAATGAATGCGGTCCTTTTGAAGTTGGCAAATACGAGGCACAGGATTCTTCGATTGCCTACTGCATGAACCAGGAGCGCTTTGGCCCTAGCACACCGGGCGGACCCTGGCTCACCTACAATCAGGGCTGGGTATGGCTCGAAGACGAATTCGCGGCCATCATCTGTCATGGCTACCCCACCGCCACATCCTTTGGCGGGCATAACCTATCCCCCGATCGAGCACGTGCCGCAACCCAACTTGCCGTCTGGATGCTCAACGGCACCACCCATACCGACGGATCATTCTCATATACAACCGCCCGGGGCGTCACAGAGAGGGGAAATTTTTCCGGCGACAATGAGGTCGTTGCCGCAGCGCGCTGGCTCCACGACGGCGCCAAGTCGGGAAGCATTAAAGCCGCACCGCATCGCGCGCGGCGCTATTTGGGAGCTGTGTCGGGCGGCAGTAAACGTCAAGACATGCTCTACGTGCTCCCGGCCGTCTCCGTATCCTTCCAAAAACAGTCAGCCAACGCCGCCATCACGAGCGAAAACGATACCTACAGGCTCGACGGAGCGAGGTTCGACATCTATGAGAGCGTCGGCGACAAGCGTGTCGGCAGCATCCAGATGGACAGCAGCGGTCGCGCGCAGGCGACACTTTTGCCCAACGCGGCATATTACCTGGTCGAAACCAAAGCTCCGGCGGGTTATATCCCCAGGAGTGACCACATCGCCTTTTCCACCGGCAATGACGGCGGGAATGTCGTCATCGATGAGCAGCCCGGTACCATTACCCTGCGCATCGCAAAGGTCGATGCCGCGACAGGGGCAGGCCCTCAAGTCAGCGCGTCACTTGCCGGCGCTGAGTTCACCTGCGTCTCACAGTCTACCCCGGGCTGGACGCACACCCTCACGACGGATGAGGACGGCCGGGCAACACTTACCGACATCCCCCTGGGCACCTTTAGCATCTATGAGTCGAGAGCTCCCGAGGGTTATCTGCCCTCCAATGAAACCTGGAGCTATACCATCGGTGCCGACCAGCTCGGAGACGCGGGCGTCGTTGAACTCGAGCGTCGCATCCCCAACATCCCCATCGCTTTTGACCTCGAGATTTCAAAGTTCAAGGACTGCGGTAATAGTGACGAATCTGGTGTAGAGCAGCCGGCGGAAGGCGTGGTCTTTGAAGTGGCAAGCAACACTTCGCAGCAGGTTGTTGGAACGCTGACCACCAATATCTACGGCTTCGCATCGACCAAAGACCAGGCCGGAGCATGGTTTGGCGCAGGAGAGCGCCCCGATGGCGTCAGCGGAACCATACCGTATGACCGTGCCGGCTACACCATTCGTGAGGTTGTCGACACTGTGCCCGACGGCTTTAAGCAGGCAGGGGAATGGACTATCACAGCAGAGCAGATCACGGACGGCGCAGAGCTTCAGTACATCGTAGACAACCACGCCCTGTCGACACATCTTCAAATCGTGAAGCGCGATGCTCAGACCGGCAACGCCGTACCACGCGCTGGGTTCACCTTTCAGCTGCTCAACGGCGACCGTGAGCCCATCTCGCAAACATCCTGGCATCCCGCCCATACCGTTATGAATACCTTTACGACCGATGAAACCGGCACCGTCACCCTACCCGAATCGCTTAACCCGGGCACGTATTACATACGAGAGACTTCCGCCAAGGAACCGTATCTTGTTGGTGAAGATCTGGAGATAACGATTCCCGCCGACATGAACTTAACGCCCGTCGCGATCGCCTCGTTTTACGACGACGCGGCAACAGGAAGCATCGAGATCGTCAAGAACGATGCCGTAGGTGGGCGCGCCCTTGCCGGTGCTGTTTTTGATATCCGTGCCGCGGGCGATATCGTGCGCCCCGACGGCAGCATTGCTGCCCTGGACGGCGAAACCGTCACATCCATCACGACCGACGAGCGGGGATTTGCGTGCGCGACTCATCTTTCACTGGGGTGCGGAACCGCCACCTATGAGGTAATCGAGGTGCAGGCACCCGAAGGTTACCTGCTCGACCAAAGCGTCCACACCGTCGAGCTGTCGTATGCCGGTCAGGAAACACCCGTGATCAATGCGCACCTCGATGTTTCTAACGACTACACCAAAATCGACATCTCCAAAGTAGATTTGACCGGCAAACAAGAAGTGGAAGGCGCCCGGCTCTCCCTCCACGGTGCCGACGGAACCGAAATTGACGCTTGGACCTCCTCTGACAAACCGCATCGCATCGAGCATCTTTTGCCCGGCACCTACACCCTGTGCGAAGTGATGCCCCCGCGCACTTACGACCTTGCCGAAGACATGACGTTTGAAATTAAGGCCACAGGAGAAGTGCAGACGGTAACCATGAAGGACGCACCCATCGAGATCGAGGGCAAAGTCGACAAGCGGCAAGAGATCGCCCGCCCTATCGGTAAGGGTCTCGTCGCCAACGGCGATGGCAAAAACCGAGCCGCGGCACAATCCGATGCGGACGGCTCCTTCTCTTATACGCTCGATGCTAAAAATGAGTCGAATACCTGGGTTGATGAATTCACCATCACTGACGATCTCGAATGCGCCAAGGAAGGCACTGCCAAACTCATCGCCATCGAAACCCCTGTCGCGACCGGGGACATCGACGGTCTTTGCAACGTGTGGTATCGAACGTCTCCAGTGGGAAGTATCGATACGGGCGAACAGGCCAATGCAACGCTCAGCGACGGGCATGACAACCCCTGGCTCGAAACGGACGAGGTCAAAAAGCTCCTAGGTGACGATTTGCGCATGGTCGATTACGGCGATTGGCATCTTTGGAAAGACGATATCCCAACAACGGAGTCGGTCACCCTCGAGGCAAAAGAGCTCGCTCTTTTGGACGATACCGCCGTCACGGGCATTCGTCTTGAGTACGGGGCCGTATCGGCCGACTTCACGACAAGAGGCGCTGCAGAATCTTGGGCCCGCGAGGACCTCAAAGACGAGCATGACGACCTTGATGATGTGAGCGCCGTCCTTGACTCGGATATTCACGGTGCCGTCATCCATATGCAGGCCGCATCGTCTTACACGCCTCAGACCGCACTCGCCAACAGCGCTCGCGTTGACCTCTGTCGCAATGGCGGCGGTAGCAACCTTGAATCACATGACGAGGATCGCGTCATCCAGCGATGCGTCATGCCGCAAGATTTACCGGCAACGGGCTCCCTTCCCATTGCCGCCTGCCTCACCGCCTTCGTGACCTCCGGCGCCGCGACAATCTGGTTTGCCCATCTAAAGCTGGCGTCAAAACGTCGCTGACGCAATAAAAAAAGAGGCGAGCCCGTCTCCCGGCTCGCCTCTTATTCGTTCGTGGCGAAATGGCTATTCCCCAGATGCAGACCCACCGTCGATGAGCGCTTGTTCGGACTCGGAGATGCCATCGGCTCCCAAACTCTGCTCGTGCTCCACTTCTTCGCTAATCGTGGACTCAGGCGTTGAGCCTTTAACACCCACGATATACGCGGCCCCGAAACCAAGGGCAATGGCGATCAGGACCAAGATAAGATAGACGGGCCAGTGGCGCTTGATGTACGAAAACACGCAGACTCCTTATAGGTCAACCTACGAACGACGAATGACCTCGGTCACGACCTCGGACACCGTAGCGATATTTGTCGGATTGACGTTGTACGGCAGATCGTCCTCAGTGTGAGCGCATGCCAAACGCGGGCCGTCGACGCCGGCAATGGTAAGGGCGCGTCGGCTTGCCTCGAGAGCAGCATAGGCATCGGTCTTGGCATAGGGCATCTCAAATGCACCGCAATCGACATGGAACGCCTTGCAGACCTTGCTGACCAGGTTCATGATACGGCGGTCGCCCTTAAGCAGCTGTTGCTCGCCCTCGACCGTCACGACCGAAATCCTGCCGGCACCAATGGACTCGAGGTTGATAAAGAACACGCCACGAAGCTTATCGCGATGAGAGGCCAGGAAAGCCTTCATGCCGGCGCCATCGCAATCGGAGGCACCCGTCGCAACAAACCAAATATCATGGCCGAGCAACTCATCATCACCCATAGAGGCAACTGCCGCGAGCATATCCTCATTCGATGCACCATCGGAAGACGTAGCGCCGCCCTTCCAACCGTCGTCATCGTCTTCGAAGTTATCCCACGAACCGATGCCGCGGCCAGACTTCTTGGCATCGTAGTCATCATCGACACCAAGCCAGTCGCTCATGCTGTCCTGGTCGCTCTTTTTCTTGCGCCCAAACAGGCCGCCGATACCGCGCTTTTGGGGCTTCGGGGTCGTCACGGGAGCCGAGATAGTCTCGAGCGGCTGCACATCTGGTGCAACGGGCATAGAGGGCGCCACCGGCGCCGATGAGGGCTCCGAGCCCTGTGCCGTAACAAAGGGATCGTCGGTCTGCGCCGAAGGATCGGGCAGGTCAAACAGCGACGTACGAGACGCGACGTTGGCCTGCTGCATCGAGGGCAGCGACGGGTCGGGGACGGAGGCCAGCGGCGACGGTGAGGGCGTGGAGGCCGGATCGGGGATATTCATCTGCGGGCGCGACGGCACACGAGACGAAATCTGAGCCATGAGGGAGTCTACTGTCTCGTCCTGCGTGGGGGCGGCGTTGGCTACCGTGGCGCCGGGATCGCTCGACGTGGGCATGGTAAAGATCTGCGTAGAGTAGGGCCTGGATTCATCAGCCTTGGGAGCTTCATCGACCGTAGAGGAATTCGGCTCCACAACAGGCACCTCGACCTGTTCGGGCACATTGTCCTCAATAGAATCAGCCACATCGTCAACCGCGTCTTCGGTAGCGGTAGCTGCGTCCGCAGCTTCATCGGAGACGGAAATGGGCTCGGCGATCGCAGTGCCCTGCTTCTCGAACGTCATCGTGGCATCGAAGGACACGGTGTTATCGACCGGCTTCTGCGCATCAAAGGACGTCGTCGCCTCCGCGTCGTCAGCGGACGTCGGCTGCGAGGCCTCGAAAGACGTCGTGGCGTCAGCGGGGTCGGCAGGCGCCGGCTGCTCGGCCTCGTTCTGCTCAAACTCCTGTGCCGCGCGCTCGCGCTCGGCCTCGGCAGCCTGTTGTTGGGCTATAGCCTCCTGCTCGGCAGCCTCGCGGGCAGCAGCGCGCTTTTCCTCAAAGTCGTCAACGAGCTTCTTACCCTTCGCAAAGGCGCCCTTAAAGAAGCTGGAGGCGCTGGCGCCAAGCGAGGAGAATGCGGAAGCGATATCGGCATGGGGCGTTGTCGAAGGGAGCTCGGACGAGAAATCGGTATCACTCTCGTAGGACACGCGCTGCGGATACTCGTCGTAGTCCTCATCAGCGGAATCGCCCTCTGCCTGTTCCGGAGCAGCGGGGGCAAGAATGTCAAGGCCGGCTGCGGGGTCGAGTGCGGACTCCGCCTCGGGCTCAATATCGGAGGACGGGGCAGACACGAGCTCGGCGTCCGCAGCGGACACATCAGACACGGGCTCTTGAGCCTCGGAAATGGGCTCGGGCTCAAACGCCGGTTCCTCGCCTTCATCGTAAACAAGCGAGCAGGACTCGGGCAGCATACCGAGCGCGCGGATGGCATCCGAGCCAAAGCGGATATTGCCGGCTGCATTGCGATAGAGTTTGGGCTCGGGCTCGACCACTACGGGCTCCTCCGCCGGCTCGGCGGCGGGCACCTCCTCGGTGGCCACCTCGGTCTGAACGGCCTGGTCCTGAGCCTCGGGCGCGATGGTGCCGATCAGCGTCGCGTCAGCAGAAGCGCCCTCGAAGCCATCGATCTGCTCATCGGGCGCCTCATCCTGCTCGGGCTCGGCAGCAAACGGCTGTCCGAACTCGTCCTCGGTATAGCTCGGCTCCTCATATTCGATGGTGTTGCCATAATCGTTTTGCTGCTGCGCCGCAGCGTACTCGGCCGCGGCACGCGCCATTTCCTCGGCCCGGCGCTTTTGCTCGCCAAAATACGTATCGAACGGAATATCGTTGGGAAATTCATTTTCCCCCTGATAAGGGGCAACGTTGTCCATAACACCAAGCATGGCGGCAACAGAAGACTTGTTGCACACCGATCCAGACGTATAGGGAAGCACGAAACGGTTGGCAATGATATTTGCCGCGTTGGCAAGCGCCACCAGCGAAGCGAGAATCGCTACGATCCACAGCAGGACCTTGAGCGCGCCGGGGAGCGGCAGGATGCGCAGAACGGCCACGGCGGCGGGAACGATCGTCGCCACCGGCAGCGACTTTGCGACCAGCGCGCGATAGGGCGCATAGGGCTCGCGCGCGAACAACTCGGCGCGAGGAGAATCATAGTGGGCCACCACGACCACGGGACGATTGCGCGGAGACGCAAGCGGGCCCGAAGCCTTGTGATAGGCGATGACATTTTGGCTCACGCCCGTTTTGCCCAAGCGCGAAATGACAGGACGGCCCATACGCTCGAGCACATACAGCACCGCGCCGGCAATCGCCAGCAAGGTGCCGACCAAGCCGACGCCTCCGCCGATACCCATGAGCAAGGCGCCCGCGAAAGCCAAAATACCCGTTACGGCAAACGCCAGCCTGCTGGGTGCAGGAGCATTAAACTCCTGCACCTCGGGATCAAAACCGTGGTTGCGGAAAATCTGAGCGATATCCTCGGCAGCCAAACGCTCCTCTTCGCTGCACGCGGGCGTGATGCCGGTGTTCTGCAGCAGGTGGTTAATATAATTCTGGGTGTTCGCCATGTGCGCTCCACATCCATAATCCGACAAATAGGCCCAGTGCTTGCACATTAGGACCGTATATAGTCGAAAGTATACCCCGAGCGGACGCAAACGGCGGAATTCCGATTACGTTAACGCCTCATACGGACATGGATATAGCCTAATCTCCATATCGGACTAAAATCATGGCATCGAACAACCTTCTCATGCGAGGATTCTATGACGGCAAGCACATCGACCGCAGCAAATAAAAAGAGTTCGGCAGAGCCGGGATACGACAAAACTGCCCAGCGTATCCTCAATCTTTTCTTTGTGCTCAACAGTTCCCCTGAACCGCTGACTACCGAGCAGATCGTTTTGGACTCCGATTTGGGCTACGGCTCGGGCAATACCGATTCGGACAAACGCAAGTTTCGTCGTGACCGCGAAAAACTACTCGAGCGCGGCATCGTGATTAAGGAGGTTCGCGCACCCGGCTCCCAGGAAACCGAAGAAAGTGCCTGGGCCGTCGACCGTGACCACACGTTTGCCGCCGGCGGTCTGATTACCGCCGAGGACGCAGACATCCTTATGGACGCCATAGACCAGATGCTCGCCGCCGGATCGTCCACTTTTTCCACCCCGCTCGCCGATATTCGGTCCAAGATCGCATACCTGACCGGCGAGGCGGACGTCCCGGAGACGCGTGCCCTGCGCTCTCCTATGGTTGATGCCGTATGGAGCGCTTTCGCCGAGCGTTGCGCGCTGCGCTTCCTGTATCAAAACGGACGCGGGGAACAGCGTCAACGCACCGTCTGCGTCTATGGCATGTTCGAGCGCGAGGGCATTTCGTATTTCTGCGGTCTGGATGATGCATCCGGTACCGTTAGGACATTTCGCTGCGACCGCATCGTCCGCGCCTGGAAACCTTCCGGCTTTTACACCATCCCCAGCGACTTTAACCTCAACGACCAGCTGTTCTTTGAGTTCGATTTTGCCGACCGCGACCCCATCGCGGCCACATTCTCGTTTTCCGCCGAGACGCCGGCAGACATGGTCCACGCCCTTACGCAAGGACGCGGAAGCCTCGATCGCGCAGACAAAGGATGGACATGGACCGTTGGTGTGCGCGACCTAGATGCCGCCGCCTCATTTTGTATGGAGCACAGCGCCGACAACATGAGGCCCGTAGCGCCCGACGCACTCAAACAGGCTTGGAACCGCCTCATCGAAAGGACGGTGAATGTCCATGTCCGTGCGTAAACTCACGAGCGAGCAAAGGCTCTCGCGCGCCATCGACATCATGGAAGCCCTCTATGCCGTTGGCGAGAAGGGCATGGAGCGCAGTGAAATCTGTAGTCGCTTCGACATCACCAGCGCTTCACTCGATGAGATTATCGGCATCATTTCGACGCTCGCCGACCGGGAATCGGGAGCACGCGTCATCTGTGAATGCCGTGACGAGCGCGTCATTCTGACGGGCGAGGCGGGCCGTGTGCTGCCGTTGCGTCTCAGTGCGGCCGAGGGCGCCGTACTCAACCATGAACTTGAGTCGTTAGGCATCGAACCGGCAACGGCAGCACGCATCCGCCGCGCGCTTCTGCCCGAGGAACTGGGGTATAACCAGCGCGTTGTCGACACTGTTGCGCGCGGCTCCCATTGGCAGCAGCTCAACTGCGCCATCCAGGACGGCGTTCGCTGCCGCATCACCTATCGCTCGCTTGGCGACGGGCACGCGCGGGAGCGCACCATTGACCCCCTGTGCATTATGACGAACGGCGATAGCATGTACCTGGTAGCCTGGGACACCGAGCAGAATGCGCAGCGCCGCTATCGCCTCGACAAGATCGAGGATATCGTCCTGACCGACGACTCGGTCGAGCGGCACCACTCAAAGATTACGACCCTTCAAGACTCGCTTGCGAAAGCGGGACGCGAAACAAAGCTCGCGATGCCGCTCAATCTTGCCGACCATCTAGATTGGGCGGGCATCACATCGGTCAATCGGGCTGACGAGGACACGGCGATCGTAACCGTCCGCTACACGTCCGAAGCGTGGCTATTTGCCCAAGTAATGGCAAAGGGCGGAGCCATCCGCATCATGGATGACCCCGCCTTGTCAAAGCGCCTGTGCGACTATGCGGAGACGCTCGTCTGTCCGCTCTAATGCCGTCGGTCGTGCGCCTGTCGCCATAACTGCAGGTAGTGGCCGATCTGGGCTGACTCGATACGCTGGTATGAACTGGTGGGCAGCGATGTCAAAAACTTCTTGCCATACCCCTTCGTCACCAGGCGAGGATCCGCCAAGATCAGCACACCGCTATCGGTCGACGAGCGAATCAAACGCCCCGCGGCCTGCTTGACCTCGAGCACCGCCTCGGGTAGCGAATAGCGCGCCCAAGCACGGTCCTCACGCAGGTTACGCTCGCAGGAGAGCGGGTCGGTAGGGCTGGAGAACGGCAGCTTGGGAATGATGACGCAGCGCAGCGTCTCACCGCTGGCGTCAAAGCCCTCCCAAAAGGCCTTGAGAGCGAAGAGCGACGAAGCCGGCTCGTTGATAAACCGGTCGCGTAAGCGACGAGGAGATGAGTTGCGCTGTTGGCAGTTGAGCTCCAGACCCGCACGGGCAAGCTTGGGCTCAACGCGAGCGTACAGGTCCTCCATGTCGCGCCGGTTGGTGAACAGCGTGAGCACCGATCCGCCCATGGCGAGATGCGCATCGACCAGCACATGTTCAAGGGATGCCAGATATGCCTCGCGGTCGCGCGGATCGGGAATATCTCCGGCGACGACTACGGCCATGTTCGAATCGAAGTCGTAGCTCGAATCCAAGTGCAGCGATGAGGATGTTGAAGCACCGATGCGATCGAGCCCGACAGCATGGTTGAAGTGTTCAAAGCTTTTGGACACCGTCATGGTCGCTGAGGCAAAGATAGCCGTGTGAACCTCGGGCAGCCACTCGGTTGCCAAGGCCTCGCCAATGTCGATACGCTCTGCGGTCATCGACTCTCCGCCGGCACGCAGCCTGCGATTGACCTGCAGCGAATACACGTAGTGTTCATCGGTGCCATCAATGATGAGTTTGAGGTTCTCGGCCAGCTCGTGCAGGCGGCGCGAGATATCACCCAGGTCGACAACGACCTCGGGCTTGTCGGCGGCGACGGCTTGCACCAGCGCGTCGACGCTCTTGTCAGCTTGTTCCAATGCGTCGATGGCAGTGTAGGCCGACTGTAAGAAATCATGCCAGTCGTCAGATTCGCGCAGCTCGGGACCAATCCATAGATTGGCGTTGTCATAACCCCCACGGGCACGACGGCCAAGCTCGCGGACACCATCAAACACGTCGGCGATTGCCATGCTCGCGCGCGCGACGGTAGACGTCGCTTTGGCAGTAAGTCCCAGATAGAGTGTAGAGCCTTCGGATGTCGCCAAATCGCGAGAAACCTGGCTCAACGCGCCAGTGCTCGAGCCGCCCAGACGCTCAAACAGAACGCGCGATTCGTCCGCCGAGACCACGCGCGCCCACTGACGACGCGCCTCGCGCTCGATAGAATGGGCCTCGTCGATTACCCAATGGCGAATCGGAGGCAAAATCCTCCCCTCGGCCGCAACATTGCGGAACAGCAGAGAATGGTTCGTAACAACCACATCGGCATGCGCCGCACGACGGCGTGCGCCGTGGACGAGGCATTTATCAGGGAAAAACGGGCAGAGGCGACGAGCACACTCACGCGAGGCCGTCGTAAAGTCGGGACGGTTGACGCTGCGCCAGCGGATGCCAAGCGAATCAAGGTCGCCGTCGGCTGACTGGCAGACGTACGCCATGATCACGGCAACCGCCGTAAGCGTGTCGGCGGGATCACGTTTGGTTGTAATTTCGACTTGGCCGCGGCTCATACGCTCAAGTTTGCGCAAACATGGATAGTGGTCGTACCCCTTCAATGCGCAAAACGACAAGCCACCCGGCAGTTGCTCGGCAAGTTTTGGCAGCTCATGGTACATGAGCTGGTCGGCGAGGTTATTCGATTTGGTCGCAATGCCAACAGTGATGTTATTACGTCGCGCCGCCTCGGCAAAAGGCACCAGATAGGCCATCGATTTACCGACGCCCGTGCCCGCCTCGATCACGCGATGGGTACCAGTGACCAGCGCATCGCGCACCTCAACCGCCATCGCGATCTGCTCGTCGCGCGGCTCATAGGTGGGGTACATACGATTGACCAGGCCGCCAGGGGCATAGTCCGCCTCAACCTCCTCACGACTCGGCATCTTAAGGACCGGCAGTTCGTCGGCGTCCACTCGATCGTCGGCGCGGTCTGCCTTGAGAACGTCAGTACGAGCGGCGCTGAGAGAGAAGATGGACCCGGGGTTCTGCCCTGCCAAGAACGAGAAGATAGGACGATAGGACCAGGGCACATCGGGGTGCATGTCGGCCAGGCGCGCCATAAGGCCTTGGGGCAAGTCGGTGAGGGCAACGAGCAACACGCGCCACACGCCGCACAGGGCATCGACATCGGCGTTGGCGCGGTGCGACACCGAATCGCAGCCGAACAGGTCAGCCATAAAAGACAGCTTGTGCGAAGCCAAGCGCGGAAGCGCGATGCGCGATAGCGCCAACGAATCAATCCAGATATCGCTCACGTTGACACCGCCCTTAACCGACTCGATAAACGATCGGTCGAAGGTGGCGTTGTGCGCGATCACCGGACATCCGCCGACAAAATCGGCGAGAGCAGACACGGCTTCAACGGCTGACGGAGCATCGGACACGTCAGCGTTCGTGATGCTTGTGAGCTCGGTAATCTCGGCGGGAATCAGCTGCTTGGGATGCACAAAAGTATCAAAACGCTCTACGACCTCGCGGCCCGAAAGACGGGCCGCGGAGATCTCGATCAGTTCGTTGTCTTGCACCGACAAACCCGTGGTCTCGGTATCGAGGACGATGACATCCTCCTCGATAAGACCGAACGACTGCGTCTTGGCGCGCTCGGCGAGCGTGGCATAGGCATCGATGACAAATTTCGGCGTTCCAGGAGATACAGCGTCCTCGATTAGCATGCAACGCCCGCTCGACGAAGGCCCATGCGAATCAGACTGTCACAGACCTGGGGGAACGTCATATCGTCGGTATGGCGGATCTCGTCCGGATACAGCGACGTATCGGTCATGCCGGGAATGGTGTTGGTCTCGAGAATGACGGGGCCGTCTTCACTCACGATAAAGTCGCTGCGCGAAATGCCCAGACAGCCGAGGGCCTTGTGGGCAGCGCAAGCAAGCTCCTGGGCGCGGGCGTAGTTTTCAGGCGAAATCTGCGCCGGAATACGGTGGATATCCGTAGGGTCGACGTACTTAACGTCCAAGTCGTAGAACTCACAGTCCTCAGGCTTGCGAATCTCGACGATCGGCAGGGCACGCACATCGTCCTCGCCGTACACGCCTACCGTAATCTCGGTTCCCTCGATGCACTTCTCGACGAGCACTTTGTCACCATACTCGAATGCCTTCTTGATGGCAGCCGGCAGCTCGGAAGGCTCATGCACCAGCGAAATGCCGTAGCTCGAACCATTGACAGCAGGCTTCACGAAGCAGCGTTCGCCACAGACTTCGACGATATGGTCGATATCAACCTCGTCGCCCGTCTCGAGCGCCAGGCCGGGGGCGACGGGAATCCCCGCCTTGGCGTACAAGAGCTTGGATACTTCTTTGTCCGCACCGCAAGCGCTGGCCAGAACGCCCGATGCCGTGTAGGGGATACCCAAGGTCTCCATGGCGCCCTGCATGGCGCCATCCTCGCCGCCAGCACCGTGCATGGCGATAAATGCCACATCGAAGCCACCGGTCGCCATAGTCACCATAAAGTCATCGGCGGCCGTATCGAGCAGCTCCACCGAAGTGTAGCCAGCCTCCTTCAAGGCCACCACGACGTTTTTTCCCGAATTGAGCGAGATCTCACGCTCAGCGGAATGACCGCCCGCCAAGACCGCTACGTGCATGTTCTCTAGGCTTTTACCCGGCATGGGCAGACTCCTCCTCTATAATTTCTGCAGCTGATACCATATTGTAGCGATACCGTCTACGTTTCCCCAAAATCGAAAGGCTTCCATGAATCCCAGGACTAAATCTCAGGACATTCGCGACTTGAGCCAAAACGATATTCGCGAGCTCGTTGCCGAACTCGGCCAGCCCACCTTCCGCGCCAAACAGCTCATTGAATGGGTTTTTGAAAAGAACGTTTGTTCGTTTGACGATATGACCAACCTTCCGAAGGCCTTCCGCGAGCAGCTCAAAGAGGCATTTGCTTTTGACACGCCGACCGAGCTCACCAAGCAGGTCTCCAAGGACGGCTCCCGTAAATACCTCCTCGAGTATCACGACGGCATCTCCGTCGAGACTGTCGGCATGCCCCGTCGCAACAAGCTCTCCGTTTGCGTATCCACCCAGGCCGGCTGCGGTATGGGATGTGCATTTTGCGCTACCGGCCTGAACGGCCTCAAGCGTTCGTTGACCGCACAAGAGATCGTTGACCAGGTGCTCCATGTCTCCAATGACTTTGGCGAGCGCGCAACGAGCGTCGTGTTCATGGGCCAGGGCGAGCCGTTTGCCAACTACGACGAGGTCCTCAAGGCGCTGCGTATCCTCAACGACCCCGATGGCATCGGCATTGGAGCACGTCACCTTACTGTTTCTACCAGCGGCGTTATCCCTGGAATTCGCAAGTTTGCAGATATTCCCGAGCAGTTCACGCTCGCCGTCTCGCTGCACTCCGCTATCCAGTCGACGCGCAACAAGCTCATGCCGGGCGTTAAGAAGTACACGCTCCTGCGCCTCCACGAGGCCCTTCAGCTCTACACTGAAAAGACCGGTCGCCGTCCAACCTATGAGTACGCCATGATTGAGGGTGTCAACGACACTAACCCCGAGATGCAGGCGCTCTGCGACTTCTGCGAGGGCACGCTGTGCCACGTCAACCTGATTCAGCTTAACGATATTGAGGGCAGCCCGCTCAAGCCGTCGCCGATCCATAAGGTTGAAGATCTTCAGCGGCGTCTTGAGTCTCGCGGCATCGAGACCACGATCCGAAATTCCCGCGGCAACGATATCGACGCGGCCTGCGGTCAGTTGAAGCAGCGTTTCAAGATCCAAAAGAACGCATAGGGGAGACCAACCTAAACGTTTCATGTGAAACATCGAACGGCCTCGGTTGTTTAATTGCAACCGAGGCCGTTTCATATCAATCGGCTATCCGCATCTCCCGATCGTTCTGCTTCTATTTCGGAAGAAATAAGGGGGCCTTGTTCTGGTGTTCAGACAAGGACCCCTTCAAAATAGGCGAGTAATTGTTAGGTACCTAATAGCCTACATTATCCCACTGGCGATTAACCCAATCTTGATTAATCTTGGGATTCTTGGTTACCTGGGCAGTTCGCATGGCGACATCTTCCGTCATAACATCCATTTTCTTCTTAGATGTATCAACGATATCCTGTGCACTACGAAGCAAACGGCCACGGAGTTCTTTGTCCGTTGCGATCTTATATCCAGCAAATGCACCAGCAGCCACCGTTGCTGCCAAAGCAACAGCTGTCAAAAACTTATTCTTCATCCTGGTCACCCTGTTCAAATTGAATCATTTCACCCAGAATACGTGAGAGCTCTTCCTCATCTTTGAACTCAATTTCAATCTTGTTCTTTCCACGCGAACTCTTCACGCGCACGTTAGTATTAAATACCTGACGAAGAACGCGCGCAGCTTTCTTGAACGACTGTGGTGTTGCAGGCCTAGGGGTCTTTGGTGTCTCTCCGGCAGAAAATAACGGAGCAAGATTTTCTGTCGCACGGACCGAAAGACCTTCTGCAACAACCTTCTCCGCAAGCCTAATTCTGGCATCCTCATATGAAACGGCAAGGATTGCCCTAGCGTGACCTGCTGTGAGCTTTCCTTCAAATATCATCTGCTGGACGACTTCAGGAAGATCCAGAAGGCGAAGTGAATTTGTAATTGCAGAACGTGACTTGCTGACAGCCTTTGATAGAGCCTCCTGGGTCATCCCACTTGCATCAATGAGCTGACGATAGCCTTTTGCCTCTTCTACAGGATTTAGGTCAGAACGCTGAAGGTTTTCAATAAGTGCAAGAGCAAGCATTTCTTCATCATTAACTTCTTTAATGATGACCGGCAGCTCTTCAAGGCCTGCCAGTTTGGATGCCTGATAGCGACGCTCGCCAGCAATGATTTCATATCCGTTGCCATGTTTACGAACCAAGAGCGGCTGTAAAACACCGTGTTCCTGGATAGACTCGCTTAGCTCACGAAGTTCAGTTTCATTGAAGTGAATTCGAGGCTGATTCGGATTGGGAACAATATCCTCGATGGGCAGCTTGGTTTCAGAAGTCGCTGCAGAAGACGAACCACCGGTTTCATATTCAGCTTCAGAAACCAGTGCGCTCAATCCACGACCTAATCCACTGCGCTTTTTAGGGCTAGGCACGCTTGATCACCTCTTTTGCAAGATTCATATATGCTTTTGCACCCTTATTTTGCGGTGCATAAGTAATAACCGGTTCTCCAAAAGAAGGAGCTTCAGAGATTTTAACCGTACGGGGAATCAACGTCTTAAAGGCCTTATCACCAAAGTACGACTGAACCTCTTCAACAACCTGATTCGACAGTGATGTCCTCGAGTCATACATGGTCATAAGTACGCCATACGTATCCAAGCCCTTATTTAGACGCGATTTGACCATCTTCATTGATTCAAGTAGCTTCGTAACACCCTCAAGTGCATAATACTCGCACTGAATCGGAATAAGAACGCTGTCTGCGGCGGTCAATGCGTTAATAGTCAGCAAACCAAGCGAGGGCGGACAGTCAATGAATATAAAATCGAACTCATCTTGAATAGGTTCAAGCAAATCTTTGAGGCGAGTTTCACGAGCAATTGCGCTTACGAGCTCAATTTCTGCGCCCGCAAGCTGAATTGTTGCCGGAATTACGAATACCTTTTTGCAATTCGTATCAAGAACAAGCGATTCTGCCGGCACATCATTCAACAATGCATCATAGATGCAGTGGTCAAGGTCTTCTTTTTCAATTCCAAATCCGCTGGTGCTGTTTCCCTGCGGATCAAAATCGACAATGAGCGTCTTACGACCCTGCTCACCAAGTGCTGCTGCAAGGTTTACAGCCGTCGTTGACTTACCGACGCCGCCTTTTTGATTGATGATTGCAATAATACGCGTGTCTTTAGCGCTCTTCGAACGCTTAACGTCGCGAAATCCCACGGTCCCTCCTGGTGTGTATTAAAGCTGTCAAACGGAGGATGTTTCACGTGAAACATTCCGATTCGATATCAACCGCCATGTTTCACGTGAAACATGGCAAGTTATTACTATCCATTATGTTTCACGTGAAACATCTAAGCAAGCGGATTCTTCTTTGCCATGCCATTTGCACGAGGCAATGAAACGGATGCTGGATGACTCTTCTTAAGAACAATGAACTCCCTGTGGCCCAAGCTCTCAGGCAAATCGATTGCGTCATTCAGAAGCAAAGTGAAGCCGCAAATCTTAGCTGCTGACATGCCGGAAGCAAGCTCCTCATCCAACGGATTGCCCTTCGTGATAACAAATAGCCCTCCATCCTTAAGGTACGGAGCCGCATACTCAACAAGAATCGGTAGAGGGGCGAGTGCGCGAGCGGTTACGACAGAGAACTGCTTCTTATGGCTTCGAGCATATTCTTCAAGACGATTATGAACCGCATGAGCATGTTTCAATCCCAGAGCATGAACAAAAGAATTGCAAGCATCAACCTTCTTGCCAACAGAGTCAATATAAGTAGCTTTACGATGCGTGGTTATCGTTAATGGAATACCCGGGAAGCCCGCACCTGTTCCCATATCGAGCAAAGCCCCCTCAGGAGCCTTATTGATATAAGGGATCAAAACAAGCGAGTCAAGAATATGAAGTACTGCAGCATCTTCTACGTTAAGAATACGGGTAAGATTGGTTGTCTTATTTGTTTCCAGAACCAAATCCAAATGCTGAATACATTTCCTTAGTTCAGAATCAGTTACGCTCAAGGAATATTCTTTGCAATAGGAAGTTAGACGACTCAGCATCTCTTCAGCCTGCTGATCAGTAAGCACAAACAACAGAAGCTCCTTTCTGACAAAAATCAGTGTATCGAGAACTTTTGACAAAAAAAGGGGACGTGGAATCCACGTCCCCTTAGCATAAGTACGAGTAGATTATCGAGCAACAATTACCACATGGCGATCAGGGTCAGAGCCCTCGGAGTGAGTATCGACTGCATCATTACCACGAAGCGCAATATGAACCAGTCGACGCTCATAGGCATTCATAGGCGGAAGCGACACACTCTTATGAGTACGGATAGCGCGCTCGGCAGCAGACTGAGCCATAGCGGCGACCTTGTCCTGACGGCGACTCTTATAACCCTCGACATCGACGACAACCGGATACCTAAAGCCGAGCTTACGACTTACCAGCAGAGAGAACATAACCTGAAGGGCATCAAGCGTGCGTCCATGACGACCAATGAGAACAGCAAGATCAGGAGCAGTTACATCCAGAATCAACTCGCCCTCGTCGCCTTCATACTCATCGATAGGAGAGTTGGCGGCATCGAAGTGCGAAAGGATGGAACGCAGAATGGAAATCGCAACATCGGCAATGGTGTCGAGCTCCTCATCGGTCAGCTCTTCACCAGCCTTGTAGCGCTGTGCAATCTCGGGATAATCGCCCGCGACCTGCGGGGCAACCTCCTCAAGCATATCCTCGATGATCTCTTCAGACATAACGAACTCCAAAAGTTAGGTACCTAAATAAGATTGATATCCCGACTACTTCTTCTTGTGCGGGCGAGGTTTCTTCTCTCGACGGGTAACCTCGACCTGCAGCGGAGCGTTCTTGAGGCGCTCCTCCTCATCGGCCTTGGCCTTCTCGATAACCTTCTGCGTCACGAAGATCTGCTGGATAACCTGCCAGGCAGAAGACACATCGTAGTACAGCAGAACACCGACGGGCAGGCTCCAACCCATCCAAAGCATCATGACGGTCATGACAACGGCCATCATACGCATGCTCTGGGCCTGCTGGCCAGTCTGATTGCGCGACATATAAAGCTGCGGAATCAAGGTGAGAACGGCAAACAGAATCAGGCAAACCAGCGCAGGCAGCGCAACCATAAAGCCACCGGCAAAGGAAGCGCTCGGCGTGGTGGTAAGGTCGGGCAGGATGTTGAAGAACGAGAACTTGCCGTCGTTAAAGTAATTCGGAAGGTTGCGCAGCAGCGTAAACAGGGCGAACAGGACGGGCATCTGGATCAACAGCGGCAGACAACCAGCCATGGGGTTGAACTTGTTCTCGCTGTAGAACTTCTGCATCTCCTCGGCCTGACGCTGGGGATCGTCGGCATAGCGCTCCTGGATCTCAAGCATCTTAGGCTGCAGCACCTGCATGCGAGCCGTCGACTTGGTCGACTTGAGCATAAGCGGCGTCAGCAGCAGACGGATGATGACCACCAGGATGATGATGGACAGGCCCCAGTCGACCGCAAAGGTCTGGATGAGCTTGAGCAGCTCAAAAAGGATGTTAACGATCCAATCCCACATGTAAGTTTTCCTCCGATAGCGAGTGCCCGCTAGGGCACAGGGTCATAACCGCCGACGTGCAGGGGATTGCAGCGAGCGATGCGCCTCACGGCAAGCCAGCAGCCTCTCAAAACACCGTACTTCTCAATCGCCTGGATGGCGTATTGCGAGCACGTTGGATAATAAATGCAGGCGTCAGGCAATAAGGGCGAAATAACCTGTTGATATATGCGAATAGGAGCGATGGCAACACGTCGCAAAACGTGATTGCTCATCGCTCCTCCCCGGCAACGCCGGCGCGCTTCATAAGCGAACGCAACGCCTTGTCCATCTCCTGCGGCGAGGAAACCCTCGTCTTGGGAGTTGCAAACAAGATGATGTCATAACCCGCAACGGGAAATCCGCAGCTGCGGGCGGCCTCGCGCATCACACGCTTAGACCGGTTGCGCACGACGGCACAACCGAGTCGCTTAGCACCAACGAAGGCGACCCTTCCGGAGTCGCCTTCGCCAACCGATTCACATATGGTCATTCGAATCAGAGGGTGATTGAAACGACGCCCCCGACTGAACACATGCTCGAAATCTTGCCGAGACTTAATAGTCTTCATGCGAGATGTGTGTATCGCTGCTAGACAGTGAGACGCTTGCGGCCCTTGGCGCGACGACGGGCGAGCACGGCACGACCACCCTTAGTGGCCATACGGGCACGGAAGCCATGGGTCTTGGCACGCTTACGCTTATTAGGCTGATACGTACGCTTCATCTTAAGTTCCTCCTGCTGCATTTCGAGTGTCCGCGGGGACGCGGACGCAGATATAGACACGTGAGCTTGAAGATTGTAGGGAAATCAATGTTCAAATGTCAAGAAATCAAAGGTAAAAGGTTGCAGAGTGTACACGGTTCCCCCATAAGCCCGTGAGCTCTCGGGGCCGACGAAACACTTTTCACGATATTTCATCGAGTTTTCAACAGGTCATGTTGGCAATGTTGAGAACTTTTCGCCTGATTTCCAAAGTTTTCAACAGGTTTTGAAAAGTTGTCGAAAGATGAGAAACATTGCGCGCTGAGCTACTATTTGTTCGAAACCTTTTGAACGATTGCGAGCAGCATGTCAGACGACTTCTACACCATGGTCGACTCGGGAGACCCGGCACCCGATAACGAGCACATCACCGGTGTGCGCGAAGAGCGGGTCGCGAGCGACGACGCAGCAAAAAAAGCACCGAGCGCCATGTATGCGGCGCGCATCGCCGTCTACGACGACATGCTGTCGACGCCGCGCGTGATCGTTATCGAGCCGCAAGACGTCCGTACCTATCTGGAAGAGACGACCAACACCGTCTATCAGTGCATGAAGGAACAGGGCGGTCATATCTCGCTCATGGTGATTCGCGAGATTGTGGAAAACTTCATCCACGCGCACTTCGCGGAGCCCATCATCTCCATCCTCGATGGGGGCGACACCATTCGCTTTGCCGACCAGGGGCCGGGCATCGACGACAAGGAGCGCGCCTTCGACTTTGGCGTAACCAGCGCAAATAGCAGCATGAAACGATATATCCGCGGCACTGGAGCCGGTTTCCCCATGGTGCAGGAGTACCTGGAAAACGCCGGCGGCGCGGTATCGATCGAGGACAATATGGGCAACGGCACCGTCGTGACCGTAAGCCTCAACCCCAAACGCGTGCAGGAGATCGAGCGCGCCGGTGGACGCGGGGCCGCCGTACGCCCCGAAACGGAGCAGCCGGCATATCCCCAGCCCAGCACCTTTGCGCAGCAGCCGATGGCGACGCAACAGATGCAACAGCCTGCAGCATACATGCAGCAGCTGGGAACGTTTCCCACGCAGGAAACCATGGAGCCGTCGGCCCCGATGATGCAAAACATGCCACAGGCAATGCCGGCGGCAGACCAGGACCCGACTATCGTGCAGCAAACAGCGGGGACGCCGAACATCCAGCAAATGGGTTATCAACCGTACCCCCAGGGGTATCCCACCCAGTACATGCCACAACAGGGGTACGCCCAACCGTTTCCGCAGCAGTACCCGCAGGGATATCAACAGCCATACCAGCAGATGCCCCAGACACAGTACAGTCCTTGGCCCCAGCAGATGCCGCAACAGCCTTACCAACAGTGGCCGCAAAGTTTTCAACAGCAGATGCCGCCGATGCAGAGTTCTCAACAACCGGCAGCTCAAATGATGTATCCTAATGCGGCTCAACAGTATTCACAGCCGCCGGCGAACACATACGTAAGCGAACGTGGAAAGAAAGCGCTGGGCTATCTAGCTCAAAACGAAACATGCGGAGCCACCGACTTGGCACGGGCCCTTGGAAGCTCGGCCCCCACGTGGTCACGCACGCTCAACGACCTGGCGCAAGTTGGTTTGGTGATCAAGCTCGGCCAGAAATACCATCTGACCGAGCTTGGCAGAGACCGCGTGCAGACGCAGGGTTAAGGAACGGGAGAGACAGTGGACGAGGAAGCAAGCATCATCCTGGGAGACGCCATCGCCTTTTGCCAGCGCGACGGCCAAGATGCGCGCCTCATCAACATGCTGGGGCAATCGCGCGCCGTCAGCCTCACCGAGGACACCTTGACGATTGAGGCCCCCTCACGGTTTGCCATCGCCCAGCTCAAAAAGCACCAGCCGACCATCGAGGCGTACCTGGAAGAAATCGCTTTTGCGCCGATCGCGCTCAACATCGTGGCACCCCAAGGCGCCGCGGCAGATAGCGCCGCGTCTGCGGCACCCGTCGTCCCCCCGACGGCGCCCGTGGCAGCCGCAACGTCGGCTCCCGAACACCAAATCGGCGATGTTTCCCGTGAAACCATGTCTGCCGCACCGACGGCAACGGCTCCCACGCCCCCTGCCACACACATGCCTATCGCGCACGACGCAACACCGGGCGAGAATTCGGGCATCGCAATCAAAAATACGCTTTCGGCCGATGATTTCCGCCGCATGATGAATCAGATGAAAGGCGGCACGCCAGCAAAGAGCGAGCCCCGTGCCACGGCATCGGTCGTGGCAGCCCCGGCATCCGCGGCCGCGGCACCGATCGAGCAGAACACCGATGGCGCGCCCCTCGCGGCCAACTCAAAATTCACCTTCGAAAACTTTGTCTACGGCCCCGAAAACAGCCACGCCTATCGCTCGGCGCTTAAGTTCGCCGCGCTCGCAGACGAACGCGGTACGTGCACGTCCCTGTTCATCTATGGCAAATCGGGCTTGGGCAAGACTCACCTGTTGCTCGCAATAAAAAACGAGCTTGCCGAGAAGTCACCCGAGATCAAGGTTAAGTATGCCAACTCGCAGGCATACCTCGATGACTTGATGACGGAGTTCGACCGCCAAAAGAAGAGCAATGCCCCCATCATGCAGGCATACCACGGTGTTGACGTGCTCATCATCGACGACATCCAGAACATCATCGGCAAGCGCGCAAGCGTGGACTATTTCTTCCAACTGATGGATGAGTTTATCCGCAACAATAAAAAAGTCGTGATCGCCGCCGACCGCGCCCCCAAAGACCTAAACATGGACGAGCGTCTGACCAGTCGCTTTAACGCCGGCATGCTCTGTTTGGTGGCAGAGCCGAGCTATGAGATGAAATACAAGATTTTGCAGCGCTACTACGAAAACACGATCGCGGTATCGCCCGACGCGGACGACGATTCGCTGTTGGCGGCCTACGGCAGCGACTGCGGTCACTTGACCGACGAGCATTTTAAGCACATGGCCGAGGTCTCGGGCACCAACATCCGCGAGCTCGAGAGCTTTTGCGAGCGCTGCGCCGGCGAGGCGGGAGACCGCGAGCGCGAGGGCGGGGAGCTCACCTTTGACGACATCGACACCATCGCGAGCCAATACTTCGACACCTCGGCGAAAAAGATCAACGTGCAGACGGTTCAATCCGTCATCGAGGAGCAGTACGGGGTGACGCATGAGGAACTCATAGGCCCACGCCGCAACGCCAACATTGCCAAAGCACGTCATATCGCTATCTATCTGGCGATTGAGATGTGCGAGATGACGACCACGGCCGTGGGTGCCGAATTTGGCAACCGTAACCACTCGACCGTCAGCACGAGCTATAAAAAGGTTCAGAAGATGATCCAAGAAGACCGCACCGTAACCGAGGACCTCAAATCGCTGCGAGACAAAATCACCCTACGCTCGTAGGAAAATAACCACACCTGTTGATAACTTGTCGAAACCCCGGGCATAAGATGTCTAAAACCAACCGCCCGGTGACGAAAAGTTTTCAGCAGGTTTTGAACGTTGAAAACGAGGTCGGTTGTACACAGGTTTCTGTCGAATCTCCTTTTAGGTCTGACCAGCGCTTTTGCGAGTATTCGACAGTTTCGTCAGTGTTATTACTATTATTAAGATATTTATATCTATAGAAAGGTATTAAAAGATGAAGTTCACCGTCAGCCAAAGCTCGCTTACGCAAGCCATCGGCGTCGTCATGAAGGGCGTCGCTTCGGCATCTACCCTCCCTATCCTGTCGGGTGTGCTCGTCAAGGCGCAAGACGGTATCTTGGAATTTCAGACCTCAAACTACACCATCTCGATTCGCCACCGTATCGCCGCCCATGTCGAGGAGGAGGGCGAGATGGTTATTCCCTGCAAGATGCTCTCCAACATCACCAAGACCTTGCCCGACGCTCCGGTCACCTTTGAGCTCTCCGAGCGCCAGGTGTTGATCGGTTGCGAAAAGAGCTCGTTCCGCCTTAACACGCTCGACGCCAACGACTTTCCGGAGTTTCCGGCCTATGCCATCGAGAGTGCCGTCGAGTTGCCGACCGACATCCTGTCCGAGATGGTCGGCCGCGTGTGGCGCGTCACCTCGACCGATAAAGCTCGCCCCATCCTGGGCGGCGTGCACATGAAGGTCGAGAACAACACCGTGCGCCTGGTGGCGACCGACTCCTTCCGCTTGGCCGTGTGCGACACACAGGTCGAGACCTCGACACTCGAGGGCTCGTTTGAGCTCAACGTCCCGGCCGATGCCTTTAACGACGCGCTCAGCATTATGGCGAGCCAAGCCACCATCATGATCGGCGCCACCGACACCCAGGTCGTCTTTGAGGCCGGCAACACCACCTATGTGTCGCGTCGTATCGAGGGCACGTACCCCAACTACAAGCAGCTCATCCCCGATTCGTGCGTGACGAGCGTCAAGATCGATGTGGCGGCCTTCAACGCCGCCCTGAAGCGCGTTGCCGTTATCGCCAGCGCCAACCCCGCCGTCAAATTCGAGATCGATGTCGAGAACGGCCAGATGGGCCTGTCCTCCATCTCCAACGACCAGGATCTGGCGCAGGAGACCATTGACGTCGAGGCCGAGGGCGAGTCGGGCACCATCGCCTTCAACTACCACTACATCTTCGGCTGTCTCAATGCCCTGTCCAAGGAGAAAGAGATCACGCTGGAGCTCAAGAGCTACTCGCAGGCGGGCATCTTTAAGTCCTACGACAAGATCAACTACCTGTACCTGGTCATGCCGGTGCGCATCTAGCGTCTATCGATGGCTATGTTCGCCCACGAGCTTTCCGTCGCGCACTACCGCAGCTTCGACCGTTATCGTCTGACCCTGAGCGGCGGCGTGACGGTGCTCGCGGGACCCAACGCGGCGGGGAAGACCAACCTCATAGAGGCGCTGCAGCTGCTGACGAGCGGCACCTCGTTTAGGCATCCGACCGCTGCCGAGCTCGTGCGCGACGGCGTGGGCTCGTGCAAGGTCGAGCTGAGGCTCGAGGGCGATGGACGCGTGCTGGACATGGGGCTGTGCGTAGAGGACGGCAAGCGCTCGTTTAGCCGTAACGGCAAGCGGTGCGCGGCCGCCGGCGTGCGCGGTGTGCTGCCGAGCGTTCTGTTTTGCCCGGACCACCTGGATATGGTCAAGCGTGGCGCCAGCGTCCGCCGCGCCGCGCTCGACGACTTTGGCGTGCAGCTGAGTGCACGCTACGCCGACCTTTCGAGCACCTATGGCCGCTGCGTGACGCAGCGCAACGCCCTGCTCAAGGAGAGCTGGTGCTGCCGCGAGATGCTTGGCGCCTGGAATGAATCGCTTGCCCGTGCGGGCTCGGCACTGCTCGTGCATCGTTTGGCCCTGGTCGACCGACTGGCGGGCCATGTGCGCGATGCTTACGGACAAGTGGCGTCCGGCGAGCCCGCGGACGTGTCCTACGTGTCCACGCTGGGGGATTTGCCCCAGACCGAGGACCGAGAAGAGCTGAAGGGCTGGGCGTACGAGCGCATGTTGGCGACGCTCGACGAGCGCGCCGACGAGGAGATGCGCCGCGGCGTGACGCTTGTGGGGCCGCATCGCGACGAGATCGAGTTTTCCGTTGCAGGGCGGTCTGCCCGTTCATTTGCCAGCCAGGGGCAGCAGCGTACGCTGGTGCTGGCCTGGAAGGTGGCGGAGGTGGCCGTTGCCCGCGGCATTTTGGGCACTGCACCGCTGCTGCTGTTGGATGACGTGATGAGCGAGCTCGACGCCGGGCGCCGAGACGCTTTTCTGCAGTTGATCGGCGATGATATCCAGACGGTCATAACCACCACCAATCTGGGGTACTTTACCGATGACCTGCTTGATCGAGCCAAGGTGGTGAGCATGGGTGAGGCGTGCTAATTATGAGCGCGAGAACGGCACGGTTGCTTTCGGCGGCTTTCTAGATGCCGAACGCCAGCGCATTTTGGCCGCGGCGACACCGGAACGCCGTGCCCAAATGGAGGCCGCCGAGCAATCGCGCGCAATCTATCGCGCCTGGAACACGGTGTGCGCGGGAACGCGCGAAGGGCGCCATGTGACGGGTCTGCGCTATCTGCCCGAGTCCAACGAGCTGTTGGTGTATCTCGACTCGCCCTCGTGGACGCAGGAAATGACGCTGCTGCGCGAGATCATCCGCGCGCGCATGGAGCGCGTCGGCGCACATGTCGACGGCCTGGTGTTCAAAACGACCGCCCCCGGCCACACGCCGCCCGCCGCCAAGGAGCGCCTGCGGCCGGCCGAGATTGAGCGCCCGCCGGCTCCGCATGCCGACCTCAGCGAGTCCGAGCGCGCCGAGATCGAGCGCCAAGTGGCACCCATCGAAGACCAAAAACTGCGCGAGGCCCTCGAGAATGCCATGAGAGCCAGTGCCGAGTGGGCCAAGGGCGTGCAGAGCAAAAAAGAGCCTTAAATCGCATCTGGTGGCCTTGTGGAGCCAAATACCCTCGTTCCCGAGGGTATTTTTTTACGATAAACTAGTAAGGCTGTACACATTTTCTTAGCTGAAGGAGGACGTGTGGCAAACGAAAACGATTACGATGGCGGCGAGATTAAGATTCTCGAAGGTCTCGAAGCCGTTCGTAAGCGCCCTGGCATGTATATCGGCTCGACGAGCGCCAGCGGTCTGCATCACCTGGTGTGGGAGATCGTTGACAACTCTGTCGACGAGGCCATGGCCGGTTTCTGCACCGAGATCCAGGTGACGGTCCACGCCGACAACTCCATCACGGTCGTCGATAACGGGCGCGGCATCCCCGTCGACGAGCACCCCATCAAAAAGATCCCGACGCTTGAGGTCGTCATGACGATCCTGCACGCCGGCGGTAAGTTCGATAACTCGGCCTACAAGGTCTCGGGCGGCCTGCACGGCGTGGGCATCTCCGTCGTCAACGCCCTGTCCAAGCGCGTGGTCGTACGGGTCCGCCGCGACGGCGGCGTCTACGAGATGGAATTCTCGCGCGGCAAGACCGTCAAGAAGATGGAGGTCGTGGGCACATCGGAGACGACGGGCACCACCGTCACCTTCTGGCCCGACGACGAGATCTTCGAGACCTGCATCTACGATTTCGATACGCTGCACAACCGTCTGCAGGAGACGGCATTCCTCAATAAGAACCTCAAGATCGTGTTGACCGACGAGCGCGAGGCGACTCCCCACGTGGAGGAGTTCTGCTACGAGGGCGGCATCATCGACTTCGTCAAGTTCCTCAACGAGGGCAAGGATGTCCCCGAGGCCTTTAAGGAGCCCATCTACATTGAGGGCAAGTCTGATCCGGATGCGCCCGTGACCAAGATGGGCGAGGTCGAGGTGTCCCTGCAGTGGAATAGCGGCTATGGCGAGAACGTCATGTCGTTTGCCAACGACATCTACACCCCCGAGGGCGGCATGCACCTCGAGGGCTTCCGTACCGCGCTTACCCGCGTGATCAACGATTACGCGCGCAAGCAGAATCTGCTTAAGGAAAAGGACGCCAACCTGACCGGCGACGATGTGCGCGAGGGCCTTTCGGCTGTCATCTCGGTCAAGCTGCCCGACCCGCAGTTTGAGGGTCAGACCAAGGCCAAGCTCGGCAGCTCCTATATGCGCGCGCTGACGCTCAAGATCGTGACCGACGGCCTCGCCGATTACCTCGAGGAGCATCCAAAGCCCGCCCGCGAGCTCGTCAAGAAGGCCCAGCAAGCCTGCAAGGCCCGCAACGCCGCCCGCAAGGCGCGCGAGGCGACACGTCGCAAGAGCCTGCTCGAGACGGCGTCACTCCCCGGCAAGCTCGCCGACTGCTCGGTGCGCGACGCTGAGCTCACTGAGCTCTTCATCGTAGAGGGCGACTCGGCAGGCGGCTCGGCCAAGGACGGCCGCCGCCGAGACATCCAGGCGATTTTGCCCCTGCGCGGCAAGATTCTGAACGTCGAGCGCGTGGGCGACCACCGCGCGTTCTCGAGCGACACCATCCAGTCGCTCATCACCGCGATCGGCTGCGGCGTCACGACGAGCGCCGGTGACGGCGGCGACTTTGATATCACCAAGGCCCGCTACCACAAGATCATCATCATGACCGATGCAGATGTCGACGGCGCGCATATCCGCATCCTGCTGCTGACGTTCTTCTACAAGTACATGCGCCCGCTGATTGACGCCGGCTACGTGTACGTCGCGTGCCCGCCCATCTTTGGCATCAAGGTGCGCAACAAGATCCACTACGTGTATCCCAACGGCCGCCAGCCCGAAGACGAGATCTTGCGCGACACCATCCAGAGCCTGGGCCTGAACCCCGACGACAACGACGAGGACGGCAAGGCCAAGGACGGCAAGATTACCAAGAAGCGCAAGGGTTACACCGTTCAGCGCTACAAGGGCCTGGGCGAGATGGACCCCAAACAGCTTGCCTCGACGACGATGGACCCCAAGACCCGCATCCTGCAACGTGTGTCGATCGAGGACGCCGTGGTGGCGGACCGCGCCGTGCGCGAGCTCATGGGTTCCGAGGTCGGCTATCGCCGCGAGTACATCGAGAAGCACGCACATGATGCGCGCTTCTTAGACGCCTAATCCCCGCGGCTTTCCCAGCCACCGCACCTTCGCCCTCAATCGTCGGTCGCGTACCCAAGTACGCTTCCCTCCTCTTTCGGGCGAATCTGCGGCACCTGGAAAAGCCGTCTCCGTGGTAGGGAACTAATGGACCACGCAAACCATGAGGAGGTAACGTGGCAGACGATATCAACAATAACGAGGGTATGGACGAGGCCGGCGACGCCGGCATGCCCGATGATTTGAAGCGCCTGCTCGCCCGCGCCGAGCAGGGCGAGGACGGCGATTCGGACGCCTATAACCCCGATGCCGATGATGATGAGGAAGAGGACGACGACGGTGAGCTCGAGGAGAGCTTTGGCGAAGTCGACCGTGGAGCTTCTGCCGGCGAGGATATAAACGGCGGCCAGCTCCAGATTTCGGAGTTCGGCCGTGAGATGAAACAGTCGTTCATCGAGTATTCGATGTCGGTCATCACGGCGCGCGCCCTGCCGGACGTGCGCGACGGCCTAAAGCCGGTCCACCGCCGCATTCTGTACGCGATGAACGAGAGCGGCATCTACCCCAACCGCCCACACAAGAAGTCGGCCTGGACGGTCGGCGAAGTTATCGGTAAGTACCATCCGCACAATGACTCCGCGGTCTACGAGGCCATGGTTCGCCTGGCGCAGTGGTTCTCCATGCGCACACCGCTCATCGACGGCCACGGCAACTTCGGTAACATCGATGGCGATGGCGCCGCCGCCATGCGTTACACCGAGAGCCGCCTGGCAAAGCCCGCCATGGAGCTGCTACGTGACCTACAGAAGGATACCGTCGACTGGCAGCCCAACTACGACGAGTCGCTCGCCGAGCCCGTGGCACTGCCCGCGCGCTTCCCCAACCTGCTGGTCAACGGCAGCCAGGGCATCGCCGTCGGCATGGCCACCAACATCGCCCCGCACAACCTCACCGAGGCAATCGAGGCCACCTGCTACCTGATCGACAATCCCGACGCCACCGTCGACGAGCTCATGCAGATCATGCCCGGTCCGGACTTCCCCACCGGCGCCATCATCATGGGCGGCGCCGGCATCAAACAGAGTTACGAGACCGGACGCGGCTCCATCACCGTGCGCGCCAAGGCTCATGTGGAGTCTACCAAGACCGGCCGCAACCGCCTGGTCTTTACCGAGATCCCCTACATGGTCAACAAGGGCACCCTGCAGGAGAAGATCGCCCAGCTCGTCAACGACAAGCGCATCGAGGGCATCTCGGACATGCGCGATGAGTCCAACCAGAAGGGCATCCGCCTGGTTATCGAGCTCAAGAAGGGTGTTATCCCGCAGGTCGTACTCAACAATCTGTACAAGTACACCTCGTTGCAGACGACCTTTGGCGCCAACAACCTGGCGCTCGTCAACGGCGTGCCCAAATGCCTGAGCCTGCGCGAGATGCTGCAGCACTATATCGACCACCAGGTCGACGTCGTCACCCGCCGCACTCGTTTTGACCTCAAGAAGGCCCAGGCGCGTGCGCATATCCTCGAGGGCTACCTGATGGCCCTCGACCATATCGACGAGGTTATCAGCATTATCCGCTCCTCGCAGACCGACTCCGAGGCCAGCAGCCGCCTGATCGAGCGCTTTGGCTTTACGCCCGAGCAGACCACGGCCATCCTCGAGATGAAGCTGCGCCGCCTGACCGGCTTGGAGCGCAACAAGATCCAGGAAGAGCTGGACGGCCTGCGTCGCGCCATCGCCTACTACGAGGACCTGCTGGCGCATGAGGAGAAGATCTTGGGCGTCATCAAGGAGGAGATGCGCGAGATCTCCAAGAAGTTCGGCGACAAGCGCCGCACCGAGATCAGCCAGGTTGAGAAGGATCTGGATGTCGAGGACCTCATCGCCGACGAGGACATGGTCGTGACCATCACCCACACCGGCTATGTGAAGCGTATCCCGGTGGCTGCCTACCGTGCCCAGAAGCGCGGTGGCAAGGGCGTGTCGGGCGTCAACCTCAAAGAGGATGACGTTATCGACGAGATGTTTATTGCGTCCACGCACGAGTACGTGCTGTTCTTCTCGAGCAAGGGCAAGGTCTATCGCCTGAAGGTGCACGAACTGCCGGTGGGTACGCGACAGGCCCGCGGCACTGCGATCGTCAACCTGCTGCCCTTCGAGGACGGCGAGAAGATCGCGAGCGTCATCAGCTGCCGCGAGTTCCCCGCCGACGAGTACCTGATGTTTGCCACCAAGAGCGGCATGGTCAAGAAGACCGTGATGAGCGCGTATGACCGCAGCCGCCGCGATGGACTCATTGCCATCAACCTGCGCGACGACGACGCGCTGCTGAACGTGCGCCGCGTGCGCGAGGGCGACAAGATTATCCTGGCCACCACCGCGGGCAAGGCGATCATGTTCTCCGAGGAGCAGGTGCGCGCCACCGGCCGCGATACCAGCGGCGTTCGCGGTATCGGTCTGAAGGACGGCGTGAGCGTTCTGGGCATGGAAGTCACTAACGGCAACGGCGATCTATTCGTCATCACCGAGCGCGGCTACGGCAAGCGCACGCCGGTCGCGGACTACCCGGAGCAGAATCGCGGCGGCCAGGGCGTCTACACCATTCAAATGACCGAACGTAAGGGTAACCTCGCGGCCATGAAGACGGTGGGCCCGCAGCACGAGCTGTTCATCGTGACGGAGGGCGCGACGGTCATTCGCGTCAAGACCGACGAGATCAGCCAGACCGGCCGCGCCACCCAGGGCGTCAAGATGATGACCGTCGACGACAACGACCGCATCTGCGCCGTGGCCCGCATGACGGCCGCCAAAGAGAGGCCCGAAGGCGAAGCCACAGAAAACGGCTCTGCTTCCGAAGAAACCCCTGTCGATCTAGGCGACGGCAACGACATGCCAGAAGATCTCCTAGACGAGTAAGAGGCCCTAGCTGGTAGAAAATATCAGACACCATATATCGGCGGTCGGCGCACTGCGCGCCGACCGCTTTTTTGAAAACCTTGGGACCCTATGGTCGCTGGGCTGGCGAGATGGTTTTGGTTTGTCGCGAGTTCCGCACGCAAAGAAGGCCACTTAATGTGGCCTTCGTCTTGCGCAGGACTGTCCGAGCAGCAAACCAAAACCATCTCGCCAGCCCAGCGACCACCCCTCCCAAAGATTTTCAAAAAAGTTGTTGACGCGCGCGTAACGACTCGTCTAATATATCCCTTGCGCGATGGACCTGTAGCTCAGTTGGTTAGAGCGTCCGGCTGATAACCGGGAGGTCACAAGTTCGAATCTTGTCAGGTCCACCACTTTCTTTCGCAATAAACACCCCAGCGAGAGCCGAGTCGCCGCTGGGGTGTTTATTACTGTCTCCGTGGGGGTTTAGCTCAGCTGGGAGAGCGCGGGCTTTGCAAGCCTGAGGTCAGGGGTTCGATCCCCCTAACCTCCACCATGATGGACCTGTAGCTCAGTTGGTTAGAGCGTCCGGCTGATAACCGGGAGGTCACAAGTTCGAATCTTGTCAGGTCCACCATCAAAACCGTGAAGAGCCTCGGGGCAATTGCCTCGAGGCTTTTTTCTTACCTACTGCAAGTAGTCAAAAAGGTCCCGTCCCAAATTAACTACTTTGATTTTGTGTGCTGTGCGGAAGTTTGGGTAGTATAGCTATTCAATGCGGCGGGCCGCCGCGTGTTAACCGCTACGTACCGGAGGTGTTCCATGGTTCGTGTCGACATAGAGACTATCGTCATGGCCGCCGGTCCCGTGCCATCGCTTATCGTGCTTCGCGAGCGCTGCAGCAAGTCGGATTCCCCCGCGCCGCTGCGCTCCCTCTCCATCCAGACCGGCTCGTTTGAGGCTGCGGCAATCAGCCGCGGCATCGACAGCGGTCGCGCCGATCGCCCGATCACGCACGACCTGCTGCTCGACACCGTCGACGCCCTGGGCGCCAAGCTCGAGCGCGTCGAAATCGTCCGCGCCGAGCCGCCCGTGTTTTACGCGACGGTTGTCGTGTTGGCCGATGGCAACGAGCATCGGATCGATGCGCGTCCGAGCGATGCTATCGCCCTCGCCGTGCGCAGTAATGCCCCCATGTTCGTTGAAGACGACATCATGAATCGATTGGGCACCGTCTCACCGCACGCCGAGGAAGTCGACGACGAGCAAGAGTTCGAAGAGTTCGATGAGTTCGTTCACACGCTCTCGCCCGATGATTTTTAAATGCTCGACAAACATGCGACGGAGTGCGTGCTCGTGAGCGCCGGAGTTTCTGCCGAGACGGCTGCGATCGCCCGCGAGGCCCAGATGCGCTCGGAGGCTTCTGAGGCGGCACGCATCGCCTATGTGACGCAGGCCCGCACGCTTCGCGAACGCCGCGGCTCGTTTATCAAGATGGCCGTCATCTCCGCCCTTGTCGCGGCAATCTGTTCGCGCCTTCGTGGTACAGTTGGTGCGCTTGGGTTTTCGATCTCTACGGGGCTGGTGATCTGGGGCGTGGTCGATGCAGTCATGCTGACCAGCCAGATCAAGGTGCTCGACAAGCGCGCGTCGGACATGATGCGAGCCCGCGATGCCGCCGCTAAGATCGCCGCCGAGGCGCAAGAACTGTAACGACGCCAGACTCGATGGGAAGGTCTAAAGATGGCACAGGATATGCAGGACGCCGGTAACGTCTCCGCCGAGCTCGACGCCATGGTGTGCGATCTGATCGGCGCGTTCTTGGATGACCTTGCCGCCGGTGAAAACCCCGGCGTGGTCGTGGCAATTGAGGACGCCGCTTCCAACCGTTATCTGGCGGCGCTCGATGAGGATGGCGAAGAGGCGTGCCTCGAGGCGGCCACCAACTTTATCTCCGAGCACAAGATGGGTCTTAAGGACGAGGGCCTGGGCCGTATCGCCCGCTATGCCATCGGCTATACCGGCTGCGTCGAGATTGACGGCGGCTACCATGACGCTCTGCTCGTGAGTTTTTTTGAGACGACGCTCGAGAGCGGTTTTTCGGCATATGTGCTGTATGAGGGCATGGGCGCCGGCGATGGTTTTATGTGGAGCGACCCTGAACCTGCAGGTGAGGAAACCCCTCTCATCTAAAATCGCTAAAATAAACGAGTTTTCGGTAAAAGGCTCAATATTCCCGCCGAGCGTTGTATCGCTGGGCGGGTCGCATACGCGTGCCGTTTGTATATGGATAGAAGATAGGGGAACTACATGCGCGTAGACAATCTGAGGAACATCGCCATCATCGCTCACGTCGACCACGGCAAGACAACGATGGTCGACAAGCTCCTGCGTGCCACGGACGCCTTCCGTGCCAACCAGCAGGTCGAGGACCGCGTCCTGGATTCCAACGACCAGGAGCGCGAGCGCGGCATTACGATTCTCGCCAAGAACATCTCTATCGAGTACAAGGACGTTAAGATCAACGTCATCGATACCCCGGGCCACGCCGACTTTGGCGGCGAGGTCGAGCGCGTGCTGCGTATGGCCGACGGCGCCCTGCTGCTGGTCGACGCTTTTGAGGGCCCCATGCCCCAGACCCGCTTCGTGCTGCGTCACGCTATCGACACCGGCCTTAAGATCATGATCGTCATCAACAAGATCGACCGTCCGGGTGCCAACCCCGAGAAGGCCTACAACGACTGCCTGGACCTCATGGCCGACCTGGGCGCCACCGACGACCAGCTTGAGTTCGCCATGGAACACGCGGTCTACGCCAGCGCCATGAATGGCTTTGCCCGCCTTGACCCCAACGACGGCAACATGGACATGTATCCGCTGCTCGATATGATCATCGACGACATGCCCGCGCCCGAGGTTGACGAGAACGCCCCGCTGGCCATGCAGTGCGTGACCATCGACCACTCCAACTTCGTTGGCCGTATCGGCATCGGTCGCGTGTACTCCGGCACTATCCACCAGGGCGACCAGATTCTGGTTGTCAAGAACGACGGCTCCAGCGCCACCGCTACCGTCAAACAGCTCTTTACCTTCGACTACCTGGGCCGCACCGAGTGCCAGGAAGTCGGCGCAGGCGACATTGCCGCCGTCGTGGGCATTGACCGCACCGATATCGGTGATGTCTACACCGATCCCGAGAACCCCGTCGAGCTCGAGCCCATCGAGATCGACCCGCCGACCATGTCCATCGTCTTTGAGGCTTCGACCTCCCCGCTCGTCGGTCGCGACGGCGACATCGTAGGCGCCCGTCAGCTCAAGGAGCGCCTGTTCAACGAGGCCGAGAACAACGTGACCATGAAGATCGAGGAGCTCGAGGACAAGAGCGGCGTCGAGGTCTCGGGCCGCGGCATTCTGCACCTGTCCGTTCTGATGGAGTCCATGCGCCGCGAGGGCTTTGAGTTCCAGGTCGGCCGTCCCCGCGTTCTGTTTAAGAAGGACGAGAACGGTAACAAGATGGAGCCCGTCGAGCAGGCCGTCGTCGAGTGCCCGGACGAGTACTCGGGTAAGGTCGTTGAGGTCTTCGGCACCTCCGGCGGCATCATGACGAGCATGGATACCTCGGGCATCGTGACGCACCTCGAGTTCAAGATCCCGACCCGCGGCATCATGGGTCTTAAGAACCGCATCATGAACGTTACCCACGGCGAGGGCGTGTTCTACCACACCTTCCTGGAGTATGGTCCTTACGCCGGCGAGATCGGTAACCGTCAGAACGGCGCCATGATCTCCATGACCACCGAGAAGGCCGTTGCCTATGCTCTGGGTACGCTGCAGGAGCGCGGCCAGCTGTTTGTTGAGCCGGGCACCGAGTGCTATGAGGGCATGATCGTGGGCGAGCGCAGCAAGGCCGGCGACATGGTCGTCAACATCGCCCGTACCAAGAACCTGGGCAACCAGCGTTCCTCGACCTCCGATATCTCCGTCCAGCTGGTGCCGCCCCGCACTTTCTCGCTGGAGGAAGCGCTGGAGTACATCGCCGACGACGAGCTGGTCGAGATCACTCCCAAGAACATTCGCCTGCGCAAGCGTCTGCTCAACGCCACCGACCGCAAGAAGGCTGCCGTTCGCGCCGGCCAGGTCAACAAATAAGCGCTGGGCTTTATAGCGACTAACAAGAAAGGGCGTCGACTGCAATGGTCGGCGCCCTTTTTGGTGCAAGGGGATTGAGCTGGTCTGCACCGCCACAAGGGTGCCTGGCCCCTTTGTGGCGGTTGGCGGCTAAGCGGTGGGGAGTCCCGGTGTGTTGGCTGCCTGCTGCGGCTTGAGGTGGGCGTTGCGCCAGATGATTTGGATGATGTAGCCGAGCATAAAGACAAAGGCTACGCCGCTGATGAAGTCGCCTACGAGGGGGATTGCCGTAAGCGCGCCCGCGGCGATGCCGCCCACGGCCGCCATGGCGTAACGGTTCTGGCTGTGTCCGACCATGCGGGCGATTGCGCACCCCGCAAAGGCACTCGACACCAATGCGATGCCGATAACGCCGCACAAGAGGGTTCCGGCAAGCGACAGGCCAGCGATAGAGATAATCAGCAGCAGGACGGCGGGGACGACAGCAATCGTACCCAGAAGACCGCTCACCCACAGGGGCGTGGGGCGCTGGTGGAGCATGCCGGCGGCGCTGGCGGTTGCACGCGGAAAGACGAGCTCGAGCAGCAGGGCGACAAAGCAGGTCGAGAGCGCCGCGGCGACGATGCCGCCGATGATGTCATTGGCGGTCGTTGTCGCGTTCTCGTTCTCGGTGCGGTCGATCTTCAGTGCGCCTACCTCGGCTCCCGCGGCGCGCTCGGGGTCCTCGGAAACGTGCGCGTTTACGGTGCCGGTAATGCGGGCATTCTTGCCCAAGACGAGCTTATCGGCCCAAACCTCGACATCGCCATCGACGGTGCCGTCGATGGTCACCGTATCGCCTGCAAGTGCCGCCGACTTGGTGGAGCCTCGCAGGGCAACCGTCTCGCCCATCGCGTAAAAACAGTTGGCGGTGCTGCCGGTGTTGAGCACGACGTGCTGGCCGGCCACCGTGACGCTGCCATCAACCGTGGTCTTGGCAATGTCGATGGTGCGTGCCGCCAGACGGACGGCGCCGCCCACCGTGCAGTCGCGGATCGAGAGGGTATCGCCCGCGGCGATGATATCGCGGTCGATGGGCGCATCGTCCAAGTTGAGAGCCTGGCCTGCCCAGTACAGGTCACCCTCGACGCCGGACGGATTGGCGTCATTGTCGGTCGCAAGTATGTTTCCTGCGGTGTCCGTGCCGGCGAACGACGCCGTGGGAAGTGCGGTGAGCGCCAGCACGATGAGCGCGAATAGGATGGTGATGCGGCCCCACGCTTTACGGCGCTGGGTCGACGGGAATTGATTGCAGGGCATAGTGAATCCTTCGTCAGATGCTCGATATGCACCTAACAGGGTACCCAACGCATGGGCGCTCTAAAAGAACCTCTCGGTTGCATTTCGAAGGATGAGCCCGCGCCACCTACTTTTTGCGGTGCAAAAAGCGTGCGATGTCTTCCTCGGTGGGGCTTTTGATGTCAAAACGCAGCGACAGCCAGCGCAGCCCCATGGTTATCGCAACGCATACGATCAACGCGGTGATGTTGCTGACGACGCCGCTCATGACAAGGCATACGTAGCTCGCCGAGCCGGCGATGGCTGCGATGGCATAGAAGTTGGTGCGCTGGAAAATGCCCGGCACCACGCCCATAAAACTGTCGCGTAGCATGCCGCCGCCCACCGCGGTGAAAAAGCCCATCATGATGCACACCGCCGGCGCAAAGCCGTAGACCAGCGCCTTGTCTGCTCCGGTGGCGGCATAGATACCAACCGAGACGATGTCGAGCAGGGGGATGAGTTTTTCGGGCTTGTCGACGATTGCCGGGAAAATGTAGATGATGGCTGCCGTGGCAATGGAAAGCGGGAGCGCCATCGGCTGGTTGAGGATGTAGACGTTGCCAACTTGCAGCGTCATATCGCGCAAAAGACCGCCGCCCAGGCCGCAAACCACGGCGAGCGCGACGGCGCCCACCAGGTCGAGCTTGTGCTCGCGCGCAACCAGAACTCCTGAGATCGATGCCGCGACAACAGCGAACATCTCAAGCCAAAACGGAATAGCGACCATGGCATCCGAGGCATGTGAGGTAACGGTCATAGCGGCGACGATGGGCAAGATAGGGTCCTTCTGATTGCGGGTTTAGATAGTGCCCGTACATAGTACATGGTTGACGGGTCTGGCGACCCTATTGCTCGGTAAACGGTCGGGACTGGATGCGGGCGTAGGGCCAAACATGTACGTCAGCCTCCAAAGATGTCAAAAATGTCGGGTTTGGAGGGTGATGTACGCGTTTGTGATTTTGGGCCGGGATCGAACGTGATGCGGGCGCGGGTTGGATAGGAGGGATGTCCAAATTTTGAGCGGAGCTCAAAATTTATCCGGTCGGCTTACGTCGACCGCGCTGCGCTAAAAACGCGCCAGCGGCGCGTTTTCTTTACGCTCCGCGCCCTGGCGGGTTCGAATCCCTCCTCCTACGCCGTATTTGCTTGTTAGGGACTCAAAACAAAAAAGCTCCCATTCTTGGGAGCTTTCTCAACCAAAATGGCGGAGGAGGAGGGATTCGAACCCTCGTGACCTTATACAGGCCAAACGGTTTTCGAGACCGCCGCATTCAACCACTCTGCCACCCCTCCGCGTGGGGTAAAAACAAAGCAGGCTCAAAGGCCTGCTTTGGAATTAACTGGCGGAGAGTCAGGGATTTGAACCCTGGAGACGCTTTTGACGCCTACACGATTTCCAATCGTGCTCCTTCGGCCACTCGGACAACTCTCCGTTAAATGCGAAAGTCAGTATACACGAGGAATCGCAAAGTGCAAACAGAAAACTTGGCATTTTTTTGATTCGCGGTGTCGCATGCCACGCCTTACGTGCGCGATATAAGCAGCCTGACCAGCAAAATCGTGCGAAGCAAAATGTTCAAAAAAGGACGTAATAAGCCACGGGCGAACGAAGTTAAAAATTCTTTGCAAGTCGATTGAGCCACTGGTATGCATTTTGCGACCACAGCCTTGTGCCCGTTGACCTGCGGCTTGGCCCAGTTTGTCCCCGCGGCATCGTATCTTGTCCACAGATCCGTCAAGCTTTTGGTCAGCATTTGGTTGGAATGCGCATGAAACGCCGTGCGAGTATGGGCATATGTGGAGGTCATGAGGTTGTAGCTGCATATTCTTGCAGCCTAGGAGGTTGAAAGATATTATTACCAAGTCTTTTCCTGCTTCAGGCGCACCTTCACGACCTGAAGCCACATTTGCCCAGAGGAGGTGACAATATGAAGGCTTATGAACTGCTGTTCTTTGTTGACCCGTCGCTCGACCCCGAGACTCGTCTCGCTGTTATGAAGCGTATCGATACCACGATCGCTGAGGGCGCTGGCAAGGTCGACTCCGTTGACGAGTGGGGCAAGCGCAAGCTCGCCTACGAGATCAACGACCTCACCGATGGTGACTACACCCTCATCAACTTCCACGCAGATCCTACCCAGATCGCCGAGCTTGATCGCGTCCTGCGCATCACCGACGCTGTGGTCCGCCACATGATCGTCCGTCGCGACGACCAGGAGTAAGACTGTCGTTTTGGACTGGGCTTGTGCCCCAAGAGGAAGTAGTGAGTTATGAGCATCAATCGAGTGAACATCACCGGTAACCTCACCCGCGATCCCGAGCTGCGCGCCACCGCCGGCGGAACCCAGGTTCTGTCCTTTGGCGTCGCCGTCAACGATCGTCGCCGTAACGCGCAGACTGGCGAGTGGGAGGACTATCCCAACTTTGTCGACTGCACTATGTTCGGCACCCGCGCCGAGGCCGTGAGTCGTTTCCTGGCAAAGGGAAACAAGGTCGCGATCGAGGGCAAGCTGCGCTACAGCTCTTGGGAGCGCGACGGCCAGCGCCGGAGCAAGCTTGAGGTCATCGTCGATGAGATCGAGTTTATGAGCTCCCGTGGTGGCCAGGGTGGCTACGATCAGGGCGGTTACGCCCCCGCAGCTCCCGCGCCCGCAGCACGTCCTGCCGCACCGGTGGCCACGCCGCCCGCGGTCGACGTCTACGATGAGGACATCCCGTTCTAAGGGTTGTTCACCTATTTTTGAGTGAGAGGCGGCTTCGGTTCGCCGAAGTTGCCAAATGAAAGGTATTTTGACATGGCTAATGATTATTCTGCACGTCAGCCGCGTCGTAAGTACTGCCAGTTCTGCAAGGAGAACACTGAGTTCATCGACTATAAGGACACTCAGCTTCTCCGTAAGTACATGACCGACCGTGGCAAGATCAAGCCCCGTCGCGTCACTGGCGCTTGCACGCAGCATCAGCATGACATCGCCAACGCCATCAAGCGCGCCCGCGAGATGGCTCTCCTGCCGTACACCGTCCCCGTGGTTTCCTCTCGTGGCAACCGCGACCGCGGCTAAGAAGGGAGACGCATCATGAAGGTTATTCTTCTCGATGAGATTAAGGGCAAGGGCGGCGAGGGTGACGTCGTAGAGGTCGCTCAGGGTTACGCTGAGAACTTCCTGTTCCCCAAGAAGCTCGCTGTTGCCGCCACCAAGGGCAACCTCAAGCAGCTCGACGAGCGTCGCAACAACATCGCCAAGCGCGAGGCCGTCCGTCTGGCTACCGCCAACGAGACCAAGGCTGCCTTCGAGGGCAAGACGGTCACCGTTGACGTTAAGGTCGGCGACGAGGGCATCCTCTTTGGCTCCGTTACCGCCGCTATGATCGCTGACGCCATCAAGGCTCAGCTCGGTATGGACATCGACCGCAAGCGCGTCGAGCTCGGTAAGCCCATCAAGGTTGCCGGTGCCCACACCGTTGCCATCTCGCTGTACCGCGAGATCAAGGCCGAGGTTGTCGTTCTCGTCGGCGTTACCGCCGAGGAGCTCGCTGCCGAGGCTGAGGCTGAGGAGGCCACTGAGGTCGCCGAGGCCGAGACCGCCGAGGTCGAGACCGAGGCTGCTGCCGAGTAGCATTTGCTGCAACGCAACAATCTTGTTCTAAGAAGGGCGCTCTGGGAGACCAGGGCGCCCTTTTATTTTCTACGCTTGGCGAGCGCCATGGCAGGCGTTGCGGTGAGGTTCCAAATGCGGGACCGTTCATCCGTTTCGTTCGGTGATGATTGCCGGGGCGCGGCCCGTTTTGGGACTGTGGCTGATACTATGGATGCTCGCAAGCGATATGAATGAGGATGCTCATGGCATATGACGAAAGGGAGACGGGGCTGACGGTCGAGGACCGTGGCTCCAAGTTGGGTCTCCCTCAAAACCAAGATGCAGAGGCCAACGTACTGGCCGCTATGCTGCTATCGCCCGAGGTGGTCGAAGAGGCCCAGGTCGAGCTGCAGCCCGATGACTTCTACCGGCCCATTCATAAGACCATCTATACCGCGATGGTCGATATGTACAACAGCCGCATCCCCATCGACTCTATCTCGCTCATCGATTACCTGCGAAGCATCAACAAGCTCGATGCCGTGGGCGGCGAGGCGTACATTTTGGAGCTGATGGGTCAGACCCTGTCGCTCGTCAACTGGCAGCACCATGCCGCCATCGTGCGTCGCGACTCGATGCTGCGCGAGCTGATCGGCGCCACCAACGAGATCAACGCGCTGGCCTATAACGCCCCCACCGACACCAAAGAGGTCGTGGAGCTAGCCGAGAGCAAGCTGCTCAAGGTCACGGCGCGCGAGGTCAAGTCGAGCTACAAGACGCTGACTGAGTTTATGGTCGAGGCCTATAACGAGGCCGAGGAAGTGTGCCAGGCCGGCGGTCAGGCGGCGGGCGTGCCCACGGGCTTTCCGTCACTCGACCGTATGCTTATGGGCTTCCGCGAGGGCCAGCTCATCATCATCGGCGCTCGTCCTGCTGTAGGTAAGACGTCGTTCGCTCTGAACCTGGCGCTCAACGCTGCTGCCGCGGGTTATACGGTCGGCTTCTTCTCACTGGAGATGTCGGGCAAGGAAATTGCCCAGCGCCTGATTTGCGCCTATGCCATGATGTCGATCAGCGACTTCCGCACGGGCCGCATTAGTCCCGAGCAGTGGGCCAATATCAACGAGGCTACGCAGACGTTGTCCAAGCTCGATATCCTGATTGACGATACGCCCGGTACCACGGTGACCGAGATCCGCGCCAAGAGCCGCCGCATGCTCCATAACAAGGAGAAAGCAATCATCATCCTGGACTACCTGCAGCTGGTGAGTCCTCCACCGGGCCGTCGTTCCGAGAGCCGTACCGTCGAGGTCTCCGAGATGTCGCGTGGTTTAAAGATCATGGCCAAGGAGCTCAAGATTCCGCTCATTGCACTGTCGCAGCTGTCACGTCAGGTCGAATCTCGTACCGGCAAGCGCCCGCAGCTTTCCGACCTGCGCGAATCGGGCTCCATCGAGCAGGACGCCGACATCGTCATGTTCTTGGACCGCTCTGCCGACGAGGCCGAGGCCTCACGCGATGATCGACCCGACGAGGGCGTTACGCGTATCGTCGTGGCCAAGAACCGTTCGGGCCCGATCGGCGACGTCGACCTAATGTTCCTGCCGGCATCCACCAAGTTCTATGAGCTTGATGGGGCGCATGCCGAGGAGTAGGACAGGTGCCCGTTGCACGGGTATACTGGGAATGTTTTGTGCTTCTGCGCGCCATCGTGGCGCACGGACAGTCCATGAATGTAAGGAGTAAACATGCCGTCAACCGTTTTGGTCGGTGCCCAGTGGGGCGATGAGGGCAAAGGTAAGATCTGCGACCTGGTCGCCGGCGACTTCGATGCCGTCGTGCGCTACTCGGGCGGCAACAACGCCGGCCACACCATCGTCGTCAACGGCAAGAAGTACGGCCTGCACCAGGTGCCCTCCGGCATCATGTATTCCGATCATGTGTCGGTGATCGGTAACGGCTGCGTCGTCAACCCCAAGGTTGTCCTTGAGGAGATCGACATGTTCGAGGCCGACGGCATCACCACCAAGAATCTCAAGATCAGCGGCAACGCGCACGTGATCATGCCGTACCACATCGATCTGGATGGCGCCTTTGAGCAAAAGCTCGGCAAGAAGAACATCGGTACCACCAAGCGCGGCATCGGTCCGTGCTACCAGGATAAGATGGCCCGCATCGGCCTGCGCATGCAGGACATGCTGGATGAGGAGCTGTTCCGCGACAAGCTGGAGACCGCTCTTGCCCGCGTGAACCCCGAGCTGGAGCTCATCTACAATCTGCCCACCTATACCGTGGACCAGATCTGCGAAGAGTACCTGCCCATGGCCGAGCGCCTGCGTCCCTACATCACCGAGACGAGCCTGCTGCTCAACAATATGATCGATGAGGGCAAGGACTTGCTGTTTGAGGGCGCCCAGGCGACGCTGCTCGACATCGATCACGGTACCTATCCGTACGTGACGTCTTCCAATTGCACCGCCGGCGGCGCCATTACCGGTTCCGGCGTCGGCATGAAGAACGTCGACCGCGTGCTGGGCGTCATGAAGGCCTATATCACCCGCGTCGGTTCGGGCCCCATGCCTACCGAGCTTTCCTACGAGTCCGAGGCCGGTCACACGCTGACCGAGGAGGGCTACGAGTACGGCGTGACCACCGGTCGCCGTCGTCGCTGCGGCTGGTTTGACGGCCCTATCGCCAACTATGCCTCGCGCGTCAACGGTCTCACCGACATCGCCATGACCAAGCTCGACGTGCTTTCGGCCTTCGACACCATTAAGGTGTGCGTTGCCTATGACGTCGATGGCGAGCGCTACACGAGCGTGCCCGAGCACCAGGTGCGCTTTGAGCACGCCAAGCCCATCTACGAGGAGCTTCCTGGCTGGAAGTGCGATATCACCGGTTGCCGCAGCTTTGATGAGCTGCCGCAAGAGGCTCAGGACTACGTGGCGTTTATCGAAGATCTGGCACACACCCGCGTGACGTTCATTGGCGTCGGCGCCGGTCGCGAGCAGATCATCAACCGATTCTGGAAGTAATCGGTTTATACGGTTATTGCGATATACCCCTTTGCAGCCCGGACGGGCGGCCGAGGGGTATATTTGCTTGCAAAGGGCTCGCGCGGAGCGGGCCGTTCATCCATAGAGGAGGCACCCTTGAAGGCGGACACTCAAACCATCGACATCCTGTTGTTGGGCAGCGGCGGCCGTGAGCATGCTTTGGCAGCTAAACTCGCAGCATCACCGCGCGCCGGCAAGCTCTACATCGCGCCGGGTAACGGCGGCACCGCGAGCTGCGGCGAGAACGTCGTTCTCGACGACTGCGATCCTGCGGCCGTGGCGGCGTTTGCGCAGAGCCACGGATGCGGACTCGTGGTAATTGGCCCCGAGGCTCCGCTCGTGGCGGGCGTGGCCGACGCCGTGCGCGCGGCGGGTATTCCCTGCTTTGGCCCGGGTGCCGAGGGCGCCCAGATGGAGGGCTCTAAGCTGTTCTCCAAGCAGCTCATGGAGCGCGCCGGTATCCCGACGGCAGCCTATGGCTCGTTTACCGACGAGGCTTCGGCTCTTGCCTATGTGCGTGAGCAGGGCGCTCCGCTGGTCGTCAAGGCCGACGGCCTTGCCGCGGGCAAGGGCGTTATCGTGGCAACCGAGCTTGCGCAGGCCGAGGAGGCCGTGCGTGAGTGTTTTGGCGGCACCTTTGGCGATGCCGGCAATACCGTGGTCATCGAGGAGATGCTGACCGGCCCCGAGTGCTCGCTGCTGGCCTTTACCGACGGTAAGACCGTGCGTCCCATGGCCACCTCGCAGGATCACAAGCGTGCGCTCGAGGGCGACAAGGGCCCCAACACCGGTGGCATGGGCGTCTACAGCCCGGTGCCTATCGTGACCGACGAGGAACACGCCACGATGGTGAAGGTCATGGAGCAGACCGTGGCCGAACTTGCTGCCGAGGGCATCGACTACCGCGGTTGCCTGTATGGCGGCTTTATGCTCACCCCCGCCGGCCCCAAGGTGCTGGAGTTCAACGCCCGCTTTGGTGATCCCGAGACACAGGTCGTGCTCCCGCGCCTTAAGAACGACCTGGTCGAGGTCATGCTGGCCTGCGCCAACTGCGAACTCGATCAGATTGAACTCGACTGGCGCGACGAGTGGGCCGTGGCCGTTGTCCTGACGAGCGCGGGCTACCCCGGCAGCTACGAGAAAGGCAAGGTCATCACCGGTATCGAGGATGCCGAGGCTATGGAGAACGTGACCGTGTACCATGCTGGCACCGCCGTGGTGGATGGCCAGCTTGTGACCAACGGTGGCCGCGTGCTTGCCGTAACCGCGCTGGGCAATACGTTTGAGAACGCTCGCAACCTTGCCTACGAGGCCTGCGAGAAGATTGATTTTGAGGGTAAGACCCTGCGCCACGACATTGGCCTGCGTGCGCTGCGCGGCCGCGACGCCTGGGATGCCTAAAATCCGAGAGGAATGAGACGGATGGACGAGAAGAACGAAGAACTCGTGGACGCGCAGATCGTCGAAGAGGACAGCCGCATGTATGGGCACGCCGAGGGCGAGCCTGGTGGCGAGGTCGCTGACGAGCCGGCGCTGGTGCTGGGTGACGACGACCCGCACGATGCCGAGCTGCACGAGAAGATTCTTTCGGAGGAGTGCGCCTGGAGGGGCAAGATCCTCGACGTCCACCGTCTTGAGGTTGAGCTGCCCAACGGTCGCCGCAGCGCCCGCGATATCGTTCGCCATCCGGGCGCGGCGGCCGTTGTGGCACTGACCGAGAGCGGCAAGATCGTACTGGTGCGTCAGTACCGCACCGCTATCGACCGCGTGACGGTCGAGATTCCCGCCGGCAAGCTCGATCCAGGCGAGGACCCGCTCGATTGCGCCAAGCGCGAGCTGCATGAGGAGACAGGCTTTAGGGCTGGTCGCATTCGCTTTTTGACGTCGATTGTCACGTCCTGCGGTTTTTGCGACGAGATCATTCACATCTACCTGGCTACCAAGCTCGAGTTTGATGCGCCCAACCCCGATGATGACGAATTCGTCAACGTTGACTTGGTGCCACTGCACGAGCTGATCGACGCCGTGCTCGACGGCAAGATCGAAGACGCCAAGACCGTCGTAGGCGCCTTGGCTTGCGACAGCATTGCTCATCGTTTGGGTGGAGCGGAACTTTAACGAGCGGGGATGATCCCGCAGGTTTGTGTAAGTCAGCGAAAGTGCTCCATTTGAGACAAGGTGGCCTAAAAGAGAAGGGAAGCGTATGGATATACGCGACCGACGATTGAAGGCCAGATTGTCCAAATGGAGCACTTGCAGCGTCGAGACGAAACGCGGTTTGGTAAAACCGCGTAAGGTGACTATGTTTAAGAGGTTTCTTTCGTATTACAAGCCCCAGATGGGGCTTTTTGTTGCTGATACTCTTTGTGCTCTGGTGCTTGCCGCCATTGACCTGGCGTTCCCCATTATCTTGCGCAATCTGACCGGCGGGCTCTTTACTCAGGGTCAGGCTGCTATTATGCAGGCGCTCGGTATGATCGCGGTGGGACTGGTGCTGATGTATGTCATCCGCTGCGCCTGCCGCTATTTTGTGAGCTATTGGGGTCATGTGATGGGCGCGCGCATGGAGTCCAAAATGCGCGAGGACCTGTTCGATCAGTACGAACGGTTTAGCTTTGCGTACTTTGATCGCAACAGCTCGGGCGACATGATGAGCCGCGTGGTCAATGACCTGTTCGATATCTGCGAGGCGGCGCACCACGTGCCCGAATGGATCATTATCTGCGGTATCGAGATCATCGGCTCGTTTGTGATTCTGTTTACCATCGCGCCGGTGCTCGCACTCGCCATGGCTGTGGTGACGGTGGTGTTCGCGGTCATTATGTTTTGGCAGAATATGCGCATGCGCGAGGTCTTTAGCGATAACCGCAAAAAGATTAGCGGCATCAACGCGCAGCTGCAGGATTCGCTGGCGGGCATGCGTGTGGTCAAGAGCTTTGCCAATGAGCAGACCGAGCGCTCTAAGTTTCGCGCCTCGAACAATCGCTACCTTTCGTCCAAGGAGAACATGTATCACGCCATGGGCGTCTATACCGCGACGTATGGCCTGCTCTCGGGAGTGCTTTATGTGATCGTGGTGCTGCTGGGCGGTTGGCTCGTTGCCCAGGGTCAGCTGCAGGCGGTCGATATGGCAACCTTCGCACTCTACATTTCGCTGTTCTGCACGCCGCTCGAGACGCTCGTCAATTCGGCTGAGACGTATCAGAAAGCCATCGCCGGCTTTAAGCGCATGGATGAGGTGCTCTCGACTGTCCCCGATATTCAGGATAAGCCGGGTGCTGCGGATCTGCAGGTGACGGCTGGTGCTGTGGAGTACCGCGACGTGTGCTTTAGCTACGAGGATGTTGAATTGGCCGAGCGCGGCGCCGACGGACGCCCTGTTATCGACCACATGGACCTGTCCATCAAGCCCGGTCAGACCATCGCTTTGGTTGGCCCCTCGGGCGGCGGCAAATCGACGACTTGTTCGCTGTTGCCGCGCTTTTACGACGTTGCCGCCGGCTCCATTAGCATCGACGGCCAGGATGTGCGCGACGTGACGCAGCATAGTCTGCGCCGTGCCATCGGCCTGGTGCAGCAAGATGTGTACCTGTTTGATGGAACGATCGGCGAGAACATCGCCTACGGCAAGCCGGGCGCCACGGCAGAAGAGATCGCCGAAGCGGCCCGCCGCGCCAATATTGATATCTTTATCGAATCGCTTCCGCAAGGCTACGACACCGTGGTGGGCGAGCGCGGCAGCCGTCTTTCGGGTGGTCAAAAGCAGCGCGTCGCCATCGCGCGCGTTTTTCTCAAGAATCCCAAGATCCTTATTTTGGATGAGGCGACGAGTGCCCTGGATAACGAGAGCGAGGAAGCGGTGCAGGAGTCGCTCGAAGAGCTGGCACGCGGCCGTACCACGATCATCATCGCCCACCGTCTCTCGACTATTAAGCATGCTGACGAGATTGCGACCGTTGAGCATGGTCGCGTTGTGGAACGTGGCACGCACGAGGAGCTTCTCGCCCGTGGCGGCACCTATGCCCGTTACTATCGAATGCAGTTCGAAGGTGCGCGTGCGCACGAGCTCGACTGATTGATATGACAGGAAGATCATGGCTGATAAGAACCCTTTGACTCCGGAAGAAGTGACGGAGTTATTCTCCGAAATCGATGCATCCGGCGTCTTGGATCCTACGCTCGCCAAAAAGCGCACCGAGCGCATGCGCGAGAAAGAGGCCGCCGTCAAGCGCGGCGACAAGGCGACGCTGGCGCGGCTGCGCAGCGAGGATCGCGCGAGCCAGGCAAAACATATCGACCCGCTGTCCGAGGACGACCCTTCGGGCTCGCAGGTGAGCCATACCATTACGAAGACCGCCATGGCCGTGGTTATCGGCATTTTGGTGCTGATTGTGGGCATGCAGATTGGCTACGGCGTGATGCGACGTCTGAATACCGCGAACCTTTCCGAAAGTGTTTCGGTGGATACCGTTTCGACCGCGCTCAAGGGTGGACTTGAATGGGGCAATGGCTTTACGCAGTTCCCGCTCGATTTTACCGTCGACGAGGCAGATGAGCGCACGGGCACGGTTGAGGTGACGGTGCTGGACACGTCTTCTGCCAATGAACTCGAGCTGCTGTCCAACGGTCAGATTCAGGCGGCGGCGCTCGCAACCAACGCCCTGCTCAACGACAAGATCGACCGTGTGGTGTATAACGTTCACGCCTATATCGACGAGGACAGCAGGATCCAGCATGATTCCTTCTTTGGCATGTTTCCTGCTCAGGGGCACCAAAGCGCCATCCTGACGTTCGTTTGGACCAAGAGCTCGTCCAACGCCACGAGTATCGACTGGAAGATGCGCATCGTAAGCATGGACGACACCATTGCCGAGCGCATTCAAAAACAGGTCAACTCGGTTTCATCGCTGATCGAGGACCCGGTGGTGAGCCAGACCAAGATCACGGAGGAGCAGGCCGAGCGCGATCTTGAGCATCGTCTGCACGGTCGAGAGATCTTCCGCGGCGGAAAGCCCGATCGCACGCCGTCCGAGCTGCTGGAGCAGGACAAGCAAAAGTAGTCCGCAGCCACATAGAACGATGCCATCCCGCGTGAGCCGCAAGCCCACGCGGGATGATTTTTCTGGGACGGGGATTAAAAAATCATTCTGTCATGTATGCAGTTGGCGACAAAGCCCTGCTCTCAGAATAATTTTTTAATCCCCGTCCCAGAAAAATCATTATGCACAGGAAGTCATAATTATCATTTTGTAAACAATTCTATGTAATTAATGCCATGGGCGATGCTTGCGGTTAGAATACCGCGAGGCCTAACTACACACCTTTAAGCCGGTCCTGTGAGACCGGGAAGGAGAACTATGGCGAACAACCATATTGCGGGCGCTGCCGCCCGCACCGTCGCGCCCAGCGAGCTGTGCCAGCGTATGCTGGCTAAAACCAGCAAGGGCACCTGCGGTCCCTGCATCCTGTATCTTGAGGATGGGACCATTTTTTATGGCCGTGCATGCGGTGCCGAGGGTACCGCAACCGGCGAGGTCTGCTTTAACACGTCGCTCGAGGGCTACTTTGAGGTCATGACCGACCCGAGCTATGCCGGCCAAATCGTAACCATGACCTATCCGCAGATCGGCAACTACGGCATTGACGAGACCGATGTCCAGTCGGCCTTCCCCGGCGATACCGCTCGCCCCGCGAGCGCTCCCGCCATGCGCGGCATGGTCGTCCACGACATGTGCGCCACGCCTTCTAACTGGCGCTCGACCGTCAGCGTGCCGGAGTACCTGCGTGCACACGGCATCGTCGCTATCGAGGGCGTCGACACCCGCGCTCTCGTGCGCCACCTGCGCGACAACGGTTCCAAGATGGGCATAATCTCGACGGAGATCTTCGACGTCGACGAGCTTGCCGAGCGCCTGTCCGCCGCGCCTACGCTGGTCGGCGAGAACCTGGTCAAGACCGTGAGCTGCCCTGAGCCCCATGCTTTTGCCGTGAGCGACCTGCCCGCTACGCATGACTTTGCGCTTGCCCCTACCGCTCCTGCCCGCCACAAAGTGGTCGCCTACGACTGCGGTGTCAAGCGCGGCATCCTGGAGGGCCTGGTTCGTGCTGGCTGCAACCTCACCGTCGTGCCGTGGGATACACCCGCGCGTCAGGTGCTCGACATGAATCCCGATGGCGTCTTTTTGTCCAACGGCCCCGGCGACCCCGATGCCGTGGTGGAGACCTACGAGCAGGTGCAGCAGCTAATCGGCAAGGTGCCGGTTTTTGGCATCTGCCTTGGTCACCAGACGATCAGCTTGGCATGCGGCGCCCAGATGGAAAAGCTCAAATTCGGTCACCGTGGTGGCAACCAGCCGGTTATGAATCTGGTCAGCCGCCGTGTGGAGATCACCGCGCAAAACCACGGCTTTGGCCTGTTGTTCCCCAGCTTGGGCAAGCTTGTCCCCGAGCTTTCGGGCGGCGAGACCGAGCACGCGGCCGATGGCGATCTGCGCGTCTGGGTGCGCCGCGGTATCGCGCCGGTCGTGATGAACGAGCGTTTCGGCCGCATTCGCCTGACGCATGTGAATCTCAATGACGGCACCGCCGAGGGCATTCAGCTGCTCGATGCGCCGTGCTTCTCGGTCCAGTACCATCCCGAGGCATCGCCCGGCCCCACCGATGCTCACTATCTCTTTACCGCCTTTACGCGACTCATGGACGGCGAGGAGAACTATCTGGACATCGATACCGCCAAGGACCGCCTTGCCGGCTGGAATTTCGCCGATAGTGGTTCCGCCGTTCTACCGAACGGCGGACCTGTCGACGCTGCGGCTGCATCTGGCACATCATCTTGCCGTTCTGCTTCGGACGCGCGGGCATAAGCCCAGCGCGCCCTCGCATCACGGCAACCTGATGCACCAGCTGCACCCTCGCTGACTTTTCCAAAACATTGAGTCAGCCTCTCTAGGAGGTTTTAAACATGCCTAAACGTACCGACATCAAGCGCATCCTCGTCATTGGCTCGGGCCCCATCGTCATTGGCCAGGCCTGCGAGTTCGATTACTCCGGCGCCCAGGCCTGCAAGGTGCTCAAGGAGGATGGCTTTGAGGTCATCCTGGTCAACTCCAACCCGGCGACCATCATGACCGACCCGGGCTTGGCCGACCGCACCTATGTCGAGCCCATCACCGCCGAATTTATCGAGCGCGTGATCAAGAAGGAGCGCCCGGATGCGCTGCTGCCCACGCTGGGCGGCCAGACCGGTCTGAATGCCGCCGTCGAGCTGGCAAAGGACGGCACACTCGACAAGTACGGCGTCGAGATGATCGGCTGTGACCTTGCCGCCATCGAGCGCGGTGAGGACCGCAAGCTCTTTAACGAGGCCATGGCCGAGATCGGCCTGGAGGTCGCGCGCTCGGGCTATGCCTACAGCGTGGCTGACGCCGAGGCCATCGCCGAGCGTGTGGGCTATCCCTGCGTGCTGCGTCCGAGCTTTACCTTGGGCGGCGCCGGTGGTGGCATCGCGCATACTCACGAGGAACTTGTCTCCATCGTGAGCCAGGGCCTTGAACTCTCGCCTGCCCATGAGGTGCTGGTCGAGGAATCCATCGAGGGTTGGAAAGAGTACGAGATGGAGGTTATGCGCGACCACGCCGGCAACGGCATCATCGTGTGCTCCATCGAGAACCTCGACCCCATGGGCGTGCATACCGGTGACTCCATCACCGTGGCGCCGGCGCAGACCCTCTCCGACCTTGAGTATCAGCGCATGCGTGTCGCCTCGCTCGCTATCTTGGAGAAGATCGGCGTCGAGACCGGTGGCTCTAACGTGCAGTTTGCCGTGAACCCCCAGACCGGCCGCCTGATTGTCATCGAGATGAACCCGCGCGTGAGTCGTTCGTCCGCGCTGGCTTCCAAGGCCACGGGCTTCCCCATCGCCAAGGCCGCCGCTCGCCTGGCCGTGGGCTATACGCTCGACGAGATCGTCAACGACATCACCAAGGCCACGCCCGCCTGCTTTGAGCCCACGATCGACTACTGCGTGGTCAAGGTGCCGCGCTTTGCCTTTGAGAAATTCAAGGGCACCGACCCCACGCTCACCACGCGCATGAAGGCCGTGGGCGAGATCATGGCGATCGGCCGCACCTTTGAGGAGGCCTTTGGCAAGGCCATGCGCTCGCTGGAGGACGGGCACCAGGGTATTTGCGCCGGTGGCAAGGAGGGCGCCGATAAGCTGAGCGACGATGAACTCGCCCAGGCCGTGGGCACCCCGACTGAGCACCGCATCTTCTTTGTGGTCGAGGCCCTGCGCCGTGGCTGGGATGTTGCGCGCATCCACGCCATCTGCGGTATCGATCCGTGGTATCTCAACCGCATCAACGATATGGTGCAGGTCCAGGAGAGCATCCGCGGCCTGCGCGTGGAGGACATTGACGCCGACGCGATGCGCCTGCTCAAGCAGTATGGCACGAGCGATGCCGAGATTGCCGCGCTGACCGGCTCGGATGAGCGTTTTGTTCGCGCTTACCGTAAGGGTCTGGGCGTGGTTCCCAGCATGAAGACGGTCGACACCTGCGCCGCCGAGTTCTCGAGTGCCACGGAATACCACTATAAGACCTACGAGAACATTTACCGCACGAGCCCGATCGCCAAGAAGTGCGTTGCCCCCGACGAGACCACGCCGGCGGACAAGCCCAAGGCGATGATTCTGGGTGCCGGTCCCAACCGTATCGGCCAGGGTATTGAGTTCGACTACTGCTGCGTGCATGCGAGCTATGCGCTGGCGGCCCGCGGCTTTGAGACCATCATGGTCAACTGCAACCCAGAGACCGTCTCGACCGACTACGACACGTCAGACCGCCTGTACTTTGAGCCGCTCACCTACGAGGACGTCATGGACGTTATCGACGTTGAGCGTCCCGACGGCGTCGTGGTGACGCTCGGCGGCCAGACCCCGCTTAAGCTGGCACGCATGCTCGAGGAGAGCGGCGTGAACATTATGGGCACCAAGCCCGATGCCATCGACTTTGCCGAGGAGCGCGAGCGTTTTGCCGCCTTGCTCGACAAACTGGGCATTATGTACCCGCCGGCGGGCCAGGCCACCTCGTTTGAGGAGGCCGAGGCCGTTGCAGCGCACATTGGCTACCCGCTGCTGGTGCGTCCGAGCTATGTGCTGGGCGGTCGCGGCATGATGATCGCCTACGATGCCGAGCATCTGCGCGATTACATGGCCGAGGCTGCGCGCATTAGCCCCGACTACCCGGTGTATCTCGATCGCTTCCTGGAGGGTGCGATCGAGTCCGACGTCGACGCCCTGTGCGACGGCGAGGAGGTCTACATCGGCGGCATCCTGGAGCATATCGAAGAGGCCGGTATTCATTCCGGTGACTCCGCGACCTGCATTCCGCCGTTCAGCTTTAGCGAGAGTCTGCAGGCGAAGCTCCGCGAGACCACGCGCCGCATCGCGATGGCGCTGGGAGTCCGCGGCCTGGTAAACGTGCAGTATGCCATCAAGGGCGAGACCGTCTACGTGATCGAGGCCAACCCGCGTGCCAGCCGTACCGTGCCGTTCATCTCCAAGGCCACCGGCGTGCCGCTGGCCAAGTGCGCGGCGCGTATCATGGCGGGCGATTCCATCGCGAGCCTGGGCCTGCCGAGCGACGAGCGTCAGCTGGACTGGTTCTGCATGAAGGAAGCTGTCATGCCCTGGGGCCGTTTCCCGGGAGCCGACGTTATCCTGGGGCCCGAGATGAAGTCGACGGGCGAGGTCATGGGTATCGCCAAGAGCTATCCCGAGGCATACGCCAAGACGCAGCTGGCGATTGACTACAAGCTGCCCGATCCGAGCTGCGGCAAGGTATTCATTAGCGTGTGCGACCGCGACAAGCGCCATATCCTTTCGGTTGCCCGTATCCTGCGCTATCTGGGCTTTGACATCTGCTCTACCGAGGGTACGGCGCGCGTGCTGCGCGGAGGCAACGTGACGTGCGAGGTCGTGGAAAAGATCAGCGGCCCGCATGACGGCGAGTGCCCCAACATCGGCGACCTCATCGCCGATGGCAAGATCGCGGTGATCATCAACACACCGTACGGCCCGGGCTCGCGTGGCGACGGCTATCTGTTGCGCACCGAGGCGGTGCGCCGCGGCGTGACTTGCGTGACCGCGATGTCTGCCGCCAACACGTACGTGAGCGCCATCGAGGCGGTGCGTGAGGACCAGCAGGGTCACGGCAGCGCCAACGACATGGGCATGGACGTCATCGCCCTGCAGGACCTGCCGCAGCACACGGTGTAGTGTGACCTGTCCGGCCGGGGCGGGAGGGGCTGAGATTTCCCCCTTTCGCTCCGGCTGCAAGCAGAGTCGCTCAGGAGGAAACTCAGCCCCTCCCGCCCCGGCCTGTGGTGACTTGGCTGCACCGTGTGCTGCCGAAGGGGCTTTGTGCGATGACTAGGGCTGAATAAAAAGTGAGTGTGGGCTCCGCCGTTCGTTCGAACGGCGGAGCCCACGTTAATATTTCAGCCAACGTACGTCATAGCAATCCCCGGTAGGTCCCCGGGTGCCCCGCGGCGGGCTGGGTTTATTATCTGAGCGACTTTGCGAAGCAAGGGGAGCGAAGATAATAAACCCAGCCCGCCGCGGGGCACCCGGGGACCGCAGGGACGGGAGCAGCTATACTACTCTCAGTAGTTAAGGGTCGCGGATCCGCCGCGTCGCCGCTCTCAACAGGAGGTCTTTGTTTATGGCAGATCAAAAGCCGGTCGTCGGGATCATCATGGGTTCCAAGTCCGATCTGGGCGTTATGGAAGGCTGCACCGCCGAGCTCGAGGCGCTTGGTGTGCCCTATGAGCTCGTCATTGCGAGCGCACACCGCACGCCGGCAAAGGTCCACGAGTGGGCCTCGACTGCTGCCGATCGCGGTATTAAAGTGATTATCGCCGCCGCCGGCAAGGCCGCTCACCTGGGTGGTGTCGTGGCTGCCTTTACGCCGCTGCCGGTTATCGGCGTGCCTATGAAGACGAGTGACCTGGGCGGTATGGACTCGCTGCTGTCGATGGTGCAGATGCCTTCGGGCGTGCCCGTGGCCTGCGTTGCCATCAACGGCGCCAAGAACGCCGCCATCTATGCCACGCAGATTCTGGGTGCTTGCGACCCCGAGTACCGCAAGGTTATCGAGAAAATGAAGCAGGAGATGGCCGACGCCTAAGCGGCTTGCCATTCCGCTGTAATCATAGGGAGAGTCATGTCCGACTATCAGGGAAAACGTTTCTCGGCTTCTCAGATCCCCGATCCATCCAAGTCGGGATCGGCCCGCTCCATGCAGCAGGGTCGGGCATCCTCTCCTCAACAGGCTCGTGCGCCGCGCCCCGTAACGCCGACGTCCCATCGCCGTCAGGATACGCCGGCTGCGTATCGCCCCTCGTCATATGGCACGGCAAAGAAGCGGACCCGGACGACGAGGCAACCGAGCGGCGCTCCGTCCAGCTACACCGAGCCGCCGCGCAAGAAACGCCGCTCCATCATCCCCATTCTGCTCATCATCGTGGGCATCGGTCTGATTGTCGCCGCCGCCGCCATCTTTATCAATGCTCAGATTGGCTATAAGCAGGCGAGCGATTCATACCAGAAAATCGAGAAGCAATATGTAAGCGATAAGGACGCCAGCGGCGTGCCGATTATCGACTTCGATGCGCTTGCTCAGACAAACCCCGAGATTGTGGGTTGGATTTACGTGCCGGGAACCAACATCAACTATCCCGTGGTGCAGACCAACAACAACTCCAAATACCTCAACACGCTGTTCGACGGTACGGCCAATGCGTCCGGGGCCATTTTCCTGGATAGCGATGACACCGCGCCGGGAATGGTTGACCAGCAGACCACGATCTACGGCCACCACATGAATGACGGGTCGATGTTCAACGTGATTTCGGACACCACCGACCAAGCGACATTCGATAGCATCGAGTACGTGTATTACATCACGCGCGATGCAACGTATAAGCTGCGACCGCTGGCGACCAAGGTCGTCGAGGATACGTATGCCAAGGCGCGCACGCCTAATTTTGAGGGTGACGACGGGCTCAAGAACTACCTGTCCGAGATGCTCGACGGTGCTTCGGCAGTGGCGAGTGATGCAGGCGATCGCGCTGCCTCGGCAACCAAGGTCGTGACGCTCGTGACCTGTCGCTCGCTGTCATTTAGCAATACGCGCGCCGTCATGGTGCTCACGCCGGTCGAGGAATAGATTGTTAAGAGTAGCTAAAAGAGCCCCGTCCCAAATGAGCTGCTCGATGACGGTAAAAGGAGGAAATGATGCTCGAGAATGGCAAAACGATGCCTTCGATTGATGCTTGGCTGCGCGAGGCCAAAGCCGATTCGTCGGCGCCTGCGTGCGGTATGTATCTGACGCATAACGGTGTGGTGCGTGCGACGCCCAAGGCTGAGGTGCGCGGAGTTGAGACCGGTGGCGTGGCGCCGGGCCACAAGGTGGGCGGCATGGTCTTTGACTGCGACGCCGAAAAGGTGCGGTCTGCTATCGAAGCCACGCGCGCGATGCCCGGCATCGGCTATGTGCGCGTGTGGCTGGCGAGCGGCGAGCTTTCCGTGGGCGACGATATCATGCTCGTGCTCATTGGCGGAGACATTCGTCCGCACGTGGTCGATGCCCTGCAGTCGCTTGTCGGCACCATCAAGAATGAATGCGTGAACGAGGTAGAGCGCGAGGCATAGGGCTTTGCGATCGATTCGAGCCCATCTGTAGCAAGAGCCCGCTGGCAGTTAGATTGAACTGCCAGCGGGCTTACTTGTCCGTTGGAACCGACTTGCAGCAGCGCCAGCGCTATACGCGTGTGGCGTCCTTGGGGCTCATGGTCATGCTCTGGAAGCGATTTTCCATGTATTCATTATCGAAATACTTGCCGTAGAACTGCGCGACGGGAATATCCGGCTCCGTGCCGTTGACGCGCTGGTACCAGTAGTCGAGCGACTGCAGCGTCATGACGCCGTCGACCAGCATAATGACGGTAAAGATGACGGTAGCCGAGTAGCGGCTCTTCCACGGAATCATGTTGATGAGCTTGAGCAGCCTCGGCAGCAGCAACTTGATCCAGATAAGGCCACCCAGGCCCCACAGGCAGGCAAAGCCCGTGCAGGTGCGTCCGCCCGTAAGGACGGCGAGTGGGTCGGGCATGCCGAACAGCTTCATGTGCGAGTAGCTCCACGAGACCACGCCAAATGAGGTCTGCATAAACCAGCCCACGAACACCTCAAAGCTCGCGCCGAGCACAGCGCTTACCAGGAAAATGATGATGGGGTTCTTTTTATAGAAGCGGTTGAGCACCATGGTCATGAGTACGGCGCCAAAGCCATAGATGGGGCTGAAGGGACCGAACAGCATGCCGGCGCGGTCCTGGTAGACGCCTGGGTCGTCGACCGTCATGTGCCAGATGTCCTCGGCAATCAGGCCGAGCACGCAGCAGACGAGGAATACCCAGAACAGGTTGAAGTAGTTGAGCTTGACGTAGCCTTCGCCGGTCTCATCGCGGCCGAGCATGCCCTCGGCGGCGGCGTCGCGATCGAGCATTTCCTGCAGGCGGCGCTGCAGCTCGCGCTCCTGACGAAGCGTGGGGTCAACGGTGGCCGAAAGCGCAACGAGGATGCCGAGCTGGATGGCGGGGCGCAGCAAGAACGGCCCGATACCCTGGAGCATCACGTCGACCAAAAGCTCGACGACGGTAAATGCGATAAGGATATAGGACAGGCGCGCGGCGTTGCGGCGCTGGTTCTTGATAAGGTCCAGGCCGAAGATGATTAAGATGACCGCGCTCGCCGCCGAGAGCATGATGCCGGCGACGATAAGGCCGACCGCGACGAGCGTGTTGTCGCCGAGCTTGGCGGCGGCGTTGCCGTTGATGAGTGCGGTGATGACCTGCCACATAAAGGCGGCGACCGACGGGAGCGTACCCACGCCGGACAGGATGCACAGGACGGCGTACACCTTAATGATGAGGGGGATCTTCTTGACCTCCGTGGCGCTGGGGACGCTGGGGTCGAGTTCGTTTCGATCCATATAGAACCTTTCTCGTTTTGTCCTAGGCTACAAGGATACGCCGCCGACCTGCTAAAAGACAGGACGAACGTCCCAATTGCAGCAATGTAAGCCCTAACGGTCGCCGGGACGCGTCGCGACGGAAGCATACGGGGTCGTTGAGCGCGCGGGCGGGTTCCCCAATAAAATGTTTGGCCGCAAAACGGATTATAAGCTCGGTGGGCTTTTAAAAAGCGCTGCTCATGCGCGGGAGTGCTTGTCTTACCGTGCGTATAATAGGGCGGGTAACGCCAAATAACGAGGCTCTGAGGGGATGCCATGTCTCAAGAAACCATCCGCGCGGCCGAGCGTGCCACGGGACAGGTGACGACCATGTCGACGTATGATCCGGACTCCGACCAGCTGCATGAGGAATGCGGCATCTTTGGTGTGTGGGCACCCGATCGCGATGTGGCTCGGCTGACGTACTTTGGTCTGCGCGCGTTGCAGCATCGCGGCCAGGAATCGGCGGGAATCGCCGTGGGCGATGGTGGCACGGTTATGGTTCGTAAAGACCTGGGACTGCTCGATCGCGTGTTCTCCAACGCCGACCTGTCGACGCTCTCCGGCCAGCTGGCCGTGGGCCACGTGCGCTATGGAACTGCCGGCGCCAAGAGTTGGGAAGCCTCGCAGCCGCATCTTTCTACCATCAACAGCGTCATCATCGCACTTGCTCACAACGGCACTCTGGTCAACACCGACGAGCTGCGCCGTCAGCTGATCGAGCTGGGCGTGCCGTTCCTCTCCAATTCGGATTCCGAGGTCGCGACCAAGCTTATCGGCTACTTCACCCAGCGTACGGGCCACCTGCGCGAGGGCATTCGCAAGACCATGGAGCTCGTGCGCGGCGGTTACGCCATGACACTCATCAACGAGCAGGCGCTCTACGCTTTCCGCGACCCGCATGGCATTCGCCCGCTGGTGCTGGGCAAGCTCGTGGACGAGGGTTTGGACCAGGCCGACGCCGCTTCTGTTTCGCAGCTGCCCTCGCAAGACGGTGCCTCGACGGTCGACTCCGCCGTCCATGTCACGCGCGCCGGCGGCTGGGTCGTTGCTTCCGAGACATGCGCACTCGATATCGTGGGCGCCGAGTATGTCCGTGATGTCCGCCCCGGCGAGATCTTGCGCATCAGCGCCGAGGGCCTGGTGTCCGAGCAGGGCGTGCCCGCAGCCGAAGAGTCCGCCAACTGCATCTTTGAGCAGGTCTACTTTGCCCGCCCCGACTCAATCATGAACGGCAAGAGTGTTTACGCCTGCCGTTACGACATGGGTCGCCAGCTGGCACACGAGGAGCCCGTCGAGGCCGACCTGGTCATTGGCGTGCCCGACTCCGGCCTGCCGCCCGCGGAGGGCTATTCGCACGAGAGCGGCATTCCCTTTGGCGAGGGCCTCATCAAGAATCGCTATGTAGGCCGTACGTTTATCGAGCCCACGCAGGAGCTGCGCGCCATGGGCGTGCGCATGAAGCTCAACCCGCTGCGTGACAACATCGAGGGCAAGCGCCTGGTCGTGATCGACGACTCCATCGTACGCGGCACCACCATGGTGCAGCTCGTCAAGATGCTGCGCAATGCCGGCGCCAAGGAGATTCACATCCGCATCAACTCGCCCGAGGTCATCTGGCCGTGCTTCTACGGTATCGATACCGACGTGCAGTCGCAGCTCATCAGCGCCAACAAGACGGTCGAGGAGATCTGCGAGTATATCGGCGCCGATTCGCTGGCCTTCCTTTCGGTTGAGGGCTTGCTGAAGGTCATGCCCAAGGGTGGCTACTGCGATGCGTGCTTTACCGGCCGTTATCCCGTGGCGATTCCCGAGAGCTTTGGCCGCGACAAGTTCATGGAGGGCTTTAAGCCCCGCAACCTGGATAAGCCGCTGCACTTTGACGACGACGCCGTGGTCGAGAAATACGATGACCGCAGCTGGGAAGAGAAGCACGGCGAGGCCTAAAACCTGCCATTTGGGGACAGGCTTATTTTGGTAGGTTTACCTGCTGTTTTGTTGATTGAGCGGCGCGCGTTGCCAGAATGCGCGCCGAAATGAACGCAACTATGAGCACCGTTTGGCGCCCGGGCGGCGGACGGTAGTGGGAGAGGAAGGCTCAGATGAGCGACAGCAAGCATGTGACGTATGAGGATGCCGGCGTCGATACCGCCGAGGGCGGTCGCGCCGTCGACGCTATTAAGCAAATGGTTAAGGACACCAACCGCCCCGAGGTCATCGGCGGTATCGGTGGCTTTGGTGGCCTGTTCTCGGCCGCCGCACTTAAGGATATGAAAGACCCGATTCTGATCAGCGGTACCGACGGCGTGGGCACCAAACTCGTGCTCGCTCAGATTATGGACCGTCACGAGACGGTGGGCCAGGACCTGGTTGCCATGTGCGTCAACGACATTTTGGCTTCGGGTGCCGAGCCGCTGTTCTTCCTGGACTACGTTGCCATCGGCCACATTGAGGCCGAGCACATGGCAAAGATCATCAAGGGCGTGGCCGACGGCTGCAAGCTCGCGGGCTGCGCGCTCGTGGGTGGCGAGATGGCCGAGCACCCCGGTGTCATGGCCCCCGCCGATTACGACCTCGCCGGCTTTACCGTGGGCGTCGTCGACCGTCCCAAGATGCTCGACCCCGCGAACGTCCGCCCCGGCGACGTGATTCTGGGCCTGCCTTCCACCGGCGTGCACTCCAACGGCTACTCGCTCGTGCGCAAAGTCATTGGCGTTGACGGCATCAAGCCGGGCACGCCCGAGGCCGCCGCTAAGGCCGAGGAGCTGAGCCGCCCGCTCGAGGAGCTCGGCGGCGCATCGCTGGCCGACGCTCTGCTGGCTCCCACGCGCATCTACGTCAAGCCGGTTCTTGAGCTGCTGCGCGGCGGCGCTCCGGTGCACGCTATCGCCCACATCACCGGCGGCGGTATCACCGAGAACCTCAACCGCGCGCTTGCCGACGACGTCGACGCCGTGGTCACCCGTAACGGTGCCGAGATGGGCTGGGACGTTCCGCCCGTCATCGCCTATGTGTCGCGCCAGGCCGAGCTCGCGCCCAACGAGGCGTGCAAGACCTTCAACATGGGCGTTGGCCTGTGCCTGATCGTCGCCCCCGAGGACGAGGCCGCGGTGACCGAGGCTCTGGTTGCGCTGGGCGAGAAGCCGTTCCGCGTGGGCGAGTGCGTCGAGGGTTCCGGTAAGGTCGTGTACTCCGATGAGCGCTAACGAGCAGATGGCTGCCGCCGAGGGCCTGGACTTTGTGCCCTATACCCGTCCGACTGGCACCGATACGGCTGAGCCGCTCAAGATCGGTGTGCTTATCAGCGGCTCCGGCACCAATCTGCAGGCGCTGATCGACCTGATCGCCGCGGATAAGCTCAATGTCTCGATTGAGCTCGTGGTGTCGAGCCGTCCTTCGGCCAAGGGTCTGCAGCGTGCCGAGCGTGCGGGTATCCAGACGCTTACACTGTCCAAGGATGTCTATGCCGACCCCATCGCCGCCGACGAGATCATCGCGCACGAGCTGCTCGAGCGCGGCTGCGAGTATGTGGTCATGGCCGGCTACATGCGCATGGTGCATACGCCGCTGCTGGCGGCGTTTCCCAACCGCGTGGTCAACTTGCATCCGGCGCTGCTGCCGAGCTTTACCGGCGCGCATGCGATCGACGATGCCTTTGCGCGCGGCGTCAAGGTAACCGGTGTGACCGTGCATTTTGCCAACGAGATCTACGACAACGGCCCCATTATCGCCCAGCGCGCGCTGGCCGTCGAGGAAGGTTGGGATGTCGACACGCTCGAGGAGCACATCCACGCGATTGAGCATGTGCTGTATCCCGAGGTTGTTCAGATGCTCGCCGACGGCCGCGTCCACGTGCTGGAGAGCGGCAAGGTCGCAATTGATGCGCCCCGCGGCTAGTCGTGCACAGTACAATTTAGTTGAGTGGTCAGGGTGGTCATTGGCGCCAAGGCGCGCCTGACCACCTTTTGTTTTTGGTGGTTACCTGCGACGTTCTTGAATGACCGGTCGTTTAAGAACGTCGCAGGTGACTAGGTGAGAGAGGTGAGCGCATGGCGGATAACGAAGCACTGTTTACGCCTGAGCTGGTGTTTTTTGATTGGGAGTGCGCGACGCCGGATGAGGTGTTTGCGCGGCTCGAGGACGAGCTTGCACCACGCGGTTACATTGCGCCCGGTTGGCTCGATGCCGTCCGCACGCGCGAGGATGCCTATCCCACGGGTCTTGCCATGCCGGCGGCCAACATCGCCATCCCGCACACCGATCCCGGATTTGTGGCTAAGCCCTATATCGCGGTGGTAAAGCCCGCGGCGCCCGTGGTGTTCAGTGCAATGGCGGGCATGGGTGCCCCCGTGCCGGCGCAGATCATCATCAATTTGGGCATCGCCGAGCCGAGCGGCCAGGTCGAGGCCCTGCAATCGCTTATGAATATCTTTATGGATGCCGCCGCCGCAGCCGATGTGCTCGGCCAGACCACATGCCAGGGCATGGTCGACGCCATCCGTCGCCACTTTTAGGGCCGGCACTTGGGGACTGTCCCCAACTGCCGGCAGAAAAGGAATGTCCCTAACTGCCGACAGCCAGAAGAGCCCCCTTTGCACCAAAATGGTGCAGATTGACCTGTCCCCCATGCACCAGGTGTGTCGCGGGGTCCGCGTTGTGACACAATGGCGTTTGTTCGATTCGTGATGCGAAAGGCCAACTATGGCAAACAAGAAAAAGAACTCCGAGGCCGCGCCGACGTCCGAGCAGCAGGCTCGCGCTGCCTCCAGCTCTCGTAAGAAGCAGCGCAAGACGTACGTGTCTAAGACCGTCAAGATCGTCCTAGTGGTTATCGGCGTGCTGGCAATGCTACTTTCCGTCTCGGCGATGGCGTGCTCCGGCCTGATGTCGCAGACCGAAAGCGCCAGCTCGGGTTATAAGCTCACTGGTGGCGTGGCTGCCACCATCAACGGCACCAACCTCACCGAGGACACCGTGACCAAGCAGATCATGAGCATGCGCACGTCCTACGGCTACACCAAGGACAAGGACTGGGCGCAGTATCTGGTCGACAACGATCTGACGCCCAAGAAGTACCGCAAGCAGCTCATCGATTCCTACGCGCAGCAGATTCTGCTCCAGCAGGCGCAGAAGGAAAACGGCGTGACGGTGTCGGACGAGGAGGTCGAGAAGGCATGGAAGGACGCGTGCAAGAGCGCGGGCGGTGCCAAGGCCTTTAAGAAGACCCTTAAGACCTACGGCTATACCGAGGACACCTACAAGGACTCGCTCAAGGAGAACCTAGCACAGCAAAAGCTTAAGGACGCCGTGGCGCCCACCAGTAAGCCCAAGGACAGTGAGATCGTCGATTACATCAACGAGAACCTGTCTAACTACAACGATGCCCGCCGCTCGTCGAACATCCTGATCAAGGTTGATTCCGACGCATCTGACGAGGACAAGGCCGCCGCCAAGGCCAAGGCGCAGGAGTGCCTGGACAAAATCAACTCCGGCGAACTGAGCTTTGAGGACGCCGTGAAGCAGTATTCCGACGACACCGGCTCCAAGGAGAAGAAGGGCGATGTGGGCTGGGACAAGCTCACCACCTTCGTCGACAGCTACCAGGCGGCGCTCGAGGGACTCAACAAGGGCGATGTGAGCGACGTGATCGAGTCGACGTACGGTTACCACGTCATCAAGTGCACCGACTACTTCCATGTCGATAGCCAGGTCGATGACATCAAGCAGGTACCCAAGGACATCAAGAAGTATATTTCCAACGTGGTGAAGACGCAGGCGGCCAGCACTGCATACAGCGAGTGGCTGGAACAGTACAAGAAGGACGCCGACATCACCGTCAACCCCATGCCCAAGGACGTACCGTACAACGTCAGCCTGAAGGGCGTCACCAAGAGCTCGACCGACGATTCGTCGACGACTGAGTAATCATGGGACGGTGCTCGCGCGAGTGCCGCCCACACTATTGAGGAGGATTTGCAGATGACCAACGAAGAGCTGCAGAAGGAAATGATTGCGGCCATGAAGGCCAAGGACAAGGTTCGCCTGTCTATCATTCGCCAGGTCAAGGCCGAGGTGAAGAATATCGAGGTTAACGAGCGCCGCGACGTGACCGAGGAAGACGTCAACAGCATGATCAAGCGTCTGATTAAGCAGACGAGCGAGACGCTGGAGATGTCCATTAAGGCCGGTACCGACCAGGAGCGCACCGACAACCTGACCGAGCAGGTCAAGATTCTGGAGAGCCTGCTGCCCGCGCAGGTTTCGGGCGAGGAGCTCGAGGCTCTGATCGAGCAGGTCATCGCTGAGCTGGGCGCCACGTCCAAGAAGCAGATGGGCCAGGTCATGGGAGCACTCGGCAAGGCCACCGGTGGCAATTTCGATAAGCCTGCCGCGGCAAAGATCGTCGGCGCCAAACTTGCGTAATTTGTTACGCGGTTTTACCAAACCGCGTAACGGCTCGACGCTGCAAACCCGTACACGCGGCAATCTGACGTTCAATTTCAAGGGCGCGACCATAAGGTCTGCGCCCTTTCATTTCACGTCACCTTGCTCGCGTGTACGGGTTTTCGCTGACTTATGCCCAACAAGGGCGGTTGTATTATTTTCGGCGCTCATTGGGGACGATCGCGTCGAAAATGTTGGTGTAAGGGTGGCGCCCTAGCGCCCGTTTAACGAAG
>CABSNK010000013.1 GCA_902479075.1 uncultured Collinsella sp.
CTTCGTTAAACGGGCGCTAGGGCGCCACCCTTACACCAACATTTTCGACGCGATCGTCCGTGGAAACCGCCTAAAGGCGGTTTTTGCGTTTAAGGGTTGTTTTCCAGCGGCTTTCGTAGCGGGTATTCATGGTTCGCATGGACTCTGCTCACATGACTTTTCCCGTAGTGGCGTAATTGATGCAGGTCTCCTATCTCTTGCCGTAATATAATTACGGCAAGAGATAGGAGACTCTCATGCTTAAGCGTTTTACTGTTGATGGCTATAGGAATTTTTCGGCTCCGGTTTCATTTAATTTTGCAGCTTCTCGTGATTACCAGTTTGCAGAAAATAACGTTAAAAACGGAACCGTGAAAACCGCACTTTTGATCGGCAGAAATGCGTCTGGTAAATCGAATTTCGGTTCAGCTTTATTTGACATTACGTTCGGCTTTCCAGAGGCATTCGATTATTCTGACCAGGATGATCGTCTGTTTTTGAATGCTGATTGCGGGCGAGGTACGGCACAGTTCACCTATGTCTTTGAATTTGACGGTCGCGAAATCAATTACTGCTATGAGAAGACTTCTCCGACTACTTGGCTTCACGAGACCCTATCGATTGATGGGGAACGAATTTTCGATTTCAATAACGCACGCGGCGTTTTCGAAGAGAACCACCTTGAACGAATCGGTGCTGCTGGCATTAATTTTGAATTCTTCGACGCTTCGTTGAGCTTTCTTTCTTATATAACGAGCAGTCTTCCAACTAATGTTTTAGGTGTCTTGGCTGAATTACGCCGATTTGTCTCGCACATGAGGCTGATTCGCATGGACAGCTTTCGATTAAAAGGGGTTGAAACAAAAAAGGTAATCGACAAAATCATACGCGAGAGCAAAGTTGCGGAATTTGAATCATTTATTCGCAATTTTGGAGTCGATGAGTCCCTGATCGTTATTAAAGAGTCCGACGGCTCGCCTGTTCTATATTTCAATCATCCCATGCGATGCGTCCCGTTTGTCGAGGCATGTTCTAGCGGTACAAGAACCCTGGTTATGTTGTTCTCTGAGCTTGAGCTAAACGACTCGGCCAGTTTTTTGTTCATAGATGAGTTTGACGCTTTTTGCCACTTTGAGATGGCTGAGAGCCTTTTGAAGTTCTTTGGTTCCAAGGCCTCTTGTCAGATTTTGTGCTCCACCCACAACACTTCGCTTGTTAAGAATGGCGTAATGAGGCCCGACTGCGTTTATCAAATTTCTGCAAAAGAGGGTATTCGAACCTTGGCCGATTCCACCGATCGTGAGTTGAGGCTCGGCAACAATATCGAGAAGCTCCTCCGAGCCGGAGAGTTTGAGTAGCCATGAACGGTGCGTCTGAAAAGAACGTCCTGCTCATTGTTGAAGGCGCTAAACGCGAGCCTCAGCTGATGGGGCGTTTATTTGGATCTTTTAGCCTCGCGGATGATCATCAAATTGTTCCTGTCGAGATCAATGTTCATGACTTTCTTGATAAGCTCTTTCAAGAATACGGTTGCGATTTCGAGTCCATTGATCTTAAGCCCTTTGTCGCTGAGCTTCTTTCGGATAAAGATGATGCGGCTCAGCTTCTCGAATCCAGTTTTACAGACACCTTGCTCATATTTGACTTAGATCCTCAGGACAATCGGCTCGATTTTAAACGGCTTGAGCTAATGCAAGACTATTACTGCGATAGCACTGATATGGGTCAGCTATATCTGAGCTATCCATCGGTTGAAGCATATCGTGATTTTGATCCCTTGAAGTGTCTCTCTCTGGATGACGCCCTTGTTCCTTCAGATGTGATTTTTGGCAAGCGATCTTACAAGGACTGGGTTGCCAGGAGGGGAGATTCGCTTGCGGATATTGGGCGTATTGATGGTTTTACATTTGCCTGCATTATTGCCGTCCATGCCCTGAGGTCGCTTTGGTTAACTAATGAGCAGATGATGCCAATTGCAAACGAGTCTCTGGCTGACTTAGCTGCGACCGTGGCGGGCATCAATCATTCTGAACTTCTGCTCAATGAGATCGAACGTCTGAACAATGATTCATTTTGCGCATGCTGCACCTGCCTTTTCTTTATTGCGAATTGGCCTAAGCGACTTAACGACGTTATAAACAAGGCGATTAAGAGGGGTTTGGGTATTCGTTTGTTCTAAAGAGTCCCCTTCGCCACTTATCTCCGGAAGTGCGGGGAAAAATCGAAACTTGCCGAGCACACACCGATTTTTGCCAACAAAACCGCAGGTCGCGGATGCCCAAAACTGGGGTCTGGTCGACAGGTCTCGGTTTTTCACCGCACTTCCGGATTGGGCGCTCATTTAGCACTCTCGATGTCCCCACATCCTCTAAAAAAGTTCTTAAAACATCCTTAAAGGCGTTCTAGCTCGCGTTGACAGCGTAAAATACGCATGTTTGACTAGGACAAAAGTGGATTTTAGGGGAGGAATGCGCCATGGAAGTGCTAGTTGTTGGCAACACCGCATATGTTGACGATGACTTTTGCGCCAAGGCGTTCCCCGGGGACCACGTTAAGGTCGTCGCTGCCGCGGAAGCGCGCCACGATGAGTCGTCGCCTCATGCTTCGTGGAAAGAGCTCCTCCAGCACTTGGAGCAGGCCTACGAGTTCGACCGCGTAGTCTACCTGTCTAATTTCCTTACCCCGCATACCGATACCGTGGGCGATATCGAGCTGCTGCGCTCGGTCTTTCGTTCGTGCATGAGTCGCCGGGTCCAGCTGCTGTTTGTAGCGGGGCCCGCGAGTGCCGAGGGTGCCTCCGGCGCCGTGGGGCGAACGGGCAAGGGAATTATCGCCCGCGCGGCCAACGACCTCTGCCGCTACTACGCTGTGCGCGAAGGCGTTCAGGCAAAGATTCTGCGCGCGCCCTTCCTGTACACTGCCTCCGCCGCGCTGGATGATCCGTTTTTTGTGCCGCTGTTCGATTCTTGCTTAACCGGATCGGTCGCTTTGCAGGGCGCGGAGGACGCGGCGTTTCCCCTGCTGTGTGCCGAGGAGCTCGCGGTGCTGGTACGCCGCATCTTTGACAGCTGGGACGCCTCCTTTGAGACGCTCGACGTTGCCGATACCTTCCATCGCACGTCTGGTGAGGTGGGCGAGGCCCTCAAGGCGCTGTTCCCTGGGCTCTCAGTTGCCTATGGCGATTCTGCCGGCTATGCCCTGCCCGTCAGCGACACCGTTCGCGTTCGCTATGGCTGGTTTCAGCGCTACGACTTGCTGCGCGATCTTTCGACCATTCAAGCGCGTTGGGATGTTGGCCGCGCATAGAAGGTCAACCCGCTGCGTGCCGCCATCGACCGCATCCAGATGCGCACGCTGCCTATTAAATGCCTAGAGACGGGCGTTGCCTGGGTTCTGTTCGAGGTACTGGAGCATCTGTTCTCACAATCGGTCCAGCTCAACGTGCTCGATTATCGCCTGCTCTACGTGGTGCTGATCGGCACGCTGTATGGCTTGGACTTTGGCCTGGTTGCGGCGCTGCTGGCGTCGGTGGGTTTGGCAGCCAGCTACTTTACTCAGTACGGCTATACCTTCCAGGGTCTGTTCTACGAGCCGTCCAACTGGCTACCGTTTATTGCGTACTTTGTGGTGGGTGCCGTGTGCGGCTATGTGCAGCTGCGCAACAGCGAAGCCATTAGGGCGGAGCGCGATCAAAACGAGCTCGTGCGCAACCGCAATACGTTCCTTACGCAGCTCTACCACGACGCGATCGAGGACAAGCGCGCGTACAGGCGCCAGATCGTGGGTCGCCACGACAGCTTTGGCAAGATCTTTGCCGTGACGCAGGAGCTCGACGTACTCAACCCTCGCGACATCTATCGCAAGTGCTGCGAGCTTCTGGGCGAGATCCTCGAGAACGATTCGGTGGCGATCTACCATGTTTCGGGCGGGGCATTTGCACGCCTGGTGGCAGCAAGTCCCGCGATTGCCGAAGATGCCGCACGCTCGCTCACGCTTGAGCAGCTTGCACCTCTTTTGGGCGACGGGGGCCGTTCGAACCTGTGGGTGAACCGCGAGCTGACGCCGGGGCTTCCCATGTTTGGATACACGATCGAGCGCGACGGGGCACCCGCCGTGTTGATCTTTGTGCGTCGTGCGGCCGAAAACCAAATGACTCTCTATTATCAAAACCTGTTCCGCATCTTGTGCGGGCTGGTCGAAAGCGCGCTGGGCCGTGCCTTTGACTATGAGGCGGTGGCGCAGGATAAACGCTGCGTTGACGGCACTTGCGTGCTCAAGCAGGCTGCCTTTGGCCAAGAGCTCGCGGCGGAGCAGGCGCTCGCAGATAGCAAGATGGGGAGTTTTTTGCTCCTGCGCGTGGTACCGGGCATGGAGCCTGTCGGCGAGCTGGTGGGCGCAATCGGGTCGGCAATCCGCGAGAGCGACGCGGCGGGCTTGGTCGACGGCGACGTGCTCTACCTGCTTATGCGCCAGGCAAAGGCGTGCGATCTGCCCATTATCCGCGAGCGCCTGAGCGCAAAGCAGATTGCGGTGGAGCCCGTCGATGGCGAGGACATCGTGGCGCTGTTGCAACACATCTCTTACACCGGTGACGGTGAGGGGGGTGCCGCTTGATCTCGCTTGTCGTTGCTGCCGTCTTGCTGCTGATTCATGCGCTGGTTTGCCTGATGCTGTGGACGCTCATGAAGCTGGGCCTGCTGCCGGTGCGCGGGCACATGTTGGCTGTGATAGTGCTGGTGCCGCTGTGGGGCCCGTTGCTGGTGGTTCTGCTATCGGCCCGCAGCGCGGTGTTTGGCGAGGGGCTGAAAGAGTCTGCGCTGGAGTCGCTGCGCTTTAACGACGACCTACATCGCAGCATCCTGGTGCACGACCGTGACGCCGATGCAGGCGTAGTGCCGCTCGAGGAGGCGCTCATCGTCAACGACCCGGCATACCGGCGCCGACTAATGCTCTCCATGCTCACCGAGGAGCCCGACGCGTACCTGGCGCAGCTGCAGGCGGCTAAGCTTAACGACGACGTTGAGGTGGCGCACTATGCCGCGACGGCGGTGGCGCAGATCTCCAAGGAGTCCGACCTTAAACTGCAGCAGCTGGAGCATGCCTTTAAGACGGACCCGAGCGCGAAAAACCTCAACGAATACTGCGATTTTCTTGGTGAATACTTGGGCTCGGGCTTGGCCGAGGGGCGCGTGGCTCAGATTCAGCGCCAACAGTACGCGCGCCTGCTTGCGCGTCGCTGCGAGCGCGAGGACGCCCTTGAGCTGCGCATTCGATATGCGACGGCGCTGGCCGATGTCGGACAGATCGACGAGGCGCAGGCCGTGATCGACCAGCTGGTGCTCGACGTGCCCGAGGAGCAGGAGGTTTGGATGCTTTGCCTGCGCCTGGCCGTGATGCGCCGCGACGGTGACGAGGTTCACCGTGTGATCGATGCGATTGACAAGCAACATGTGTATTTGAGCGCCGACAACCGCGAAAAGATGGCGTTTTGGCGCGACGGGGAGGAGGCCAGATGAGCGTGGTGCACCATATCCGCGACCGTGCAGGCCGCTTTCGTTGGATGGGACTCCTCGTGGTGTGGACGGTCTTTATTGCCATGGCCGCCGTGCTGCTGGTGGAGCGTGCCGGCGTGCAGTACAGTGCGGGTCAGCATAAGCTGGGGATGCTTGCCGCCAACGATGCGGTGCCGGCCTCCTCGGCAATCTTTGGCCAAAAGCCCACGTGCCTGGTTATTTCCGATTCCGATCAAGCTGGCGTCGACGACGTTAAAGACCAGTTCGACCAGATTTTGTTGGACATGAAGATCGTCCATCGCGATGTTGATATTGCCACCGACGGTGCGGACGCGATCCCATCGCTCACGTCGTTTGATCGCGTGATTGTGCTTATGCCCTCGCTTGACGGACTGGGTACGCATCTGACCGATCTGATGAGTTGGGTGAGTGCGGGCGGCTCACTCATGTTGGGCATGACGCCAGATAACTCGAACTACCTGCAGGCTATTGCTTCCAAGCTTGGGATCGAATCGGCCGGATATGACTATGCGAAAGCCGAAAGTATCGTTCCGAGCGAGGACTTTATGTTGGGCGGAGGAGAGCGCTACGAGTTCTCGGATCCCTTCGATTCTTCGCTCTCGGTTTCATTGCGCGATACGGCGCACGTATGGGCAAAGACCGGTGACGCGGGCACGCCGCTCATTTGGTCTAACGATTGCGGCAGTGGTCACACCGTGGTGTGCAACATTGGCATCTACGACAAGGTCATGCGTGGGTTCTATGCTTCGGCCGTAAGCTTGCTGGGCGATGCCACGGCCTATCCGGTCATCAACAGCGCCGTGTTCTATTTGGACGACTTTCCTAGCCCCGTGCCCTCGGGCGATGGTACTTATATCAAGCGTGACTACGGCCTTTCCATTGCCGATTTTTACACCAAGGTCTGGTGGCCCGATCTGCAAAAGCTCGCGCAAAAATACGGCATTCGCTATACCGGCGTGATGATCGAAAACTACGAGGACGCGGTCAACCAGACCGAGCCCGCGCGCCAGGCCGATACCACGCAGTTCCGTTACTTTGGCGGTATGCTGCTACAGATGGGCGGAGAGCTGGGCTTTCACGGCTACAACCATCAGCCGCTGGCGCTCTGGGATACCGACTACGGCACGCTGTACGATTACAAGACGTGGAAGAACAAGGAAACGCTTGTCGCATCGCTCAACGAGCTTATCGCCTTTCAGGACGAGGTGCTGCCCAACGCGCGCGGCTCGGTCTACGTGCCGCCGTCGAATATCCTTTCGGCCCGTGCGCGCCAGCTTATTGGCACCGATGTTCCGCGCATTAAGACCATCGCCAGTACGTATTTTGAGGATGGCACCGACTTGCCCTACGTGCAGGAGTTTGGCGTGGCGAGCGATGGCATTGTGGAGCAGCCGCGTATTGTCTCGGGCGGCATGGTCGACGATTCCTATATGCGTCTGGCCGCGGTGTCCGAGCTCAACATGCACTACGTGAGCACGCACTTTATGCATCCGGACGACCTACTGGATCCCGATCGCGGCGCTAAGGAGGGCTGGGAGGTCTACAAGGGCGGCCTGACCGACTACCTGGAGTGGCTTACCAAGTCTGCGCCCGACCTGCGGCGCCAGACCGGTTCGGATTGCTCGGGTGCCATCCAGCGCTTTTCGTCCGTGACGGTGAGTGTGGATGCAGACGCAGATGCCTGGACGCTCAGCCTGGGTAATTTCCACGACGAGGCGTGGCTCATGTTCCGTGCCAACAATGGCGAGCCGGGCACAGTCACGGGTGGCGAGATTACGCATCTGACGGGCGACCTGTACCTGGTCAAAGCCACGGACAAGACGGTGACCATTGCGCGCAAGGAGGGTGGCGACAGATGAGAATCTGCTTGGTACTCGAGGGTTGCTACCCCTATGTGCACGGCGGCGTATCTACCTGGATGCATGGCTATATCCAGGCCATGCCCGAGCACGAGTTCGTGCTGTGGGTGATTGGCGCGCATGCTGCCGACCGCGGCAAATTTGTCTACGAGCTGCCCAGCAACGTGGTCGAGGTGCACGAGGTGTTCCTGGACGATGCCCTTCGGCTTTCGGGCGAGCAACATGAAGCCAGTTTTAACGACCGCGAGCGCGAGGCGCTACGCCGCCTGGTGTCGCTCTCCAATCCGGACTGGGACGTGCTGTTCGATATCTTCCAGCGCCGTCGCGTGCATCCGCTCTCGTTTTTGCAGAGCCGCACGTTTATGGACATCTTCCGCGACGTGTGCCTGGCCGAGTACCCCTACACGCCCTTTGCCGATGCATTCCACACCATGCGCTCCATGTTGCTTCCCGTGCTCTACCTGTTGGGCAGCGAGGTGCCGGTGGCCGATGTGTACCACGCCATCTCGACCGGCTACGGTGGCCTGCTCGCCTGCCTGGGCTCAAGCGTTCGCCATGCGCCGGTGCTGCTGACCGAACATGGCATCTATACCCGCGAGCGCGAGGAAGAGATCATTCGCGCCGATTGGGTGGTGCCGTCGTTTAAGGACCGCTGGATCCGCTTTTTCTACCTGCTTTCGGAGGAGATCTACCGCCGCGCCTTCCGCGTGACGAGTTTGTTCCATAACGCCCGCAAGACGCAGATCGATATGGGCTGCGATGAGGACAAATGCCTGGTCATCCCCAACGGCATCCAGTTCAACCGCTTTAAGGACATTCCCTTAAAGCCCGATGACGGCTGGGTGGACATTGGCGCTGTGGTGCGCCTGGCGCCCATCAAGGACGTCAAGACCATGATCTATGCCTTCTTTGAGTTGCACGAGCGCCTGCCCAAGGTGCGCCTGCACATCATGGGCGGCGTGGACGACGAAGAGTACGGCGCCGAGTGCCACGCGCTGGTCGATACCCTGGGCGTGCGCGACCTGATCTTTACCGGTCGCGTCAACGTGGTCGAGTACATGGAAAAGCTCGACTTTACCATTTTGACGAGCATCTCCGAGGGCCAGCCGCTTAGCGTGCTGGAGTCGCTTGCAGCGCGTCGTCCCTGCGTGACGACCGAGGTGGGCTGCTGCCGTGAGCTGCTCGAAGGCGCCCCGGGCGACGACTTTGGCGTGGCGGGTTTTGTGACGCCGCCCATGTATCGCAAGGGCCTGGCTGATGCCATGGAGCGCATGTGCGTGAGCCGCGCCCGTCGCATTGAGATGGGGGAGCGCGGGCAGCGTCGCGTTGCCACGTACTTTTTGCACGAGCAGATGCTCGCCAACTATCGCGCGCTGTACGACGAGACGGCGTGTGCGTTTAACCTGCCCAGAGAGGGGGAGTAGCCGGTGGCCGGAATTGGTTTTGAGCTCAAGCGCCTGTTTAGGCGCAAGGGCCTGTTTGCCACGATGCGCGCTTACGGCTACGCCGGCATTGTATGCACGGGTCCCATGCTTTTGGGCGTGCTGCTCCAGGTGGGTATCTTGGTGCTGTGCGGTCTGTGGGGTGTGGGCCGTGCCAACCAGGATCTGCTGGTGTGCATGGTGACCTACACACTGCTGGCCTCGCTTTTGCTCACGAGTTTTTTCTCCATGCCGGTCACGCGCTTTTTGGCTGATATGTTGTTTGCCGAGCGCGAGGATGAGATCCTGCCTTCGTTTTGGGGCTCCAACGCCATCATGCTCGTTGCGGGCACGGTGCTCTACGGCGTCTTTTTGCTGTTCTCGGGCGCTACGCTGCTGCAGGGGCTGCTGTGCCTGTGGCTGTTCAACATTATGATCGTCAACTGGAACGGCATGAGTTACCTCACGGCCATCAAGGATTACCGCGGCATCCTGTGCAGCTTTGCGGCCGCCATTGGCGTGGCGTGCCTGTGCGCCCTGGCCGCGCTGGCGCTGGGACTGCCGCCGGTCGAGGGCCTGTTGGCGTCAATTGCCCTGGGCTACGGCGTCATGCTCGTCTGGGACGTGGTACTGCTGTACCGGTATTTTCCGCAGAGTGACCGCAGTCCCTGGCCCTTTTTGCAGTGGCTCGATCAGTTTATGCCGCTGGCGCTCACGGGCCTGTTAACCAATCTGGGACTCTTTGCGCACCTGGTGATTATTTGGGCTGGTCCCATTGGCGTTCAGGTCAAGGGCTTGTTTTATGGTGCGCCCTACTACGATGTGCCGGCGCTCATTGCGTTTTTGACGATCCTGGTCACGACCGTCAACTTTGTGGTCTCGGTCGAGGTCAACTTCTATCCGCGCTACCGCGAGTACTACAGCCTGTTCAATGACGGCGGCGTGGTAGGCGACATTGTGGTGGCAGAGGAGGGGATGCTCTCCACGCTTAACAGCGAACTGCGCTTTTGTGCGCTCAAGCAGCTGTTTGTGACCGCGGCGGTCATCTCGCTCGAGACCACGGTGCTCTCGGCCCTGCCGCTGGGCTTTAACAACCTGATGCACGGGTATTTTCGCACGTTATGCGTAGGCTACGGCCTGTATGCCGTGGGCAATACGGTGATGCTTATCTTGCTGTACTTTACCGACTATCAGGGAGCTGTGCTGGCTTCGGGCCTGTTTGCCGGTGTGGCCGGGCTGGCGACTGCCGTGTCGTTGCTTTTGCCGCAGCAGTTTTACGGCTTTGGCTTTTTGTTGGGTGCGGCGGTGTTTTTTATCGTGGCGCTGCTGCGGCTCGATACCTATACCGCCAACTTGCCGTATCGTATCCTGAGCCAGCAGCCCATTGTGGCGACCGACAAGACGGGTCGCTTTACACAGCTGGGCCGCTTGCTCGACCGTGCCGAGCAGCGCTATGAGGAAGGCCGCCATAAGGGCGTGCCGCACGGCGCGTTTGAGCGCGCAGTAGTTCGCGTGTATCGCAAGCATTGGGGAGGTTCTGATGACCGATAGAATGATGTCTCGCCGTCGCCTGTTTGAGGCGGCTGCCGGTGCGCTGCTGCTTTCGGGCTGCTCGGTGCAGGATGACTCCTCGACCAAAAAGGTCAAAAAGCAGGACAAGATTAAAAAGGCTGAGGCCTCGAATGAGGCCAAGCACCTGCGCGACAAGGACGAGCTCTACGAGGTCTACGATGACTCGGGTATTGTGACCATGTACTTGACGGTCTCACGCGGCAACAGCTCCGAGAACACCGACCACAGCTGGGCCGAGATCAACACGTACTCGGTGTATGACTATGCCGACATGGGCGTGACGCGCTATCAGGTTATGGGCCTGCTGCAGCCGGGCGACGAAGACGGCCCGGTGGCCGGCGAGGTTGGCTATGGCGAGGAAGCGCCCAATGCCACCGTGCAAGTGCGCGGTCAGACATCGAGCAATAACTCGCAAAAGAATTACAAGGTGGAGCTCAAAAAGGGCAAGGGTACCTGGCGCCAACAGCGCGCGATTGCGCTCAACAAGCACATGGGCGAGGGTATGCGTTTTCGCAACAAGATGGCCTACGACCTTATCCGTGGGATTCCCCAGATGATGGGCCTGCGCACGCAGTTTGTGCATCTGTGGGTGTGCGACCAGACCGAAAAGTCCAACGACACCTTTGAGGACTACGGCCTGTTTACGCAGGTGGAGCAGCTCAACAAGACGGCGCTTAAGGCACATGGCCTGGATAAGAGCGGACACCTGTATAAGGTGAACAGCTTCGATTTCCATCGCTACGAGGATACCATTAAGCTCGCCGACGATCCCGACTACAACCAGGCTAAATTTGAGGGCATGCTCGAGATTAAGGGCGATTCGGACCACACCAAGCTCATCGAGATGCTCGATGCGCTCAACGACGAATCGCAAAAGATTGATGACGTGCTCGACACCTACTTTGATACCGAAAATCTGGTCTATTGGCTGGCGTTTCAGATCCTGACGGGCAACTGCGATACGCAGAACCGTAACTGCTATCTGTACAGCCCGCTCAACTCAAATACCTGGTACTTTTTAGATTGGGATAACGACGGCATGCTGCGTAAGCTGGAGCTTTCTCTTACCGGGTTTTCGGACTACGCGAGCTGGGAGCGCGGTGCAAGCAACTACTGGGGCAACGTACTGTTCAATCGTGCGCTGCGCAGCAAATCGTTCCGCAGCGAGCTCGACCGCGCCGTCAAGGACCTGCGTTCGTATATGACCGAGGCACGCCTGAGCAAGATGATCAAGCACTACCGCGAGGTGACTGAATCCCTGGTCTTTGCTTCGCCCGATATCGACCATCTGCCTGTCACCAAGGACCAATACGAGCAGATCGCCGTGGCGATTCCCTCCGAGATCGAGGAGAACTATAAGAGCTTTCGCGAGAGTTTTAAAAAGCCCATGCCGTTCTACATCGGCGTGCCGCAGATCGATAACGGTAAGCTGCGTATTAACTGGGATGCGTCCTACGACTTTGAGGCGCGCGACATTCGCTACACCGTGGAGCTTGCGCGTGACTATGCAATAAGCGACGTTGTCTTTAAGGCCGAGGACGTGGTGCTTCCCGAGGTGACCTGCGATGCGCCCGATGCCGGCCAGTATTTTGTGCGCGTGCGTGCCACCAACTCCGACGGCTTTACGCAAGATGCGTTTGACTACTATGTGACCGACGACGGCAAGCACTACGGCATGAAGTGTTTTTACGTGCAAGGCGGCGGTAAGGTCGTGGAGGACACGTATGAGGAGGGCTAGCGCGCTGCTTGAGCGCTTGGCGGCCCCGCCTGTGCGTGTCACGCAGGAGCGTTACCGCCACGAGCTCAAATATCTCATTAACGAGGGCGAGCACGCTGCGCTTGCCTGTCGCATGGCGCCGGTGTTTAAGCTGGACAAGCATGCGCGGGCGGGCGGTTACACCATTCGCAGCCTGTACTTTGACGACTACTGCAACTCGGCCTACGAGGAAAAAGACGCCGGCATTCTCATGCGCAAAAAGTATCGCGTGCGCATCTATAACGGCAGCGACAAGGTGATTAAGCTCGAGCGCAAAAAGAAGTACGGCAGCTGGATCTACAAGGAGGACGCGCCGCTCACGCGCGGCGAGTTTGAGCAGATTCTGGCCGGCGACTACGGCTTTTTGCTGAGGAGCCCCTATCCGCTCTGCCGCGAGTTCTACATCGAGTGCATCTGCAACATGATGCGCCCGCGGACCATCGTGGACTACGAGCGCGAGCCGTGGGTGATGGATGAGGGCACCGTGCGCATTACGTTTGACATGAACGTGCGTGCCGCGGTGGGAAGCTTCGATATCTTTGACGCGACGCTGCCCGCGTTGCCGGTCCTGGAGCCCGGCAAGCTGGTGATGGAGGTCAAGTTTACGGAGTTTTGCCCGCAGCTGGTGCGCGATATGGTGCCGCCGGGAGCGGCCGAGCTTACGGCGGTCTCCAAGTACTGCCTGTGTTACGAAAAGACCGCCTACCTGCGTGGATTTAATTACTGGGAATCGGATTTTGAGAACCGAGGGGATATTTAGACCATGAGCACCAGGGACTTTTTTAAGAACTCCGTCTTGGAGGCGTTTGGCCAGGTCGACCCTGCCAAGATCGGTCTGTCGCTGCTCGTGGCGCTCGCCATGGGCATCCTGATCTATTACGTGTACAAGCGCTTTTTTACCGGCGTGGTGTATTCGCGCAGCTTTGCCGTTACGCTTGTAGGCATGTGCGTGCTTACCTGTATGGTCACGCTCGCGATCTCGACCAACGTGGTCATCTCGCTCGGTATGGTCGGTGCTCTGTCCATCGTCCGCTACCGTACGGCGGTCAAGGACCCGCTCGACCTGCTGTATCTGTTTTGGTCCATTACCACGGGCATTACGGCCGGCGCCGGCATGTATGCGCTCGTGGCGCTCACGGCGGTGGTGATCGTGGTGATGATCGCCGGCTTTGCGAGCCACCAGGACAAGGCGCGCGTGTACATGATGGTCATCCACTACACGGGTCAGACCACCGGCGACGATATCGTGCGCGCGTTTGGGCGTACCAAGTTCACCGTCAAGTCCAAGACCATGCGCGGCGACAAGGTCGAGATGGCCGTCGAGGTGTTCTCGGACGGCGTTGACATGCCCTATGCGGACGCCATCCGTGCGCTTGACGGCGTTGAAGACCTGACGTTGATCCAATACAACGGCGAATATCACGGCTAACTATGTTCCGGCGTTTTAACAAACGCCGGACCGCTCGACGCTGCGCGGGCATCTGCGCGGGCGATCTGCCGCTCAAACCATCGCTCGCGTACATAAAGTACGCTTCGCTCCTCTTTCGCGGCACCTCGCCACGGCAGCTGCCCGCTCGCTGACGTTTGCTCGACCTGGGTGATATTGATTTATCCGAAGCGCCGTCACGGGTATCATGGTGAAAGCGATTTCAACGACGGGGGTGCTCGTGGTAAAGATGAAAGATGTGGCCGAGCTGGCCGGCGTTTCGAGCGCCGCCGTCTCGCGCTACCTCAACGGTGGATATATCTCGGCGGACAAGGCCGAGCGCATTAAGCAGGCAATCGAGCTGACCGGATACGTGCGATCCAGCCAGGCTCGCGCGCTGCGCACCGGTTCCACCAAGCTCATCGGCGTCATCGTACCTAAGATCAACTCGGAATCCGTGAGCCGCATTACCGCCGGCATTGGTCAGGTGCTCGGTCGCCGTGGCTACCAGATGCTGCTTGCCAACACCGACAACGCGGCCGATCGTGAGCTCGAATACCTCGATTTATTCCAAAACCACCCGGTTGACGGCATTGTTCTGGTGGCAACTATGATCACCGACGAGCACCGTCGCGCGATTGAGTCGTGCCGTGTGCCCATTGTGTTGATCGGCCAACATGTCGAGGGCGCGGCGTGCGTCTATCACGACGATTACGAGGCTGCCTTTGAGCTCGGCCGTGCGCTTGCGGGTCGGGTGGATGGCAAGATCGCCTACATCGGAGTTACCGAAGAGGACCGCGCGACCGGTTATGACCGCCGTCGCGGTTTTGAGGCCGGCTTGCGCGCCGCGGGTAACCCGCTCGATGCCGCCTTGATTCGCCTGGGCTCGTTTACGCTCGACTCGGGCTATCGCGCTGCGCGCGAGCTGCTTGCCGATGCCCCCGATGTTTCGTTTATCGCGTGCGCGACCGACACTATGGCTGCCGGCGCACTGCGCGCTCTTGACGAGGTGCGTGGCATGGGCGAGGGCGTGCGTCGCGTGAGCGGCTTCGGCGACAACGCATTTTTGCGCGCGCTGACGGGCGGCATTCCCACCGTGCATTACGGCTACCTGACCAGCGGCGTCGAGGCGACCAATATGTTGCTCAACGCGCTCGATGGCGAGGAGGGGGAGAGCGGTCTCAAGACGCTCAAGCTCGGCCATCAGCTTATGAATGTCTAGGCCTTGGGCACGTCTGCCTGCCTCTGAGACCCCTGTTTTTGCTTCAAAACTACCTTTCGCCGGCTTTTTCCTACCGTTCACCCTACTATGAAAACGATTACAGACATATGAAACTGAAAACGATTACAGTGTAAGTGTCAAAGATGGCCGGGTGCAGATGCGCCCGTTGGAGGAAAGGGAAGTCATGGACTACCGCAAATCAGCCCAAGAGGTGCTCGACAACATCGGTGGCGCCAGCAACGTTGTTTCGGCCGCACACTGCGCCACGCGTCTGCGCCTGGTGATTGCCGATAACGCCAAGGTCGACAAGGAAGCCCTCGAGAATATCGACGGCGCCAAGGGCGTCTTTGAGGCCCAGGGCCAGCTGCAGATTATTTTTGGCACCGGCACCGTCAACAAGGTCTACGAGGAGTTCATCGCGCTCAGTGGCGTCGAAGCTGCTACCAAGGCCGAGGTCAAGGAGGCCGCGGCGCAGCAGCAGAACATCTTTATGCGTGCCATTAAGGTGCTCGGCGACGTCTTTGTCCCCATCATCCCTGCCATCGTGGCTTCGGGCCTGCTGCTGGGCATTATGAGCGCCCTCAACTTTATGGCCTCCAACGGCTTTATCGCGCTCGACACCAATAACTTTATCTATAAGATCGCCGACCTGGTCTCGGGAACGTCCTTTGGCATTCTGCAGATCCTGATCGGCTACTCCGCCGCCAAGGCCTTTGGCGCCAACCCGTACCTGGGTGCCGTCGTCGGCGGTGCGTTCATCAACTCCTCGCTGCAGAGCGCCTACACGGTTGCCTCCGAGGGCGTTCAGACCATGGTCACCGTCATCCCCGGCGTGTACAGCTTTGAGTGGGTCGGCTATCAGGGCCACGTGATCCCCATCGTTATCGCCTGCGCCATTCTGGCCTTCCTCGAGAAGCGCCTGCACAAGATCGTTCCCGAGATGTTCGACCTCTTTGTGACCCCGCTCGTCTCGGTGTTCGTGACCGTGCTCGTGACGCTCGTTGCCGTCGGCCCCATCTTTGTCTGGGCCGAGAACGCCATCCTCGGTCTGATCCAGGCCCTGCTGACCCTGCCCTTCGGCATCGGTTCCTTTATCGTCGGCCTGTTCTATGCCCCCACGGTCGTTACCGGTATCCACCAGATGTACACCGCCATCGACCTGGGTCAGCTCGCCCAGTACGGTGTGACCTACTGGCTGCCCATCGCCAGCGCTGCCAACATCGCTCAGGGTGGCGCCGCGCTCGCCGTTGCCTTTAAGACCCGCGATGCCAAGATCAAGGGTTTGGCACTTCCTTCGGCTCTGTCCGCCTTCATGGGTATTACCGAGCCGGCCATTTTTGGTGTGAACCTGCGCTTCTTTAAGCCCTTCATCGCCGGCTGCATCGGCGGCGGTTGCGGTGCCCTGGTCTGCGCGCTCACCTCGCTTGCCGCTTCCGGCACCGGCGTTACCGGCATCTTCGGTATCCTGCTGTGCCTGGCCCAGCCCGTGCAGTACGCGATCATGTTTGCGGTCGCCGCGCTGGTTTCCTTTGCCGTCTCATTTGTCCTGTACAAGGACGAGCCCAAGGCTTCCGAGCAGGCCTAAGAGCTTTTGATTGAAGGGTGCCCGCGGGTTGTATGCTCGCGGGCGTTTCCCGTATCCGGTGCCTATCTCTGGTGCCTTGTTACTTTCGATCCGTTAGGACTTTGATATGTCTAATGCACTTGGTCGCGACCTTGCAAAGCTTGTTGCCACTGTTGACGCTGCCGCCTCTGAGTGCGGTCATGGCGCGTATGGCCAGCACTTCCATATTATGCCGCCGGCGGGTTGGCTCAACGACCCCAACGGTCTTTGCCAAGCGGACGGCGTGTTCCACGCTTATTTTCAATATGCGCCCTTTGATGTCGATGGTGGCGTTAAGGTCTGGGGCCATGCGACGAGTCGCGACCTTATGACGTGGGACTACGTTGGCGCCCCACTGCTGCCCGACGAGCCGTTCGATTGCCACGGTGTGTATTCGGGCTCCGCGCTTGCCGAGGACGGTCGCATTCGCGTGCTGTACACAGGCAATGTGAAGCTATCCGATGCGGACGGGACGTACGACTACGTCAATACCGGCCGTCGTGCCGATACTGTTTACGTCGAGAGCGTTGATGGCCTTGCCGGTCGGGAGTTCAGCCAAAAGCGCGTAGTGCTGGCGTCCGAGGATTATCCCGAGGATTTGACCTGCCACGTGCGCGATCCCAAGGTGTGGCGTGACGCAGACGGGCGTTATCACATGGTGCTGGGCGCCCGTCGTCGCGTTGATGGATCGCATATCGAGAGCCGTTTTTGTGCGATGCACGGCGAGGGTGCCGGGCGCGATGAGGGCGAGATCCTGGTGTATGGTTCGGCGGATATGCTGAACTGGGAGCTCGAGAGCCGTGTGTCTACGCCCGAGCGTTTTGGCTTTATGTGGGAGTGCCCGGGATATCTTGAGCTTAAGGCGGATTGCGGCGTACCGGCAAAGTTCCTTTCCTTCTCTCCTCAGGGGCTCGAGGGCGGTCGTTGGGACCGCGGCAACGTATACGCTGCTGGCTACATGCCTGTAACGGGCGACATTACCGGTGGTGACGGTGCCTATGAGCTGGGCGAGTTCCGCCTGTGGGACGCCGGTTTTGACTTCTATGCTCCGCAGGAGTTCACGGCCGAGGACGGTCGCCACATTCTGATCGGCTGGATGGGCATGCCCGATGAGCCGACCTATGGCAACGCACCCACCGTGGTGTGCGGCTGGCAGCACTGCATGACGGTGCCGCGCGAGCTTACGGCCGGTGACGGCGGCGTGGTGCTGCAGCAGCCGGCGCGCGAGATCGAGCGCCATTATGCCTCGGTGCGTGTGGGGGAGGGCTCGCTGGAGGTTTCCGGCGATACCTGCTTTGACGTTGTTGTCGACGGTGTCAACGACGCGTTTACCGCGACCGTTGATGACGAGCTAAGGCTGGCGTTTGTACCCGCCGAGGGCGAACTGCCCTCGCGCTTTGAGATGCGATTTACCGACGAGGATCGCGCTTCTGCCGGCTGCGGGCGTACCGTGCGCTGGGAGCCCGTCGACGAGGTTCGTAATGCGCGCATTGTCGGCGATGTCTCGTCGGTTGAGGTGTTTGTAAACGATGGCGCTCTCGTGTTTTCGACACGCATCTATCCCGAGGCCTATGGCGTGTCCGTTGACGCCCCGGGTGCGAGCGTGAGCTATCACACGCTCAACATCTAGGCGATCCGTCGCATATCGGCGCTATACTGCAGCCGTTGCCTACGGTGCGGGGAACACCCGCATCGTGGGTTTTTGCTTATGAAGGGACGGTGCCGTGTGGATGTACAGCAGCTAGAAGAGGCCTGGGCTTTGAGGTCCAGTGCGCGCGAGGCGCGTCTTGTTGCGGCCCCGCATGTGCCGGCGGCTCTGTCGCTGCTGGGTATTGTGCGTCCCGGTGACCGCCTGGTGGCCTTTGCGGACGACTTTGCCGATGCGTTTGCGCGCGGCTTTGATGACTGCGACGTTGTGCTGGTGGGCTCACCGTCTGCCGATGCGTTTGCTGCCGCGTCCAAGGGCTTTGATACTTCGCTTGATGCCGAGGGGTCGCACCTTTGGTGGTTCGTCAACTCTATCGGCGGGTTTGGTCTGCGCGTCCCCGATCTTCGCACTCTGGGTCGCGCGGCTCGCGATGCCCGCGCGCTGCTCGTGGCAGATAACACGGTGGCGTCGGCTTTTGGCTGCGATCCGCTGCGGCTTGGTTCTGCGCTGTCGCTCGAGGCGCTCGATCGCGTGTGCGCCGGTATGGCTCCGCGCAATCTCGTTGCCGCTTCGGTCGGGCGCTCGCAGCTCAAGCGCCATCGTGTGGATGCCGCTGCCGAGTGCGCGCACGCCCTGCTTGAGGGCTGTGGCTTGGCCAAGCTTGATTTGCCTGCTGACGAGGCCGGTGTGCTGGAGCGCGGGCTGGACTCGCTCGATGCCCGCATGCAGGCGCATTTCGATCGCGCCCGTGCACTGGCCGAGTATCTGGCCGCCAATGAGATGGTACGCAACGTGCGCTATCCCGGGCTGAGCTCGCATTCCGACCATGCGGTTGCAACAGGAATCCTCGAGCACGGCTTTGGCCCGGCAGTTGAGTTCGATCTTATCGAGCGTAGCGCGGGAGAGCTGTTCGACGCTTTGCCGGGGGAGCTTCGCACATCGCCCGCCGGCGGCGCAACGACGCGTCTTTCGGCTCCACGCGGCAAGCAGGGGAGCACCATTCGCCTTTTCGCTGGTACCGACGACCCCCTAGTTGTAGCGTCAACCCTAGACAACGCCCTCCGCAACTAGCTAAATCATCCTCAACTCCATAAGTTGCGGTGAAATAGGGATTGATTTACGGCTTTATCGGCATAAACAGTCCCTATTTCACCGCAACTTATGAGAAGGGGTTGTGTAGCTAAAAAAGCCCCGTCCCAAATTGGCTACTCTTTGATGCTGGCGATGAGGTCGTTTGCTTTGGTGGCAATGACGTTGTTAATGTCGGCCTGCAGCTCCTCGTAGACCATTACGGCTCGCTCGCCGGCGGGGGTGAGCGTGGATCCGCGGGCGCCGTCGCGCTCGATGAGCTTGCAGCCCAGCTGGCCTTCGGCTTCGTTCACAATGCGCCAGGCCTTGGAATATGCCATGCCCATGCTCTTGGCGGCACGGTTGAGCGAGTGCTCATGGGCGATACCTTGCAGCAGCAAGACGCAGCCGTGGCCGAAGACGCCCGGTAGATCCTTGTCGCACGCTTGAATGACCAGCTTTGCCGTCGTCTTGTACTCCATGTGCTCCACGTCTTCCCGCTAAAGTGTTTGCTGGGCAAACGCAAAGCATGCGTCAAACCCTCGTGTGCTCTTCTTAAATCATGCATTGTAGCAGTCAAAGTGCGTTAAGATACTTCCCCAGTATTGGGCGCCCAAGGTTGGGCTGGGTCCTACGAGGCCTGCAGCCGACCGGTCGCATGGAAAAAGGAGAAACATGGCTACGTTCTTTCCCGGTGAGTCCCACACGTTTTCGGAGTATCTGCTGGTCCCTGGTTACTCGTCCTCGCAGTGCATCCCCAACAACGTCTCTCTTAAGACGCCGCTAACCCGCTTTAAGCGCGGTGAGAAGCCGGCAATCACCTTGAACATCCCCATGGTTTCCGCCATCATGCAGTCCGTCTCGGGCGTCGATATGGGTGTCGCGCTCGCTACCGAGGGTGGCCTGTCCTTCATTTACGGTTCCCAGAGCGCCGAGTCCGAGGCCGCTATGGTCAAGGCCGTCAAGGATCACAAGGCTGGCTTCGTTCAGTCCGATTCCACGCTGACCCCCGACATGACCATGGAGCAGGTCATCGAGCTCAAGGAGAAGACCGGTCACTCCACCATGCCGGTTACCGACGACGGCACTCCCAAGGGTAAGCTCCTGGGCATCGTCACCAGCCGTGACTATCGCCCCAGTCGCGATGACCACCAGACGAAGGTCTCGGAGTTCATGACCCCGCGTGAGCAGCTCATCGTGGGCGACAAGAACATCAGCCTCAAGGTTGCCAACGACGTCATCTGGGACAACAAGCTCAACGCCCTGCCCATCGTCGACGACAACGATCACCTCATGGGCATTGTCTTCCGCAAGGACTATGACAGCCACAAGACCAACCCCAACGAGCTGCTCGACGGCGACAAGCGCTACATGGTCGGCGCCGGTATCAACACCCGCGACTATGCCGAGCGCGTGCCGCTGCTTATCGAGGCCGGCGCTGATGTCCTGTGCATCGACTCTTCCGAGGGCTTTAGTGAATGGCAGAAGCGCACCATCGAGTGGATCCGCGCCAACTACGGCGAAGACGTCAAGGTCGGTGCTGGTAACGTCGTCGATGCCGAGGGCTTCCGCTTCCTGGCAGACTGCGGCGCCGACTTCATCAAGGTCGGTATCGGCGGCGGCTCCATCTGCATCACCCGTGAGACCAAGGGTATCGGTCGTGGCCAGGCCACCGCGCTGATCGACGTCTGCCGCGCTCGCGACGAGTACTACGAGGAGACCGGCGTCTACGTGCCCGTGTGCTCCGACGGCGGCATCGTCTACGACTACCACATGACGCTCGCCCTTGCCATGGGCGCCGACTTTATGATGCTGGGCCGCTACTTCGCCCGCTTTGATGAGAGCCCGACCGAGCGCGTCAACGTGAACGGTCAGTACATGAAGGAGTACTGGGGCGAGGGTTCTGCGCGTGCCCGCAATTGGCAGCGCTACGACCTGGGTGGCGCCGCGAAGCTCAGCTTTGTCGAGGGCGTCGACTCCTACGTTCCCTATGCCGGCTCCCTCAAGGACGGCGTGGGCGGCACGCTCTACAAGGTCAAGTCCACGATGTGCAACTGTGGTGCCCTCTCGATCCCCGAGCTCCAGGAAAAGGCACGCCTGACCCTGGTGAGCTCGACCTCGATCGTCGAAGGCGGCGCCCACGACGTAGTCGTGAAAGACTCCCAGCAGTCTGTGTCTTATCGATAGGATAAGAGTCTCACATAAAGGTTGAGTTTCAACCACGTTATTTAGATAAAGCGAGATGCCCGCAAGTCGCAGGCATCTCGCTTGTTGTATTTGCTATCATCAGTCAAGTTAACCTTAGGGTCGGGCGGCTTGGCTTTGTTCGCTACAAGTTCCGCACGCATAGAAGAGCACTTAATGTGCTCTTCGTCTTGCGCAGGACTGTCCGCAGTAGCGAATAAAGCCAAGCCGCCCGACCCCAGCTAAGATTAAAGGAGCTGATATGTGCGATTGCACAGATCATAAGGACGAGATCCCTGCTTACGACGCGCAGGCCATTGAGTCCAAGTGGATGAAGGCCTGGGAGGACTCCAACCTCTTTGCCGTCGACACCGACGACAGCAAGCCCAAGAAGTATGTGCTCGAGATGTTCCCGTATCCGTCGGGCGACCTGCACATGGGCCACGCGCGCAACTATACCATCGGCGATGCCATGGCCCGTCAGGCCCGCATGCGCGGCTTTGACGTACTGCACCCCATCGGCTTCGATGCCTTTGGCCTGCCCGCCGAGAACGCCGCCATCAAGCACAACACGCAGGCTGCCGCCTGGACGTATAAGAACATGGACCAGGCGCTCGCCACGATGAAGCGCATGGGCTTCTCCTACGATCTGGATCGCATGGTCAAGACCTGCAGCCCCGACTACTACCGCTGGGGTCAGTGGATCTTTGAGAAGCTGTGGGAAAAGGGCCTGGTCTACCGCAAGAAGAACCCGGTCAACTGGTGCCCTAACTGCAAGACCGTTCTGGCCAACGAGCAGGTCACCGAGGGCAAGTGCTGGCGCTGCGGCACCGAGCCCGAGAAGCGCGACCTTGAGCAGTGGTACTTCAAGATCACCGAGTACTCCCAGGAGCTGCTCGACGACCTGGAGAAGCTCCCCGGCTGGCCCGAGCGCGTCAAGCAGATGCAGGCCAACTGGATTGGCCGCTCCGAGGGCGCCGAGGTCGACTTTACCCTGTGCGACCAGGATGGCGAGCCCATCGAGGGCGACGAGGGTAAGATTACCGTCTTCACCACGCGTGCCGACACCCTCTTTGGTGTGTCCTTCTTTGTCCTGGCTCCCGAGTACGCTCGTCTGCACGAGCTCGTCGAGGGCACGGAGTACGAGGAGGCCGTGACCAAGATCGTCGAGGACTCCAAGCATATCTCCGCCGTCGAGCGTGCCCAGGGCACCCTCGAGAAGCACGGTGCCTTTACCGGCCGCTACGTGGTGAACCCCGTCAACGGTGAGAAGGTCCCCGTGTGGGTTGCCGATTATGTCGTTGCCGACTACGGTACCGGCGCCGTCATGGCCGTTCCCTGCGGCGACCAGCGCGACTTTGAGTTTGCCCGCAAGTACGACTTGCCGATCGTGCCGATCATCTTGGACGATGACGATCGCGCTGCCGTCGAGGCCAGCGGCGAGACTATCGATACCTTCCATGCCGAGAACGTCGACTGGGATTGCGCCCACGCCGCCGAGGGCACGCTCGTCCAGTCCGGCAAGTACACCGGCATGCGCGGCGGTAAGCACTCCGAGGGCGAGGCTGCCATCGTGGCCGACCTCGAGGCCATGGGCTGCGGCCGTCGCAAGGTCGAATTCCGCCTGCGCGACTGGCTCATCAGCCGCCAGCGCTATTGGGGCAACCCCATCCCGGCCATCCACTGCGAGCACTGCGGCATCGTGCCCGTGCCCGAGGATCAGCTGCCGGTGACGCTGCCCGAGAACCTGGACCTGGGCGCCGGCGAGACCCTTGCCGAGTGCAAGGACTTCTACGAGACCACCTGCCCGGCCTGCGGCCGCCCGGCTAAGCGCGAGACCGATACCATGGACACGTTCACCTGCTCCAGCTGGTATTACCTGCGTTATACCGACCCGCACAACACCGAGCTGCCCTTCTCCCGCGAGGCGGCAGACCGTTGGATGCCCGTCGATAACTACATCGGCGGCATCGAGCACGCCATTCTGCACCTGCTCTACAGTCGCTTCTTTACCAAGGCGCTACGCGACCTGGGCCTGCTGAGCGTGGACGAGCCCTTCACCAACCTGCTGTGCCAGGGCATGGTCAAGGACGAGAACGGCGACACCATGTCCAAGTCCAAGGGCAATGTGGTGCCCCCGAGCTCGGTTATCGAGCCCTACGGCGCCGACACCATGCGTCTGGCGATCCTGTTTATCGCTCCGCCCGAGAAGGACTTCGACTGGGATCCCAAGGCTGTCGAGGGCGCCAACCGCTTTATCAAGCGCGCCTGGCGTATCGTTTGGCAGCTCGTCCAGTCGGGTGACGCCAACGTTGCCTTCGACAAGTCCGTGCTCGACGAGACCGCGATGAAGCTCTACCGCGAGCGTCACCGCACCATCGCCAAGTGCACCGATGACTTCGATCGCGGCCAGTTCAACACCGCGATCTCGGCCGTCATGGAGCTCGTCAATGCGGCGAGCGCCTACCTCAACGCCACCGAGGGTGCTGACCGCGACAAGGCCCTGTGCTACGGCGTGGCCAAGGACATCGTGAGCGTCCTTGCCCCCATCTGCCCGTTCTGGGCCGACGAGCTGTGGCACGAGGCACTCGGCTGCGAGGGCAACGCCTACACCGCCGCCTGGCCCGAGTTCGATCTGGCCGAGTCCATCGAGGATACGGTGCAGATCGTCGTCCAGGTGCTCGGCAAGGTCCGCGGCCGCATCGACGTGCCCCGCGATGCTTCCAATGAGGAAATGCAGACTGCCGCCGAGGCCGCCGTCGCCAAGTGGCTCGAGGGCAAGACGGTCGTCAAGGCCATCTGCGTGCCTGGCAAGCTGGTCAACCTGGTGGTCAAGTAAGCACTGCGAGCATAACTGACGCATAAAAGACGAGGGGCGATCCGATGGGGTCGTCCCTCGTTTTGCGTTGTATGCCCCGCTTGGCTTGTGCCGAGCGTCACCCGCTACGGAATGTGCACCAGGTCCCTAAAGTAGACGTTGCCCGTCTGCTCTTCGAACATCCAGATGTTGAGGTAGATGTCGTTGAGGTCGTTGTTCACGTCAAAGTCCGGATCGTCGAAGGTGCCTACAAAGGTGAGCATCGCGGTCGCTTCTTCGCCTGCGGCGACGGGCTGGCGCATGCGCACGTCGCGGACGACACCGTTGACGTAGGCATAAGCATCAACATCGCCAAACATCATGTCGGCATCGGTGTTGTTTGTCACCGCAAAGACCAACACGGCGTCGCCGTAGCCATCCGTGTCCTTGCCCACGCAGGTAACATGGACGTTCTCGTCTGCCTCAAGGTCGATGGGGAACTGTTCTTGAGGGTCGGGACCTAAGCCCTGGGGGTCGACTATATCTTCGTCTATTTTGTCGAAACGCTCCGAAGGCGTCGTTTTCTCGATGGCTTTGGTGCTGCCGAGATCCGGCCTGCATGGTCCGGTTTTACCATCGACGTTGCTGCAGCCCGCCAGAGCGAACGAGCAGGCGGCGACGACGAGCGCGGTCGCGCAGAGGGTGCCTAGGCGTTTCATGGTGTCTCCTTGCCGTAGAGGATCCGGAAGGTTGTGCGGTCTATGCGTGAATACGGCTTATCTGTTCCAGAATGTCCCTTACGAGCAGTCTGGCCGATGTGCGCCCAGGGATGGAATGCCCATGGGGCCCGATTCGGTCGGCGCGCTGGGACGCATGGCCCGTTTTGGGGCTTTTGGGGAGCGCCGCACAGGAGTCCTCGCCTAATTGTCCTATTCTTGTGGAGAAGCTGTGGGCGCGCTGACCTGCGAATTTCTTTGACGCTTGCACGTTTTCGCAGGTATTGGTATAGTTTGCTTGCAAATGAAGTTGTAATTGAAAGAAGTGGGGTTTCGGCCCCGCTTCTTTTTTGTATGGATGGAGGTGCCGCAATGGTCAAGACCAAGACCGAGCAGGCGATCATCGACGCGCTCGAGGCCGTCGCTCCCCAGCACGATGTCGATATTGTCGACGTTGAGCTCGTGGGCGCCACCAAGGCCCCCTGCGTGCGTGTGCGTATCGAGGGTGCCGAGGGTCAGAGTCTGTCGCTCAACGACGTCACGGCCAATACCAAGTGGGTCGGCGACGTGATCGAGGAGCTCGACCCCATTTCTTCGAGCTACACGCTCGAGGTGTCGAGCCCGGGTATGGCGCGCCCGCTGCGCCGCCCGCGCGACTTTGCCCGCTTTGTGGGTGAGGACTGCGAGCTCACCTCCACCGCCACCGAGGGCCGTCGCAAGTACTCCGGCAAGATTGCCGCCGCGACCGAGACGAACGTGACTCTCGAGCTCGAGGACGGCGAGTCCGTCACCCTCGATTTCTCTGATGTTAAAAAGTGCAAGTTGAAGCCCACCTATGACTTCAAGCCCGCGAAGGAAGGAAACTAACATGGCAGCATCCGACATGATGTCCGCCCTGATGGAGCTTTGCCAGGAGAGGCGCATCGACCAGCTCTACCTGATCGACCGCCTGGAGCAGTCGCTCGCCAAGAGCTATGCCGAGATCCTGCATCTTGAGTGGGGCGCCAAGGTGACCATCGACCGCACCACCGGCAAGATCTACGTCTACCGTCTGGAGCCGATCGACGATTCAATGGACGAGGAGGGCAACTTCACCGAGTTCGAGGAGATCGACGTCACCCCCAAGAACACGAGCCGCATCGCCGCCCAGCACGCCAAGGCCGAGATCAACGCCATCGTGCGCAACTCCGCCCGCGAGCAGATCTACGAGGAGTTCTCCGGACGTATCGGTGACCTCATCAGCGGTACCGTGCTGCAGTCCACGCCCGACTTCACGATCGTCAAGATCCGCGATGGCGTCGAGGCCGAGCTTCCGCACTTCGACCAGCGCCGTTACGAGAACGAGCGCAACGAGCGTCCGATGGGCGAGCGCTACCTGCACAACCAGCACATCAAGGCCGTGATCATCGACGTTCGCGACCCCAACTCCAACCTGCAGCCGGTTCGTGGCGAGCACAGCCGTCCGCCGATTGTCATCTCCCGTACCCACCCCGAGCTCATGCGTCGTCTGTTTGAGCAGGAGGTGCCCGAGATCTATGAGGGCACCGTCCAGATCAAGTCGATCGCCCGCGAGCCCGGTCAGCGCTCTAAGGTTGCCGTCCACTCGCTCGACGATCGCCTGGATCCCGTGGGCGCCTGCGTCGGCCCTAAGGGCAGCCGTGTTCGCGCCGTCGTAGGCGAGCTCCGCGGCGAGCGCGTCGACGTCATCCTGTGGGATGCCGATCCGGCCGTCTACGTCGCCAACGCCCTGTCGCCCGCCAAGGTCACCCGCGTCCTCATCGACGAGGAGAAGGCCTACGCCGGCGTTATCGTGCCCGACGACCAGCTTTCGCTCGCCATCGGCAAGGAGGGCCAGAACGCCCGCCTCGCCGCCCGTCTGACCGGCTGGCACATCGACATCAAGTCTGAGACCCTTGCCGCCGACATCCTCAAGAACGTCCCCGTTCACGAGGAGCCCGCCGCCGACTTGATCGGTGACGAGGAGGACGACGACATCCGTCGCTGCGAGTACGTGTCCGAGGACGGCATCCAGTGCCGCAACCAGGCCCGTCCCGGCTCCCGTTTCTGCGGTGTCCACGACACCGACGCCTTCGATGATGCGGAGGACCTGATCTAGCGCGCGGTCGCGCCGGGCGGGTCCCGGCGCATCTCCCACGCTCGTTCAGTCTCTAGGCACCCAAGGTGCCAGAAAGGGTAGGTGAAGTCATATGGCAAAAGTCCGTGTGTCCACCCTGGCCAAAGAGTTCGGCATGACCTCCAAGGAACTGATGGGTCATCTCGCCGAAATGAAGATTCCCGCTAAGTCAGCTTCCTCCGCTCTGGAGGACGCTTACGTCGCCATGGTCCGCAAGCAGCTCGCCTCGGTGATCGAGGCCCGCGCCAAGGAAGTCGAGGCCGCCAAGCAGGCCGAGGAGGAGGCAGCCGCCGCCGAGGAGGCAGCGCGTGCTGCCGAGGCCGAGCGCGAGCGCATCGCCGCCGAGAAGGCTCGCGAGGAGGAGCGCCGCCAGTTCGCCGCCGCCCAGGCTGCCGAGGAGGCCGCTCGCGCCGAGGCCGAGGCCAAGAAGAAGGCCGAGCAGGAGCGCCTTGCCCGCGAGAAGGAGGAGGCTGCCCGCGAGGCCCAGCGCCGCGCCGTCCCCGCTTCCGACTCCGGCTCGCGCTTCCGTTCGCTGCTTGACCAGATCGCCGCACAGGAGACCGTGCTCAAGGAGAAGAAGGACGCCGAGGAGAAGGCCAAGGCCGAGCGCGCCTCCGAGCGCGGTAACCGTCGTGGCGGCAACAACGACCGTCGCGGTGGCCGTCGTAACGATCGCAACGCCTCCGACAACAACTCCGATCGCCACGCCTCCGAGAGCCGTCCGCACAGCCATCGCACCAACGCCAGCAACAACGTCGCTGCCGGCATGGACTTCCCCAACCCCGATAAGCAGGGCAAGGGCAAGAAGCGCAAGGGCGGTCACGGCAACGATGAGGACCACTACAGCCGCATGGCGCGTGAGGCCGAGGAGTACAGCCGCGAGAAGGTGCTCGAGGAGGCCCGCGCCGCCGTCGAGGAGGCCTCTCGCGAGTCCACCGGTCGCCGCAAGAAGCGCAAGGAGAAGCGCGAGCGTGAGGCTGCTAAGGCTCAGGAGGAGCGCAAGATTGAGGAGGCGCTGGCCCAGGGCGTGAACCCCGAGGAACTCGACGCCATCAAGGTCTCCCAGGGCGTTACCGTCCAGGAGCTTGCCGAGGCGCTCGACGTTCCGGCCAACGACATCATCAAGCGCCTGTTCCTGCTGGGCACGCCGCTCACGATGACGCAGTCCATGTCCGACGACCTCGTCGAGCTCGTTGCCGACGACCTGGGCCGTCAGATCAAAATCATCACCCCCGAGGAGGAGAACACCTTCTCGTTCTACGACGATCCCGCCGACCTTAAGCCCCGCGCCCCGGTCGTCACCGTCATGGGTCACGTCGACCACGGCAAGACGAGCTTGCTCGACGCCATCCGTCACACCGGTGTCGCTGCCGGCGAGGCGGGCGGCATTACCCAGGCCATCGGCGCTTCGCAGGTCATGATCAACGACCGCAAGATCACCTTCATCGATACCCCGGGCCACGCCACCTTTACGGCCATGCGTGCCCGCGGCGCCAAGGTGACCGACATCGTCATCCTGATCGTGGCTGCCGACGACGGCGTCATGCCTCAGACCATCGAGTCGATCAACCACGCCAAGGCCGCCGGCGTACCCATCGTCGTCGCCGTCAACAAGATCGATAAGCCGGGCGCTAACCCCGACCGCGTGCGCCAGGAGCTCACCGAGTACGGCATCATCCCCGAGGAGTGGGGCGGACAGAACATGTTCGTCAACATCTCGGCCAAGCAGAAGATCGGTATCGACGACCTGCTCGAGACCGTGCTGCTCCAGGCCGACGTGCTCGAGCTCAAGGCCAACCCCGACACCTTTGCCTCCGGTAACGTCCTCGAGGCTAAGCTCGACAAGGGCCGCGGTTCGGTCGCTACCGTGCTGGTGACCCGCGGTACCCTGCACGTGGGCGATACGCTGGTCGCCGGCCTTACCTACGGCCGCGTCCGCGCCATGCTCGATCCAAAGGGCAACGCCGTCACCGAGGCCGGCCCCTCCGACGCCGTCGAGATCCTGGGCCTGCAGTCCGTGCCCAACGCCGGTGACGAGTTCCGCGTGTTCGAGGATGAGCGCGAGGCTCGCGCCCTGGCCGATGAGCGTTCGCTCAAGGCCCGTATCGAGGAGCAGAGCCGCGTGAAGCACGTCACGCTCGAGAACCTCTTCGAGACCATCGCCGACGCCGAGGTCAAGGAGCTCAACCTGATCATCAAGGCCGACGTCCAGGGTTCTATCGAGGCCCTTCAGGACTCGCTCGACAAGATGGATCAGTCCGAGGTCCGCATCAACACGATCCACTCCGCCGTCGGTGCCATCAACGAGACCGACGTCGTCCTGGCCGACGCCTCCAACGCCATCATCATCGGCTTTGGCGTGCGTCCCGACGGCAAGGCCCGCTCCGCAGCCGAGCGCGAGGGCGTCGAGATTCGTTGCTACGACGTTATCTATAAGTGCCTCGAGGAGCTCGACGCTGCCCGCATCGGCATGCTCAAGCCCACCGAGGTCGAGGTCTCCACGGGTACCGCGACCGTCCTGGACACCTTCAAGGTGCCCAAAGTCGGCATCGCCGCTGGTGTCCGCGTGGAGGAGGGCGAGATCGCCGCGACCGATTCCGTGCGCCTGGTGCGTGACGGCATTGTGGTCTTCAACGGCAAGATTGCCTCGATGCGCCACTACAAGGACGAGGCCAAGAGCCTCAAGAGCGGTTCCGAGGGCGGCATTGGCCTGGAGAACTTCCAGGACATCAAGCCCGGCGATCAGATCGAGGGTTACCGCATCGACCAGGTTGCCCGTACCGAGTAGGGGGTAGCGCTATGAAGCAAACGCAGGCAACCCGCCGTTTGGGCGAGCAGCTTCGCGAGAAGCTTGGTTATATCCTGCTCTTTGAGGTTTCCGATCCGCGTCTTGACCTGGTCACCCTGACTGCGGTCGAGGTCGCGGTGGACCGTTCGTTCGCACGCGTGTACGTGTCGTGCGATGCGAGCCGCTACGATGAGGTCATGGAGGCGCTTGCCAGCGCCAAGGGCCGTATTCGCAGCCTGTTGGCTCGCTCGCTCGATTGGCGCGTCACGCCCGAGCTCGATTTTCGCATCGATCGCTCGACCGATGAGGCCGAGCGCATCACACGTGCGCTGGAAAACGTTCCGGCCACGCTTGCGATCGAAAAGGACGAGGACGGCTACCCCATAGCGGATGCCGCCCAGGAGGCAGCTTTAGATGACTAATTCCGCCGACCTCACCTCGTGCGAGTCTGCAGATATTAAACGACGCATCCTCGAGCTCATCGAGGATGCGTCCTCCGTTGCGATCTCGGGTCACACCTCTCCCGATGGCGATGCCCTGGGCTCCGTGTTGGGCCTTGGCCTTTCGCTTATGAAGGTGTTTCCCGACAAGGACATCGCCCTGCTGTTGGCAGACGACGATCCCGTTCCGCGTATCTACCGTTTTATGGAGGGTGCCGATCTTCTGGTGCCGGCATCTGCCTACACCGGCAACCCGGACCTGTTCATTTCGGTAGACGTGCCGGTCGTCGAGCGCCTCAATTATTCCGCCGAGGTGTTGCGTCGTTCGGCTCACGTGGCGTGCTTTGACCATCACCCGGCGCGCGAGGAGTTTGCCGAGGTCAGCCTTAGGTGTGTCAATGCTGCTGCTTGCGCCATGATTATCGACCGATTTTTGGCCGATTGCGGCATTACCGCAAGCGACAGTATCGCTACCTGCCTGCTGTGCGGCCTGGTCACCGACACCGGTCGTTTTCAGTATCAGAACGCCGACGCCGCAGCGTTTCATGCCGCCTCGCGTCTGGTGGCGCACGGTGCCGATCCGGCACGCGTCGCGCTCGAGGTCTACCAGAGCCAGCGCGTCGAGTTCTTGCACCTCAAGTCCATCGTCATGGGTCGCATCAAGACGGTCGCGCACGGGCGCGTGGCGTATAGCTACGCGTACGAAAGTGACCTTAAGGAATGCGGCGTCACCTCGGATGAGTGCGACGGCCTGGTCGATGTGGTGCGCTCGGTGATGGGTGTCGAGGTCTGCCTGTTTCTTAAGGGCATCGAGGACGATACCAAGGTACGAGGCAACCTGCGCTCCAAGGGCGATCTTGATGTTTCCGAGATTGCGGCCAACTTTGGCGGAGGTGGGCACCACGCTGCCGCCGGCTTTACCAACGCCGGAACGATTTCCGAGACGCTCACCACGGCACTTCCCATGCTGGCCGAGCTGGTAGGGGAAGATCCCGCTTCGGTGACCGTCGAGCTCTAACTTTTTGGATGGTACATGGCTCGTCGTACACCTTCTCAACTTAATATGCTGCTCGCCGTCGATAAGCCGGTGGGCTGCACGTCTCATGACGTTGTTTCGCAATGCCGACGCGCCCTCCATGAGCGGCGCGTCGGTCATGCCGGAACGCTCGACCCCATGGCATCGGGTGTCATGGTGGTGGGCGTGGGCCAGGCCACGCGTCTGCTGGGCATGCTCACGCTCGATACCAAAAGCTACGTCGCCGACATTTCGTTTGGCGTCGAGACCAATACCGATGATGCGGAAGGCGAGGCCGTCCGCACAGTGCCCATTGCCGCCGACCTGCGCGATCCGGCCTATGCCCGCGAGCGCCTGTGCGCTATGTTGGGCCCTCAGATGCAGGTGCCGCCGGCGTTTTCGGCCATTTCTGTCAACGGCGTGCGCGCCTATAAGTCTGCGCGCGAGGGCAATGCCGTTGAGTTGCCCCCGCGTCCGGTCGAGGTGTACTCCGCCGATCTGATTGCCGTGAGCGGCGAGGGCGACGCTTGCGTTTGGACTGTGGCGTTTTCGGTGAGCAAGGGCACCTATATCCGTGCGCTCGCCCGCGACTTGGGTCGTGCCTGCGACAACGCGGCACATATTTCCGCGCTGCGCCGAACGGCTTCCGGCATTGTCTCCATCGGTGCTTGCCATGCGGTCGAGGAGCTTTCTGCCGAGTCCGCTGCCGGCTTTGCCCTGGATCCCATTGCGGCACTAGGCGCCACGCGCGTCGACTTGCCGGGTGATCTTGCCGACGATCTGCTGTGCGGACGTCGTATTTCTATTGAGCGCGCGCTTGTGGGCTTCGATGCGTCGAAGGCGCCGTTTGCGCTGGTGCTCGATGGCGGGCTCAAGGCGCTCGCCCGTATCGAGGGCGGTCGCTTTGTTATGGAGCACGTCTTTCCGCAGGCGATCGGCGGTGTTCGATGATGCTGGCCTCCCACGAGCTCGCGCGTATTTTTTTCGCGGGCGAGTCGGATGAGGCTCGCATCGTTGCCGCCGATGCATTTGATGATTGCGCTTGCCTGGGCGCCGCGTCGATTGCCATCGGCGTATTCGATGGCGTGCATCGGGGGCATCACGAACTGATAGACGAGGTCGTTCGCGATGCGCATGCTCACGGCTGCAAGGCGCTCGTGGTCACCTTCGATCCCGACCCGGACGTGGTGGTGAGCTCTTCACCCGCTCAAAAACTAATGACGACGGCCGACCGTCTGCATGCCCTGGCTCTCACCGGGGTCGATGCGGTCGTGGCCGTTCCCTTTACGCCCGCGGTGGCGGCACTTGACCACGTAGGCTTTCTTAAGTTGCTTTCGCGCGTCGTCGATATCCGCTCGATTCGTGTGGGTAGCGACTTTAGGCTGGGTCGCGGCGGCGCATCGGGCGTTGCCGAGATGCAGGCATGGGGTGCCGAGCGCGGCGTTGACGTCTATGGCCACGAGCTACTGTGCGTCGATGGACAGACAATCTGCGCCACCCGGATTCGCCAGGAGCTGTGCCAGGGTCATGTTGAGCTTGCCGCCGAGCTGCTCGGCCGCCCGTACATGCTGCGCGGTATTGTTGCCGGCGGTCGTCACCAGGGCTCCGACATGGGTTTTCCCACGGCAAACATCCAGGTGCCCGAGGGCATTCAGGTACCTGCCGATGGTGTCTACGAGGGTCTTGTTCTGGTTGACGATACCGTGTGGCCTGCCGCCGTCAACGTGGGCCTGCCGCCGACGTATGCCGACGATTCCGCCTCGGCGCATCTCGAGGCCAACTTGATCGGGTATGCGGGTGACCTGTACGGCGCCTCGGTGTCGCTGGCGTTTACGCGTTGGCTGCGCCCATCGCGTGTGTTCGATTCGCTGGACGAGCTTATCGCGACCGTCGAGGGTAATATTGACGATATCCGTCATCATTTGGGTGAGCAGGGGGTGAGCATCCGTGATTAGCGATGAGGAAAAAGACCAGGTACGCGCTGCGTCCGACCTGGTTGCCATCGTGCAGGAAACGGTTGAGCTCAAGCCCCGCGGCCATGAGTTTTGGGGTTGCTGCCCCTTCCATGGCGAAAAGACCCCGTCGTTTCACATTATCCCCGCCACGCAGGTGTGGCACTGCTTTGGCTGTGGCGAGGGCGGCGATGTCTTCACCTACATCATGAAGCGCGAGAACCTGAGCTTCCCTGAGTCGATTCGCTACCTGGCCGACCGTGCCGGCATTGAGCTGCACGATACCGGCGCCTATCGCGAGCGCGGCACCAAGCGCGCCCGCATCTATGACCTGTGCGCCGAGACCGCCCAGTTCTATCACACCATGCTCATGCGCGGTAAGGACAGCCGTCCGCGCGAGTACTTTGCCAGCCGCGGTATGGGCGGCGACGTCTGCCGCCGCTACTGCCTGGGCTTCGCTCCGGGTCGCAACGCGCTGGTGTCGCATCTGTCGCAGGCGGGCTTTACCCCGCAGGAGATGATCGACGCCAACGTGGCCGTGAGCCGTGGGCGCGGGCGGCTTGCCGATCGTTTTTACGACCGCGTGATGTTTCCCATCTTTGATGGGCAGGGTCATAACATCGCCTTTGGCGGGCGCATTATGGGCGACGGCCAGCCTAAGTACCTCAACACCGCCGAGACGAGCGTGTTCCATAAAAAGCGAAACCTCTACGGCTTTAACTGGGCTAAGGAGTTTATCGTCGCGCAGGATACCGCCATCGTGGTGGAGGGATATACCGACTGTATCGCCTGCTGGGAGGCGGGGATCAAAAACGTCGTCGCCACGCTGGGTACGGCGTTGACGGAACATCATGTAAAGACGCTCACCCGTTTTGCCAAGCGCATTGTATATATGTTCGATGGCGACGCTGCCGGTCAAAAGGCCGCGCGCCGCGCGATTCAGTTTATCGAGCAGGATTCGATGGACCTGCGCTGCGTGGTGCTTCCCGACGGCAACGACCCCATGGAGTTCATCACCGCGCATGGTGGCGAGGCGTTGCAGGCGCGTATCGACGCCGCCGAGCCTCTCATGGACTTTGTGTACCGCTCACTGCAGGAGTCGAGCGACATTTCCACGCCGGGCGGTCGTGCCAAGGCGCTCGAGGATGCGCTGACGCTCATCTATCCGCTGCGCAATAGCTACATGATCGATACGTACTTTATCCAGATTGCCGACCTGCTGGGGTTGGACTTGGAGACGGTGCGCTCGAGCTCGGGCCGTGTGTTTCGCGATGTTGCCAAGCGCGAGGACGCCGAGCGTCGTCGCGAGCAGAACTACGAGCGCCAGCGGGCGCAGGCCGAGCGTGCAGGCAGCGCGGGCGGTCGGGCGTCTGGTTCGCAGGGGGCGCCTCGCGGCGCTTGGGCGTCGGGGGCGACGCCGCCGGTGTCCGCACCGGTCGAGGAAGAACCGTACGACTATGTGCCGCTCGAGGCCTACGGGGCCGCGCCGGTCGAGGCTGTCGACGATATGCCGCCGATTGATGTGCCGGTTGGTATGGATGGCGCGGCACCGGTCGCCGATATAATGGGCGCGCCCGCGTCGCCGACGATGCCGATCGTGCTGACCGACCTAGAGCGAAAGTCTTTGGCGGGGGAGCGCGAGCTGCTGACGATGCTCACGAGCTACCCCGACCTGTTCCGCACGTATGCCGATCGCATCTGCTCGATCGAGTGGGTGGATCCGCGTCACGAGTCCATCGCGTGGGCCGTGCTCGCGACGCCGCCGGGCACCGACCCCACGGCGTGCATGGATGCGGCGCGCGCGGTGTGTCCCGAGGCAGCGTCGCTTGTCAGCGCCGGGCGCATTTCGTCGACGAGTAAGCACCCCACCGAGACGAACATCGTGTTTATGCTCGACACCCTCGAGCTCTACACCATAAAGCGCCGCATGCGCGCCGCACAGGCCAAGCTTCGCCAGGACCGATCGCTCGACGATGAGGCACGCCGTGTGCTGACGATGCAAGCGATGCAAGATTCTCAGCGCCAGCGTGAGCTCCAAAAGTCGATCGGCGGCGTGGCAGACCCGTTCCGTTTGATCGGTTTGGAGACAGCGGGCGCAGACCAAGCCTAGATGTTGTGGTCAACCAGCGTATTTGCGCCTATATCCAGTCTGAATTTTGGGTATAGACGTCAATGTGTGTGCTAAAGTAATGAGTCCTGTGGACTATGAAGGGAGAATCTGTGCCAAATAAGAGTGAGAGCACGGGTACTGGGCTGGAATCCTACGTTGCAAAGCTCATGGGCAACGGCTCAAACAGGACTTCGGTAACCGAGGACGAGATTCAGGTCGCCCTGAAGGATATCGATGTTACTGATGAGCAGCTCAACGCGGTGTATTCCGCGCTGCGCAACAGCGGCATCCAGATTATCTCCGCGAGAGGAAACGACGACGCCCCCATGGACGTCGACGATGACGATAACGATAGCGATACCGACGATTTCGATGACGACGAGCACGATTCCGGGTCGCTCGACGATCACGAGCTTAAGATGGCCCGTCAGGCCGACGCCGAGATGGGCTCTTCCAAGAGCAAGAAGAAACGCACCGTGCGCACGTCCCGTTCGCGTTCGCGCGTGCGTGGCATCGATGCCTCCACGGTGATGCTGACCGGCGACCCGGTTCGTATGTACCTTAAGGAGATCGGCAAGGTCGACCTGCTGACCGCCTCCGAAGAGGTCGATCTGGCCATGAAGATCGAGGCCGGTCTCGATGCCACCGAGAAGCTCGAGGCCGCCGAGGCGGGCGAGATTGAGCTCACCCGCGCCGAGATGCGTCGCCTGACCCGTATCGAGAACGTCGGCCTCGAGGCCAAGCAGGCGCTCATCAGCGCCAACCTGCGTCTGGTCGTCTCCATCGCCAAGCGCTATGTCGGTCGCGGCATGCTGTTCCTGGACCTGATCCAGGAGGGCAACCTCGGTCTGATCCGCGCCGTCGAGAAGTTCGACTACCAGAAGGGCTTTAAGTTCTCCACGTACGCCACGTGGTGGATCCGTCAGGCCATTACGCGTGCCATCGCCGATCAGGCCCGTACCATCCGTATTCCCGTGCACATGGTCGAGACCATCAACAAGCTCGTCCGCGTGCAGCGCCAGCTTCTCCAGGACCTGGGTCGCGACCCGACCCCCGAGGAGATCGGTGCCGAGATGGACATGAGTGCCGACCGCGTCCGCGAGATCCAGAAGATTTCGCAGGAGCCCGTGTCGCTCGAGACCCCTATCGGCGAGGAAGAGGATTCCCAGCTGGGCGACTTTATCGAGGACTCCCAGGCTATCGTTCCTCCCGATGCCGCCAGCTTCTCCATGCTGCAGGAGCAGCTCACCCAGGTGCTCGACTCGCTTGCCGATCGTGAGCGCAAGGTTATCGAGCTGCGCTTTGGCCTTGTCGACGGACATCCCCGTACACTCGAGGAAGTCGGCCGCGAGTTTGGCGTCACGCGCGAGCGTATCCGCCAGATCGAGTCCAAGACCCTGGCCAAGCTCCGTCACCCGAGCCGCAGCAGCAAGCTCAAAGACTACATCGAGTCTTAACCTCGCAAGCAAGAAGCGCCCTCAAGCACATCCGCTTGGGGGCGCTTTCATGTAGTCATTGGGGACGTCCCCAATGACTAGGTCGGAAAAATTCTCAAAAAAGTTCTTGCCCTAAGCTGATTCGTCCGTATAATAAACTTCGTTGCTTGAGAGCACGCACCTATTCCTCGGTAGCTCAATGGTAGAGCACGCGGCTGTTAACCGCGCTGTTGTAGGTTCGAGTCCTACCCGGGGAGCCAGGTTGTAAAACCCGTCGCTTATGCGGCGGGTTTTTTCATGCCGCGATCGCCTGGCGAGAACGTTGCCATATCAACATTTCGTGTCGAGGATGTAATCCCGTGACCCACCACCTCAACATGGCGCGGTCGTTGTAGAATATTGCAATGATTGCTCCCACGAGATGGTGCCGTGAGCACCAGATAAGGAGATTCTTGTGTCTGAGACCATTAACGGCAGCCTGAGCGTCTCGAACGACGTTATTGCCGATATTGCCGGTTATGCAGCGATGACGTGCTATGGCGTCGTCGGTATGGCCGAACAGCTCCAGGGCGCCGAGAGCGTGCGCCTGCTTGCCGGTCAGCGCCTCCGCAAGGGCGTGCTTGTCTCCGCCGACGAGAACGGCCTTACGGTCGATCTTCACGTCGTGCTCGAGAACGGCGTCAACATGAAGTCCGTCTGCCACAATCTTTCGAGCTCCGTTGCCTTCACCCTGCAGGAGATCGCCCAGATCGATCCCGCCAGCCTTAAGATCGGCATCCACATCGACGCGCTCAAGAGCCGTCTGAACTAGCATCCGAAAACGGAGATTCAAATACCCATGATTGCAAAGACCATTCGCACCTGTTTTCCGATCGCTGCGGCTGCCGTTTCCGACAAGGCCGAGGAGATCAACAAGCTCAACGTCTTCCCCGTACCCGACGGCGACACCGGCACCAACATGTCGCTCACGCTCGCCTCGGTGACCAAGGAGCTTTCCGCCCTTCCCGCCGATGCCGACATGGAGGCCATCGCCGGCGCCATTACGCACGGCTCCCTGATGGGTGCCCGCGGCAACTCCGGCGTCATCACCTCGCAGATTCTGCGCGGCGTGGCCGAGGGTCTCGTCTCCGCCGATGAGCCCATCACGTGCGCCAACATCGCCTTCGCTTTCCGCCGCGCCGTCAAGGTCGCCTTCCAGGCCGTCCGCAAGCCCATCGAGGGCACGATTCTCACGGTTCTGCGCGATGTCTCGACCAAGGCCGACGAGTGCGAAAAGAAGAAGTTCTCGGCCGAGGACGCGCTCGACGCCATCGTCGTCGAGGCCTACCAGTCCGTCGCCCGCACGCCCGACTTGCTGCCCGTTCTGAAGGAGAACGGCGTGGTCGACTCCGGCGCCTTTGGCTTTGCCATCTTCCTGGAGAACTTTGTCGCCGCCGCGCTTGGCCGCAGCACCGTTGTCGAGGATTTCTCCGTCACGTTTGATTCCGCTGGCTCTGCCCGCGACGCGGCCCTCGGTCGCGTTGAGATTGAGGCCAACGACGATTGGGAGGGCTCGGAGTTCCGCTACTGCAACGAGTTCCTGTTTAAGGCCGACGCTCCCTTTGACGAGGACGAGTGCCTTAAGTTCCTGGGCTCCATGGGCGACTGCGAGCTGCTCGTGGGTGCCTACCCCGACTACAAGATCCACGTGCATTCCAACACCCCCAACCTGGTGCTCGAGCACATGCTGCAGCTTGGTCAGATCTACGAGGTCTTTATCCACAACATGGAGATGGAGGCCCACGACCGTACCGCCAAGATCCATGAGGACCAGGAGAAGGCCGCCGAGCCCGCCAAGGCGCTGGGCTTTGTCGCCGTTGCCGCCGGTTCCGGTGAGGCCGACATCCTTAAGTCCCTCGGTGTCGACGTGATCGTCTCGGGTGGCCAGACCATGAACCCCTCGACCGCCGACCTGCTGGGCGCGGTGGACCAGGTCAACGCGACCTCGGTCATCATCCTGCCCAATAACGGCAACATTCGCATGGCTGCCGAGGCCGCAGCCTCTGCCTGCACCGACAAGAAGGTCGCCGTCGTTCCCACCAAGACCGTCCCGCAGGCCTTCTCCGCGCTGTTTGCGGTCCTGCCCGATTCCGAGCTCGAGGACGCCGTCGCCGCCATGGTCGACGCCATCAGCGAGGTCCGCGATGGCGAGGTCACCCGTGCCGTGCGCGATTCCAGCGCCTCTGATGGCTCTCCGATTCACTCCGGTGATGTCATGGGTATCATTGCCGGTTCCATCGACGTGGTCGGCTCCGACGTGAAGCAGGTCACGCTCGACTGCATCAACCGCATGCAGGAGGAAGAGGAGGGCGACGCGCTGACGATTCTGGCCGGCGAGGAGCTGTCCGATGAGGCCTTCCAGGAGATCGTCGACGCCATCGAGGAGGCTCAGCCCGACTTGGAGATCGATGCCCATCGTGGCGAGCAGCCGCTCTATCCTGTGATCTTCTCGATCGAGTAGGCATCTGCCCATGTCCGAGCTGTGCTCCGTGCCGCGCGTCTCGGAGCGCTTTGCCCAGAGCAATGCGCTCGACGAGGATATCGCGCGACTCAAATATGTTTCGGGTAAACGTGAGGAGGCCCTTCGCCGTCTGGGAATTCGGACGGTGGGGGACCTCCTTCTCCATATCCCTCATCGATACCTGGACTTTACGCGCTCCTGGTCTATCGAGATGGCGCCCATCGGTACCGTTTGCACGATAGTCGCCACGGTCGATCGCATTGTTCAAAAACAGCCCCGCCCGCGTATGCAGGTGACCGAGGTCTCACTGGTGGACGAGACGGGCGTGCTGCAGGTCGCCTTTTTCCGTCAGCCCTGGATTGCCCAGCAGTTTAAGCAGGGAGACCGCCTGGCCGTGATGGGTAAGGTCGAGTTTGCCTACGGCTTTAAGCAGATGGCCTCTCCGCATTTCGAAAAGCTCGAGGGCGGGCGTGCCGCGGGCACTATCCTGCCGGTCCATTATGTGAGCGATGGCGTGAGCCAAGCGTGGATGCGCCGCATCGTTAGCGGCGCGCTCGAGGTCGTCGGCAATCCCTTCGATCCGATTCCCGCACGTTTGCGCGTCAAGCGCCGCCTGATGAGCAATGCCCGTGCGTTGCGCTCGATCCACTTTCCCTCGAGCATGGCCGAGCGCGACATCGCGCGGCGGCGTCTTGCCTACGAGGAGTGTCTTTGCTTGCAGCTCGCGCTGCGCCTGCGCAACGACGGCGGCTTGGTCGAAGTCGCTCCCTACGCCCATGTCGCGGGCGAGCACCTGGCGGCGCTTAGGCAGGCCCTGCCGTTTTCGCTGAGCGACGAGCAGGAAGCCGCGTTCCAAGACATCCTGCACGACATGTGCGATGGCGGGCGCGTGATGAACCGCCTGCTACTGGGCGACGTCGGTACCGGCAAGACGGCCGTCGCAGCCTGCGCGCTGGCAGTCGCGGCCGATTCGGGTACTCAGTCCTGCGTTATGGCGCCTACGGGCGTGCTGGCGCGCCAATATGCCGATAAGACCGGCCCCTTGCTCTCCCGGGCTGGCTTGTCTTGGGCGCTCCTGACGGGTGCCACGCCGGCGGCCGAGCGCGAGCAGATCCATGCGCAGCTGGAATCGGGCGAGCTCGACGTCCTCTTTGGAACCCACGCGGTCCTTTCGGACAACGTGGCGTTTAAGCATCTGTCGCTTGTCGTCATCGACGAGCAGCACCGCTTTGGTGTGGGCCAGCGCAATGCCCTGCGTGCCAAGGGCCCGGGTGCCGACCTTCTCGTTATGACGGCCACGCCGATCCCGCGCACGTTGGCGCTCTCGGTCTACGGCGACCTGGACACGAGCATCATCCGCCATCGGCCTGTTCCGGGGGCGGGCGTTACGACGCGCGTGCTTACCGAGTCGAGCCGCGACCTTGCCTACGGCGCAATTCGCGAGGCTCACGAAAAGGGCCAGCAGGCTTACGTGATCTGCCCGCTTGTGGAGCCGAGTGACTCGACCGATGAGCTGGAAGACGTACCCGGTATCGCCCGCGACGACGAGGGCCGCGTGACCGTGCCTGTACCGCTGCACGATACGGCAACCGAGCTCGACCGCCTGCGCCTGGCGTTGCCGGGACTTGCAATCGAGCGCCTTCACGGCCGCATGCCGGCGGGGGAGAAGGACCGCGTGATCGATGCCTTCAAGCGTGGCGAGATCGATGTGCTCGTATCGACCACGGTGGTCGAGGTGGGCGTCGACGTGCCCAACGCCACCGTCATGGTCATTGAGAACGGTGAGCGCTTTGGCTTGGCGGCCCTGCACCAGCTGCGCGGTCGCGTGGGCCGCGGCAGCGTGTCGGGCACCTGCCTGGTCATGACGCACTCCAAGGGCAACGGCGGCGCGTCGGCGGCACAAGATCGCCTACAGTCGCTCGAAAAGACTTCGGACGGCTTTACGCTCGCCCAGATGGACCTGCGTCTGCGCCACGAGGGCGAAATCCTGGGCTACCGTCAGCATGGCGGCGTGACCCTGCGCTTTGTGGACCTGGACGCCGATGAGGATCTTATCGAATGGGCCCATTTGGACGCGGTCGAGCTCTTGCGGTATGCTTGCAACCTTGACTCCGTGGCGACGCGCCCCTTGCGCGATGCGGTCGCCACGCGCTATCGACATATCTTTAAGGAGGTCAGCGGAGGATGAGAATCATCGGTGGTGAATGGCGCGGCCGCAAGATCGAAGAGCCGCGCGGGCGCGATGTCACCCGTCCCACGACCGATCGCGTGCGCGAGGCATGCGCTTCCATGGTCATGTCGGCGTTCGATTTCGATTTGGATGAGGTCCGCGTACTGGACGCCTTTGGCGGCTCCGGCGCCCTGGGAATCGAGATGCTCTCGCGTGGCGCCCGCTCGCTCACCACGTTCGAGATCGATCGCAATGCCGCCCGTCTGATCACCAAGAATATCGAGTCACTGTGCCGCGACCGCTCGCGTTGGCGTGTCGTTACCGGTGATGTGCTGGCGAGTGCCTCGCGCGGCTGTGTGCCCGGCGGCCCCTTCGATCTGGTCCTGCTCGATCCGCCCTATGCGTATGGCGCCGAGCCGGTCGAAGAGCTGCTGCAGAATCTTTCCCAGCAGGGACTGTTGACGCCCAGGGCCTTTGCCCTGTTTGAGCATGCCGCAGCCGATGCGGGCGCTCATCCAGCTGGTTTTGAGACCGTGCGAGAGAAGCGCTACGGCATTACCTCGGTTGACTTGCTGCACTGGGTGACCGAGGACGAGAGCGACCATGCTGACGAGAACGAAAATGACGAGGATGCGTCTTCGGAGGACACCCATGAATGACACCATCAACCGCGTGATCGTCCCAGGCACGTTCGATCCCATCACCTTTGGCCACATAGACGTGATCCGCCGTGCCCGCCGCATCTTTCCCAGCGTGATTGTTGCCGTGGCCGAATCGCAGGGTAAAAACGGCGTGGGTACCACCTTTATGCTCGACGAGCGCGTGGCGCTGGCCCGCGAGGCCCTCGGCGATTTGGACGGCGTTGAGGTGCTGCCCTTCACCGGTCTGCTGGTCGACTTTGCACGTGAGCAGAGGGCAGGTGCCGTCGTTAAGGGCCTGCGCGCCATGACTGACTTTGAGTATGAGCTGCAGCAGGCCGACCTCAACTACCGCCTGGATAGCGAGCTGGAGTCCATCTTTGTCATGAGTGCTCCGCAGTACGGCTACATCTCGAGCTCGGTGGTGCGCCAGATCGCGTCGCTTGGCAGCGACGTGTCGACGTTTGTGCCGCCCAACGTGGTCGAAGCGCTCAAACATCGCTTTTCGTGACGTTTTTTATAGCCTGGTGGCATGTGGTAAACTAACACGATGATATGTTACCTATGAAAGGAGACCGGATGCCGGGCGAGAATTTTCCTGGCGACAGGATCGTGAGTCTTGTCGACGAGCTCGAGGGGCTCATCGAAGAGGCTAAGACGCCGTTCGGCAAGAACGCCCAGATGAAGGTTATCGATGCCGACGTCTTCTTTAACATCCTCGATGAGATCCGCATGAGCTATCCCGAGGAGTGGCAGAAGTCCCGCCGTATCCTCAAAGAGCGCGAGGAGCTTATGGCCTCCGCCGCCGCTCAGGCCGATTCCATCATTGCCGATGCTCAGCAGCAGGCGCTCACCATTGCCGGTGAGCAGGAGATCGTCCGCTTAGCCCAGCAGCAGGCCGATGACATCCGCGACCGTGCCCAGCAGTACGAGCGCGAGTCGCGTTATGCCGCCGAGGATTACGCCGAGCAGGTCTTTACGCACCTCGAGGAGAACCTTAAGAGTCTGACCGGCACCGTCACTCGTTGCCGTCAGCAGCTCAACGAGGGCGCCGCCCAGCAGAACGGTCAGTGGTAATGGCTGAGTTCCCGAGCGTAACCGTCGATCTTTCCGAGCAGCTCGAGTTTCCCGGAGACTCTTATCTGCTGACCGGCAAGGTCGATGTCGCCACCTACACGGTGGGCGAGAAGGAGTACCAGCTGCAGGACGGCATTTCCTACGACGTGGTCTTTACCAACGCCGGTACCGGTGTTCTGCTTTCGGGCATGGTCCGCGCTCACGCCACCGGCGAGTGCGATCGCTGCCTGGAGCCCGCATCGTTTGATATCGCAGGCGAGATCGAGGAGTTCTACCTCTTTAACGAGCCCGAGGACCCCGAGGCCTACGAAGACGGCTACGAGTTGCTGGGCGAGGATCGCATTGTCGATCTGGGCGAGCCCATCAACGACGCGGTCGTCATGGACACGCCGTTTGTGGTGCTCTGCAAGCCCGATTGCCGTGGTCTGTGCCCCACATGCGGTTGCAATCTCAACGTCGAGCAATGCGATTGCGCCGCCCAGGCAGAGGCGGAATGGGCCGCTGCCACGGAAAATCCATTTGCAGCATTGAAGAATCTCAAGCTTGACGAGTAAAACTGTGGTAGTATCGCTACTTGCGCGTAATCGCCACACTGGATAGTTCATAAGGAAGGTCACTATGCCCGTACCTAAACAAAAGCAGGGTCGTATTCGCACCCATACCCGTCGTTCCGCCAACATGAAGATCTCGGCTGCGGCTCAGTCCACGTGCCCCCGTTGCGGCGCTGTTAAGCTCCCGCACCACGTGTGCCCCAGCTGCGGTTTCTACAAGGACCGCGAGGTTATCGTTACCGAGTAACTGTATACTCTGGATACGATGCCGTTCCAACTGGAACCACAATGGCCGGCTCGATGAGTCGGCCATTTTTGTATAAGGAGCATATGAAATGAGTAACGTTCGCGTTTGTGTAGACGTTGTGGGCGGAGACGAGAAGCCCCAGGTTGTCCTCGACGGTATCGAGGCTGCGCTTGCGGCAGATCCCGAGATCGAGGTCTTGGCCGTCGGTCCCGCCGAAATCGTCAACTCCTTTGCCGCAGCGCATGCCCGCGTGGAGGCTCTGGAGGCCCCCGACATCATCAGCATGGAGGACGATCCCATCCGCGCCGTGATGACCAAGCGCAAGTCCTCGATCGTGCTTGCGTGCCGTGCCATTAAGAAGGGCAATGCGGATACGTTATTCTCGGCCGGCTCGACCGGTGCCATGACCGCTGCCGCCACGGCCTACGTCACGCCGTTTAGGTATTTGGCAGAGGGTAAGAAGCAGCCGGTCCGTCCGTGCCTGACCAACGCACTGCCCAATCGCGCCGGCGGCCTGACGGTGCTGTGCGATATGGGCGCCAATCCCGATGTCACGGTGGACGACATGGTGCGTTTCGCCCAGATGGGCTCTGCCTATGCCCGCGTGGTTTTGGGCATTGAGCATCCCCGCGTGGGCCTGCTTGCCAACGGCACCGAGGACGAGAAGGGCTCCAACTTTACCAAGTCGTGCTTCCCGGCCATGAAGACCGCGGTTCCCGGCTTTGTGGGCAACTGTGAGGGCACCGACCTTACGTCGGGCAATTTTGACGTCGTGGTCGCCGACGGCATGTCGGGCAACATCGCGCTCAAGGCCACCGAGGGCGCTGCCAAGTTTTTGCTGCAGGAGCTCAAGGGTGCCTTTATGTCCTCGCTCGCCACCAAGATCGCCGCACTGCTCATCAAAAAGCAGATGCGCGAGATTAAGGCCAAACTTTCGGGCGACGCCAAGGGTGGTGCGATCCTGCTGGGCCTGCGCGGTGTCGTGTTGATCGGCCACGGTGCCACGTCGGTCGAGGCCGTCAAGAACGGTACGCTTGCCGCGGCCCAGGCCGTACGTGCCGGGCTTGTCCAGGACGTTGCCAATTCCATGGACGGTATCGTTTTGTAAGAGCCCCGTTACGTGGCTCAACCTGTACCGTGTGGGGTAGAATCGGAGCCGTATTGCAACGCGGCTCCGATTGCCGTGTTGTGTTGTGTTCCATGACATACGAGAGGAAGCGCTATGGACCGCTCCGAAATCTTCGATAAGATCGCCGAAATTGCCGCTGACGTGCTGGGCGTCGATGTCGCCGACATTAGCGACGAGACCACTTTTGACGATCTCGATGCCGATTCGCTCGAGCGTCTGCAGCTGGTGACAGCCATCGAGGACGAGTTCGACCTCGAGATCGATGACGAGACCCTGCTGTCGCTCAACTCTGTCGCCGACGCCGTCGACGCGATCGAAAACGCCAAGGAGGCCTAAGTCTTGGCTTTGTCTGAACGACTCACGCGTGCCCAGGAGATCCTGGGCCATGAGTTCAATAACAAGGTGCTGCTGCGCGCGGCGCTCACGCATCCCTCGGCCGTCGAGGGCCTGCCGGTCTCTGCCAGCTATGAGCGCCTTGAATTTTTGGGCGATTCCATTTTGGGCGCCGTGGTGGCCCGTTCGCTCTTTGAGTCCTATCCCGAGTTTGACGAGGGCAAGCTCACACGCCTGAAGGTGTCCCTTGTCTCGGGCGCCACGCTGTCCGAGGTGTCGCACGAGCTGGGTATCGACGACATCATCATCTTTGGCGCCTCCGAGACCGGTACCGGCGCGCGCGGCCTGCACTCGGCGCTTGAGAACGTTTACGAGTCGCTCGTGGGCGCGTTGTATCTGGATGCCGGTTGGGATGCGGCGGCGGAGTTCATCCACCGTACGCTTAAGCCGCACCTGGCCACCGAGCGAGCCGAGCACCCCGCGAACCCCAAGTCGTTCTTGCAGGAGTGCGTGCAGGCAGACGGCCACGAGCCTCCCGCGTATAAGCTGGTCGGCTCCGAGGGCCCCGCACATGCGCCCACCTTTACCGCTGTGGTGCTCATCGACGGTATTCGCCAGGGCCGCGGCACCGGGTCCTCCAAGAAGGAGGCCGAGGGGGCCGCTGCACTCGAGGCGCTCGACCGCATGGGCTACACCACCAACGGCGTGATTCTTAACAAGAAGCCTGTTTAAGCGAGGAACCGTGTATCTCAAGTCCCTCACGCTCAAAGGGTTCAAGTCGTTTGCCGACCGCGCCCATATGTCATTTGAGCCGGGCCTGACCGTCATCGTCGGTCCCAACGGCTCGGGAAAATCGAACATCTCCGACTCGATTCTGTGGGTCCTGGGCGAGCAGAGCGCCAAGCAGCTGCGCGGCCAGGCCATGGAGGATGTCATCTTCTCGGGCTCGTCGGCGCGCAAGCCGGTGGGTGTCGCCGAGGTCACTCTGGTGCTCGATAACTCGGACCATATGCTGCCCGTCGACTTTGACGAGGTCGCCATCACCCGTCGTATGTATCGCTCGGGCGAAAGCGAGTACCTCATCAACTCGAGCCCGTGCCGCCTGATGGACATCCAGGACATCCTGCACGATTCGGGCCTGGGCAAAGATACGCATTCCATCATCAGCCAGGGTAAGCTCGACGCCATTTTGCAGAGCCGCCCCGAGGAGCGCCGCGCCCTGATCGAGGAGGCTGCCGGCATCTCCAAGCACAAGCGCCGCAAGGAGCGTGCGCTCAAAAAGATTAAATCGATGGACGAGCACCTGACCCGTGCCCGCGATATCAATAAGGAGATCGCCCGTCAGCTGCGGCCGCTGGAGCGTCAGGTCGATCGCGCGCGCAAGTACAAAGAGCTGTCCTCGCGCGCGAACGAGCTTACGCAGATGCTGGCTGTCGATGAGCTTCGTTCGCTGCAGTCGCAGTGGAACGACCTGGAGAGCCGCTCCAAGGAGGGCGCTGCCGAGCTTGAGCTTGCGCAGTACCGCTTGGGCGAAAAGGAGCGCGAGCTCGAGAAGCTCCAGGTCATGCTCGAGGAAAAGGGCCTGTTTGTGGGCGATCTGGGCGAGCAGCGCCGTCATATGCAAGACGTGGTCGGCCGCATTAACTCCGACATGCGCCTGCTCGAGGAAAAGGGCCACAACATGGTGTCGCGCCTGTCCGACATGCGCGGCCAGATCTCGAGCTCTGAGCATCAGCGCCGTCGCGTGGTCGAGGAGCTCGAGGATGCTCGTGCCCAGCTTGAGGAAGTAACCGGTGCACACATGCAGGCCCAGGACGACGTTGACGCCGCCGGACCTGCCGCCGCCCAGCTCCACGAGCGTCGCGTTGCGCTCGACAATCAGATTTCGCAGCTCACGCGCGAGCAGCGCGATGTGCAGCGCGTGGCCGACAACGCTGCGCTCGAGCTCGCCAAGGTGAAGGACTCGCTGAGCAACGCCGAGGTCGAGGACAACATGTACGCCTCGCGCCTGGAGCAGATCGACGAGCAGCTCGAGGAGGTCACGGCCTCGCTCGAGAGCCGTCGCGACCGCGCTGAGGAGCTCGACGGCGCGCTTGATCAGGCCCGCCAGGCCCAGGTCGATGCGCGCGAGGCCACCGAGGTCGCCCGTGCGGCGTTGAAGGACTTGCGTAATCGTGAGAGTGAGGCGCGCAACAAACTTTCCGAGGTTCGCTCGGAGCTTGCCAGCCAAAAGAAGATTGATGCCCGCATGGCTGACAGCTCGCCGCTGGTGAGTCGTCTGATGGGCGCGCTGGGCGATGATGTCTCGGGTCGTCTGGGCGACGTGCTCGAGGCCCCTCGCGAGCTCGAGGGTCTGGTCGAGCAGCTGCTTGCCGGCGATATCGATGCCCTGCTGTTCGATGACGCCGCCACGCTTGAGCGCGCCGGTCGTGCGGCTCTGGATCAAAAGAAGGCCTCGGGCGAGGCGCTGCTGGCGACGCGCAGCGTGAGCGGCGGTGCTGCTGCTAAGGGCGCTGCCGGTTCGCGTCTGGTCGATCACCTGTCCGTTCGTGCCGGTTATGGCCCGATTGTCGAGGCCCTGCTCGGCGGCTATTACGTGATCGATGACTTGGCTGCCGCACTGGCGGCACCAGTCGTTGACGGTGTGACCTACGTGACGCCCGATGGCGCCCGCGTGAGCTGTGGCGGTCTGGTGCGCGTGGGGCTCGATGCCGGCGAGGCTTCGGGTGCCCTGGAGCGCAAGCGTCGTATCCGTGAGCTGGAGGGCGTGGAGCCCGATTTAGCTGCCGTGTTTGAGCACGTGTCGGATCAGGTTGTCGAGGCCAATGCGGCCGTCGAGGAGGCGCGTGCCGCCGAGGGCGATGCCGCCGGCGAGATCGCCCGTCTTGAGGGCGAACGCCGCTCGCTGCTCTCCGAGATCGGCCGCTTGGAGCAAAGCGCCAACAATGCCGAGGTCGAGCGCGTGCGCATCTCTAAACGCCGCGATCAGGCCGCCGAGGCCGTTCGCGCTGCGCGCCCGCGCGTTGACGAGCTCACCCGTTCGCGCGACGAAGCCCGTGCGCAGGCAAGCGACCTGGGTCTCCAGATTGCCGAAGCCAACGACGAGCTCGATCGCGTGCGCCGTGACGATTCCGAGGCAGCCGGCAAGCTCGCCGATGCCAAGGTGCGTCTGGCCCAGACGAGCGAGCGTCTGCGTTCGCTGAAGGGCCGTGTGCCCGACCTGGAGCATCGCCTGGAGGGCATCGACCGCCGTATCCGCGGAACACGCCAGGCCTCGCGCTCGCTTGAACTGCTGCGCCTGCGCGTCGACCCCATGCACGAGCGCTATTCGGCCCTGCTGGAGCGCGCGTCGGATTGGGCCGCGCGCCTGCGTGACCAGGCTTCGCTCGAGGAGGCGGACTCGGCTTCGCTTAAGAAGACCATCGAAGACGCCAAGGCCGAGGTTGCTCGTGCCAAGGAGCGGGTTGATGCCGCCACGGCGACGCAAAACGAGTTCAAGGTCGCACGTGGCAAGCTCGAGGTGCAGGTAGAGGCGGCTATCAAGGCCATTACCGCCGATGGCACCACGGTGCTCGAGGAGGCGCTCATGCTTCCTGCGCCCACCGACCGTGACGCTGCCGAGCGTGAGCTCAACCAGCTCGTGCGCCAGATCAACAACCTGGGCCCTGTGAACCAGGTTGCCATGGAGGAGTACGAGCAGCTCAAGCGCCGCGCCGATTACATCGAGGAGCAGCTGGCCGATCTGGAGAGCGCGCGCAAGGCGCTCACCAAGATCACCGTGGCCATTGACCGTAAGATGCGCAAGGCCTTCCTGGTGACCTTCGAGAAGGTCGATGCGAACTTCCGCGAGATCTTCGCCATGCTGTTCCCGGGTGGCCAGGCACATCTGGAGATGACCGACCCTGAGCATCCGGCCGAGACGGGCATCGAGGTCGTGGCGCAGCCGCGTGGCAAGCGCATCACCAAGATGATGCTCATGTCGGGCGGCGAGAAGAGCCTGACGGCGCTCGCTTTGCTCTTTGCCGTGTATCGCACGCGTACGGTGCCGTTCTATGTGCTGGACGAGGTCGAGGCGGCGCTCGATGACGCCAACCTGTCCAAGCTCATCGGCGCACTCGACGTGTTGCGTTCCGATACGCAGCTCTTGGTTATCTCGCATCAGCGCCGTACTATGGAGGACGCTGACGTCCTCTACGGCGTCTCGATGCAAGCCGACGGCGTCAGTCGCGTCGTCTCGCAAAAACTCGATCGCGAAACCGGAAAGGTCGTGAATGCATAATGGGATTCTTCGATGCTCTCTCGCGCGGACTTGAGCGCAGCCGCGAGGCCCTCAACGAGGTCTTTTACTTTGGCGGCGAGGTCGACGAGGATTTTTGGGAGGACCTAGAGGACACCCTCGTCATGGGTGACATGGGTGCCGAGGTCGCGATCCAGGTGTCCGATGACCTGCGCGATGCCGCGGCCAAGAAGAACCTTAAGACCGCCCCGCAGCTCCGTCGCGCCCTGGCCGAGCAGCTCGAGCAGCATTTTGTGCCCGTCGAGCGCGACCCGTTCTCCGACACGCCGAGTTGCGTGCTGTTTGTGGGCATTAACGGTGCCGGCAAGACCACGACGGTCGGCAAGATCGCGAGCGCCATGTCTGCCCGCGGCAAGAACGTCGTGATCGGCTCGGCCGACACCTTCCGCGCCGCCGCCATTGAGCAGCTCGATGTGTGGGGCCAGCGCGCCGGTGTCCCCGTCATCAAGCGCGATCGCGGCTCCGACCCGGCAAGCGTTTGCTACGACGTCCTCGACGAGGCCGACAAACGCGGCAGCGACCTGGTGCTTATCGACACCGCCGGTCGCCTGCACACGAGCCCCGAGCTCATGCGCGAGCTTGCCAAGGTGGTCAACGTGACGCGTAAGCGCGCCGCCAATATGGCCGCCGGACCTATGCCTGTCTCGGTCGTGCTTGTGATCGATGCCGCCACTGGTCAGAACGGTCTGAACCAGGCGCTCGAGTTTAACGAGGCGCTGGGCCTGGACGGTATTATCATGACTAAGCTGGACGGCACGGCTAAGGGCGGTATCGCCATGGCCGTGGCCGAGAAGCTCAAGCTCCCGATCCTGCGCATCGGCGTGGGTGAGCAGGTCGATGACCTGCAGGAGTTTAACGCCAAAGATTTCTGCCGCGCCCTGGTGGGCGAGTCCAACTAAGGAGTAACCAGTGTTTGATTCCCTGAGCGATCGCCTCAACGACACATTTGACCGCCTGCGCGGCAAGGGTAAGCTGACCGAGGCCGATATTACTTCGGCCATGCGCGATATTCGCATGGCGCTGCTCGAGGCCGACGTCAACTTCAAGGTCGTTAAGGAGTTCGTCGCCAAGACCAAGGAGCGATGCATGACCGCCGAGGTCATGGAGTCGCTGTCGCCGGCGCAAAACGTCGTCAAGATTGTGCTCGACGAGCTCACCGAGATGCTCGGCTCCACCGAGAGCAAGCTCGTCTTTAGCAACCGCATCCCCAATGTCATCATGCTCGTGGGTCTGCAGGGTTCCGGTAAGACCACGGCGGCCGTAAAGCTGGCCTACCTGCTCAAGAAGCAGGGTCGCTCGCCGCTGCTCGCCGCGTGCGACGTCTATCGTCCCGCCGCTGCCGACCAGCTGGCCACGCTCGGCGGCGAGATTGGCGTTCCGGTCTTCCGCGGTGACGGCGAGCACCCGGTCGATATCGCCAAGGGCGCCATCCAGGAGGCTGTCGACCACCTGCGCGATGTGGTCATCGTCGATACCGCCGGCCGCCTGCAGATCGACGAGCAAATGATGCAGGAGGCCGTGGACATCAAGAAAGCCGTCAAGCCCGATCAGGTGCTGATGGTCGTCGATGCCATGACCGGCCAGGATATCGTCAACGTTGTCTCGACCTTCGCCGAGCGCACCGACTTTGACGGCGTGATCATCTCCAAGCTCGATGGCGACGCCCGTGGCGGCGGCGCGCTTTCTGTACGCCAGGTGACCGGCAAGCCCATCAAGTTCGTGAGCATGGGCGAGAAGCCCGATTCGCTGGAGCCGTTTTACCCGGACCGCATGGCCAAGCGCATCTTGGGCATGGGCGATGTCGTCGGCATCATCGAGAAGGCCCAGGAGGCCGCCGATGCCGAGCAGCTCGAGGCCGCCGAGCGCATGCTGCGCGAGGGCTTTACCATGAACGATATGCTCGACCAGATGAAGGCCGTCAAGAAGATGGGCGGCATGAAGGGCATTCTGGGTATGCTTCCCGGTGGCCAGCGCGCGCTCAACCAGATGGGCGGCAACCTGGACGAGGGCATCTTCGACAAGAACGAGGCCATCATCATGTCGATGACCAAGGAGGAGCGCCTGCGTCCCTCTATCATCAACGGCCAGCGTCGCGCGCGTATCGCCAAGGGCGCTGGCGTGACCCCCACTGAGGTCAATAGCCTTATGAAGCAGTGGGGTGAGATGAACAAGATGATGGGCCGCATGCGCACGATGGCCAATCAGGCGCAGGCCGGCGGCAAGAAGGGCAAGAAGGGTAAGAAGGGCAAAAAGATGCGCATGCCCAATATTCCCGGTCTGGATGCCATGGGTCTGGGCGGCATGGGCGGACTGGGAGCGGGTGGTCCTAAGTCCGATATGGACCTGCTGCGTCAGATGGAAGCGCAGATGCGCAATAAAAAATAACGACTGATTGAGTCGTGTGTTGCTAAGGCCGCCTGGATGGTACTCCAGGCGGCCTTCGCCGTTTGTTTGCAGGTTGTTGCATGTGCGGAAGCGTTCTGACGCGCGGGTTTGCCGCTAGTGGCAGCAGCAGCCCTCATGTCCGTCGTGGTCGTGATGACCGTGGCAGCCGCAGGACTCGCCATGCTCATGGGTGTGCTCGTGGTCATGACAATGGCAGTCGCAGGTGGCCTCGCCGGTCTGAGCGAGCGTTCCGGCAATGAGGGCCTCGACGCAGGCATCGCAGCTGCCCTGGGCGCCCGCATAGACGGTGATGCCGGCCTGGGTGAGCGCGTTGATGGCGCCGCCGCCGATACCGCCGCAGATGAGCGCGTCGATGCCACCGTTGGCAAGCAGGCCCGCCAGGGCGCCGTGACCGGTGCCGCCGGTGCCTACGACCTGCTCGTTGAGCACCTTGCCATCCTGGATGTCGTAGATCTTGAACTGTTCGCTGCAGCCAAAGTGCATAAAGATGTTGCCGTTGTCGTACGTCGTTGCCACCCTCATGGTGCCGACCTCCTTTGCTGGCCATGCGGCCGTCGTCGTGGTGATGGGGGAGTATGCGATATTGCCGCCCTCGATACTCAGCGCGCGCCCGTTGACCAGCGCGTTTGCCACCTTGCGATGCGCGCGGCTGCAGATGGCCGCCACGGTGGCGCGAGCGATGCCCATGTGCTGGGCGACGGTCTGCTGATTGAGGCCTTCCAGGTCGCACAGCCGCAGGACTTCGAGCTCGTCGACCGTCATCTCGATGGCGTCTCCGCTGGCAAGGCCGTCAGGGGTAAAGCCGCGATATTCGGGGATGATCCCAACGCGGCGCAATTTTTCGCGTCTTCCTGCCATACATGCTCCTTATCTGACATATGTCAATAATAGAATAGCGAATATGCGGATTTGAGCAAGGAATTTCTGGCATATGTCAGAAAATGAGGGCTTATGTTTGGGCTGTGGGGCTGCGTGCGCCTGGGCTACAATGAATCTCGCTTATAGGCGACTGACAGGAGGGTCAATGAGCAAGGCTGATCAACAGTTTGTATCCATGTGCCGCGATATTCTGGACCATGGCACCACCACCGAGGGGCAAAAGGTCCGTCCGGTGTGGGAGGATGGCACCCCTGCCTATACCATTAAAAACTTTGGCGTTACGGCACGCTACGACCTGCGCGAGGAGTTCCCCGCGCTTACCTTGCGCCGCACGGCGCTTAAGTCTGCGATGGACGAGATCCTGTGGATCTATCAAAAGAAGTCCAATAACGTTCATGACCTCAACAGCCATATTTGGGACGAGTGGGCCGACGAGACCGGCTCCATCGGCAAGGCCTATGGGTATCAGATTGGCCAGAAGAGCCATTATGCCGAGGGCGATTTCGACCAGATGGACCGCGTGCTGTACGACCTTAAGCATACGCCGTACAGCCGCCGCATCATGACCAACACGTACGTGTTTAGCGACCTGTCCGAAATGCACCTGTATCCGTGCGCGTACAGCGTGACCTATAACGTTACGCAGCGCCCGCATGACGATAAGCCCACGCTCAACATGATTCTCAACCAGCGCAGCCAGGACATTTTGGCCGCGAACAACTGGAATGTGTGCCAGTACGCCATTTTGCTGATGATGGTCGCGCAGTCTGTCGACATGATTGCTGGCGAGCTGCTGCACGTGATCGCCGATGCCCATATTTATGACCGTCATGTCGATATCGTCCGTGAGCTTATCGAGCGTCCGCAGTTTGCGGCGCCTAAGGTAACGCTTAACCCCGACGTGCATGATTTCTACGCGTTTACGACCGATGACCTTATCGTGGAGGGCTACGAGCACGGCCCGCAGGTCAAGAACATTCCCATTGCGGTGTAGGTGGCGCTTATGACGTGTAAGCTTTCTGCCATCGTCGCCGTGTGTGATGATTGGGGCATTGGTTGCGAGGGCGACATGGTGGTGTCCAACCGTGCCGACATGCGTCATTTTGTGGCGTGCACCAAAGGTTGCCCGGTCATTATGGGACGCAAGACGCTGCTGAGTTTTCCCGGCGGGCGTCCGCTCAAGAACCGCCGCAATATTGTGCTTACCCGCGACGAGGGCTTTGCTGTCGAGGGCGTCGACGTGGTGCATAGCATCGACGAGGCGCTCGCTGCGGTTGCCGATGAGCCCGTTGCGTGGGTGATCGGCGGCGGCGATGTCTATCGGCAGTTTTTGCCGTATTGCGCCGAGTCCGAGGTCACGCACAACCATTGCACCCATGCCGTGGACACGTACTTTCCCGACTTGGACGCCGATCCCGCGTGGGAAGTTGCGCGGCGCGATGGGGTTGCCACGATTGCCGCGGGCGAGGGCGACGAAGGCCTCGATTATGAGTTCGTGACGTATCGTCGCGTTGATGCTTAAATCTCCTATTTGCCCACGGTATTATCGGGTTGGAATGAGGAAGGGGCGGCGCCTGGCGTCGCCTCGTTTGATATAGATGCTGCTGTAAGAAGGGTACGGGCTTGCTGTTATGACTGATGCCGTTGAGGTGCTGCGAATCGAGTCGCTCGAAGACGAGCGGCTCGACGCCTACATGCGACTGACCGAACGCGAGCTGCGCTGTGTGCTGGAGCCGCAAAAGGGCATCTTTATCGCCGAGAGTGCCAAGGTTATTGAGCGCGCGGTGCGTGCCGGATACCAGCCGGTGAGCTTTCTTTTGGGCGAACGCTGGCTCGATCAGATGATGCCGCTGTTTGAGCGCCTGGTTGCGCGCGAGGGCGCAGGTCCGGTTCCTGTGTTCGTGGCCTCTATGGAGCTCATGGAGCAGTTGACGGGCTTCAATGTGACACGCGGCGCGCTCGCGGCTTTTCGTCGTCCCCGACAGATTCCAGTCGATGAGTTCTTGGGCGGCGTCGTAAAAGCTGCGGGGAAGCGACCGGTGCGCGTATGCGTGCTCGAGGGTATTGTCGACCACACCAACGTCGGCGCGATTTTCCGCTCGGCCGCCGCGCTCAATGTCGACGGCATTCTGGTGAGCCCTACGTGCTGTGACCCGCTGTACCGTCGCTCGGCCCGCGTGAGCATGGGGACCGTGTTTCAAGTGCCGTGGACGCGTATTGGCAGTGAGGCGCGCGTGTGGCCGCATGACGGCCTGGCGGCGCTGCACGATGCCGGTTTTTCGTGTGCCGCCATGGCGTTGACGGACGATTCAGTGTCGTTGGACGATCCCGCGCTACAGGAGATTGACCGCCTGGCAATTTTTATGGGCACCGAGGGTGCCGGCCTGGGCGCCAAGACCATCGCGGGCTGCGACCGGGCCGTGCGCATTCCGATGGCGCACGGGGTCGATTCGCTCAACGTGGCCGCGGCGAGTGCCGTCGCCTTTTGGCAGCTGTGCCCGCATGTGAGCAATGAGTATCACTACCAGCCGGGTTTGTATCACTAGGCAGATAGTTCGCACCGGGCTCTGACTCGGGGTGTTTCGGTCGACGCCGGTCGGTGGCGGTCGGTGCTAAGCTGCTATTGGTTTTGGCCTTAAATTGCCGTTTTGTTGTTTGACGTATGCTGGTGGGGAGGGCGTGTGGCTAAGAAATCTACGGCTATCGATGTAACGCAGGGTGTTATTTGGCAGCAGCTGCTTTCGCTGTGCGTTCCCATCTTTTTTAGTTCGTTTTTTCAGCAGGCCTACACGCTTATCGGTACCTATATCGTCGGCCAGTTTGGCGGCAAGCTTGCACTGGGTGGCATTCAGGCCACGATGGTGCTCACCGAGCTCTGCATTGGCTTTTGCGTTGGCGTCGGCGCCGGCTGCGCGGTCATTACCGGTCAGTATTTTGGCCAGCACGATGATGAGCGACTGAGTCGTTCGGTCCATACGGCCATGACCCTCGCGCTGGTGGGCGGTATCGTTTTCTCGATTCTTGGCATAGTGTTCGTTGAGCCCATGCTGGTACTTATGAACACGCCGCATGAGCTATTGGCTGAGGGCGTGGCCTATGCTCGTTGCTATTTTGCCGCCATGGTTGCGGCGCTGCTGCTCAATATGGGAACGGCACTGCTGCGCGCCGTGGGCGACACGCTCGGGCCTGCTGTGATCATCGCTTCCGGCTGCCTTGTTAATGCGGTGCTGGATGTTATCTTCGTTGCCGTGCTTCATATGGAGGCTCTGGGCTGCGGCATCGCGGTGGCGCTGACCATTTGTTCCAACGCCACGATGATCGTGATTCGCATGATGCACGCACCGGGTGCGTGGCGGCTTTCACTGTCCAGACTCGGCATTGATCCTGGCATTTGTAAGAGCATGATCTCGTGTGGTCTACCGCTTGGCTTTCAGTCTGCTGCGTATTCGATTTCCAACGTTTTGATTCAGGTGTCGGTCAACTCGTTTGGCGCCGATGTCACCACGGCTTGGGGTCTTTCGGGCCGTTTGGATGGCATTGTCTGGATGGTTACCGAGGCGCTTGGCGTGTCGATCACCACGTTCTCGGCACAGAACTTTGGCGCGCGCAACTACGAGCGCATGCGCAAGGGCTACCATACGTCGCTCGTGCTGTCGTTTATGCTCATTGGTGGCCTGTCTGCCGTGCTGCTGGTGTTCTCGGGTCCTCTGTCGCGTCTGTTTGTCGACGATGCTTCGATTTCGGCGTACACCACGACGATCCTTCATTTTATCGCGCCGTTCTACGCGATCTTCTCGATTATCGAAAACGCGTCGGGCTCCATTCGCGGTGCCGGCGTTAGCTTGCAGCCCATGCTGCTCACGATTTTTGGCACTGTCGTGCTCAGGGTGATCTGGGTGTTTGCGATTATGCCGTTCGATCCGTCGCTTGAGCACCTGCTGCTGGTTTACCCCGTAACCTGGCTCATCACGGCCACGATGTTTACCATCTACCACCACAGCGGCAACTGGCTCGGCCGCGCCACCGCCTAATGATCCGTAGGGGACGAGGGAAACGGATTATTTCTCTCCGTCGTGATGTTGATGATCTGTTTTCCTCCGTCCCCTTCGGATCAATTAGTATTCGATGCCTTGGCGGGCTAGGAGGCCTTCGTCGAAGTAGTGTTTGACGGGGCGCATTTCGGTTACTAGGTCTGCAAGGTCGGCCAGTGGCAGCAGGCCTCGGCCGGTGAGCACGAGCTCCGTGGTGGCGGGCTTTATCGCGATCAACGATTCGACATCCTCGCGCGTCACAAATCCGCGGCGCATCGCTTCGCCGAGTTCGTCCAAAATCAGAACGTCGACCTGTGATATCTGCTCGCGTGCGAGCTCCATGATCTGCTCGGCGCAAGCCTCGGGCGTGTCACGGTCGGCCTGTACAATTCGCAGCCCCAGGCGTGGCGCCGCATCATGCTCGGCGCAGTGCAGCTTCTTGGCAAACTGCAGCATGAGTACGTCGAGCCCATAACCTGTGGCGCGCATCGCCAATCCCAGCGCAGCCGTGGTTTTGCCCTTGCCGTCGCCCGTATAGATCTGAACCTTGCCGACTTCCAGTGATGCCATCTCTGTCCTTTCGTGCCCGGCGTCGGTTTATCGCCGTCCGGGTTGGGTATTCTAGATAGCATTATCAACCCCAGTAGATGGAGTTCAAGCAGATGGAGATGGATGACAACAAACGTAGACGGAATATGATCCTCTACGTGCTCATCGCCTTCGTCGTCTACCTCGTGCTCTCGACCGTTCTGTTCCCCAACATCGGTCACACGCAGCAGATTACGAAGACCGATTACTCGACGTTTGTCAAAGCGCTCGATAAGAAGAGTGTCGACAAGGTCGAGTACAATACCGACGATTACACCATTTATTACACCAAGAAGGGTGAGGACGAGAACATCGCCTACAAGACGACCGGTGTGCCGAATGACGCGGGCTTTACCGATCGTGTGCTTGAATCCGGTGCGTCCCTGGAGTCGGTCGTTCCCGATAAAAACTCGGGTCTGATGACCTACTACCTGCTTACGCTTATTCTTCCCATGGCCATCTTCTTCCTGATCGGTTGGTGGCTCAACCGCCGTATGAAGAAGGCTATGGGCGATGACGGCCCGTCTATGAACTTTGGCGGCGGCTTTGGCGGCGGCGGACTGGGCAAGTCCGGCGCTCGCGTGATTGCCTCCAAGGATGTTGGCGTGACCTTTAAGGACGTCGCCGGCCAGGAAGAGGCCAAGGAGTCCCTCAAGGAGGTCGTCGACTTTCTGGAGAATCCGCAGCGCTACGAGGAGATCGGCGCCAAGCTTCCGCGCGGTGCTCTCCTTGTCGGTCCTCCGGGTACTGGTAAGACCCTGCTTGCCAAGGCTGTTGCCGGCGAGGCGGGCGTGCCGTTCTTTAGCATTTCGGGTTCTGAGTTCGTCGAGATGTTCGTCGGCCGCGGTGCCGCCAAGGTTCGTGACCTGTTTAAGCAGGCCAAGGAAAAGGCCCCGTGTATCGTCTTTATCGATGAGATCGATACCATCGGCAAGAAGCGCGATGGCGGCGGCTTTAGTGGCAACGACGAGCGCGAGCAGACGCTCAACCAGCTGCTGACCGAGATGGACGGCTTCGATAACCACAAGGGCATCGTCGTCCTCGCTGCGACCAACCGTCCCGACAGCCTCGATCCCGCCCTGCTGCGCCCCGGTCGTTTTGACCGCCGCATTCCCGTTGAGCTGCCCGACCTGACTGGCCGCAAGAACATCCTCGAGCTGCATGCCAAGAGCGTGAAGACGCAGCCGCCGATCGACCTGACCGCTATTGCCCGCGCCACGCCCGGTGCCTCGGGCGCCGACCTTGCCAATATCATCAACGAGGGTGCCCTGCGCGCTGTTCGCGAAGGCCGCAAGCGCGCGACCCAGGACGACTTCGAGGAGTCGGTGGAGGTCGTCATTGCCGGCCAGCAGCGTAAGTCCACGGTGCTTTCCGACCACGAGAAGCAGGTCGTTTCCTACCACGAGATCGGTCATGCCATCGTCGCTGCCCGCCAAAAGGGTTCCGCGCCGGTTACCAAGATCACCATCGTGCCGCGCACGAGCGGCGCTCTGGGCTACACCATGCAGGTCGAGGAGGACGAGCGCTTCCTGACCACGCGCCAGGAGGTCCTGGACAAGCTCGCCGTCTACTGCGGTGGCCGCGCGGCCGAGGAGCTCATCTTTGGCGAGATGACGACCGGCGCAGCCAACGATATCGAGCAAGCAACCAAGCTCGCCCGCAACATGGTGACGCGCTTTGGCATGTCCGATGAGTTTGGCATGATGGCGCTCGGTACCGTCCAGAATGCGTATCTCAACCAGGACACGTCGCTCACCTGCGCTCCCGGTACGGCCGAGCGCGTGGACGCAATTGTCGCCAAGTTGATCGAGGATGCGCACGATCGCGCCCTGCAGATCCTGAAGGAGAACAAGTTTAAGCTTCACGAGCTGGCTCGTTATCTGTACAAGAAGGAGACGATCACGGGCGAGGAGTTCATGAATCTCCTCACGCGCGAGAATCCGCTGATGCCAAAGCAACAGTAAGGCTCGTTGCGCAGTGCCAATCGCCCCATTTGAGTTTCTATCTCAAATGGGGCGTTTTGTATGGGAGGGATATGTATGAAGATCGTGGTGAGCGCCTGCTTGTTGGGAGAGAGCTGCAAGTACAACGGACTCGATAATTACCGTCGCGACCTGGTCGAGGCCTGCGAGCGTACGGGGACCGAGGTCCTCTTGGTGTGTCCCGAGGTCTTTGGCGGGCTGTCCACGCCGCGCAAGCCGTCCGAGATTGTGAACGGCGAGGTCCGTACCTGCGAGGGCGTCTCGGTCGATCGAGAGTTTCGCCTGGGTGCCCAACGTGCGCTCGATATGTGCGAGCAAGCGGGCGGGCCGGAAGAGATCGCTGCGTGCGTCTTGCAGGACCGCAGTCCCTCGTGCGGCGCGGGTCGCATCTACGACGGCACCTTTAGCGGTACGCTCACCGCGGGCAACGGTGTTTTTGCCGATCTGTTGCTGCGTCACGGCTACCGCGTCATTCCGGCAAGCGAGTTCGACCCCAACATGCTGGAGCAATAAAAAACCACCATAAGGTTGCTGCTCCCTTGTGGTGGTTTTGGGCTAGGCCTAGAGCGTGTGGCCGTAGGCGTTGGCGGTCTTGATGGCGGCGGCGAACTTCTCGTCGGTGAAGGGCTCCGGGTTGCCCTGCTTCCACTCGTTGGTGGCGTGCGCATAATCACACAGCGCCGGGATGTCGGCCTCGGAAAGCCCGACCTGCTCAAGCGTCACGGGCAGTCCCATCTGCTTGTTAAAGGCGGCGTAGCGCTCAAGGTTTTCGGTATCGCCCGTATAGGCAAACAGCGCGAGCACGCCCAGGCTTACGACCTCGCCGTGCAGGTAGGTGCCCTCACGCGGAATGCTGCAGGTGGCGTTGTAGAACGCGTGCGCCACACTTGAGTTGTAGTAGTAATCGTTCTGGTTGGTCAGGTTCGAGACATAGCCCGTGTTGACCACGATATCGAGCGCGATCTGCTTGACGGCCTCGCTCGACAGGTTCTGGCGCACGTCCTCAAGACCCTGGACGCCATAGGTAAATAGCGGCTCGGAGCAGGTGTGGGCGAGTGCCAGGCCAAGACCGGCGGTGTGCTCCAGGTTGCCGGCGCTCGTGGCGTACTCGACCTCGGGCTGCTTAGACAGGGCATCGCCCACGCCGGCCCAGAAGTATTCTGCCGGTGCCTCGGCGATGATCTTGGGGTTGATGAAGATGTGAGCGGGGCGGTTGGGGTACGAATAGCCCTCGAGCGAGCCGTCGTCGTTGTAGACAACGGCAATGGCGGTCGCGGCGGAGCAGTTGGAACAAATCGTCGGGACGGTGAAGACGATCTTCTTGAGCTCGATGGCCGCCGTCTTCACGGTATCGAGCGCCTTGCCGCCGCCACAGGCAATGAGCACGTCGGCTTCCTGACAGGCGGGGGAGTTCACGACCTTGGCGATATTGGCACGCGTACTGTTGGTACCGTAGACGCGCGTCTCCAGAATCTCGACGTCGGTACCTGCCAGCGCAGCTTCGATACCGGGAAGTGCTGCGGCCAGTGCCCGCTTGCCACCGATGATCGCGACCTTTGTCGCGCCGTACTCCGCCAGTGCGGCGGGCAGCTCGTCAAAGCAATCCTCGCCAACGGTGTAGTCGCTCATTCCAATCGTGCGCATAGCAACCTTCTTTCGTTCGATAGAGTGCTTTCAGGTATTTTGCTCCTAGAGCAGGGCTGTAATAGCGAGAAATTTCGAACGTATAAAACCAGTGTTGAGGGTTTTTCGCCGGCGAGGAACGTGCTAGCATACTCCGCATAAGCGTTGATGGGGACGAGTAGTCGGCCGTCCGCATGCCACAGAGAGCGGGGAGCGCTGAGAACCCGTGCATGCGACCGATGAATATCACCCCGGAGCTGCGGTCCCAACGGACGTGCCGCGCAGGCACGTCTTAGTAGATATCGCCGAGGTGGTCGTCGATACAGGCCAGCCGAGTAACGGATGCGAGCGCGCGAATACGCGGGCGAGGGCATCTAAGCTGGGTGGTTAAACGAAGAGCTTTTGCGGGCGTACAGCTCGTTTTGTGGCGCTTCGTCCCAGCTTGTAGGGACGGGCGCTTTTTTGGTGCCCAACGGGCGTGTGCGCCCATGACATGAAAGGGGTACCGTGGCAAACGAGTACAAGCAGACGATGAATCTGCCCAAGACCGGTTTTCCCATGCGTGCCGGTCTTTCCAAGTCCGAGCCCAAGCGACTCAAGGACTGGCAGGACAACAAGGTCTACGAGCAGGTTCTGAAGAAGAACGAGGGTCACAAGAAGTTCGTGCTGCACGACGGTCCTCCGTACGCCAACGGCCCGATCCATATCGGCCACGCCATGAACAAGATCTCCAAGGACATGATCAACCGCTACTGGATGATGCAGGGCTATGAAGTTCCCTATGTCCCCGGTTGGGACTGCCACGGCCAGCCGATCGAGCACAAGGTCGAAGAGAAGCTCGGCACCGAGAAGTTCAACCAGACCCCCACGGCCAAGATTCGCGAGCTCTGCAATGAGTTCGCTGTCGAGAACATCGAGCTTCAGAAGGCTGGTTTCCGTCGTCTGGGCGTGCTCGGCGACTGGGACAACCCCTATCTGACGCTCTATCACCAGCATGATGCCGCCGACATCGAGGTCTTCAAGGCCATGTTCGATAAGGGCATGATCTATCGCGGCCACAAGCCGGTTCACTGGTGCAAGCACTGCCACACCGCGCTGGCCGAGGCCGAGATCGAGTACTCCGACGAGACGAGCCCCTCCATCTTCGTGCGCTTTGAGATGACCTCCAAGCCCGCCGGCCTCGAGAACTTCGACGGCCCGGTCGACTTTATCATCTGGACGACTACGCCGTGGACTATCCCCTCCGACCAGGCCGTTTCCCTCAAGCCCGGCGCCGCCTATGTCGCCGTTGAGCACGATGGCCGTGCCGAGGTCATGCTCGAGGACCTGGCTCCCAAGTGCTGCGAGGAGTTTGGCTGGGAGTACACCCCGGTCATGGTCGACGGCGAGCCCTATGTGGTTCCCGCCGAGACGTTCCACCACATCCACTACAAGCAGCCGATCTTTGACGGTGTTGAGGGCGTGGCGCTGCTGGCCGACTACGTCGGTGTCGATGACGGTACCGGTATCGTCCACAACTCGCCCGGCCACGGCGTCGACGACTACTTCGCCTGCCTCAAGGAAGGCATCACCGACATCTGCATGCCGGTCGATGACGACGGCAAGTTCTACACCGGCGAGGAGTTTGGCACCGGTGGCCCCTTCAGCGGTATGGATACCGATGAGGCCAACCCGCATATCATCGAGTTCCTGCGCGAGCGCGGCACCCTGGTTCTCGAGAAGAAGATCACGCACAGCTATCCGCACTGCTGGCGCTGCAAGCACCCGGTGCTCTTCCGTGCCACCGACCAGTGGTTTGTCTCGATGGACAAGACCGGTTTGCGCGAGCAGGCTGGCAAAGAGGTCCGCGAGAACGTCAAGTGGTATCCGGCCCACGCGGCCAACCGCATCGGCGCCATGGTCGAGCAGCGTCCCGACTGGTGCATCAGCCGTCAGCGCAACTGGGGCGTGCCCATCCCCAGCTACACCTGCGCCGACTGCGGCGAGAAGGTCATGAACGACGCCACGCTAGACGCCGTCATCAAGCTCTTCCACGAGAAGGGCTCCGACGCTTGGTTCACCGACGCTCCCGAGAGCTACCTGGGCGAGGCCTGTGTCTGCCCCAAGTGCGGCGGCCATCACCTCAAGGCCGATAAGGACATCCTCGACGTGTGGTGGGACTCCGGCGTGTCTTGGAAGGCCGTCTGCGAGTACCGTCCCGAGCTTGAGTACCCGGCGGATGTGTACCTCGAGGGCTCCGACCAGCACCGCGGTTGGTTCCAGAGCTCGCTGCTCACCTCGGTGGGTGCCAACGGCCACGCTCCGTACAAGGCGGTCGTCTCGCAGGGCTTCACGCTTGATGGCCAGGGCCGTAAGATGTCCAAGTCGCTCGGCAACGTCATCGACCCCAACAAGGTCTGCGACGAGATGGGCGCCGACATCATCCGTCTGTGGGTTGCGTCCGTTGATACCAGCTCCGACGTGTCCATCGACCATGAGATCCTTGCTCGTACGTCCGATGCCTACCGTCGTTTCCGCAACACGCTGCGCTTCCTGCTCTCCGAGCTCGAGGGTCAGTTTGAGCCTGAGACCGACGGCGTCGCCTTTGCCGACCTGCTGCCGCTCGACAAGCTCATGGTTGCCCGTCTGACCCAGGTTCAGGCCGAGGTCGACGATGCCTACGCCAGCTACGAGTTCCCACGCGCCTACCGTGCGCTTTACGACTTCGTGGTTACCGAGCTCTCCAACGTGTACCTCGACGCCCTGAAGGACCGTCTGTACTGCGACAAGCCCGGCTCGCTCGAGCGCCGCAACGCCCAGACCGTGCTGGCCGAGCTCTTCTCGATGCTCATGCGCGACCTGCAGCCGATCCTGACTTACACGGTCGATGAGGCTATGGGCTATGCGCCCGCCGGCTGCGTCGATCACCAGAAGTACGCCGCGCTGCTCGATTGGTACAAGTCGCCCATCACGGTCGACGAGGCCAATGAGTTCGAGGGCGTGCTCGAGGCTTCGCTCGAGCTCCGTAGCGCTGTGACCAAGGCCCTTGAGGATGCCCGCTCCGCCGGCACCTTCACTAAGAGCCAGCAGGTCCGCGTCAAGGCGGTCGTTCCCGCCGAGATGTATGCGCTGCTGACCGGCGACAAGGCCGTCGACCTGGCCGAGTTCTACATCGTCTCCGATGTTGAGCTGACCCAGGGCGAGGAGCTCTCCGTTGCCATCGAGGCTGCCGAGGGCGAGTGCTGCGACCGTTGCTGGAACTACCGCACCACCGTCGGCGAGTACAACGGCCATGCGCATATCTGCAAGCGCTGCGCGGAGGCGCTGAACTAGCCGTTGGGGACGTTCTTAAACGACTGTCAAACAAGAACGTCCCCAACGTCAACTTTTGTCACGTCCAAGCGGCATTCTGTTTTTCGGAATGCCGCTTTCGTTTTTAGCTGGTTATTTCGCTTGCGTTGGTGGATATGTCGTGCGTTCTGCTTATGGCAATATAAGATGGATTATTGCGTAAACGGAATTTGATTATCTGAGGGTAGGGGATTGATTTGGGTCGTGCTGGGGATATGACGCCGCCTTTGCGTTGGCGGTTGGGTGTTGCTGGTGGGGTAGCGCTCGTTGTGCTGCTTGTCGACCAGCTGACCAAGCTTGCGGTTCGTGCCGTGGGCGATGCTCTGCATGTGACTGTTATCCCCGGTGTCATCGACTTTATGTTTGTCCGCAATATCGGCGCTGCCTTTAGTATGGGTGAGGGGCATGGCATCGCGTTTGCCGTGCTGGCGTTGGCGGTCATTATCGCTATTGCCGTGTACCTCGTTCGTGCACCCCAGCTCGCCCATCTTGAGGTTGTGGGCATGGCGATGGTTGCGGGCGGTGCTATCGGCAACGCTATCGATCGTTTGGCCTTTGGCTTCGTGACCGATTTTATTGCCACCACCTTCATCGACTTTCCCGTCTTCAATGTGGCCGATATCGGCATTACCTTGGGCGTCGTGCTCGCCCTCTTCGGCTACATGTTCTTGAGTCCTGCGGCCCGTGAGGTCGATGCGACCGCCGAGCTTAACGCCCGTGACGAGGCTCGCGCTAAGCGCAAGGCCCAGCAACGCGGGGAGCGTGCCCGCAAGATTCGCGAAAGGAACGAGCGCTAATGGCCGACATTCATATCCTTGTTGCCGACGATGCCGCTGGTCAGCGTCTTGACGCCTATCTGGGAGCCAATGACGGCTGTCCTACGCGCTCTGCCTGCGCGCATCTGATTGAGGGCGGTGCCGTATGTGTCAATGGTGAGACTTGCCTGTCCAAAAAGTACGCCGTGCGAGCCGGCGACCGTATTTCGGTCGACCTCCCCGAGCCGCACGACCCGACCGACGTGATTCCCGAGGCCATTCCCCTCGATATCCGCTATGAGGACGACTACCTTATCGTGCTCTCCAAGCAGCGCGGCCTGGTGTGCCATCCTGCGCATGGCCATGAGAGCGGTACGCTCGCGAATGCCCTGGTTTATCACTGCGGTATCGATCATCTGGGTACCGTGCAGGGCGAGGACCGCCCCGGTATTGTGCATCGCCTGGATCGCGATACCTCGGGTCTCATGCTTGCGGCAAAGGACGACGACACCCAGCGCGCGCTCCAAAATCTCATCCGCACGCGTACGCTCGACCGTCGCTATATCACACTTGTTCACGGGCACATCGCCATGGACGAGGGCACCATCAACACCGGCATTGCCCGATCGACGCGCGACCGTGTCAAGATGGCGGTTTCGGACGATCCTTTCGCGCGCCAGGCCATTACGACCTTTAAGGTCCTCGAGCGCTTTGATTCCACGCGATTTGACGACGGCTATACGCTCGTCGAGTGCCACCTGTTTACGGGCCGTACGCATCAGATTCGCGTACACATGCGTCATATCAACCACGCCTGCGTGGGCGATCCACTCTACGGCAAGTGCGATGCACGCGCCGATCAGGGTCTGACCAGGCAATTCCTTCATTCCTGGCGCGTCGCATTCGACCATCCCGTGACGGGCGAGCGCATCGAATGCCGCGACGAGCTGCCGTGGGATCTCGCTGCGGTTCTTGACGACCTGGCCCCGCGCTCGCTTGGTCGCACCGCCGCCGGCGACGACATCGTCCCGCAGCTTGGCCTGCTCGAAGCCTAGCCGGTATTAGGTGGTTTCTTGAACTCGGTAAGCCTGCGGTAAGATATACGATTGTTTACGTAACGCGTTCCTGGGAGCCTGCATGCTCGCCTTTTTACAAACCAACACGCCCATCGTGATCTTCAACCAGATTGTCGTCACGCTGCTCACGGTCTGCTTTCTGTACCAGGTGGTCTTCTTTGTCATCGGCGCTCTTCGTGGCGAGGTCGCGCCTCCCAAGGCCAAAAAACTCCACCGCTATGCCTTCTTTATCGCGGCGCATAACGAGGAGGCCGTGATCGCCAACCTCGTTCGCTCCATCAAGGATCAGGACTATCCGTCCGAGCTCATTGAGGTCTTTGTCGTTGCCGACGCTTGCACCGACAATACCGCGCAGCTCGCGCGCGAGGCCGGTGCCATTGTTTACGAGCGCAATGACCTGGCCCGCAAGGGCAAGAGCTGGGTCATGGACTATGGTTTCGATCGCATTCTCAACGAGTATCCCGATACGTTTGAGGGCTACTTTATCTTCGATGCCGACAACGTTATCTCCCGCGATTACGTCTCCAAGATGAATGATGCCTTTGACCAGGGCTTCCATGTGGTCACGAGCTATCGTAACTCCAAGAACTTTGGCAGCTCGTGGATTTCGTCAGCCAACGCCACCTGGTATCTGCGTGAGGCCCGCTTCCTCAACAACGCGCGTAATATCTGCAAGACGTCCTGCGCTGTCTCGGGTTCGGGCTACCTCATCTCCGCCAGCGTTATCGAGGGCATGCACGGTTGGCAGTTTCATACGCTGACCGAGGACATCCAGTTCACCACGTTCTGCGCCATTCACGGCATCCGCATCGGTTATGCGCCGGCGGAGTTCTTTGACGAGCAGCCCGTGACGTTTAAGGCGTCCTGGAAGCAGCGCATGCGCTGGACCAAGGGTTTCTACCAGGTGTTCTTTACTTATGGTAAGCACTTGGTCAAGTCGACCTTCCGCTATCATCGCTTTGCCGCTTATGACATGTTTATGACCATCGCTCCGGGTATGCTGCTGTCCCTGATCTCCATGCTCGCCAACGCGACCTTCCTCATCGTGGGCGGGCTTTCGCACGGCTTCTTGGCCACCGAGGTCGAGATGCAGGCTTGTGCCGCCTCGCTCATTATGACCTTCGCGATGATGTACCAGACCTTCTTTATCCTGGCGCTCCTTACGACCATCTTTGAGTACAAGCATATTCACTGCGCGCAAAAGTGGCGTCTGGTGACCAACCTGTTTACCTTCCCGATCTTTATGTTCAGCTATATCCCCATTACGGTGGCTGCTCTGTTCCTAAAGGTCGACTGGGTGCCGACACAGCACGCCGTAAGCGTTACCCTCGACGAGGTCATGCAAGGCGCCAAATAACCACGATCAAAACCACCACAAAGGGGACAGGCACCTTTGTGGTGGTTTTTGCGTTTGAGCTGCTGCCCAAGGAGGTGTTCGATGGTCTATTTTCCGTTTTGGATTTGCATCTTTGTTGGCGCGGCGATTGATGCCCGTGAGCGGCGGTTTCCCAACGAGCTTGCCGGTGCGTGTGCGGTGGTGGCGTTTGCGGGCGTTTGGCTCGACAAGGGTGTTAACACGGCGCTTGACCACGCCGGTCTTGCGGTTATCGTCTACCTTGCCCTTGTGCTTACTGAGTCGCTCTGGCGTCGTATTCGCCATGCTCCCGGCATTGGCATGGGGGACGCCAAGGCGCTCTTTGCCCTTTGTACCCTCGATCCCTTGGGTGGTGTCGTCGCGTTTGGGGTTGCGCTTCTGACCCTTGCCGCCGCCTGTCTCATTGCAAAATCACGCTCCCTGCCTTTGCTGCCGTTTTTAGTGCCGATATTTGCCATAATCGAGGTCGTGGGTAGTACGCTGTAACCGTTTGCGCGCCCTTTTAAGGAGCATGCCATGGCAATCATTCAACAGACAGCCGCCATCAAGGCACGTATGGATCGCATTCCCGCGGCGTTGTCGCCCGAGCTGGTCGAGCGTATCGCCGCCGACCGCGCCTCGGGTGTCGTTAATCCCTATCGATGCGGTGACGACCAGGTCATCCGACGTGTCGATCGGGCTGCAGACGAGGGCACGCTCATGCGTCCGGCCTTCATGCGCGATACCGAAAAAATTCTGCATCTGCCCGCATACACCCGTTATGCAGGCAAAACGCAGGTCTTCAGTTTTCGCAGCAACGACGACCTGTCGCGTCGCGGCCTGCACGTGCAGCTTGTCTCGCGCATCGCTCGCGATATCGGACGTGCCCTGGGGCTCAACTGCGATTTGATCGAGGCGATTGGCCTGGGCCACGACTTGGGCCACACGCCCTTTGGCCATGCCGGCGAGCGATTCCTCAACGATATCTATCACGAGCGCACGGGTCATTATTTTTTCCATAACGTGCAGTCGGTCCGCGTGCTTGACGCGCTGTACGGTCGCAACGTGTCGCTCCAGACGCTCGACGGCGTGCTATGCCACAACGGTGAGTACGAACAGCGTGTGTTTGAGCTTTCGGACATGAGCTCCTTTGACCAGTTCGACCTTACGGTTGAGGATTGCATTGCCACAGGTTACAGCGCAATTGAGCACCTGCGCCCCATGACGCTCGAGGGCTGCGTGGTTCGCATCTCGGATATCCTTGCCTACGTGGGGCGCGATCGCCAAGACGCCATTTCGGCGGGTCTGCTGTCACCCGACGCCTTTGACGATGACCTGGGCGGGGCATACAACAGCTGGATCCTTACGCATGCCTCCATCGATATCGTCGAGCACAGCTATGGTAAGCCACGCATCGAGATGAGCGAGGACCTGTTTGAGGAGATCCGCCGAGCCAAGCGCGAGAACTACGAGAAGATCTATAGCAAGGGCGGCATCGAATGCGACTCCGAAGTGGAGCTGCGCGAGGCCTTCGAAAAGCTCTACGACCGTTGCCTGCAGGATATAAACGAAGGCAACGAGTCTTCTTACATCTTTAAGCACCACATTTCTCGCATTGAGCGGCAGCTTTCCTACTACGATCGCGCCTATGCATGGCAGGACGATATAGATCAGACCGTAGTAGATTACATTTCGAGCATGACGGATGGCTATTTCTGTGAGCTCACGAGCAAGCTGTTCCCGGGATTGAAGTTTCCGCACCGTACCTATATTAACGAACGGTAGTTCGTATTTATTTGGTATACTGTTGATGGAAAACGTTTTTGATTGACGCACGGGATGGCTATGGACGACCTTTTTTCTGCTTCGACGCGCGAGCGTTCCTTTCAGAATGCGCCGCTTGCGGTGCGCATGCGGCCCAATTCGCTCGACGAGTATGTGGGTCAGCAAAAGGCCGTCGGCAAGGGCTCGTGGTTGCGTGCCGCAATTGAGCACGATGTGCTGTCGAGTGTGATTCTGTACGGGCCGGCCGGTACGGGCAAGACGACGCTGGCCCACATTATCGCCAACCATACCAAGAGCGAGTTTGTCGAGGTCAGCGCTGTGACGGGCACCGTAAAGGATCTTCGTCGCGTGATTGACGAGGCTAAGACGCGCCTGAATACGTACGACCGCCGCACCATTCTTTTTATTGATGAGATTCATCGCTTTTCCAAGTCGCAGCAGGATGCCTTGCTGCATGCAGTTGAGAACCGTACCGTCATTATGATTGGCGCCACGACGGAGAATCCGTACTTCGAGGTCAACTCGGCATTGCTCTCGCGCGGTCGCGTGGTGGAACTTGAGCATCTTAAAGACGAGGATATCGCCACGCTTATTGAGCGTGCGCTCGAGGCGCCGCAGGGTTTGAACGGTAAGTTCTCGGCCGATGAGGATACGGTTAAGACCATTTGCACGCTGGCAGCGGGTGACGCTCGATCGGCGCTCACGACGCTTGAGCTTGCGAGCGAGATTGCCGTCACGCGCCCCGATACCGAGGGAACGCCCGCGCCGGCGGCGGGGGAGCGCTATCCCATCACTGTTGACGACGTGAAGATTGCCAATCCGCGCCGTGGCTTTTCGTACGACAAAAACGGTGACATGCACTACGACATCATCAGTGCGTTTATTAAGTCTATGCGCGGTAGCGACCCCGATGCCACGATCTATTGGCTCGCGCGCATGATTGACGCGGGGGAGGATCCTAAGTTTATCGCTCGTCGTATTATGATTCAGGCTTCTGAGGATGTTGGCAACTCCGACCCACAGGCGCTTTTGGTGGCACATGCCGCGTTTAAGTCTGCCGAGGTCATTGGCTATCCCGAGTGCCGTATTAATCTGGCTCAGGCTGCTCTCTATGTGTGCTTGGCGCCTAAATCCAACGCGTGCGAGGCTTCGATCGATGCGGCGTTGGCCGATATCCATTCAAGTGGGCTGCGCGAGGTGCCGAGTTATCTGCGCGATCGTCATCGCCCGGGCAGCGACGAATACGGTGTGTATAAGTATCCGCATGATTATCCCGAAGGCTGGGTCGATCAGCGTTATTTGCCCGAGGGGTTGGAGCGCGGTGCGTTTTGGCAGCCTGCCGGCCGCGGCTGGGAAGAGTGGCGCGTAGAGCAAAGCGAGCGGGACCGTAGCGGCAGAGCGCCCAAGTAGGTCCTTGGGACCTCGCACATTCCCTTTGGGTATCTTTCCCCTTCTTTGGGGTACCATGAACAGCGTCTGTATTTCGATTCCTTCGGGAGGCTTGTATGAGTCCCATTCAAATCGCCCTGCTGCTGCTCGCCGTTGCCGGTGTGTGGGCTGTTATCGAGCTCGCGCTCACGCTGCGAAAGACCCGCACCGTCGTTGATTCGCTCGATAAGACCGTGAGCGACCTTAACAACACCATCGCCGAGGCACAGCCGGTGGTAGCAAAGCTCGATGGCGCTGTCGATGAGCTCACCCCCGTGTTGGCTCAGGTTGAGCCGCTCCTCAAGTCGAGCAAGACCGCCGTCGACGCCCTTACCTCCAATCTCGTAGAGGTCGAAGCTGTGGTTCGCGACATTTCCGAGGTTACGGGCAGCGTGGCCGAGGCCAGCAATGCCGTATCGAGCGTGACTGATTCTGCTGCTGGTGCCGTGCAGAAACTCTTTAACAAGGTGAAGGCTCCCGCGGCCGACGCCGAGCGCACGCTTTCCGCTGTCGCCGAAGCCGAGCAGCCGACCGAGCGTGTCCTGATTGACGAAGCCGGGGACGATGCCGCTGCTGGTGACGATGATGCGCAGAAGGCTGCTGCTAAAGCAGCCCAGTATTACACCTACACGCCCGCCGAGACCTCCGAGGAGTCCTGCGATGAGTAGCGAAGCAACTTGCCCCATCACGCTGACTGTTGCCGGGGATCCGCGTCTGGCACGCCTCGTACGTATGACGGCCGCCAACGTTGGTGCGCTGTGCTCCATGTCCGTCGATCGCATCGAGGACATTCGTATGGCTGCCGAGGAAGCCTTTATCTTTGGCTGCACGGCCGTTGATTCCGATGACATTTCGATCAAATTCGACGTCGACGAATCGCATGTGGGCATGACCTTTACCTTTGGCGATCAGGCGACTGTCGATGAGGATGACCAGGCTGCCGTGTATGCCGAGCTCATTCTGGCGAGCGTGTGCGATTCCTACGAAAAGACTGCGGCGCCCCTGACGCTTTCCCTCGACCTCAAGGCGGATATCTAATATGACCGAACGTTCCCGGAGCGGTAAGACCGCTTGGGACAAGGAGAAAACCCGCGAGCTGTTTCGTCGCTACAAAGAGACCGGTGATCCGGACGCACGTGAGCAGCTCGTCATGTCCCATATGAACCTGGTAAGGTTTCTTGCCAACAAATTTAAGAACCGCGGCGAGCCGCTCGACGACCTCATGCAGGTCGGCTATCTGGGTTTGCTCAAGGCTATCGACCGCTTTGACCCCGAGCGCGGACTCGAGTTCACGACGTTTGCCACGCCTACCATCCTGGGCGAGATTAAGCGTCACTTCCGTGATAAGGGCTGGAGCGTGCGCGTGCCGCGCCGTTTGCAGGAGCTTTCTGCCAAGGTTAACCAAGCTACCGACAAGCTCACTAACGAGCTGCAGCGCTCGCCTAAGGTTGAAGAAATCGCTGAGTACCTGGGTGTGACCGTCGACGAGGTGCTGGAGGCCATGGAATCGTCTTCGGCCTATACCTCGGTGCCCATCGAGGCTCCTGGCGCGTCCGATTCCGATGATGCCCCCTCGATTCTCGACCGCTATGCCGATGACGACAACGAGCTCGATTTTACCGATGACCGCCTGGTGATCGAGGAAGCCATCCGCGATTTCTCGCCGCGTGAGCGTGAGGTTATCGAGCTGCGCTTTGTGAAGGGCATGACCCAGATCGAGATCGCTAAGAAGTTGGGTATCTCGCAGGTGCAGGTTTCGCGCCTGCTGCGCCGTACCCTTAAGAAGATACAGGACAAGATCGACCCCGACGGAGTGATGGTTCGTTCATGATTGAGCACCCCCAACAAACCGACCGCACGCTGCGCGATACTCGTATTCTGACGCTTCGCATTTGGGCTGTCGTCGGCTGCATTGTCATCGCCGCCGTCATCTTTAACCTTATGGGTATCTTGGCGCCGGTTATCGAGTTTCTCGCTGTCGGTTCCATCATCGCTTTTGTGATGTCGCCGATCACTAACTGGCTCGAGCATCACGGCGTCGGTCGTGGCATCGGTTCGCTCATCGCGCTGATCGTGGTTGTGGCAGTGCTCGTCGGCGTCGTCTGCATCCTGTCCCCTATTTTGCTCGGTCAGATTATGGAAGTCCTGAGCCGTCTGCCTGAGCAGCTTCGCGTTGCGGGCGGTGATCTCAACGAGATGATTTCGCACACTAAGACGCTCAACAACACGCCGCTCAAGGAGTACTTGGACGATAATCTGTCCTCGCTGGTTACTGTGGCGTCCAAGTACGTATCGCAAATCGCCGCTGAGCTCGGTCGCGGCGTGTTCCCGCTGATCACCAACACGGCCTCGCAGCTGTTCGTAATCTTCCTGGGTTTGGTGCTTGCCTACTGGCTTGCCTGCGATTATCCCCGTATGCACCACGAGGTCTGTACCATCATCGGACAGGAAAAAGAGACCTCGTACCGCTTTATGGTCGCGATTCTTTCGCGCTCGGTCGGCGGTTATATGCGCGGCATGGTCGTGACGTCCATCTGCGGTGGCATCCTCGCCTTTATCGGCTTTACGCTCATTGGCCATCCCTACGCGGCACTCATGGCCATCTTTACCGGCATCATGCACTTGGTCCCGGTTGTCGGTCCCTGGGTAAGCGCGGCGATCGCCACGGTGCTCGGCTTTATGTTCAGCCCCATGCTGGCGTTGTGGACGCTCGTTGTGACCATGGTGGCTCAAAACGTCACCGATAACGTCATTTCCCCCAAGGTCATGCAGAGTTCGGTGCAGGTGCATCCCATCATGAGCCTGACGGCCCTCGTTATTGGTTCGGCACTTATGGGTCCCATCGGCATGGTCATCGCCATTCCGCTGTGCGCGGCCCTCAAGGGCATTTTCGTCTACTACTTTGAGAACGAGACCGGTCGCCAGCTCGTGGCATACGACGGCGCTGTATTTAAGGGCACGCCATATCGCGATGCCGAGGGCAACCCGGTCGCCGCCTACGACGCGCTTGGAGACGATACGTTCATTTACGAGTCCGAGCTCATCGGCAACGAGACCGCGCCCGAGGCCCAGGCGATGCCCAAGCCCGAGCTCGAGAATCCCTGGATCAAGCTCTCGGGCCTGCAGCCCGATGCGACGAGCTTTTTCAAGAATCCCTTCGCCAAGGACGATGACTCCAACTCGGACGACGATACCAAAACCGGCATCGACGGCTCCATGGACGATTCGGATTCCAAATAGGCACCGCTAGCGTTTCTTGAAGTTGTAAATGACAAGAAACGCGAGCAAAGCGATTGATAAGGGGCCGGCTACATAGAAAAAGAGAACGTCAATTGCGCGTAGAGTGTAATAGGCTTTATCGCCGGACATTACTGCATACAATACGTAGCCAAATGCTGGTTGGTTTGCGTACCAGCAGGAGAAAGCCAAAAGCGCTAAAAGTGCTACAACCAGAAGTGCATTCAGGACAAATCGTTTGCTTTTCATCGATCGCTCCTTCCGGGTGAATCTTATATGTAATTATACAGTACCCTTTTTCAAAGCATCGCATACTCCTAAATAACGTGCACTTTCGCTGTAGGGTCGGCTTTATGTCGGCCCTCTTTTTTGCACTTGCGCGGCGGGATGGTAATATCGTTACGTTTGAACTGTTTCGATGTGAAACCGAGGAGATTCCCTCTATGAGTGCTGACTACCCGTCAATGACTACGGCCGAGATCCGCTCCAAGTTCCTCAACTTCTTTGAGGAGCGCGGTCTTAAGCTCTATCCTTCTTCGTCCCTTGTTCCCGACGACCCCTCGCTGCTGCTTGCCAACGCCGGCATGAACCAGTTTAAGGAGTACTACCAGGGCAAGAAGGTCATGAAGGAGATCGGCGCGATCTCCTGCCAGAAGTGTGTCCGCACCAACGACATCGACTGCATCGGCGAGGACGGCCGTCACCTCTCGTTCTTTGAGATGCTCGGCGACTTCTCCTTTGGCGGCGTCTCCAAGCAGCAGGCTTGCGCTTGGGCCTTCGAGCTTATCACCAAGGAGTTCAAGCTGCCGCTCGACCGCCTGTACTTCACCGTCTTTACCGAGGACGACGAGACCCACGACGTGTGGCGCTCCCTGGGCGTTGCCGAGGATCACATCTCGCGCCTTGGCGAGGACGACAACTTCTGGGCCGCTGGCCCCACCGGTCCCTGCGGTCCGTGCTCCGAGATCTACTTTGACATGGGCGAGGAGGTCGGCTGCGGTAGCCCCGACTGCAAGCCCGGCTGCGACTGTGACCGCTTCCTTGAGTTCTGGAACCTCGTGTTTACCCAGTACGACCGCCAGGAGGACGGCTCCATGCCGGAGCTGCCGCACCGCAACCTCGATACG
>CABSNK010000014.1 GCA_902479075.1 uncultured Collinsella sp.
ATGAGCGGTCAGCAATACAACAGCAGCAACAAGCATGACCACAAGGGTATAGAGCAGGTGTGGATCAGCGACGTCAAGGCGGGCAGCGTCTCGGGTTCGGACCGCTATAACGAGAGCTTTATCGCTGTGGTGGGCAAGCACCGCGACGAGGACCTGCGCAAGAACGATGACTACTATTGGATGACCGCCTCGCATTTTTCGCTCGACGAGAACGGAAAGGTGCGCCGCGGCGAGGAGCAGGTGATTAGCGAGAGCAACCGTCGCGGCACTACCTACGGCACATTTATCTCGCTCGCGCTGCCCGATGTCGACAACGACAGCGTCAAGATCACGTACAAGGACCGCTACAAGGTCTATACCAACCCGCGCGTGCTTGCCGTGCTGCAGGATGCGCCCTATGTTGAGGATCTGGAGCAGGCATACGGCTATCTGGTGTTGGGCGGCACGTCATACGGAGAGGAAAAGGGCACGGGGACATCCCAGGGCTATACCATTGGCGCCGAGTTGGGCGTTGCCGTCGAGGTGCAGACCGGTCCGCCCCTGGTCGCGATGAATGCTTCAGTCGATTTTGCCGCCGAGGGATGCTATGACTACCGGAGCGAGCGCACGGTCAGCGCAAGCGTAAGCTATGAGTCGCATGCCGGCGAGGGTGACAAGGCCGTGCTCTACACGATTCCGATGGTCTATTACGAGTATGAGATCGAAAATGAGGAAACTGGTGGCAAGGGCGTGATGGCGGCGCCCGTGTCGCTCGGCGCGCAGACCTCGGTCGTTAATGTCGAGGCCTATGACCGCATTGCCAAACAGCACAATATGACGCCGCTCAGCTACTTTTTGACCAACCGGTCGGGAGAACCCGGAACCTATCAAACGACGCTCAACGGCGAGACTCCCGTTGGGGATTCCTTTGGCCTGGGCAAGCCTGGCGTAACGCGCGCCTACACGCACGATGGGTTTAACGGCGCCGCCGCGCAGTCGGGGGCGAGCATTGAGCAGACCATCGAAGTCGAGGAGGGCAAGGAGCAGGAGCTCGAGCTCGGCTTGACGCTGAACGGCAGCGTTGTCATGGGCGCGAAGCTCGCAAAGCACGAGTTGTTTGGCGGCCTGTGCTTTGGTGCCAACGCCGGCTTTACTACGGGTAACTCCTCGAGTGAATCGACCGAATACGGCGGCACCGTCGACAACCTGCCCGAGGCCGCGCAGGGCAAGTACGGTTTTGTGTGGCGTCTGGGCGTCAACGCGGTGGATGTCGACAAGTTCGAGGCAGACTCGGGCGACAAGCTCGGCACCAAGGACACCGACCAGTTCTGGATCGTGGGCTATGACGTTAAGGACGTCGAGATGCCCGACGCGCCGGCCGTGACGGGCTTTACGGCAAACGCCGTCGATTCGACCAGCGTTACGTTTAGCTGGGACGATGTACTCGCAAACAAGAGTGGCTTTAGCTACGGCGTGGGCATGCTGCAGAGCAATGCGGCGGATGCGGTCGTCAATAGCTGGAAGATTGCCGACAACACGCAGACCTCGCTCAAGTGGGATGGGCTGCAGCCCAATACGGAGTATCGATTCGCCATCGCCGCCGTTAAGAATGGATCCACGACCGAAACAGGTATTCGCTCGGCAATCATCACGGTCAAGACCATGCCCGATGGCATGACGATGACCGTGAGCGGACCCGCGGCGGATGCTGCGGAGGGGTCGGATCTTGGATACGACTCTTCGGTTGAGCGCACGGCGGGAAGCCGCCTGACGCTCTCGGCGATTGGCCATGTGAAGCAACTCGGTGCCGACGATAGCGAAACAGGGCTGGCACCGACCTATATGTGGTACCGCAAGGGCCGCGGCGAGACAGAGTTTAAGCTCGTGGGTGCCGATGGCAACCTCGCGGCTGGAACGGCCTCAAAGCTCGAGATTGACCTGACCGCAGACGATGCGGTGCGCAGTATTACTGCCACGTGGGATACAACGACGTGGGCCTCGACACCGGCACGACGCTCGTGAATATCGAGGCCGAGGAGACGGCGCCCACAACGGTGAACGCCACCCCGATCCGCACGTGCCGCCTGTTCTCACAGGCAAGTGCGGGCGCCAAGAAGTTCCTGGACCATACGCTGGTAAACACCGCCGGTCCAACCGATTCCGAAGGCTCAAAGGACCCCGAGACTCCTGAGACCCCGACGAACCCGGACAAGCCCAAGTCCGACAACGGAGCTAAGACCGACACCAAGGTCAAGACTACGACCACAGCGAAGAACCTCGCAAACACCGGCGACCAAACATTCGCCCTAGTCGCCACCGCAGCAGCAGCGGGAGCAACGATCGTAGCGATAGCCCTCATCATGCTGATCAAGCGCCGCAAGACCCACTAGTAGCCAGTCGAACATATCGACAACCCAAAAACCCGGGTAGCCAAAAAACAGGCCACCCGGGTTTTCTGTTGAGTGGAGACTCCGCAAGCGGAAACTGCATCCCACAATTAGCGCCCGGAACGGGACGCATTTTCCGTCAAGCCCTCATCCGGAAAATCCATCCCAGTTTGAGCGCCCAGACCGGGACGCACTTTCCCAACGAGCCTCAACCGGAAAATACATCCCGGAATCCAGCTGAATAGTGGGACACACTTTCCCAATCGGGTCCCAAGCGGAAACTGCATCCCATTCCAGACAAGAATTCCGGGACACACTTTCCGCAAACAAAGAAGGCCACATAACGTGGCCTTCAACTTATATATGTTCGGCGATACACCCAAGACAAGCCACGCTCCAACAACAGGGCGTCTGTCCGGCCAGCGCGGAATGTAAGGTTCATCGCGAGTTCCGCACGCAAAGGAGGCCACTTAATGTGGCCTCCGTCTTGCGCAGGACTGTCCGAGCAGGGAGCCTTACATATCTCCGCCCGGACAGACGTTTCAGTTATGAGCGACCCGCTACTTGATCTTGGTCGTACCCGGTGCCAGGTTGGGGTCGGTCTCGTTGGCCTCGGTCTGGAAGTGCTTGGTGTAGACGTTCTTGCCGTCGCGGAACATCTCGTAGTACTGCATCTTGGCGTAATCCTCGCGCGCCTTGGTGGCGGCTGCGGCTTCGGCGTCGTCACCGGTGACGTTGGAGGAGAGTGCCCAGCGCAGGCTGGCGTCCTCGTAGCCCACCGAGTTGATGGCGGGCAGCGACTCGCGCAGCGTCATGTGCGCCTTCTGGTAGTCGGTCAGCGGGGCGCCGATCAGCTGCATAAGCTGCGTGGACAGGTAGTTGGTGGACAGGTCGTCGACCTCGCTCGTCTGGTCGCAGCCGGCAACGTCGTAGTTGGCCCAGATGATGTAGTCGGTCTGCCACAGACGTTCCTGGTGCGTGGCGTCGTCTTCGCCGGTAAACCACTTATCGTTGAACTTGGACGGGAAGAACGGCTGGTGGTCACCCCAGAACACCACGACCACCTTACGGTCGAGCTTGCTCAGGGCGTTGAGGAAGTAACGCAGCGCCTGGTCGGACTGCTCAATGCACGAGACGTACTCGTCGACATCGGAGAGCGTGCCGTCCTCAACGGTCTTGGCGTCCAGGTCGGTCGTGTCGATGTTCAGGTGCATCTGTTTGTCGGCCGGCAGCAGGCCCGTATCGTAGCCCGAGTGGTTCTGCATGGTCACGTCGAAGATAAACTGCGGATCGGCGTTCTGGTCGAGCAGCTCAAGAATTTTGTCGTAGGTGGCCTGGTCGGTCACCATGCCGCGCAGGGTGTCGGCTCCCTGGAAATCGTTGATGGACAGGAACTGGTCAAAGCCAAAGTCCTTGTAGACGTTCTCGCGGTTCCAGTTGGTCGCGTGGTTGGGGTGCATGGCCGTGGTGGAATAGCCGAGCGATTTGAACTGCTCTGCCAGGTTCCCGGTCGTTTCCATGTTGTAGATGGTGTAGGGGTACACGCCCGAGCCCAGGTTGGCCATGGAGTTGCCGGTCATAAACTCAAACTCGGTATTGGCGGTGCCGCCGCCGTAGGCACTCACGTAGAGCTTACCGCGGCTGAGGCAGTTGGACAGGTTCTTAAAGTACTGCGGGCCCTCGTAGCCGGCGCGCATCTCCTGATAAATCGAAAGGTCCGAGAAGGTCTCGTTCATGATGGCGATGACCGTGGGCTTCTCGCTGTCGAACTGCTCCTTTGCGGCGGTGCGCTCGTCACTCTTGGCTGCGTCGGACTTGTCGTAGGCCTTGGCGTACTTTTTGAGCGTGGCCTTGGCATCGTCGACGGAGTAGTCGGCGGGTTTGGGCGGCTTGATGGACTGCGCTGCGCTAATGAAAGCGGGCAGGTAGCCCTCGCGCCAGTAGCTCTCGAGCGGGCGCCAGGTGTAGACAGTGATGCCGAGGGTGTTGTAGTAGTCGATGAGCGTGACGTGTGCGGTCACACCGCCCAGGCACAGCACGGCGACGAGCAGGTTGGTGAGCAGGATGCGCTTGGCGTTGGCGGCGCCCTTCTGACGGTGCGGTGCCACCAGGCCGGCGTACTCGCATAGCAGCATGGCGATGGCGGTAAAGCCCATGGATAGCACGCAGAACAGCGAGATCGAGAAGGTGTAGCCGGTGCCGGCGACCGCGGCGGCGGTGGAAATGGCCGAAAGGTCGCCCGGCTGGATGGGCATGGATTTAAACGTGATGACGAAGAACTCGGCAATGCCCAGGACAAAGAGGGCAAAGGCCAAGACCGCAGGAGCTGCGCCGTGGCGCTGGAACAGGAAGAACAAGCCAGTCATGAGCGTGGTGATGATGGCCCACTCGAGCAGGATGCACAGGGGGTAAACCCAGGTAAAGTCGTGGTTGGACGAGACCTCCATGCCAAGCAGCGCAAAGACGCCGGCGAGCAGCAGGCACAAGACGGCGGCGACGAGCGGTTTGCCCACAAAGGCGCCGCGCAGGCGGGCGAGCTTGCCGGTGGGGGCGGGGGCGTCGGGCTCGGTGAATGCAAAGACGCGCGGGGCGATACGGTCGCGGGCGATGCTGGCCCAAGCGCATCCGGTGAGAATGGCGTTGGTCAGGATGAGCATCACGAAGGCGAGCGGCTCGTTTTGGGCGACGAGACCAATAGCGCCCCAAATGGTCAAAAAGAGCTGGAATAGGCCGAAGGCGACGCTCCACCCAAGAGCGCTTTTGGCAACGGTGCCCGACTGAGCGCGAATGGCCTTGGCCTCGCGCAAAACAAGGTAGACGGTCGCCGCAAGACCGACGAGCGAGATGGCGGCAGCGAACATGCTGAGACTCCTCACAAACTAAAACCTACGAAAGCGGGGGTTTACCCGATTGTTACCAAGATATGCGCCGCAATTGGTGGCTACGCACAACAACCAGCCATATTAACGCGCACGTGTGGCAGTGTGGCGCAATGTAGTGGCGACCTGCGCGATAATGGACGGGAATTACACGGAAACGTAAAGGCTTCTTAAAGAATTAGCGAGGATGAGGCGATGAACGAGCGGGTTTGTATGACGAGTGCGGGCGACGTGGGCGCTGGCATGGACGCGGGCGGCTATCCGGTCGAGACTACGGGCAATGCAGTGCTGGACACTTTGGAGCATCGCTCGTCTACGCGTGCCTTCGCGCGTGATGATGACGACCGTCCCGTGGCGGTGACCGACGAGCAGCGTGCGGCGATTCTGCATGCGGCGAGTCGCGCGCCGTCGGCGGGCGCCATGATGATGTATTCCATCGTAAGCATTCGCGAGCAGGCTACGCTCGACCGCCTGGCCGACCTGTGCGACCACCAGCCCATGATCGCCAAGGCGCCTTGGGCACTAATATTTGTGGTCGACTATGCCAAGTGGATCGATCTGTTTGAGCATGTGGGTTGCTTTGAGCCCGAGTTTGTAGAGCGTACGGGCAAGGCGCCCCGTCGTGCACCGGGTCTGGGCGACTTTGCCATCGCGGCGCAGGATGCCGTGATCGCCGCCCAAAACGCCGTGGTTGCCGCCGAGGCTCTGGGCCTGGGGAGCTGCTACATCGGCGATATCGTCGAGAACGCCGAGGAAGTTGCCGCGCTGCTGGACTTGCCGCCCTATACCATGCCGCTGTCGATGCTCATCATCGGCACGCCCCGTAAGGAGCGCCCGGCGATCGCGCACCCCGTGGTGAACCTGGTGCACGAGGAGCGCTACTGCCGTGCGGATGCCGCGACCATGGATGCGCAGGTGGCCGAGATGGATGCGATGTTTCGCCCGCATGCCCGCGAGGTGGGCGAGCGCGTGGTGGATATCTACGCCCGCAAACACACCAGTCCCTTTATGGCCGAGATGAGCCGCTCCATGGAGTGGTGGTTCAAAAACTGGCTCGGAAAATGACGAATGTGACAAGGGGACAGTCCTTTTGTCACATTTCATATCGCCGCGGTAGCCTAAAGACTGTATAAATCTTTATCTAGCTGGGAAAACAGTGCATTAAAACATGGGCCGATTACCTATAATCCCTTCGAACATTAAAGTTGGGAGGAAACCGGCTTATGGAACAAAAGGCCAAGGAGGCAGCCTCGCACGCTGCGATTCCTGTGAGCATCTCGGCGATGCTCGTCACGCTGGGCGTGGTGTATGGCGATATCGGCACCAGCCCCATGTATGTAACCAAGGCGCTCGTCGCCGGCAACGGCGGCATCGGAAGCGTCACGGAGGAGTTCGTGCTCGGCGCGCTCTCCCTTGTCGTGTGGACGGTCACGCTGCTGACCACCATCAAGTATGTGCTCATCTCGCTGCGCGCCGATAACCATGGTGAGGGCGGCATCTTTGCCCTGTACAGCCTGGTCAAGCGCTGCGGAAAGTGGCTTATTATCCCTGCCATGCTGGGTGGCGCCGCGCTGCTCGCCGACGGCATCCTCACGCCTGCCGTTACCGTGACTACGGCCATCGAGGGCCTGCGCACCATCCCGGCGGTCCATGCCGTGCTGGGCGATGACCAGGGCCGCGTCGTCGCCATTACGCTCGCCATCATCATCGTGCTCTTCTTGGTACAGCGCATCGGTACGGCCAAGATCGGTCACGCCTTTGGCCCCATCATGACGCTGTGGTTCCTGTTCCTGGGCGGCACGGGTCTGTTCTTTGTCTTCCAGCATCCCGCCGTGCTGCTGTGCCTCAACCCGCTGCGCGGCATCGCCTTTTTGCTGAGCCCCAACAACCACGCGGGCATCATGATTCTGGGCAGCTGCTTCCTCGCCACCACCGGTGCCGAGGCGCTCTACTCCGACATGGGCCACGTTGGCCGCGGCAACATTTATGCCACCTGGCCGTTCGTTAAGTGCTGCCTGCTGCTTTCCTATATGGGCCAGGGCGCTTGGCTTATGAACAACGCTGCCAACCCCGAGCTCATGGGCATTGCCGACCTCAACCCCTTCTACCAGATGCTCACCCCGGGCCTGCGTCCCTTTGCCGTCGGCCTTTCCACCGTCGCGGCCATCATTGCCTCGCAGGCGCTCATTACCGGCGCATTCTCGCTGGTGTCCGAGGCCAGCCGCCTGGACCTCATGCCGCACATGCAGGTTTTCTATCCTGCCGAGACCAAGGGCCAGCTCTATATTCCCATGGTCAATAACGTCATGCTTGTGGGCTGCGTCATCGTGGTGCTGCTGTTCCAGAACTCGGCGCATATGGAAGCCGCGTATGGCCTTGCCATTACGCTGACTATGATGTGCACCACGCTGCTGCTCTTCTTCTACCTGCACGAGGAGCGCAAGCTCAAGGTTGCTCCGTGGATTTTCGCGGCCTTCTTCCTTTTGCTCGAGGGCTTCTTCTTCGTGAGTTCGCTCACCAAGTTCTTCCACGGCGGCTACTTCACCATCCTCATGGCTGCACTCATCATGGGCATTATGGTGTGCTGGTACAACGGCACGGCGGTCGAGCAGCGCCAGTTTACGCTGCTGCCGCTGCGCAGCTACCTGCCACAGCTCAAGCGCCTGCGTGACGATGACCGTTACGAGCGCATGAGCGACAACGTCGTGTACCTGACCAAGGACACCCATACCGACTACATCGACCGCGATATCGTCTATTCGATCTTGGACAAGCATCCCAAGCGCGCCCGCGCCTGGTGGTTTGTGAATGTCGAGACCATGGACGAACCGCACACCTTTGCCTATTCGGTCGAGACGTTCGGCACCGACTACGTGTTCCGTGTGCATCTGTACCTGGGCTACAAGATCAACCAGCGCGTCAATGCCTACCTGCGTCAGGTCGTTCAGGACCTGGCTGCCACCGGCGAGCTGCCGCCGCAGACGCATGACTACTCGGTCTACAAGGATCCGGGTAACATCGGCACGTTCAAGTTCGTCCTGATCCGTAAGCTTCTGGCGCCCGAAAGCGATGTGGAGCCGAGCGAGCGTACGGCCATCACGCTCAAGTACATCATCCGCCGTGCCGCCGGCACGCCTGCACGCTGGTACGGCCTGGAGAACTCCAACGTGAGCTTTGAGTACGTGCCGCTGTTCACCAAGTTCAAGGCCGTGAATAAGATGCAGCGCCTGGCCCCCAACGAGCGGCCGTAGGCGCCGACAGGCTGCATGGAGTTGGTTTTCGATGGACAAGATTGAGGCCGGGGAGGCAAACATGGATACAAAGGCGCTCGATGGCCGCGAGGCGGTGGTCGAAATGGTGCGTGAGGCGCGCGCCGACGCCGCCGAAGATCGGTTCCTTACGAACCGTGCCAACATGGACATGGCCGACCGCGTGATCTCGATCGTGGCACTGGTATTTGGAGTGGTGTGCGTGTGTGCCCTGCTCGCGCACGTGCTGTTTGTCTAGCGGCTGCCGGTCGTAGAAGGCTTTACACTTAGAACCACCACGAGGGAAAACCACCACAAAGGTGCCTGTCCCTTTGTGGTGGTTTTTGTTTTTGAGAGAGGGGCGGGTCGCTGATGGACGTCCGTACGGACGGCGATATTGCCGATAGCTTTTGGTGGCGGCGCACAACGCTGACGCGCCGCACTCCTCTGTATGACGCCTGCGTATCGGCGGGGCTGCTGGTCGCGGCGACGATTGTGGGCGCGCTGCTCGACCATCCGGGTCTCGCGCCGAGCATCATGATCGTCTATGTGTTCGCCGTTCAGCTGTGCGCATTCTTTACCTGGAGTCGCCCGTATTGCTTGCTGAGCTCGGCTGCTGCCGTGGCGCTCTACAACTTCTTGTTTGTCGACCCGCGCTACTCGCTGTCGCTTATCGACCGCGGCTATCCCGGCATGTTCTTCATCATGTTTGTGGTCTCGCTTGTGTCGAGCTCGATTGCGTTGGCCCTGCGCCGCGCCTTGGCACAAGCTGCCGCCAGCGACCGTCGCACGCATATGGTGCTCGAGACCAACCGCATGCTGCAACGGTGCGCCGATCAGCAGCAGATTGTCCATGCCATGGCAACGCAGCTGGCGCGTCTTTCGGGCTGTCCGGTCGTGTGGTACAGCGCCGACGCCGACGATGATGACCTGCTGCCGCGTGCGACGTACACAGCTGTGGGCGATGCGGCACCGGTGCACGAACTGGCGCCGCAGATGCCGCCGCGGCTCTCGGCGTCCGCCTATGTGGGAACGCCACTCGATGCCACCTATGGCGGCTCGGCGTTCTACGGCATATACCTGACGGTTCGCACAGGCGACGGCTTCGCGCGCTCGGGCGACCCCGCCTCGGTGGTGGGCGTGCTGGCTATCGTTGCCGAGCCCGACGTGCTGACGCATGAGGAGCGGACACTTGCCGATGCCATCGTGAGCGAAGGCGAGCTGGCGCTCGATCGCGCCCGCGCCATGGAGGCCCGCGAGGAGGCGGCGGTGCTTGCCAAAAACGAACAGCTGCGCGCCAACCTGCTGCGCTCCATCTCGCACGACCTGCGCACGCCGCTCACCAGTATTTCGGGCAATGCCGACGTGCTGCTCGACCAGGGCTCGACCGGCACCGCGGTGCTCGATGCCCAGACGCGCCGCGGCCTGCTTCTATCCATTCGCTCGGATGCGCTGTGGCTCAACGCCACCGTCGAGAATCTGCTCGCCATCACCAAGCTCGAGGGTGGCGGTATGTGCCTGTCGACCACGCTCGAGCTCATGGACGATATCGTCGAGGAGGCGCTGCGCCACGTGAACCCTGCCGTGCGCGAGCACGACCTTAAGGTGGTGGCGTGCGATGAGCCGGCGCTCGTCAACGTCGATGCGCGCCTGATGGTGCAGCTGGTGGTCAATCTGGTGAACAACGCCATCACCTATACGCCCGCGGGCTCGCATATCATGATTTCGATTAGCGTCGACGATGGACGCGTGGCGTGCTCGGTGGCCGATGATGGTCCGGGCATCGCACCCGAGGATCGCGAGCGGATCTTCGAGTCGTTCTATACCGCCAACCATGGTCTGGCCGACAGCCACCGCAGCGTTGGCCTGGGTCTTTCGCTCTGCCGTTCCATTGCGTTGGCACATGGCGGTAGCATAGAGGTTGCCGCGGCGGACCCGCACGGTTCGGTCTTTACGATTGAACTTCCCGCCGCCGACGTTTCGTTTGATAAGGAGTAGCGCTGTGCCGAACTCTGCCGTAAAACCGCTCATCTTGGTCGTTGAGGACGACCCCGCCGTTCGCAATCTTATCGTTGCCGCGCTCGAGGCGCACGGCTTGCGCCATATGGCTGTGGAGACCGCCCATGCCGCCATCGCCGCCGCCTCATCGCAGGCACCGAGCATCGTGCTGCTCGATCTGGGCCTGCCCGATATGGACGGCGTCAAGGTGGTGGAGTCGGTGCGCGCATGGTCGGGCATGCCGATCATCGTGGTCTCGGCGCGCAGCGAAGATGCGGACAAAATCCGCGCGCTCGATGCCGGTGCCGACGACTATCTGACCAAGCCGTTTTCGGTCGAGGAACTGCTCGCGCGCATTCGCACGACGCTCAGGCGCCTTTCGTATGCGCAAACGGGCGGCGTTGTCTCCGAGGGCTCGTTCGATACCGGTGAGCTGCATATCGATTTTGATGCCGGCATTGCCACGATGGATGGCGAGGAGTTGCACCTGACGCCGATTGAGTACAAGCTCCTGTGCCTGCTGGCGCATAACGCCGACAAGGTACTGACGCACCAGTTTATCCTGCACGAGATTTGGGGCACGGCAACTAAGAGTGACCTGGCAAGCCTGCGCGTCTTTATGGGTACGCTGCGTAAGAAGATCGAGTCCGACCCCGCGCATCCGCGCTATATCCAGACGCACGTGGGTATCGGCTATCGCCTGGTCACCCAAGGGTAGGATGACGTCCGCCATCCTACTATGAGTTGCGGTGAAATAGTTCTTGTTTGGGCCTTTGCCAGGCATTTTTAGGAACTATTCCACCGCAACTTTGTTTATTTGCCCTTGGGCTTGCTGGCGTAGAACTTCTTCTTTTTGGGCTTGCCTGCGCAGGCGGTCTTGCCGTCGCCGCGCGGCCCTTGGTCGCCGGCCTGCGCGTGCGCGGGCGCTGCTGCGCGAGGCTTGTGGGCTTCGGGGTTGCGCAGCTCCTCGGTTCGCTCGGCAATCTCTTCGGCGCTAAAGCCGACCTCGGCCATGGCGTCCTCGATGGGCAGGCGGCGCACGATATAGCAATGGTGCACCTTCTGGTTGCGCGCGAAATCCTCGGGAATGGTCTGCGCCGTAATGTCCTCCAGCACGACGCCCGCGCGTGCGAGCTTGCGCGTCTCGGGGCGGAAGCCACGCAGGTTGCAGCTAAAGATGGCGTGGCCGCCCTGTGCGAGCAGGCGCGATACGCCGGCCAAAAGCTCGACATGGTCGCGCTGGACATCCCAGGTGCGGCGGCCCATCTTGGACGAGTTCGAGAACGTGGGCGGGTCGACAAAGATCAGGTCCCAGCGGTTGCGCGTCTGGCGTTGGTCGCGAATCCAGGCGAGCACGTCGTCGCGCACAAAATGATGCTGCGGTCCCACAAAGCCGTTTTGGCGCATGTTGCGCTCGGCCCAGTCCAGGTAGGTGTTGGAGAGGTCGACCGTCACGGTCTCCTCTACGCCGCCGTCCGCCGCGTAGCAGGTGGCGGTGCCGGTATAGGCAAACAGGTTGAGGAAGCGACGCGCCTGCTTGGCGTGCTCGCGCACCAGGTTGCGGGTGACGCGGTGATCCAGGAAGATACCCACATCCAGATAATCGTCAAAGTTGACGGCAAAGGTGAGTCCACCCTCTTCGATGAGCGGCAGGCGACGGCGAGCGATGTTGGCGCGCTCGCCCGATCCGCCCTTGCCGGCGCCCTGCTTGCCGTACTGCGAGCCGCCACGCGAGCGCATGCGGGCCTTGGCGTGCACATGCTCGGCCGGAACATCCAGGATACGCGGTGCGATGGCCAAGATGTCGAGCATGCGGGCCTGGGCTAGCGCGGGATCGATGGTCTTAGGCGCGGCGTACTCGGCGATGACGAGCCAGCGGCCCGGCGTCTGCGGGCAGCCCTCGTACAGGTCAATGGCGGCGGAGTAGTCGGGCAGGTCGGCATCGTAGACGCGGTAGCAGCTCACGCCCTCGCGCTTGGCCCACTTGCGGCGCAGACGGGCATTCTTGCGCAGGCGGTTGGCGAACTGCTCCGACTCGGGGATGAGCACGGGCAGCGGCTTGCCGTCGCCCAGGTCGAGTGTGGCGGCAGGCTCGGGCATAGGGGTGCCGGCGGCGTTGTCGTTGACTTCGTCGGCATCCGTGACCTCGGCCTCGGCATCCGCACTGGTCGAAGCCTCAAACGCTGCGGCGGCGTGGTCGAGCGAAGGCCAGACTTCGACGGTCGCCTCTTCGTTGTTGGGCATGACGGTGATCGAGCGCTCGGGCTCGGCGTGGAGCGCGCGGGCCAGCAATCCGTCGCGGGTGAGCGCGGCGACCGGCGCCGCGGCAAGCTCGGGCGCGCGGCGCAGCTCGCCGACCAGCGTCATGACGTCGTGCATGAGCGAAAGCGGGGTTTCGGTGGTGTCTGCGACCACGGCGGCACCGGCGACAGCGCCTGCATGGTCCAGCACGGTGGCTGGTTTGGCAGCGCAGAAGTCGACGAAACGCTTGTAGCCGGCGCACTTGATCATACGCTCGGCAGTCTTGCGGGCGGCGGGGTCGATGTCTACGGCCACGATGCGCGCCTGGCGCTCGCGCGCCGTCGCCTCGCGCTCGCGCGCCTCGGCAAGCAGTTGTTCCCATAGGTCGGCATCATGCAGCTGCCAGCCCTCAAAACCCCAGTGCTTGCGCGCGGCACCCGGGGCGCGGTCGGTCAGGATATTCACGGCCTCCAGCAGCAGACCGCCGCCGGCGCACGAGGCATCGATCAGCGTGGGCAGGGCTTCATTCTCGTAATCATCGGCCGTCAGCTCGCGCTCGCACAGTGCGGTCCAGCCGACCTGCGCCAGCACCAGAGCGGCGTAGTCGGGGCGCAGCACGTGCGCGCCCTCGCCGGCACGGGTCGCCGCGGGCGGCAGGCGCTTGAACAGCGGGTCGCCCGAAAGGTCTAGGCTTATGCTCGCGCGGCGCTGGCGCAGCGAAAGCAGTAGGTGAACATCGGGGTCGGCGGCATCGACGTCGGCGCGACGGCCCGTGGTCTCGGCCAGGCGGTCGCACAATGCGTCCTTGGCGCGCAGGGCCGAGAAGCGCGTGTTGCGCAGCTGCTCGGTCACGCCGCGGGCGGTAATGGCGATGGTGGCGCCGGGGCGGACGATGCTCTCCCAGGCGATGTCGTAAACGCTATCGTACAGTTTATCGGCATCCTGCGCCTCAAAGCGCCCGAGTACCACGAACACGCGGCTCGCCAGGCGCGACCACAGACAGGCGCGGTAGCCTTCTTCGAGCTCGCCCTCAAACGTGGCGCGGCCCTTCAGCCGGCGAACATGCGAAAGCCCGAGGCGTTTAAGCTCATCGGCGAGTGCGGACTCAAAGCCCTCGGGGCAGCTTGCGTAAAATTCCATGGGTGACCTCTCTGGTTGCGTCGCTCCATTATATGATGGATGCTTCGTTTACTCTCGCCCCCGAAAGGAACCCATATGATTGATGCGTGCCCCGATTCTGCCGTGCTCTTTTTTGACGTGGACGGCACGCTGGCGTCGTTCGATCCCGACAACATGACCGACAAGGACTTTTCGGCGGTTCGCCCCTCGCAGGCGGTGATCGAGGCGTTTCATCGTCTGCGCGACGCAGGGCACAAGGCGTTTATCTGCACGGGTCGTCCCTTGTGGCTGATTGCCGATGGCCTGCGTGCTTTGGAGCCTGCGGGTGTCGTTGCCATGGCGGGCGCCACGCTCGAGGTCGAGGGTCGCGTGGTGCATGAGGACTGCTTTGACGAGGACGTTATCGAGGAGCTTGCGCGCCGTATGGCCGCGGCAGGGATTGAGGCCTTTTTCGAGACCAACGTGGCTACTTTTGCCCTGGAACCCGCGGGTGTTGAGCAGTCGTCTCTGATCGGCCCTTCTGTGGTGCACAGCGCCGAGGAGATGCGCGTCGACGGCAGTCTGCGCGTGGGCAAGGTATGCCTCAATGTGCCCAGTTTGGCTCGCGTAGCCAACGATGACGGCTTTATCGATTGCGAGTTTGAGCTGTGTAACACCGGTGGCCAGAATCGCGAGCTGAGCCCCAAGGGCATTGACAAGGGTGTGGGCGTGGCGCGAGCGCTGGCGTATCTGGGCCGCACTGGCAACGCGCGCACCTTTGGCTTTGGTGATTCGGGTAACGACCTGGGCATGCTCGCCGCTGTCGAGACGGCCGTGGCCATGGGCAACGCCATGCCTGAGGTCAAGGCGGTCGCCGACTACGTGACCGACGATGTCGCACACGACGGTACCGTCACAGCGATGCAGCATTTCGGCCTCATCTAATGAATCCCGCGTTCTGACGTTTGCCCAAACTGTGACTCTTTGCTTTTGCATGCTCAATCGATTTATCAATCCAAACACTGAGGTGTTTATACCGTTCGCCGAGAAGATAAAAAACCGCAGCTCACGCCTTGATAAACGTAGGTAAAGTGTTTAGCAGTTTAACGCCCATGTGCAAGCGAAAGGAATCAGGCAGATGGCAATCAAGGTGTTCGCTGACGGTGCAAACCTCGAGGGCATGCTCGACATGTACGAGAACGGCAACGTTCAGGGTTTCACGACCAACCCGTCCCTTATGAAGAAGGGCGGCGTGACGGATTACCGCGCGTTTGCCAAGGAGGTCCTGGCCCACATCACCGATGTGTCCGTCTCGTTTGAGGTCTTTGCCGACGACGTCGAGACCATGGAGGTCGAGGCGCGCGAGATCGCTACCTGGGCCGAGAACGTCTACGTCAAGATTCCGTGCGTGACTACCAAGGGCGAGTCCACCGCCGAGCTGGTGCGCAAGCTTTCGGCCGACGGCATCAAGGTCAACGTCACCACCATCTTTACGCCTACGCAGGTCGACGAGATGGTCGAGGCCGTTGACGCCGAGACGCCGTCCATTATCTCGCTCTTTGCCGGCCGTATCGCCGATACCGGCGTCGACCCCATTCCGTTTATGACGGAGTCGGTCAAGAAGGCCGCCGCCAAGCCCAACTGTGAGGTCCTGTGGGCGTCCACGCGCGAACTTATCAACATTTACCAGGCAGAAGCCTGCGGTTGCCAGATCATTACAGTGCCCAACAGCATCCTGGCCAAGCGCAAGAACATCGGTCGCGACCCGTACGAGGTCTCGCTCGACACCGTGCGCGGCTTTGCCAAAGATATCGCGGCGCTCGGTTTCCATATCCTGCCGTAGCGCGAACACCGACTGTACCGTGGGCTGTTCGCCCCGGCCTTTCCTTTCCCTATCGCTCACGCGCTCCGCGAGGGTCGCGCTAGGCAAAGGAAAGGCCGGGGCTGCCGGCACGAGCTTGCCAGCAAGTTGGCGATTGGCTTCCATATCCTGCCGTGGGCAAAGGTACCCCCGCCTGCGCCGTGCAAAATTGAGAGTATTCAGCAAGGTAAAGGTCTTTATCAGTTGACCGAAGCATGGAACGGCCCCCGTTTTGGCTCTGACGACGCTAAAACGGGGGCTGTTTTTTGCTTTTTCGTCTCTGAGGGGCATCCGGAACGGTGGAATTTGCAGAATACTCGCGATTTTGCACGTCGCGTGAGGGGGGACCCTTGCTTTGGCGGTTTACTTCCCCTGCACCATGGTGAGCGAGATCTTTTTGCGGTCGCGATCGACCTTCTCGACCCACACCTTGACCGTATCGCCGACGCGCACCACGTCGCTCGGGTGCTTGACAAAGCGGTTGGCCAGCTTGGAGATGTGCACGAGGCCGTCCTGGTGCACGCCCACGTCGACGAAGGCACCAAAGTCGACGACGTTGCGCACCGTGCCCTTGAGCTCCATGCCGGGCTCCAGGTCGTCGATGGAAAGTGCCGAGCGGCTAAAGACCACCTCGGGCGCGTCGTCGCGCGGGTCGCGACCGGGCTTCTTGAGCTCGTTAACGATGTCGATGAGCGTGAGGGTGCCGCAGCCCAGGTCGCTTGCCAGCGTCGAGATGCTGCCCAGACGGCGCTCGATGTCGGGCGCGCCGCCGCGGCTGAGCTCGCTTGCTTTAACGCCGGCGCGTTCCAGGACGGCCGTGGCCACCTCGTAGCTCTCGGGGTGGACGCTTGTCGCGTCGAGCGGGTTCTTGCCGCCGCTGATGCGCAGGAAGCCCGCGGCGTTGAGGTATGCCTTGGGCCCCAGCTTGGGAACCTTCTTGAGCTGGCGGCGATCGGTAAAGGCGCCGTTTTCCTCGCGGTAGGCCACGATGTTCTTGGCCACGCTCGGCGTGATGCCCGATACATACCCCAGCAGGCTTGCGCTCGCGGTGTTGACGTCGACGCCCACGCGGTTGACGACGTCCTCCACCACGTGGCCCAGGGTGCGCGAGAGCTCGGCCTGGTCAAGGTCGTGCTGGTACTGGCCCACGCCGATGGACTGGGGCGGAATCTTGACGAGCTCTGCCAGCGGGTCCTGCAGGCGGCGGCCCAAGCTCATGGCGCCGCGCACGGTGACGTCCAGGTCGGGATATTCCTGGCTGGCGAGCTCGGAGGCGGAGTACACCGACGCGCCGGCCTCGTTGACGATGGTGTATCGCAGTCCGGGTGCCTGCTCGGCAATGAACTCCGAGACGACTTCCTCGGTCTCGCGGCTGGCGGTGCCGTTGCCGATGACGATGGTGTTGACGCTGTCCTTCTTGACGAGGCGGGCGAGCTCGCGCTTGGTGCCGGCGACGTCGTGGCGCGGCTTGGTGGGGTAGACCACGCCGTGGTCGAGCAGCTTGCCGGTCTCGTCCATGACGGCGACCTTGCAGCCTGTGCGGTAGCCCGGGTCGAGCGCGAGCACGCGGGCGCCGCGCACGGGGCGTGCCGAGAGCAAGCCTTCGAGATTCTTGGCAAAGACGTTGATGGCCTCGGTCTGGGCGCGAACGGTGAGTTTGGCGCGGGCCTCGCGCTCCAGCGAGGGGGCCATGAGGCGCTTGTAGCCGTCGGCGATAGCGGCGTCAAAGACGGGCGCGAACACGCCCTGGCGGCGGGGCCAACGGCTGCCGAGGCGCGCCGTGGCGACAGCGCCGTCGACGTTCACGCGCACGCGGAGCTTGCCCTCGCGCTCACCGCGGTCGATAGCCAGCACGCGGTGGTTGGGTATACGGCGCAGCGGCTCATCATAGCTGTAGTAGGGCTCGTAGGGAGTCTTTTCGGCGGGGTCGGTGGCCTCGACGACGATATCGGCGGTGTTTTGCGTAAAGGCGCGCAGGTCGGCGACGTTCTCGGGGTCTTCGGCCACCGTCTCGGCCACGATGTCGGCGGCGCCGGCGAGCGCCTTCTCGGGCGTGTCGAAGCCGGCTTCCTCGTTGACGTATGCCGCGGCGGCGTCGAGTGCACTGCCCTTGGCCGAGGCCTGCATGATGATCATGTTGGCAAGCGGCTCCAGGCCTGCCTCGCGGGCCTTCTGCGCGCGGGTCATGCGCTTTTTGCGGTAGGGCTTGTAGAGGTCCTCGACACGCTGGAGCTGCGTGGCCTCGCGAATCTGCTGCTCGAGTTCGGGCGTGAGCTTGCCCTGGGCGTCGATAAGCAGAATGACGTCCTCTTTACGCTGCTCAAGATTGCGCAGGTAGGACAGGCGCTCGTCGAGGGCGCGCAGGGCGACATCGTCCATGCCGCCCGTGGCCTCCTTGCGGTAGCGCGAGATAAAGGGGATGGTGTTGCCCTCGTCGATGAGCTTGACGGCCGCCTCGATGTTGGCGGCCTTAAGGTTGAGCTCGCGGGCGAGCTGGGCGATAAGATCCATGGGACTCCTTGCGTTTAAGGTGCGTTTGCAGCACAGAGCTACCAAGGATACCACCCGTCCCAAAAGGCTGTTTTGGGACCGCGCCACGAAAACGGCCTTTCTACTACGTTTTACCCGTAGGGGCTGACCATACCTGGGTTTTCCGAAAATCGGCAAGACGTTTACCTGCGGTTTTTATTTCGCGAAATTCGGTATGGTTGAGGGCGATTGGTTAAACGTAGTAGATAGGCGCATTTCGTGGCAAACGAATCAAACTTAGGTACAAAATAGCCCTCGCCCCAGAAAAATCGTCGGCAAGGTAGCAAAATGCCCCGCGAGCAGGAGGTTGCTCGCGGGGCAAAGAAGAGGGGCTTAATTTGTGGCGGACCGAGGGACTCGGCATGGGGTTTCTGCCGCGGTCGCTCTTAAGGCATTACAGCTCGACGAGCTGGCCGGTCTCGGCGGCCTCCTTGATAGCGTTGAGAAGCGTGAGCGTCTTGACGTTATCGGCGGGGGTCACGACGGGCTCGACCTCGCGGCGGACAACCTTCACAAAGTGCTTGAGCTGCATCTTGTGCGGCAGTGCCGGGTCGACGGCCGGAATCTCCATCTGCAGCGGCTTGTGCCAGTTGGAGGCGCCGTCGTAGGAGAACTGGTGCAGGCGGGGCAGCGACAGGGCGCCCTTAGTGCCGCCGATAAAGTAGGCGTCGGCGTCGAAGGGGCGGTACTGCGGGTCCTCGCGAGCGGTTGCCTCCCAGTTCCAGGGGCTGGCGGTGGCGTCGGAGATGGTCATGCTTGCGAGCGCGCCATCGGCAAAACGGACGTTGACCACGGCGGAGTCCTCGGTCTCAAAACCGCGGGCGGCGCTGGACTGCATACCCTGGACGGCAACGGGCTCGCCCAGCAGGTAGCGGAGCAGGTCGACGTCGTGCACCAGGTTGACCAGGATCGGGCCGGCACCCTTCTTGCGGCGCCATTCGACATCGAAGTACTCGTCATTCTTATAGATCATGTAGTGGAAGCTCGACACGGTGAGCTTGCCCAGCTCGCCGGACTCGATGATCTCCTTGGCCTTGTTGACGAAGGGGTTGTGGCGACGGTGCTGACCCACGAGCACGGGCACGCCGGCGGTCTCGGCCTCGGCAGCGAAAGCCTGGGCATCCTCCAGGTCGTTGGAGATCGGCTTTTCGACCAGCGGCACGATATTGCGCTTCACAGCCTCGCGGGCAACGCCCAGGTGCAGGTCGTTGGGCGTGGCGATGATGACGGCCTCGGGCTTAACCTCGTCCATCATCTGGGCGGGATCGGTGAAGAACGGCACGCCGGCGGCCTCAGCCGTGGCGCGGGCGCCCTCAAAGGCGTCGGCGATGGCGACGAGCTCGGCCTCGGGCTCCTCGGTGACAAAGCGGATGTGGTTGCGGCCCATGGCGCCGGCGCCGATAACGGCAATGCGGACGGGGTTGAGCTCAGACATTTCGACTCCTTAATACTGGTGACCGTGGAATGCGACAAAGGGACTGTCCCTTTGTCGCATCGGTAAAACTAGGCGGACTTCTTCTTGCTGTCGGAGACCATCATGTAGACGGTGAGCACGACGGCGATGGCGGCGATCACAATGGCGCCGTAGAAGGACTGCTGGTAGGCGGCGCTGCCGGCCTCGGCGTGATACAGCACGGCGGTGATGGGCTGGCTGATCCAGGTGGAAGCGGCATAACCCAAAAACATGATGCCGTAGTTGACGCCGATGTTGCTGGTACCAAAGGCGCCACCGGTGAGCGGCGGGTAGATGACGAGCAGGGCGCCAAAGCTAAAGCCGAGCAGAGCGAGCGCCACAAAGAACATGGCCTGCGTAAAGCTCATCGACATGATGACGAGTGCGACGATGGTGACGACAAGGCTGATGAGCAGCGACTTATAGGCGCCGAGCTTGTCGATGATCTGGCCAAAGGACAGGCGGCCGACCAGGTTGGCGCAGGTGTTGACGGAGACCACCACGCCGCCGAGGGCGACGGCCGCGGCGCTCGTGGGGTCGGCGAAGAGCTGGACGGCGGCGATGGAGGCAACCTTGCCCACGAGCAGGGTGCCAGCGGTAGCGGCAAAGGCAAAGGTGACGATGAGGACCCAGAAGCGCGGGGTCTTGACCATCTCGCCCGGGGTGAGGTCGCCGAAGGTGCCGGCGTGCGCGCCGCCCTTGGGTGCCTCGAAGCCCTCGGGCAGCCAACCGGCCTCGGGGGCCTTCAGGAACAGGGCGGAGGCGGCGATCGTCACAAAGAAAATGACACCGAGTGTCTTGAGGGCGCCAAAGATGCCCAGGCTCGGGATGAGCAGCGAGGCGAGCACCGGGGACAGCACGGCAGGACCGGCGGTCGAAGCGGCGAGCGTAATACCGGAGGCGAGGCCCTTCTTGTCAATGAACCACTTTTGGCCGGTGGTGAGCGCGGGGTTGTAGCCCAGGCCGTTGCCGATGGCGGCGACGAGCGAGAACCACAGGTAGAACTGCCACGGCTCGGTGACGGTGCCGGACATGAACCAGCCCAGGCCGTAGCACACGGCGGCGGCGATCACGACGTTGCGCGGGCCGATCTTATCGGAGATGCGGCCGGCGAAGATGCCCGTTACGGCCATGATGGTCTGAAAGACGGGGAAAGCCCAGGTAAGGGCACTCGACCACTCGGGGTAGACGGCGAGCAGATTCTTGCTCACGACGGAATACAGCGCGATGGAGCTAATGAAGAACATGGTGACGCACGCGGCGGAAAGCACGACGGCGCGACCCTTGTTGGAGTTGGTGGAAGCCATTGGACTCTTTCTAATCGATACGGGGGAGGAGCGGGCGTGTCCGCGGGGCCTCCCTGTCAGGTTGGTTTACTGGTCGGTTGGCTTGGCGACGCCGGACTCATCGGACCAAAGCTCGACACCCTTGTTCTTGAGGTAGTTGTCGGCATAGGCGCGACGGCCGCCGGGCTTGGCGGTGAGGTCGCCCATCATGTTGGAGAAGCCGCCGTCGACCTTGATGGCGTCGCCGGTGGTAAAGTCCGAGCGCTTGGACGCCAGGAACATGACGGCGTTGGCGATATCGCTGACCTCGCCGATGCGGCGCGTGGCGATCAGGCGGCTGCGGCTCTTTTCGACCTCGGGGTCGGCGTAGAAGTTGGCCGACATCGGGGTCTTAACGAAGCAAGGCTCGACGCAGTTGGAGCGGACGCCGTAGGGGCCCCACTCGGCGGCGAGCATCTTGGACATCATGTTGACGCCGGCCTTGGTGGAGCTGTACACGCCCGAGAACGTCTCGGGGGAGTGGCTGGCGACGGTCGAGATGTGCACCAGGCGGCCCTGGCCGGCCTTAATCATCTCGCGACCAAAGCGCTGCGAGGTGATGAAGTAGCCGGTGAGGTTGACGTTGATGACCTCGTTCCAGTCGGAGAGCGGCAGGTCTTCCATAGCTGCGAAACGCAGGATGCCGGCGGTGTTGACGAGAACGTCGACGCGGCCGAAGTCGGCGATGGTGGCGTCGACGGCGGCCTGAACCTCGGCCTCGTCGGTGGCGTTCATCTTGTAGCCCTCGGCGTGGATGCCAAACTCGGCGGCGAGGTCGGCGGCTGCGGCTTTGACCTTTTCCTCGTCCAGATCGAGCAGGACGACGTTGGCGCCATTGCGGGCGAACTCGCGGCAAATCTCGACGCCCATACCGCCGAGCGCGCCAGTCACGGCGCAGACATCGCCCTCGAGCTTAAGCCAATTGCTCATAGGAACTTCCCTTCTTGTGCCTCCCGATGGGTCGCTCCCATTAACCGACCCACGTGGTTTTCGCTGGTTATCGTATGCTTTGCATTTGTGCAGGTGAATTGCATATTTGTTAGAATGGCGTTAACCAATGGTTTATAGCTCGCAAGACGATGTGTCCTTAATTGAGTGTGTGACCTGCCAAAACGATCCCCTTTGGCAGTTCGTTGCCATACGTCTGGAAACAGGAGATTGACGTGTACGATCGACGACTTGAGGCCATATCGGCCGCCGCGGAGCTGGGAAGCTTCTCTCGGGCGGCGGCAGAATTGCGCGTTTCGACCCCGGCGCTCGTCAAGCAGGTGTCGGGTTTCGAGGCCGAGTTCGGCATCACGTTGTTCGAGCGCTCGCACTCGGGCGTCAAGGTGACGCCGGCCGGCGCACTGCTGGTGGACGACGCGCGCTCGATCATGCGGCAGTCCGAGGACGCGCTGCGCCGTGCCCGACGCGCGGCGGGCGATGGTGGTGCCGTGCGCCTGGGCGTGTCAATGATGTGCCCAGGACGCCAGACGCTGTCGATGTGGTCGGGCATCCACGATCTGGAACCGTCGCTACGATTTGAGATCGTGCCGGTAAGTGACCTCTACGACGAGCGCGAGACCGTCATGCGCAGCTTGGGCCGCGAGGTCGATGTGGTGCAGTCGAGTTTTTCTACCCCACGCTGGGGCGACGCTTGCCAAAAGCTCCACATCGTTAACGTACCGTTTTATATCGACCTGCCGCGCGCGAGCCCGCTGGCGCGCAAGAATCGCATTACGGTTGCCGACCTAGAGGGCATGCGCCTGCGCGTGCTCCGTCACGGCAACGATGCGATGGACAGCCTACGCATCGACCTTTTGGCCGACGGCGGCGTGGACGTGATCGATGTGGATAGCTTTGACTTTGCGCTCTTTAACGAGGCGGAGGAAAAGGGCGATGCGGTACTCACCTGTGGCGCATGGTCAGGGGTGCACCCGGCCTTTGTGGGCGTGCCGTTCCTGTGCGGGCGAGAGGTGCCGGTCTTTTTGCACTATCCGCTCGAGCCCACCCTCCAAGTCCAAAAATTCGTCAACGCCATGGCCCAACTTCTCAAATAGCTCATTTGGGACGGGGCTTTTTGACTCCTTACAAAATGAGGCCCTGGCCAAACGGCCAGGGCCTCACCACTTCTTTTCAGGCTGCGAGAAAAGACTGTGTGCGTAGGACCTCCCCGAGGGAGACGGGGTGTTTGCTCCGCGCGCAGTTTCGCAGCGAAGCGAGAATGTTTGAGCACGGAGTAAACACCCCGTCTCCCTCGGGGAGGTCCGTTGGGAGCGTAGGGGCTGTTTTGAGCTACTCCAGCTCAAACGCTCCGGTATAGAGCTGGTAGTAATACCCGCGCTTGGCGATAAGCTCGTCGTGGTTGCCGCGCTCGATGATGCGGCCGTGGTCCAGGCAGATAATCGCGTCGGAGTTGCGCACGGTGGAGAGACGGTGCGCGATGACAAACGTCGTGCGGCCCTCCATGAGCTTATCCATGCCGGCCTGCACGATGGCCTCGGTGCGGGTGTCGATGGAGCTCGTGGCCTCGTCCAGAATCATTGCCGGCGGATCGGCGACGGCGGCGCGTGCGATCGAAATCAGCTGGCGCTGGCCCTGCGACAGCTGCGCGCCGTTGCCGGTGAGCATGGTGTCGTAGCCGTCGGGCAGGCGGGTGATAAAGTCGTCCGCGCCCGCGAGCTTGGCCGCCGCGATGCACTCCTCGTCGGTGGCGTCCAAGTTGCCGTAGCGGATGTTGTCCATCACGGTGCCGGTGAACAGGTTCACGTCCTGCAGCACCACGCCCAGCGAGCGGCGCAGATCGGCCTTGCGGATCTTGTTGACGTTGATGCCGTCGTAGCGAATTTTGCCGTCGGCGATGTCATAGAAGCGGTTGATGAGGTTGGTGATGGTCGTCTTGCCGGCACCGGTGGCGCCGACAAACGCGACCTTCTGGCCCGGCTTGGCAAACACGGACACGCCGTGCAACACCTCGTGGTCGGGCGTGTAGCCAAAGTCGACGTTGTCCATGACCAGGTCGCCGCGCAGCGGTACGTACTCGATCTCGCCGGTTGCACGGTGCGGGTGTTTCCACGCCCACATGCCGGTGTGGTGGTCGGCCTCCTCGAGCTGCCAGGTATCGGGGTTCACCTGCGCGTTGACGAGCGTCACGTAGCCTTCGTCGGTCTCGGGCTTCTCGTCGATGAGCTCAAAGATGCGGTCGGCGCCGGCGAGGCCCATGACCACGGCGTTGATCTGCTGCGAGATCTGGCCGATCTGTCCGCAGAACTGCTTGGTCATGTTGAGGAACGGCACCACGACGGCGATGGACAGCGCCATACCCGAGATGCTCAGGTTGGGCACGCCCAGCGCCAGGAAAATGCCGCCGGCAAGGGCCACCAGCACGTAGAGCAGATTGCCCAGGTTCATAAGGATGGGCATGAGGATGTTGGCGTACATGTTGGCCTTCTGCGATACCTCGAAGAGCTTTTCGTTGCGCTCGTCAAAATCGGCCTCGGCGGCAGACTCGTGGCAGAATGCCTTGACGACCTTCTGGCCGTTCATGACTTCCTCGATATGACCCTCGACCACGCCGAGCTCGGTCTGCTGCGCAATGAAGAAGCGCGCGGAGTTGGAGCCGAGCAGCTTGGTCATAAAGGTCATAAAGGCGACGCCTGCCACAATGACCAGGCACATCCAAACGCTGTAGTACAGCATGATAAAGAACACCGTGACGATGACGATGGTCGTCATGAGCAGGTTGGGCAGCGACTGGCTGATCATCTGGCGCAGCGTGTCGATGTCGTTGGTGTAGTGGCTCATGATGTCGCCGCGCTGGTGCGTGTCGAAGTAGCGAATCGGCAGGTCCTGCATGCGGTTGAACATCTTCTCGCGCAGCTTCTCGAGCGAGCCCTGCGTGACGATGGCCATGGCGCGGTTCCAGAAGAGCGAGGACAGGATGCCGACGCCGTAGATGCAGGCGAGGGTGGTCACGAGCTGTGCGATCTTGGGCTGTGCGGCTTCCCAATCGCCCGACTGCCACGATTCGCTAATAATCTGCAGAGCGCTCTGAAGGAAGGTCGCACCGATGGAGTTGATGATGGCGCAGAGCACCACGCCGACAACGACGAGGGGCAAAAGCACGGGGTAGAAGCCAAAGAGCGTCTTGATGAGGCGCGACATGGTGCCGCCCTTGCGGTTGAGTGCGCGCTCGGCGGTCGTTGCCTTACTCATGTGCCTCGCCTCCTTCCTGGGTCTGGGCTTGCGTTGCGGATGCCTCGGTGTCGGCCTCGACGGCCCCTTCGCCCTCGGCAGACATCTTGTTTTGCGAGGTAAAGGTCTCGCGGTAGATCTCGCTTGTCTTGAGCAGCTCGTCATGGTTGCCGATTTGCGCGATGCGGCCACCCTCCATGACGATGATGCGGTCTGCGTCCTGCACGGAGCTGATGCGCTGGGCGATGATGAGCTTGGTCGTGTTGGGCAGATAGCTTGCCAATCCTGCGCGGATCTTGGCGTCGGTCTTGGTGTCGACGGCGCTGGTGGAGTCGTCCAGGATCAAGATCTTGGGGCGACGCAGCAGGGCACGCGCAATGCACAGGCGCTGCTTCTGACCGCCGGAAACATTGGAGCCGCCCTGCTCGATCCAGGTGTCATAACCCTTGGGGAAGCCATCGACAAACTCATCGGCGCAGGCCAGATGTGCCGCCTCGCGGACTTCCTCGTCGGTGGCGTTCGGGTCGCCCCAGCGCAGGTTTTCGGCAATGGTGCCGCTAAACAGTACGTTTTTCTGCAGCACCATGGCCACCTGGTGGCGCAGGGCGTCCAAGTCGTAGTCGCGCACGTCCATGCCGCCCACGCGCACGGTGCCCTCGGTGGCGTCGTACAGGCGGGCGATGAGGTTAACGAGCGTGGACTTGGCCGAGCCGGTACCGCCGATGATGCCGATGGTTTCGCCGCTCTTAATGTGCAGGTCGATATCGTCGAGCGCCTGGCGCTTTGCATGCGCGGAATACTTAAAGCTCACGTGGTCAAAGTCGATGGAACCGTCGGTAACCTCGAGCACGGGCTCGGCGGGATCGGCGATCGTGGGCTCGGCGGCCAGCACCTCGGTAATGCGGTGCGCCGATTCGTCGGCCATGGTCACCATGACAAAGATCATCGACAGCTGCATCAGGCTCATGAGGATCGCGAAGCCATAGGTAAAGATCGAGGAGAGCTGGCCCACGTCGAACAGCGTGCCCTGGCTCGTGATGATGAGCTTGGATCCCAGGTAGATGATGACGACAAATGCGCCGTTGACGCAGATGTTCATCATGGGGTTGTTAAAGGCGAGCAGCTTCTCGGCGCGGGTGAAGTCCATCTGGACGTCGCGCGCGGCGGTGGCGAACTTCTCCTTCTCAAAGTCTTCGCGCACATAGCTCTTGACCACGCGCATGCCGGTGACGTTTTCCTCGACGGACTCGTTAAGGGCGTCGTACTTGTGGAACACGCGCGAGAAGATGGGGCGTACCTTAAAGATGATAAAGAACAGTCCAAAGCCCAGCAGCGGAATGATGACCAGGTAGACCATGGCGACGCTGCCGCCCATGATAAATGCCATGGTAAAAGCGAAGATCAAGACCAGCGGCGCGCGCACGGCGATACGGATGATCATCATAAAGGCCTGCTGAACGTTGTTGATGTCAGTGGTCAGACGCGTGACGAGCGAGGAGCTCGAGAACTCATCGATGTTGGCAAAGCTGAACGTCTGGATCTTGTAGAACAGGTCGTGACGCAGGTTCTTGGCGAAGCCGCAGCTCGCATGGCTGCAGGTGACGCCGGCAGCGGCACCAAAAGCAAGCGACGTCAGTGCGATGAGCACCAAAAAGCCTGCGGTGGGAAGCATCTCGGCTACGGTGGCACCGTCTTTGATGGCGTCGATCAGGTTGGCGGTGATAAATGGAATCAGCACCTCGCAGAGCACCTCGCCAAGCACGAGCAATGGCGTGGCAACAGCGACTTTCATATAGTCGCGGATGCTGCCCATGAGGGTTTTAATCATCCAGTTCCTCCCAGGTTACACGGATTTTCTCGAGCATTTCGGCGAGCTGCTCGCGCTCGTCGTGAGTGAGGGCACTAAAGGCCCGTTCTCTAAAGCGGATGCGGGCCGCCTGGTCGATGCGGGCGTTTTCCCGGCCGGTTTCGGTCAGGCGAATGGTGAGTTGCCGTCGATCCTTGGGGTTACGGCTGCGCTCGATGAGGCCGTTGACCTCGAGCTTGGACAGGATCTCGGAAAGCGACCCCGGCTTGAGGTCAAAGTGCATGCCGAGTTCCTGCTGCGACATCTCGCCGCCGGGCTGCTTGGCCAGCAGGCAGATGATGGGCGCCTTGCCGGACACGCCTCCGCCATGAAAATGCATGTAATGGCCGCAAAAACCCAGGCCGCTCAGGATGCGCTTGGCGAGTTTGTCTTCGGCACTGACCGCTTCGGGTACATCCGCCGGCTGTGACGGGTCGCCGCCGGGCTCGTGCGAACAAAGGTTAAGAGGTTCATCGCACATGAATTAGTGTTGCTCCTTTCTTTAGTTAGGTAGTGGAATTGTTTTGTGCCTAACCAATCTAGGAGCATGAGAAATGAATGTCAAGGTACCAAACTTATTAAGTTACGGCGTTTTGCCAAACGCCGTAACCGCTCGACGTTGCAAACGTTCCTAAGCGGCAATCTGGCGTTCAATCGTCGGGCATGGCCACAAGGCCTATGCCCTCCTCTTTCACGTCACCTTGCTCGCTTAGGAACGCTTTCGCTGTCCGTCCTCAATCTGCAGCGCTGCCTCGGTTGGCATTTGAGTGATCCGTGGGGGACGGAGGAAAACGAATCATTTTGGGCTGCGGTGACACCCTTTCGAAGTTGCTTTGTCCAAAACTATGCCGGATTACTACGATGAATTCGAAATATCAGACCTCGGCATTGTTTTTCGTAAAATCACAAGCTGTCTACCTGCGGTTTTTCCGGAGTGCAATTCGTTGTGGTTGGAAGCTGACGGTTTATCGTAGTAATCCGGCATAGTTTTGGAATGGTAGTAAATAGATGGCAGCTACTGTGCCGCTACCGCCGCGATTTTGCCTCCCATTTCCGTAACCTTTCCGCAACAATGTGCCCTCCTCGGCGCCTGCGCCCGCTTGCAACGTCCCCTGCGCTACACTTAGTCGCACTGTGGCGCCGTCGCGTCGCACCCGACCCAAGGGGGACACTCATGAAGAACACTCAGCTGCTGCTGATCAACGATATGTGCGGCTACGGTAAGGTCGCGCTTTCTGCCATGCTGCCGGTGCTGTCGCACATGGGTTACCGTATCCACAACCTGCCGACGGCCCTCGTTTCCGATACGCTCAACTACCCCAAGTTTTACATCCACGACACCACGGAGTACGTGCGTCAGAGTCTTGCCATCTGGGAGGAGCTCGGCTTTGAATTCGACGCCATCTCGACCGGCTTTATCGTGACCGAGGAAGAGGCGCGCATCATCTCGGACTTTTGCCACCGCCGTTCGCAAAAAGGCACCAAGGTGTTCGTCGACCCCATCATGGCCGACAACGGCAGGCTCTACGCCGGCGTGCCCGAATCGACCATCGGCCTTATGCGCAGCCTGGTCGAGTGCGCCGACTACGCGGTGCCCAACTATACCGAGGCGTGTCTGCTCACCGATACGCCTATGGCCGAGCAGATTACGGCCGATGAGGCTCGTGCCCTTGTGGACGCCGTGCGCGAGCTGGGTGCCAAGTCGGTGGTCATTACGAGCGCCGTAGTCAATGGCACGAACGCGGTTATCGGTTACGACCATGTGGCGGGGGAGTACTTTACGATTCCCTTTGAACTCATTCCGGTCTATTTCCCGGGCACGGGCGACACGTTCTCGGCGGTGCTCGTCGGCCGCGTTATGGCAGGTTGGAGTCTGCAGCGCGCGACGTCCGATGCCATGCGTGTGGTGGCTGAGCTTATCGAGCGCAATGCCGACCAAGAGGACAAGTCGGCCGGCCTTCCCATCGAGGCCTGCCTGGATGTGATTGACCATGAGTAATGCTGGCGAGGGCAGCGTCAAGCCTGCGGGCGAGAACGGGCCGCTCGGTGCGCCGCGTGGCAAGCGTCCGCGTATCCGCGTGAGCTGCGTGGACCAGCTGGGTGCGTGCCGTTGTCACCATGGTCACAAGCCGGGAGACGTCTTCGACTTCGATCGAGACCGCGGCAAGATGTGCGCCATGGCCTGCCATGTGGGCTTTCCCTATATCGATATCCTGCGCTTTGGCGGAACCGTGCCTGGCAACGAGCCCGGCACGGCAAAGTTCTGCTGCCCCGAGGTCGATACGCTGAACGTCTGGCTTGCCGAGATCGTTGACGAGTAGTCGAGCGCAATGTGACAAAGGGGCAGCCCCTTTGACACATTCGCCGGTGATGCCCCTTCTTGTGCTTATAATTTCAAATCTCTGCATTTCATCCGATTTTAGGTTCTAAAAATTCTGCGTTTCATCGATAATCAAGCATATAAAACTTTGCATTTCATTCGATGACACCGAGGGGAGAGCCTATGCTGCGCAGGAAAATAGCGGCAGAGCTGGAGCGTTGGCTGAAGTCTTCCGAGCAAAAGGCCTTGTTCATTACGGGTTCTCGCCAGATTGGCAAAAGCTATTCGATTCGCGCATTTGGCAAAGCCAACCATGCAACCTACATCGAGCTTAACCTCATGGAAAACCGCCAGGCAAAAGATGCTCTTCTCGAGGCGCGGAATGCCGATGATTTCATCAGCAGGGTGACGCTTCTTTCGGGAAAGTCGATTGCGCCAGGCAAAACGCTCGTGTTTATCGATGAGGTCCAAGAGGCCCCCGACATCATGACGATGGCAAAGTTCCTTGTTGAGGACGGGAGGTGCCGCTGGGCGTTTTCGGGGTCAATGCTCGGGACTCAGTTCAAGGGCGTCAGGTCCTATCCCGTGGGGTATGTCCACGAGCTTAGGATGTTCCCGCTCGATTTTGAGGAGTTTTGCTGGGCAACCGGGGTGAGCGAGGGGGCTCGCCAAACGATACGTGACGCGTGTATCAGCGAGAGGCCCGTTCCTGATTACATTCATGACGCGATGATGGCAAACTTCAGGACCTATACCGTTGTCGGCGGAATGCCGGAGGTCGTGCAGCGTTTCCTTGACACGCAGGGCGACCTTGCCTCTGTTCGTCAGCTACAGTCAGAGCTCAACGAACAGTACCGGCGGGATATCTCCAAGTATGCAAGCGGGCGAGCCCTTCAGGTGCAGAGCATTTACGATCAGCTCCCTATTATGCTCGAGGGCGAAAACAAGCGCTTCGTGCTCAATTCCATTGACCCCAAGGCTCACTACGAGAAGTATCAGCGAGATTTTGTATGGCTTGTCGATGCCGGCGTTGCTCTCAAAGCCGATATCGTAACCGAGCCAAAATCGCCCTTGCTCAAGACGGCACGGCCATCGCAGTTCAAGCTATATCAATCGGATACGGGCATGTTGATGGCGCGCTACCCCGTCGGAGTCGCCCAAGCGGCGTATCTTGATAGCAAGGAGCCCAATCTGGGCGGCATTTACGAAAACGTGGTGGCCCAGCAGCTGGCTGCCCAAAATCGCCAGCTTTACTACTATCAGACAAAAAAGCGCGGTGAAGTGGACTTTGTGGTCGATGGACCGGATGGGACGGCTGTTCCGATCGAGGTTAAATCGGGCTCCTATTACCACGCGCACGCTGCGCTCGGTCATGTGCTTGATACGGCTGAATATGGCGTAAGGCTCGGGATTGTTTTCTCGAGAGGCAACGTTGAGCGCAACGGAGCGGTTCTCTATCTGCCGCTATATGCGACCTGGGCCCTTTCGGATGTTTTGGGCGACTCCTGCGCCGAGGGGATAAAGCTGGAGGTCAAGCCGGTCTAGGGCTAGTCCCGGATGTGACAAAGGCGTGGCCCGCGACCTCGATTGCCTACAGCTGCTCGAGCATAGCGGTGCAGCCGTCGAGTACGTCGCGGTAGGTGGCATCGAAATTGCCGGTGTACCAGGGGTCGGCCACGTCGCCGGGGCGCTCGGTCCAATCGAGCATGCGCGTAATCTTGCCGTCGGGGTCGTCGCCAAAGATGCGACGCAGGCCACGCGCGTTCTCGTCGTCCATATAGACAATGTGGTCCCAGTCGCCATACTCCGCGCGACGCACCTGACGTGCACGATGTGCGACGACGGGAATCCCGACCTCGCGCAGCTTGGCAACGGTACCGTGGTGTGGCGGGTTGCCGATCTCCTCGGTCGAGGTCGCAGCGGAGTCAATGACAAACTCGCCCGCGCGCCCGGCGCGCCGCACCAGCTCGGTAAACACCGACTCAGCCATCGTCGAGCGACAGATGTTGCCATGGCAGATAAACAGTATGCGTTGCATGAGCGGTTTCCTTTCTAGGCGGTCGTGCAGGGCTTACAGACTGCTCTTGAGGCAGTTTGCTTCAATAAAGCCCGCTGCGTACAAGGGGAGGTGGCGTAGCTCGCGCCCGTCATCGGTTTCGCTGCGGAAAAAATTGTTCTCGGACAAAATGTAGGCATATGGCGATCGGGCTTTGTCCATGAACGACCCGAGAGTTCTCGCGCGCACGTTGCGTGCGGACTTTACCTCGACGGGCACGATTTCCATACGGTCGGTCTGAAGTAGAAAATCGAGCTCGCCGGTCGTCTTCCAAGACGACGGCGGCACCCAGTAATACGTCTGCAAGCTGTTACCCGAAAATGCTTGCATGACCGAGTTTTCCGCCAGGGCGCCTCGGAAGTCGGAAGATAGCGCTATGGCGGAATCTTCTTTGAGGTCGAGCCAGAGCCTCGGGTTGATGCCGAGTTTGTAGAACATGAGGCCGGTATCGAGAAGATAGACCTTAAAGAAACTTCCATCTTCGTCGTCGAAGGGAACGAGGGGAGGCTCGATGCCTTCGGTCAGGTTGTTGACCGATATGATACCGGCGCCTTCGAGCCAGTCGAGCGGCTCGATAAGCTTGGCGCGACGGCCTCCGCGTTCGACCTCGGAGTACTTGAATTTTTTTGTGGACGATCTCAGCAGCTGGGACGGAATGGAGCGCCAGACCTTGCGTGCCGCCACGCCGCTGATCCCGTTTTCGGGGTCGGTCATATCGGCGGTATAGGTCTCGTTGATTTCGCGCTGCTCGACGCGCGCATCCTCGATGGATAACGTCTTGCGATATGCGTTGACGGCGGCGGGCATGCCGCCCACGATCTGGTATCGATGAAACAGGCTGAGCGCGGCTTGGTGCGCGGCGTAGGTCTCGAGCGTGCCGGCGTGGGTACGAATGGCATCGGCCATCTGCTCCTCATCGAGCGCCCAGAGAAACTCCTCGAACGACATAGGATGCATGGTCTCTTGACGAACGCCGCTGGGAAAAGGCAGCTTACGTTTGCGCGTGGCGACGCCGAGCTGACTGCTGGTCGCGCATATGCGCCAGCCCGAACCCGAAAAAAAGCGAAGCGAGTTGAGCGCCCGTTCGCAGAGCTGCACCTCGTCAAACAGGATGAAGGTGGTTTCTTTGCGAATGGGGGCGCGTTTATAGTCTGAAATCCGCGCCACGATGGTGTCAACGTCGTCGGTGGGACAATCGAACAGCGGAGCGATCAGCTCAAGATCGGTCTGAAAGTCGAGTTTGACAAACGCATCGCCGGCGATTCGCCTGCCGATTTCCTCGGCAGCGTACGTTTTGCCTACGCGTCGCGCACCACGGATGAGGAGGGGGCGTGAGGCGTCCTTTGTCGCCCATGATTCGATAACGGACTCGATTGATCTGCGCATGGGGCCGCCTTTCCAATTTCGTGTACTTCAGATACATAGTTTAGTACGATTTCATGTACTTGAAATACACGAAATAATAGAAAAGCGTGTATCTCAAATACACGAAATTGCACTGCTGAAGCTTCCAGGCGGATAAACATACTCATATTGGGCGGTTTTCACCGGTTACTCGCCACCTTGGGCTATGTTTGCCCCTATGCCCGTATTGAGGGCCGTGCTGATTGACGACGGCGCTCCCAGCGAGCCAGCTTAATCGTCACCAGCGTGAGGGCCCAGGCCACAAGCGAGAACGCGGCGCCCACTGCGCCCACGTACGCAATGCCAACGCTGCTTACCACGGCGCCGCCCACTGCGGTGCCAAACGAGATGCCGACGTTAAACGCCATGGGCTCAACCGAACTTGCGAGTACCATCGACTTGGGATGGCGGCTGCGTGCCACGTCCATAAAGTGCGTGATGCATGAGACCGAGAACAGGTACATGAGCATCGCCAGGCTAAAGACAAAGACCAGCGCGAGCGGCATGGCGGCGCCCACGGCAAACAGCCCGAGCAGTGCCGCCGCCTGCAGCACAAACGTAACCAGCAGCGCCTTCATGCCAAAACGCGCATCGATCCATCCGCCCAGGATGTTCGAGATCAGGCAGAACACGCCGTAGGCCATGAGCGTGGTGCTGGCTTCGACCGTGCCCATGCCCAGCACCTGCTCCAGATAAGGCGTCACGTAACCGTAGAACACATAGACCGAACCCACGCCAAACAAGAAGATGAGCATGCCGGTGATGATGCTCGGCTCGCGTAGCAGCCCCGCCTGCTCGCGGAAGGTGGCGGGCTCATCGGTCTGCCCGGCGCGAGGCATAAATGCCACGAGCGCGCTGCAGATCAAAACGGCAAAGGCCAGCGTGCCGTACATGGCAACGTGCCAGTCGAGCGTGTCGGCTACGAACTTGCCGATCGAAGTGACAAAGACCATCGCCACGGAAAACGCACCATATACCACCGAGATGGCAAGCGAAGTTTGCTGCGGGGATAGCAGCTCAGGGATGTACGTCACGCCCACGGCGAGCAGCGCACCCGAGACAGAGCCCAGGACAATGCGTGAGATAAACAGCACCTGGAAGTTGGGGGCCAACGCCATGACCAGGTTGCCGAGCACAAAGACGACGCTATAGCACACGAGCAGCTGGTAGCGGCGGAATCGCCCCGTGCTGAGCGCGAGCACCGGCGTCGCGATAGCGTAGACGAGCGCAAACACGCTGATGAGCTGGCCCGCAGTGGCAAGTGATATGCCGAGTTCCGTTGCCAAGTCGCTTTCGATGCCGATGACCACGAACTCGGAGCAGCCGAGCGAGAATCCCAACAGCACGAGCAGCGCCAGGCAGAGCTTGGTGCGCGCGGGGGAGAGCGCGGCGGCGGTTGGCTTACTTTTAGGCGTGGTTGCGGCGGTCAAGGTTGTCACTCCAATGTCGCATGAATAAGCGGGATTCAATCCCTGCAACTCTAACAGAATGTGACAAAGGGGCAGTCCCTTTGTCACATGGAGGGCTTGCCTGTATAGTCGCAATACAGGCGAAGATGGTCTCAGGTACATCGCGGGCGGCAGGAGATCCCATGGGTATGCACACGACAAAGGTTGCAGTGGGCGAGGGCAAGTTTGCGCTCGAGGCCCAGCTGACGGTGACGCCGCGAGGCATGGCGGTGTACGCCTGCTCGCCGGAGTTTGCGCACCTGGGCGCCACGGCGCAGGCCATTCCGCGCCCCGAGCCCGGCCGTACGGCAACGGTGAGCATCCTGGCCGTTCCGTGCCATCGAGACGAGATCCCGGCGCACGATATCGCGGCGGCGCTGGCCACGCGCTTTGGCGTGCCGGTAGTTGCAAGCACGGGTTTTCATGTTGAACAAGCGAGCGGTGACGACCTGCAGCGCGTGCTCGACACCACCAAGGAGCTCATCGCCGCGCTCGAGGAAGCCGCAGCCCGCATTCTGCGCGCCGGCTGGGATGAGGGCGGTGCGGGCGCCGAGGTCGTGGCGGTCGATGCTGCGACCGGCGAGGCGCTTGGCCCCGTCGACCGCATCGAGGCCCATGCTGGTGAGGGCATCCTGCATCAGGCATTTCTGACGCTTTTGGTCGAGGGCCGGGGCGAAGACGCGCGCCTGCTGCTCTGTCGCCGCAGTCCGCTCAAGCGCCTGTGGAGCGGGGTGCTGGCCGATAGCTGCGCCGGCCATCCGCTCCCCGGGGAAGACGTCGCGGCCGCCACGGCGCGCCGCATCAACGAAGAGCTCGGCATTACGCGCGAGCCCGATCAGCTCAAGCACCTCGGACACGTGGTGTACCGCGAGGACCACGGCGACGGTCGCTGCGAGTGCGAATGGTGCGAGGTCTACCTTGCCCATGTTGAGCCGGGCGAGCTGCATATCAACCAAGAGGAGATCTCGGAAGTGCGTCGCGTGGCTCCGTCCGAGCTCAAAGGCTACCTGCAGGGTCACCCCGAGCAGCTGGCCCCCTGGCTCCGCGAGGCCCTCGGCGACCCATTCATCCGCACGGCCCTCGCTATGTAAAAAAGACAGTCCCTTTGCCACATCCAAACCGTCACAACATTCGGCGAAAATCTCGAAAACGAGGAAAAGCGTCGAATGTTGTGACGGTTTTTGTCTAGGGAATCGCTTCTCATCCAAAAAATCCGCTTGACTGTATTGCCGCAACACAGCGCAACGTAAGGGGTGTCCGATAACGGGCGCCCCTTTTTAAGCGGCAACATGGCTGCGAATTCGGAGCGCCCCCAACAAGAAAGGTGGGGAGATGGAAGCGGAAAAGAAGGCGTTTAAGATCACCAAGCGCGAAATTGGCTTTGTGCTGGGTATCGTTGTCTTTTTGCTGGTGAAGTTTCTTCCTTTGGCGGAGCTGAGCTCGACGGTCGAGCTCACGGTCGGCGGTCAGACCTGTCTGGCACTGACGCTCGCCACGGTGGTGTTCTGGGCATGCGGCGTGGCACAGCCGGGCTTTGTGGGCCTGCTCTACTGCGCACTGCTCGTCCTGTTCAAGGTGTGCGTGGACGACACGGGCGCCGCGAGCATCTCGGCGACGGTCGCCTCCACGTTTAGCTCGTGGACCAAGGCCACCATGTGGCTCGTCATCGGCGCCTACCTCATCGCCAGCGCGGCCAAGGAGTCGGGCCTGGGCGAGCGCATCGCCTACGCGTTCATGCTCAAGTTCGTGCGCGACGCCAAGTCGCTCATCATCTCGATCTTCGCGCTCACCTTTGTGCTGTCGCTGCTGATCCCGCATCCGTTCCCCCGCGCCTTCCTCATCCTCGCCGTCGTCTCGGTCATTGCCGAGTCCGCCGGCTACGGTGACGACGACAAGGGCAAGCTCGGCTTCCTCGTGTTTGCCGCTGCCGCCCCGGGTTCCATGTTCTTCCTGACGGGCGACTCCACGCTTAACCCGCTCGTTGCGCAGTACAGTGCCGAGGCCGGCGGCATGAGCCCGTCCTTCGTCGACTGGTTCCTGTACATGAGCGTGCCTATGCTGGTTGCGCTGCTGTGCACCCTGTTCCTGGGCCTTTTCCTCTTTAAGCCCAGCAAGGAGCTCGTCTACGATCGCGAGCAGATCGTGGCCAAGCAGGCCGCGCTCGGCAAGCTCTCCGTCAAGGAGATCCGCACCATCGTGTGGCTTGTCATCGCCATCGCGCTGTGGCTCACCGTCTCGGGCGACTATATCGGCTGGGTCACCCTGGCCATTGGCGTTGCTCTCGCCATGCCCATCATCGGCGAAGTCCTCACTCCCGCCAGCTGGAACGCTGTCGACATCAAGTCCCTCATGTTCCTGACGGCCGCCATGGCCGTGGGCTCCGTGGGCGGTGCCACCGGCATGAACGCCTGGATCGCCGACGTCGTGCTCCCCAGCTCCGTGCCTGAGAACATCTTCCTGTTCGCCCCGCTCGTCGCCGCGCTTTCCATGATCATCCACATGTTCATGGGCTCGGTCATGGCCGTGCTCGGCGTGTGCGTGCCGGCATTTATCAGCTTTGCCGCCGGCTCCAGCGTGAGCCCACTCGCCGTGGCGCTCATCGTCTTCACGTCCATCAACATCCACTACATCCTGCCGTTCCATAACCTGCCGATCCTTATCGGCGAAGGCAAGGACGCCGGCGGCTACACCTCCAAAGAGGCTATGCGCATGGGCATCCCCCTCACCGCGGTCGTCTTTGTCGTCGTGCTGGTCGAGGCCGCCTGGTTCCACCTCTTTGGCCTGATGTAAGCGGTCGAGCGCCCCGGCTGTAAGCAGCCAAGCGCTTGAACTTCGAGTGGTCGAGCGCTCCATTTGTGAGCGCCGCGGCCCCATTACGTTACCCCGTCCGGCGGCACCCCGTCGCCGGACACTCTCCCGAAAGGAGTACGCCATGTCCACTACCGATGCTTCCCAGATCCACGACCTGCGTTCCGCGCTCGACTTTTTGCGTGAGATGCCGGGCCAGCTGCTCGAGACCGACACCCAGGTCGATCCCGATGCCGAGGTCTCGGGCGTCTACCGTCACGTCGGTGCTGGCGGCACCGTCATGCGCCCGACCAAAGAGGGTCCGGCGATGGTCTTCAACAACGTCAAGGGCTTTGACGACGCCAAGGTCTGCATCGGTATGCTTGCCAGCCGCAAGCGCGTTGCCGCCCTGCTCGACCTGGACGAGGAGCACCTGGGCCTCGAGATCGGCAAGCGCTTCGAGAACCTGATCGCCCCCGAGCAGATCGCCGAGGGCAAGCACGTCGACTGCCAGGAGGTCGTGTACAAGGCGACCGACGAGGGCTTTGGCCTGCGCAAGATCGTTCCCGCTCCCACCAACACGCCCGTTGACGGCGGCCCCTACATCACCATGGGCCTCGCCTATGGCACGAGCCCCGATGGCACCCAGTCCGACGTAACCATCCACCGCTTCTCCTGCGTCGACAAGGACAAGCTCGCCATGTGGATCACCCCGGGCAGCCGTCACCTGGGTGCGTTCTTTGACGAGTACTGCCAGCGCGGCGAGGATATGCCCATCTCCATCTCCATCGGCCTGGACCCCGCCGTGTACATGTGCTGCGGCTTCGAGGCTCCCACCACGCCGCTCGGCTTCAACGAGCTGCAGATCGCCGGCGCCCTGCGCGGCCGCGCCGTCGAGCTTGCCGACTGCGTCACCGTTCCGCAGAAGTGCATTGCCAATGCCGAGTACGTGCTCGAGGGCTACCTCATGCACGACGAGACCATCAACGAGGATGTCAACGGCCACGGCTACGCCATGCCCGAGTTCCCCGGCTACACCGGTGGCGCCAAGGTCTGCCCGGTGATCAAGATCACCGCCGTCACCACGCGCGTCAACCCCATTATGGAGAGCTGCATCGGCCCTTCGCACGAGCACGTGTCCATGGCCGGTATCCCCACCGAGGCCTCCATCTACAAGATGGTCGAGACCGCTATCCCGGGCCGCCTGCTCAACGTTCACGCCGCTCCCTGCGGTGGCGGCAAGTTCGTTGCCATCATGCAGTTCAAGAAGTCGAGCAAAAATGACGAGGGCCGTCAGCGCAACGCCGCTATGCTCGCCTTCTCGGCGTTCTCCGAGCTCAAGCACGTCATCCTTGTCGACGAGGATGTCGACATCTTCGATATGAGCGACGTGATGTGGGCCATGACCACGCGCTTCCAGGCCGACGTGGACCTCATCACCATCCCCGGTTGCCACTGCCACGTGCTCGATCCGTCCAACGACCCCGCGTTCGATCCTTCGATCCGCGAGCACGGTATCGCCTGCAAGGCCATCTTCGACTGCACGGTTCCGTTTAACCTCAAGAAGAACTTCATCCGCTCGCAGTTCATGGAGATCGATGAAGAGAAGTGGGCCGCCGAGCTCGCCTTCTAGTAAGTAGCCCTACCAAGTAGTTAAGGAGTTGTCATGCCTGAGTCTTCTGTTCGTCCCCGTCGCATTGTCGTTGGCGTGTCTGGCGCCAGCGGTGCGGCACTGGGCCTTGAATGCCTCAAATGCCTGCGCCAGGCCGGCGCTGAGTCGGCGCTTGTCGTCACGCGCGGGGGAGAGATCACCATCGAGCAGGAGCTCGGCATGACGCTCGACGAGTTTGCGTGCTATGCCGATGTGGTCTACGACAACAAGAACATTGGCGCTGCCATCGCAAGCGGCACCTATCCGGTCGACGGCATGATCGTGGCCCCCTGCTCCATGAAGACGCTCGCCGGCATCGCGAGCGGCTACAGCGAAAACCTGTTGCTGCGTGCGGCCGATGTGCAGATGAAAGAGCAGCGCCGCCTGGTGCTTATGGTGCGCGAGACGCCCTTCAGTGCGATCCATGTCGACAACATGGCACGCCTGGCGCGCGTGCCGGGCGTCATGCTCATGCCGCCCATGCTCACGTTTTACAACGGCCCCGCCACGCTCGATGAGGCGGTGCATCACATCGCCGCCAAGGCACTCGAGGCCGTCGGCGTGTCGTGCGCCAACTATAAGCGCTGGTCATAGGCATCTTTAGGGTAGGATACGAGTAGTGTTTGAGCCCGCTGCCCCTGTGGGCGGCGGGCTTTTCGTGTCAAAGGGTGTGTCGGGAGGACCTATGCAGACGGGTATGTATGCGATTAGCGAGATGGCGAGCTTGTTTAACGTTTCGCGCCAAACGCTCATCTACTACGACAAGATCGGTCTGTTTAAACCCGCCGTGGTTAACGAAAAAGGCTACCGTTTCTATTCGCCCACGCAGATCCCGCTCATGCGTCTGATCTGCATGCTGCGCGACTTGGGACTGGAACTCGATGAGATCGATCGCCTGACCTCGACGTTCGACATTGGAGAGATGACCGATCACCTGCGCTCGCGGGTGCAGGCGCTCGACGAGCAGATTGCCGGGCTCAAAGCCGAGCGCGCGAGCGTGCAGGAGCGGCTGAGTTTTTACGACGAGGCGGTCTATTGGCGCGAGCGCGAGGGCAAACCGGAGCTCAAGCAATTCGAGCGCCGCTACGTGGTCTTTGAGGAGTTCCCGAGCGATATCGAGCGTGGCCGCTCGATGCTGCACCCCACGCTCATGCGGGCGATTCTGCGCATGCGTGCGCTCACGGGCACACGCCCCATGCGCGGTTGGGGCGCCATGCTGCGTCGCGAGGCGCTGCATTCCGACGACCCCATCGCCGGTGCCGGTTCCTTTGCCGTGTTGCCGCGTGGTGCCGAGGAAATACTGCCGAGCGATCCTGCCGAGCTGGCGGAGATTGGCGTCGAGGTGCTGCCCGAGGGCACGTACCTGTGCATGAGTCGCTGGGGCATGCCGTACGAGCCCGAGGGTATCCGCGCCATCGTGGCCTGCATGGACAGGCACGCGCTCCAGCCCATCGGCAATGCTTTCGATTTTTGCTACCTGGACACCACGAGCTACGACGAGTCTCACCAAGAGGACTTCTGCTGTATCCAAATCCCCGTCGCCCTCAAATAACTTGCGGTGAAATAGTCCCTAAATAGCTCGAGTGGGCGTGCAAACAGGAACTATTCCACCGCAACTTCGATGCGACAAAGGAGCAGTCCCTTTATCGCATTCCGTGCGAGCTCCAGCGCCATCTGCGGGTATAAGGCTAACAAGTGTTTATTTGCGAGGCCTAAGGGGCGCCCCGTATGGATATCGATAACTTTGAATGGTGGTATAGCGAGGGCGAGGCTCCGGACGAGGAGTGGGACGAGCCCGCGCCGCGTGACGTGTCGAGCGACGAGGACGAGACCGGTAACGATGCCGTCGAGATGGACGCCGCCTCCGACCCCGTCGAGCCCCTGACCTTTGAACAGGCTTGGGCCCAGGCCGAGGCCGACGAGGCAAAGGCCGATGCCACGGCCACGCTGGGTGAGCCAGCCGACATGTCCATTTCGCCGGCAAAGACCCCGCAACCGCGCCACACCATCGACCCCGGCAGTACGGCATCTTTCAGCATTCTCGACGTGCCCGCGCAAGGCGCCCAGGCGCCTGCGCCCACGCATCGCCCCGACCTGGCTCGTGAGGAAGACGCGGGCCGCCGTTCTCCGCTCGGCCCCATCCTCATCGCCTTCATGGCCGGCGTTATCGCCTGCTCGGCAATCGGCAGCATCTGGGGTCATGTCGAGCGGCAGCGCCAAGACGCCGCCAAGGTCGAGATGTCCGTCGAGCAATCGCTCAGCCGCACGCGCTCGGTGCATGTGTCAGTCGAGGTTAAGGAAGGCGCGACGTGGGATACCGCGCGCGGCGACAGCCAAATGCTCGTCCATATCGTGGGCCGCACGCTCAAGGGACAAGCAATCGACGAGTATCAATACGTCAATTCCGAAGGTGACGGCATCGAGCTCAAGCCCGGCGACTACGAGCTCACGGTCGATGAGCCGCCCGTCGCCACCGACGGCACGCGTTACCGCGCCTCAAAGCGCATGGTTCCGGTGAGTTTTAATTCACAGGCTCCCGGCACGGTCGATAGCACGCCGCAGGGCGGGTTTGACCTTTACGCTATTGCTCAATAACTGTGCCTGCCGCTCAGCCCCGCCGCCAAGAGTGGGACAATAACCCTCGACACTGTTGTTTACTTTTGGAGGAAGTAGTATGTCCACCGTCACTACCATCAAGCGCGGCGACCTCACCGCAGCCATCGATTCCATGGGCGCCCAGCTCACGAGCCTTGCCCTCAACGGCAACGAGTATCTGTGGCAGGGCGACCCGGCCTTTTGGGGCAAGCACGCGCCTATCCTGTTCCCCATCGTGGGATCGCTGCGCAACAACACGGCGACGTCTGCCGCCGGCACCTGCGAGATGGCGCGCCACGGCATCGCGCGCATTGTCGAGCACAAGATCGTCGGGGTGTCGGAGGACGGTTCGTCCGTTACCTACGAGCTCACCGACACGCCCGAGTCTCTCAAGGCGTTCCCGTTCCACTTTAAGCTCAACATGACCTATGCCCTGACCGGCGACGCCACCCTCACGCAGACCTTTGCCGTCACCAACACCGGCGACGTGGACCTGCCGTTCTCGGTGGGCGGCCACCCCGCATTCAACGTGCCCGCCCCCGGTGCCGAGGACGAGGCGTTCGAGGACTACGAGCTGGCGTTTACCGAGGCTTGGACTAACGAGGCCCCCGTCATCACGCCCGATGGCCTTATGACGTTCGAGGGTAGCTACAAGGCTCCCGACAACTCGGACGTGCTGCCCATCACGCACCGCAGCTTCGATAACGACGCCATCATGTTCACCGATACCCCGGGCTCCACGCTCACGCTGCGCGGCCGCAAGTCGGGCCACGGCGTCAAGATCGACTTTGAGGGCTTTAAGTACATTGGCGTGTGGTCTGCCGCCAACGACGCTCCGTTTGTGGCGCTCGAGCCTTGGACCGGCCACACCACCATGGACACCGAGGACGACGTCTTTGAGCACAAGGTCAACGCCATCACCTTGGCTCCCGGCGCCACCGACAAGCGTACCTTTAGCGTTACCTTGCTCTAGAGGTTCCGCCGCTCGGTCGATGCTGTGCGCCGTCCAGAGCGATAATTTGTCATTCAAAAGGCAAGGCATAGACCTTCTGGTCATGCCTTGCCTTTTTCATGCCACTTGTTCGCTCTGGACGTCGCTCGCCGGCATTGCCAAAACATCGGCGTCCCCAATGACTACCGTGTGTCTATTAATTTTTCGAGCTTGTGCTGCGCTGCTGGTCGCTGGCGTATATCCTGTTAAGTCGTCAGCATACGATTCAACAGGGAAGGCATCAGATGCAACCTCGACTACAACGCGACGCGCATCCACAGCCGGTATGCAGCCGTCGCATCTTTTTGGGTAGCGCTCTCGCTGCGAGCGCTACCGTTGTCGCCGGCGCGCTCGCCGGCTGCCAGCGCCCATCCACGCTGGAAGTAGTTCAGCCCACGACAGGCGGCGGTCGCGACGATCTGTCCGATTCCGTGATCGGCAAGGACAAGATCCGTATCGGCATGGAGGCGGCCTACGCTCCGTACAACTGGCAGGTCTCCGAGGCCAGCGAGTACACCATCCCCATCGACAACGTGCAGGGCGCCTATGCCGACGGCTACGACGTACAGATCGCCAAGATCGTCTGCAAGGCCCTCGGCGGCGAGCCCGTTGCCGTCAAACAGAGCTTCTCGGGCCTTATCGATTCGCTCAACAACGGCCAGATCGACCTCATCATCGCCGGTATGAGCGCCACGCCCGAGCGTGAGGAGTCGGTCGGCTTCTCCGACCCGTACTTTATCGGTTACTTTGGCCTGTTCGTAAAAGAGGGCTCGCCCTACCAAAATGCGACAAAGCTCAGCGACTTTAGCGGCGCCACGGTCCTCGGCCAAAAGGACACCATGCTCGATACCGTCATCGACGAGATCCCGGGCGTTGTGCACAAAAACCCGGTCGATTCGGTCCCCACGGTGTTCTCGAATCTGCTGCAGGGCACGTGCGACGCCGTGACCTACAACACCGAGAACGAGAAGGGCTATATGGCCCAAAACCCGGGCATTGTCCCCATTCATTTTGCCGAGGGCGAGGGCTTTAAGCAGGAGGTCGCGGCAAACGTCGGCTGCCGCAAGGGCTCGGACAAGCTGCTTAAGCTCATCGACAAGACACTCAAGGGTGTCAGCCAGGAGGAGCGCGACCAAATGTGGGACGCGTGCCTCGACCGTCAGCCGGCATAGGGAGGCAGCATGAAAACCATCAATCGTCTGGCCTCTTTTATCAAGGCCGACCACCGTTATGTGTACCTGGGCACGAGCGTTATCGCGGCGCTCGGCCTGGCGTTTAGCCAACGCAATCCCACGCCGCTGAGCTTCTTGGCGCCTACGGGCGTGTTCCAAGACTGCCTCTGGGCAATCCTTTGGGCCTGGCTCGTCGTGTCGGCGGCGGCGCTGGTCACCAAACTCATGCACTGGAACGACTATCGCGAAACGTCGCCGTTTGCTTCCGAGCGCTTCCGTCGCGGCGCGCGCCTGGGCAGCTACGTCGTGGTCGCCATCGCGGCGATCTTTTTCGTGGACCGCTGCGTCATGTCGTTTATCGACCTGGTGCAGGTGAGCATTGTCTCGGATTCCAACCCTAGCGACTTTTTGTCGAGTCTGGTCTACATGACCTACAAGAGCGGCGACTTCTTCATCCGCGGCATCGAGATCACCATCGCGCTCGCGACCTTCGGCACCGTCATCGCATTCTTCCTGGCGCTGCTCTTTGTGTTCCTGCGTATTCAGACCTTCGACCGCGTGGATAACGATCTGGTGCGCTTCTTTAAGAGCATTGGCCGCGGCTTTGCGACCATCTACTCTACCATCGTGCGCGGCACGCCCATGATGGTCCAGGGCCTGCTCATCTATTACGCGGGCTTCACCGTTTTGCGCGGCATGGGCTTCGAGACCGCCCAGGCCAACCAGATTTGGAGTACCTTCACCGCCGGCCTCGTCACCATCTCGCTCAACTCCACCGCCTACATGATGGAGGTCCTGCGCGGCGGCATCGAGTCCATCGATCCCGGCCAGGCCGAGGCAGCACGCTCGCTGGGTCTGTCACAGTGGCAGGCTATGCGCAAAGTCGTGTTCCCCCAGGGCATTAAAAACGCGATTCCGGCGCTCACCAACGAGCTCATCATCAACATCAAGGATTCGTCGGTGCTCTCGGTCATCGGCGTGTTCGACCTTATGTACGCCACTACCACGGTCGCCGGCGTGTACTACCGCCAGATGGAGGTCTACTGCGTGGCGCTCGTGGTCTACCTGATCCTGACGCTTGTGGCGAGCCGCCTGCTCGAAGCCTTTGGCAAAAAGCTCGGCGCCGAGGCCCCGGCAACGCTGCCCAGCTCCAACTAGGCTCAAGACGAGGAGAATCATCATGGCAGATACCGCCACTACCGGCACCGCGGCCGCCGCACAGACCAATGGGCCGCTTATCCGCGTCGAGGGCCTGCGCAAGAGCTTCGGCTCGCTCGAGGTGCTTAAGGGCATCGACCTGTCCGTTAACCCCGGCGAGGTCGTTACCATTATCGGCGCCTCGGGCTCGGGCAAGTCGACCTTCCTGCGCTGCCTCAACCTGCTCGAGACTCCGGACGCGGGCCATATCTGGTTTCACGGCCAGGACCTTACGGCCGAGCGCTGCAACATTAACAAGCTGCGTGAGGACATCGGCATGGTGTTCCAGGGCTTTAACCTGTTCAACAACATGGATGTGCTCGACAACTGCACGCTCGCGCCCGTCACGCTCAAAAAGATGAGCAAGGCCGAGGCCGAGAAGGTCGCGATGGAGCATCTGACGAGCGTGGGGCTCGAAAAGTTCGCGCACGCCGCCGTGGGCCGCCTATCCGGTGGCCAAAAGCAGCGCGTGGCCATCGCGCGCGCCCTGTGCATGAATCCGCAGATCATGCTGTTCGACGAGCCGACCTCCGCACTCGACCCCGAGATCGTGGGAGAGGTGCTCGAGGTCATGCGCAAGCTTGCGGCCGACGGCATGACCATGGTCGTCGTCACGCACGAGATGGCCTTTGCCCGAACCGTGTCCGACCGCGTGGTCTTTATGGACAAGGGCGTGGTGCTCGAGGACGCCGCGCCGGCCGAGCTCTTCGGCAACCCCAAGCACCAGCGCACCCGCGAGTTCCTCTCGCGTTATCTCGAGGACAAATAACCGACCGCAAACTCTTGCGTTGCAGGGCCGCTCCCGTGGGGCGGCCTTTGTCGTCACAATCGAAAGGATGTCATGGCCGAGGTTTGGCGCTTCTTTGCGCATGAGGACGATTTTGCTGATTTGGATGAAACTGGCGCGTGCGAGCGCCTGGGGCGCGTGCTGTCGTTTCCGACCATCTCGAGCATGGATGCCGAGGCGGTGGACTGGCAGCCGTTCGACGACCTGCGCGCCTATATGCAGCAGGCCTGGCCGCACGTATTTGCGGCGGGCGAGGTCGAGCTTATCGACCATTCGCTATTGGTGACACTTAGCGGTTCCGACCCCGCCCTCAAACCCGTCATGCTCATGGGCCACATGGACGTGGTCCCCGTGGTGCCCGGCACCGAGGCTGACTGGACGTATGCCCCCTTTAGCGGACATGTGGACGACACCTACATTTGGGGTCGCGGTGCCATCGACATGAAAGACCAGGTCGCAGGCATTCTCGAGGCGGTTGAGTATGCGTTGGCGCACGGCTGGGAGCACAAGCGTTCCCTGCTGCTCGCTTTTGGCCAGGACGAGGAAACCACGCAGTACGGCGCGGGAGCAATCGGCCGCGTGCTCGAGGAACGCGGCGTTGAACTTGAATACCTGATCGACGAGGGCGACTACCGCATCGTTTCGGATGCCGAGTACAGCGCGGGCGAGGGTTGGCTCATGCACGCCGACCTCGCGGAGAAGGGCTATGCCGATATCGTGCTCAAGACGAAGAGTGAGGGTGGACATTCTTCTAACCCCTACGGCGGCACGTCGCTCGAGGTGCTCAGCCGTGCCATCACCGCAATCTGCGATATCGAGTGGCCGACGCGCGTGACCGACTTGCTTGCCGCCCAGCTCGTCGAGCTGGGGCTCTACACGGCGGATGAAATTGCCGCCAACGGGGGCGCCATTGTCCGCGATTGCCTCGCCAGCAAGAAGCTCTATCCGCTGGTGACGACCACCTGCGCACCCACGCAGATCGAGGGTGGCAGCACCGGCGCCAACGTAATGCCGCAGGATATGTGGGCCAACATCAACTTCCGCATGCTCGAGGGCACGAGCGTGGCCGACGTTGTGGCGCGCTGCCGTGAGGCGGTTGCCGGGGCGGACCTTGCCGGTCGTGTCGAAGTGGAGCTAGGCCCCGGCAGCCCCGAACCCTCGCCGTCCCTGCGCATCGGTGGCCCCGGCCTCGAGGCGGTTCGCTCCATCGCCGCCCGCTATTTCCGTGATCCAAAGGGGACGGAGGAAAATGGATCATTCGAGCCAGTGGCAATTGTGCCCTCGACCGTGATCGATGCGACCGACGCTGCCAACTACCAGCGCATTTGCCCTGAGTGCATTCGCTTCTCGGCCTTTGTGGTTGATGACGACGAGTGCGATCGCGGCGTCCACGGCACCAACGAGCGCATCACCTGCCGCGCCTACCTCCAGGGTATCCGCTTTTTCATCGCTCTGCTTCAAACGCTCTAGCCAAAAACAAGCTCTTGGTGCAATGGGGTCAGGTTTGTTTGCACCAATCATTCCGTGCGGGTTATATGCAGGTTTGCCTGCGCACGCTATCATGTATGGGTTAGACCGCAACTATGTACCCCATACACGAAGGGATGCGCATGTATCTGAAGATCGACATGTTCTAGCTGGGCTTACCCCCGCAGTGGCGCCATGCGCCCCATCATTCTGCCGATTTTCATCTTCACGCATATAAAGGAGTCCTGCCATGCGCGACAAGCTCGAAAAGATCATCAAGGCCTACGAGGAGCTCGAGAAGAAGCTGTCCGACCCGGCCGTCGCCTCCGACATCAAGGAGTTCACGCGTCTCAACAAGGAGTACGCGCACCAGTCCGACCTCATTGCTGCCTCGCGCGAGTACATCGGCGCGCTCGACGACATCGAGGCTGCCAAGGAAATGCTCCACGATACTACCGATGCCGATGAGAAGGAGATGCTCCAGATGGACATCTCCGAAAACGAGGCCAAGCTTCCCCAGCTCGAGGAAGATATCAAGTACATGCTCATCCCGAGCGACCCCAACGACGACAAGAACACCATCGTCGAGATCCGCTCCGCCGCCGGTGGCGACGAGGCGGCCATCTTCGCCGGCGACCTGTACAAGATGTACCAGCGCTTTTGCGAGTCGCGTGGCTGGAAGACCACCGTGCTCGATTCCAGCCCCAGCGAGGCCGGCGGCTTTAAGTCCATCGAGTTCAAGGTCGAGGGCGACCGCGTCTACTCCGTCATGAAGTTCGAGTCCGGCGTGCACCGTGTCCAGCGCGTTCCCAAGACCGAGTCTCAGGGCCGCATCCAGACCTCCACGGCAACCGTCGCAGTGCTTCCCGAGGCCGAGGAGATTGACGTCCAGATCAACCAGTCCGACCTGCGTATCGACACTTACTGCGCTTCGGGCCCTGGCGGTCAGTGCGTTAACACCACCTACTCCGCCGTGCGTATCACTCACCTGCCCACCAACACCGTGGTGCAGTCGCAGGAGCAGCGCTCCCAGATCCAGAACCGCGAGGTCTGCATGCAGATGCTGCGTGCCCGTCTGTACGAGATGGAACTCGAGAAGCAGCAGGCCGAGCTCGGCGCCGAGCGCCAGAGCCAGATCGGCCACGGCAACCGTTCCGAGAAGATCCGTACCTACAACCAGCCCCAGGACCGCGTGACCGACCACCGCATCGGTTTCAACTCCACCTACAACGGCGTCCTTCTGGGCGACCAGCTCGGCACCGTGATCGAGGCGCTCGCCGCCGCCGAGCGAGCCGAGAAGCTGGCACAGGCTGTGTAGTGGGTTACGCGGTTTTACCAAACCGCGTAACGGCTCGACGCTGCGCGGGCCGCATTTGGACAATCTGACGTTCAACTTCAAGGGCGCGACCAGAAGGTCAGCGCCCTTTCGTTTCACGTCACCTTGTCTCAAATGCGACCCGCTCGCTGTCCGTCCTCTGCCTGCGGCGTTGCCTTGCTCCGGATGCGGTATGCTCAACCTGCGGCGCCTTAGAGGTGGTCATTGGGGACGTTCTTAAACGACTAGGTTGGGCTTATTGCTTTGAGATGTTATTCAATCGTCTTTGATAGACTTCAAGCTGTCTACCTGCTGAAAGCAATTAACGGTATGCATCTGCAATTGAAAATATTGCTTGAAAAATCGTCCAAGAAGTCGCGGGGTGATTTTTGACGCGTTGCGCGTCAAGTGATGTGGCAAGCGTTTGGTTAGATATTGGTTAGTTTTGGGGCAACCTTGCCAAAAGCTTGACGAATGCAAATCTAGACGTCGGCGAATGAACACTTTGAGCGAGCCCGGTGCAAAATTCTGGGCTGATTCTCGATAATCGCCTTCAATCGTCTCTTGCCAAGCGCTGGCCTCGCGTACAATCTGCTCCGACATTCGCGCGCCGCCCGGCGCTTAAGAGGGGAGGACCCCATGGCAAACGAGATCTGGACCATCAAGCGTTGTCTCGAGTGGACCAAGGAGTACCTGGCCGAGCGCGGCGAGGAACACCCCCGACTTTCTGCCGAGTGGCTGCTCTGCGCTGCCACGGGTCTGGCGCGCATTGACTTATATATGCGTATGGACGAGACGCTCGATGCGGCGCAGCTCGAGACCATGCACGCGGCGGTCGTCCGCCGCGCCAAGGGCGAGCCGCTGCAGTACATCACCGGCAGCACGCAGTTCCGCATGATCGACGTCGCGTGCGCCCCCGGCGTACTCATTCCGCGTCCCGAGACCGAGATGCTCGTCGAGGAAGTCCTCAATTATCTGGATGCCGAGGTGCTGAGCCCCGAGGCTGCCGCCCGTCAGCGCGTTGAGCTGCCCTGGAACGACGAGGTCGAGCAAGCGCGCAAAGTCGAAGCCGCATTGGCCGACGAGCGAGCGACGGCCGAGCGCCGTGCCGCTAACCTCACGGCTGCCGATGAGGCTGCGCTGGGTGGCGACGTACTGGGCAGCCGTGCCTATGCCGAGGAACTGGCCGACCGCGAGGCCGAGGAAGCCGCCACGCAGATAGCAGAAGCCGAAGCCGCGGAAGCCGCCGAGCCCGAGCTCGACGAATACGGCATCGCCATCGAAGGCGCCGACCACGAGGCGTCTCTGACGGAGGATGCCGCCGCGCCCGCTCCGGTCGAGCCCAGTATCGCCCGCGTTCTCGAGGTCGGCTGCGGCACGGGCTGCATCTCGCTTTCCCTTGCCTGGGAGCGCCGCGGCCATGTCACCTGCACCGCTACCGATATCGAACCGCGTGCCATTGACCTGGCCACCAAAAACCGCGACGCGCTCGGGCTTACGTCCGATGAGGTCGCCTTCAGCCTCACAAACCTGGTGAGCTCTATCCCCCGCGAGGAATGGGGCACCTTCGACGTGCTCGTCTCCAACCCGCCTTACATTCCGACTGACGTCATGCGCTCGCTGCCGCACGAGGTCAAGGACTTCGAGCCCGATTTAGCGCTCGAGGGCGGCGCCGACGGCCTCGATATCTTCCGCCGCCTGCTCAATGCGGCGCCCTATATGCTGCGCGCCGGCGGCCTGTTTGCCTGCGAGCTCTACGAGGGCGCCCTCGATGCCGCGGCCGAGCTCTGTCGCCAGGCGGGTCTCTCGGACGTGCGCATCGTCCGCGACCTCACCGATCGTCCCCGCATCGTCAGAGCCATCGTCACCGAGCCCAAACAGCGCCAGTAATATTTATTAACTGGTTAGCAAAAATTATAAATTAGTTTATAATTAGGACGGCTGAAAGAGGTCGGCCCATGCAACCTCCTACCTTTCGGGAAATCATTGCCCTACTCAAGCACGATGGATTCGTGGAGGTCGCGCAAGTCGGTAGTCATGCTAAGCATGTTTCTGGTGACCGTGTTGTCACCGCGAACGGCTCTGGTGGTGATCGACCAAAGAAGGGCACGTGGGCAAGTATTCGTCGCCAAGCTGGATGGTAGCTGGAGGCAAAATGAGGCAGCGATTTACCTATGACTGCGTTCTCATAAAAGAAGACGACGGTTACTGCGCTAGCTTCCCGCAGATTCCTGGCACCTTTGCCGATGGCGACACGCGCGAAGAAGCGATTGCCCATGCCACCGAGGCACTGATGGCGTTTTTGGCCGACGACCTCAACAACGGTTTGACTCCGGCAGGGTACGAACGCTCGGCCGAGGTCGTGGCCCTTTCAGTCGAAATCGACCACGATGGCGCTCGGGAAGCGGCGTGCCGAACATTTAAAGACGCAGCGCTGGACCTCAAAGTCTCCGCTTCGCGGATTACCGCGCTGGTCAAAGCAGGAAAGCTCGATGTTGAACTCGTCGACGGCCGTCGGATGATAACGATAGACAGCATCGAGCGCTACGCCGCCCAAGAACGCCACGCCGGCAGGCCAAAGAAGTTCGTCGCAGTCCAATAACCCCCTCACTTTCACCGACTACTAGAGCCGCTCACCAAACCAACATGCGCTCTGGGCAAATAGGTTGAACGTTTCGTGCGAGAATGCCCCACAGTAAATAAACTTGCACCAGAGCGTAAGGGGCTGGCATACACATGCAGACGGTCTATCGGGTATTCGAGGGAACGCGTGAGCCGCATCGGCTCGCCGTCGAGCGTACGGCCGAGCTACTCGGTCGCGGTGGCCTGGCGCTTATTCCAACCGAGACGGTCTACGGTGTCGCCGTGGCAGTCAACGCCTTCTCGGATGCCGTTCCACAAGATACAAGTGAACCTCTGCCGTGGCCGCGCGATCCGCAGGCCACCGTCAACGGCGCCGCGGTCCCCGCACTCGGTACCGGCTATCGTCGTATCTTTACCCTCAAGCAGCGCGAGCTCACGCAAACGGTTGCCTGGCTGGTTGATGATGCCGAGGCACTCGATCGCTATGGCGTGGATATCCCTCATGAGGCCCGCGCGCTTGCCCAACGATGCTGGCCGGGCGCCCTGACTATCGTGGTCAAGGCAGCCCCCTGCGTGCCGACCTTTATGCGCGCTGCCGACGACACCGTGGCCCTGCGCGCTTCGGCCTCTCCTGTGGTGCAGGCGCTCATCCGCGCCTGCGGCAGTCCGCTTGCCTGCACCAGCGCCAATACGCACGGCGCGCCCGCGCCGGCAAGCTTTGCCGACGTTGAGGACCGCATTCTGGAGGGGGTCGATGTGGCCGTCGACGCGGGCGAGACCCCGTGCCGCGACGCTTCGACCATCGTGACGTTTAAGCATGGCGAGCTTCAGATCCTGCGCCAAGGCGCGCTTCCCGCATCAGAGATCGAGCGGGTTCTGTCCGACCCGATGCAATAGAAAGGTGTAAGCGATGTCGTTGAATCTGGGCAGCCTGGGCATGGAAGATGCCTCGTTTAACTTTGGCGGTTCCTACATCATGGCGCTCGACTGCGGCACCACCTCGGTGCTCGCGACCATCGTCGACGAGTACGGCTGCATCGTCGCCCAGGCGCGTCGTAGCGTCAAAACCAGCTTCCCGCGCCCCGGCTGGGTGGAGCAGGATCCCACGGAGGTGCTTGCCAGCCAGATCGGCGTGATGATGGAGGTCCAGTTTAAGAGCGGCATCCATTCCGATCGCATCGCCGCCATCGGTATCTCCAACCAGCGCGAGACCACGGTGGTATGGGACCGCGTGAGTGGCCAGCCTATCTACAACGCCATCGTGTGGCAGTGTCGCCGCACCGCCTCGACAATCGATAAACTGGCCGAGCAGGGCTGCGAGGAGCTGGTGCGTTCCCGCACCGGCCTTACGCTCGACCCGTATTTCTCGGCCTCCAAGGTGCAATGGATTCTCGACAACGTCGACGGCGCGCGCGAGAGCGCGGCGGCGGGCGACCTTATGTTTGGCACCATCGACACCTGGCTCATCTACAACCTCACCGGCGGTCAAACCTTTGCCACCGACTACACCAATGCCAGCCGCACAGCGCTCTTCAATATTCATACGCTGGACTGGGACGATGACCTGCTGGCTCTCTTCGACATCCCGCGTGCCATGATGCCCGAGGTCCGTTGGAGCTCCGGTGACTACGGTCACGTCGCGAGCGACATCATGACCAACATGCCGCCCATCATGGGTGTGGCGGGCGACCAGCAGGCGTCGCTGTTCGGTCACTGCTGCTTCCATCCCGGCCAGACCAAAAACACCTATGGCACGGGCTGCTTTATGCTCATGAATACCGGCGACGAGATCGTCGAATCCAAGAATGGCCTGGTCTCCACCATCGGTATCGCTGCGGACGGCAAGGTCAGCTATGCGCTCGAGGGTTCTATTTTTGCCGCCGGCTCAACGATGAACTGGCTGCGCGACAACATGGGCGTTATCTCCAACGTATCCGAATCGGCACGGCTCGCCTCCTCGATCAGCGACAACGAGGGATGCTACTTTGTCCCCGCTTTTGCGGGCTTGGGTGCACCTTGGTGGGACGCGCACGCCCGCGGCATCGTATGCGGTCTGACCGGCGCCTCGAGTCGCGCGACCATCGTGCGTGCCGCTTGCGAGTCCATGGCCTATCAGAGCTATGACGTGCTGCGTGCCATGGAGCAGGACGTGGGTCTTTCGATCGAGCGCCTGTCCGTCGATGGCGGCGCCTCGCGCAACGAGTTCATCATGCAGTTCCAGGCAGACTTGCTGGATATCCCCGTGCTGCAATGTGAGTCGGTGGAGACCACGGCAATCGGTGCCGCGTACTTGGCGGGTCTTGCGGTTGGGTATTGGGAGGATCTGGAGGAGCTGGAGCAAAACGCCCAGATCGTTAAGACGTTCCACCCCCATATGTCCGTTGAGCGTCGCGAGCACAACCTGGACGGTTGGCACGATGCGGTCAGGCGTTCGCTCAGCACCACTCAGTAGGGTTGTGACGGAGCGTTCGATACAACAAACCGCTAAACTTATGATGGCGGGCGGCGGCAACATCGCTGTGCGTCATGTCAGCAAGGTCGTTTTGCGGCCGCAACGAAAGGGGCATCAACCCATGACCGTTACCTACGATGCGTCCCGCGTGACGCTTGTCGACCATCCGCTCGTCCAGCACAAGTTGTCGATCCTGCGCGATAAGTCGACCGGCACCAACCAGTTCCGCCAACTCGTACGCGAGCTCGCGCTTTTTGACGGCTACGAGGCCATGCGCGACCTGCCCATGGAGGATGTCGAAGTCGAGACTCCCATCACCACTGCCACGTTTAAGCAGCTTGCCGGCAAGAAGCTCGCCATCGTCCCCATTTTGCGCGCGGGCCTTGGAATGGTCGATGGCATCCTCGACCTGGTGCCCTCTGCCCGCGTGGGCCACATTGGCATGGAGCGCGACGAGGTCACCCACGAGCCGCATGAGTATTACTGCAAGATGCCCAAGGATATCGACCAGCGTATCTGCCTGGTCGTCGATCCCATGCTCGCCACGGGCGGTTCTGCCGAGATGGCTATCAGCTATCTGCGCGAGCGCGGTGTCAAGGACATCCGCATGCTGTGCATCGTCGCGGCCCCCGAGGGCCTCAAGTCGCTGACCGAGAAAGACCCCGACGTGCATATCTATACCTGCGCCATTGACGACCACCTCAACGAGGCCGCCTACATCGTCCCCGGCCTGGGCGATGCCGGCGACCGCATCTACGGCACGCTGTAGTCTCTGGGCCAAACCGGCTAACGTCGAAAATACGAAGAAACGGTGCGCGCGGACAAATAAAAGGCGACCGCGCGCACTCCTGTTAACGGACGTTTAGCCCAGAGGGGTTCGCGAAAAAACGTATTACCGTACCTGCGGCATAAAGAAGGTCTTAAGAAAACGAACAGGTGCGTATTAACCGATGCTTTTTCGGTTGTACTTTAGCGATTGGCTCGTACAATAGTCACCAATGTTTGGCGGGAACTGTTCTGGGAAGCGTTAAAAGAGGAAAGTGAGGACGCCAGTGTTTCAGATAGCCGATCTGCTCGCTATCGTTGCAGGCGCCATCGCGGGCGCAATTGCCTTCCTTCCCTTTGTTTTTACGCTCAAGCCGGTTCTTGACGATAAGCAGAATGCGGACATGCTCAAGGGCATGGTGAGTCTGGCGGTCTCGGCGGTCGCCCTGCTCGTCTTTACCTTGGTTGTGTTTGCGTTGTTCGGAGAGGCATTTCGCATGTTCCTCCTGGGCGAGGCGATCGGCTTCGTGGTCTTTATGGCCGCCTGCACGGTTCGCGTCGCCAAGGCGCTGCGAGATCCTCATGAGGTCGAAAGGTAAGTCGTGGAAATTTTTGAAAAGCTGCCTGATGAGATTAATCATCTGGTCAGCGAGTTCAGCTCCACCCCCGTCGTGGGCGATCTGAGCTGCGGCATCACGCAGTACTCGTTCTGGCTGATCGTCTCCACGATCGTGCTCCTGATCGTCCTGGCCGTGTTCAAGAAGAAGCAGACCCTGGTTCCCAAGGGCTTCTTCGTCAACGGTTTCGAGTACATCATCGAGTACGTCGAGAACGATATCGGCAAGGGCGTCGTGGGTGAGAACTGGAAGAAGCACTTCCCGTTCCTGTGCTCGCTTTTCCTGTTCATCCTGATCAATAACATGATCGGCCTGATCCCGGGAATGAAGCCCGGCACCGGCGCAATCGGCTCCACCGCCGCGCTCGCCATCTTCGCCTTCGTGTACTTCATCTACTACGGATGCAAGGCTCACGGCGTGATCGGCTACATCAAGAGCCTCGCCCCGCAGGGCGTGAGCTTCCCGATGAACGTGCTTGTGTGGGTCGTCGAGCTTTTCTCGACCTTCCTGCGCCTCATCACGCTCGCCGTCCGTCTGTTCTGCAACATGTTCGCAGGACACGTGGTCATGGGCTCGTTCGCCATCATGGCGAGCATGTTCATGCAGCCGCTGCTTCAGCAGGTTTCCGCGGCCCACGCCGTCGGTGCCCTGCCTTCGCTGGCCTGGCTTGCCATCCTCATCCTGATCTATGCGATCGAGCTTGTGGTCGGCGCCATCCAGGCTTACGTCTTCACGGTCCTTACCGCCGTGTACGTCTCCGAGGCAGAGGAGGTCGCGGAGGAGGAGTAGTCTTCCGTTCGCGCCTTAAAGGTAAGGCAATTCGTTAAACCGCCGGTGCCCGTCCCCATGGAGCCCGGCAGTTATAAAAAGGTTATCCTGCGTGAAATAAGACACGCACGACAAAGGAGGAATCGTGGGAGTTATCGGTTACGGTCTCGGTGTTATCGGCGCTGGTCTTGCTATCGGCCTGTCTGCTCTGGGTGCTACGGGTGCTATGGCCCGTCAGCCTGAGGTCCAGGGCCGCGTGTTCACCGTCTTCATCATGGGCTCCGCCTTCGGCGAGGCTCTGGCTCTGATCGGCTTCGTTGTCGCGCTGATCGTTAAATAGCACGGAGCGTCAAGTATGAATCTTTCATCCCAGAAGAGCGCGATCGCACTCTCCGCGTCCGCGGCCGCGCTGCTCATGCCGGTTTCCGCGTTCGCCGAGGACGGCGCCGCCGGTGCGGACATCCTCATCCCTAAGATGGCGGAGTTCATCCCGGCGCTTATCGCCTTCCTGATCATCTGGATCGTGCTGGCCAAGGTCGCCCTGCCGGGCATCATGAAAACCATGGAGGAGCGCGGCAAGAAGATCGAGGAGAGCCTCGACGAGGCCGAGAAGACCAAGCAGGAGGCTATCGCCAAGCGTGCTGAGTCCGACTCGATCGTCACCGACGCCCGTCGTCAGGCTGCCGACATCGTTCTCGAGGCCCGTAAGGACGCCGAGTCCGAGCGCGCCCGTATCATCGAGGCTGCTCACAAGGAGGCCGAGGAGATCATCGCCAAGGCCCATACGACCGTCGAGGACGAGCGCAAGTCCATCTACGCCGGTGCCGCGAGCTCCATCGCCGACCTGTCCGTTGCCGTCGCCACCAAGATCGTGGGCGAGGCACTCGAGGACGAGACCGAGCAGAAGAAGCTCATCGAGCGCTACATCCAGGAAGCAGGTAGCCTGAATGCCGACTAGCCGCTATCAGGACAAGGTGCTCGAGACTTACGCGCGCTCCCTTCTGGAAGCCGCTAAGGCCGAGAACCATGTGTTCGAGGACCTCGAGATGATTGAGCGCCTGGCTTCCGCCAGCCCCGAGATCATCGCCGTGCTCGACACCATGTCCAAGCGCGACCAGCTCGACCTTCTTCCCAAGGTGGCAGCTGCCTTTAAGTATGTTGCCGAGGAAGACGAGGATGTAGTGGGCGTGACCGTCACCACGGCGATCCCGCTCGACGACGAGCTGCGTCAAACCATCACTAAGAAATGCGAGCAGGACTTCGGCCGCAAGGTATTCCTTATCGAGCAGGTCGACCCGTCTATCGTGGGCGGCCTGGTGCTCGAGGCCCGCGGCGAGCGTCGTGACATCTCCGTCAAGACGCAGCTGCGCATCGCACAGGAGACCCTCGCAAACTCTGCTAATTCGTACGGAGGTGAAGCCTAATGTCCGAAACCCTCAATGCCCAGGATATCGCCAAGAAACTGCAGGAGCAGCTCACGAGCCTCTCCGCGACGGTCGATACGCATGAGGTTTCAACGGTCGACGAGGTAGGCGACGGCATCGCGCGCGTCACTGGCCTCAAGAGCGCCATGGCAGGCGAGCTTCTGGAGTTCAAGAGCTCCGATACCGGTGAGACCGTCTTCGGCCTTGCCCAGAACCTTGACCGTGACGAGGTCGGCGCCGTTCTGTTTGGTGCCGTCGACTCCATCAAGGAAGGCGACGAGTGCCGCACCACTGGCCGCATTATGGATATCCCCGTGAGCCGTGCCATGCTCGGCCGCGTCGTCAATCCGCTCGGCCAGCCCATCGACGGTTTGGGTGACATTGTCGCCACGCACCGCCGCCCTATCGAGTTCAAGGCCCCCGGCGTCATCGACCGTACCCCGGTGTGCGAGCCGGTTCAGACCGGTCTGCTCGCCATCGACTCCATGGTGCCTATCGGCCGCGGCCAGCGCGAGCTTATCATCGGCGACCGTAAGACCGGTAAGACCGCCATTGCCATCGACGCTATCCTCAATCAGCGCGGCAAGGGCATGGTCTGCATCTATGTCGCCATCGGCCAGAAGGCTTCCACGGTTGCCAACATCCGCGAGACCCTCGCTCAGCACGGTGCGCTCGACTACACCATTATCGTTTCGGCCACCGCTGCCGATTCCGCCCCTATGCAGTACATCGCGCCTATGGCCGGTGCCGCTATCGGCGAGTTCTTCATGTACAACGGCGAGGACGGCAAGCCCGCCAGCGAGACCAACCCCGGCGGCCACGTGCTCGTCATCTACGACGACCTGTCCAAGCAGGCTGTGGCCTACCGTCAGATGTCGCTGACGCTGCATCGTCCGCCCGGACGCGAGGCCTATCCTGGCGACATCTTCTACCTGCACTCTCGTCTGCTCGAGCGTGCCGTCAAGATGTCCAAGAAGAACGGTTACGGCTCCATGACGGCTCTGCCGATCATCGAGACCCAGGACGGCGACGTCTCGGCCTACATTCCGACCAACGTCATTTCCATTACCGATGGTCAGATCTACCTGCAGTCCGAGCTCTTCTTCCAGGGTCAGCGCCCGGCAGTCGACGTGGGCATCTCCGTGTCCCGCGTCGGTGGCGACGCTCAGACCAAGGCCATGAAGCAGGTTGCCGGCAACCTTCGTCTGGACCTCGCTTCGTACCAGGAGCTCGCCGGCTTTACGCAGTTCGGCTCCGACCTCGACGAGGCCACGCAAAAGCAGCTTACCCACGGCGCTCGCATGACTGAGCTCCTTAAGCAGCCGCGCTACAAGCCGTTTGAGGTTGGCGAGCAGATTGCAGTTCTGTTTGCAGGCAACGAGGGCTTCCTGGACGACCTGGAGATCGCCGACGTGCTGCCTTTCCGCGCTGAGCTTATCGAGTACCTGGACAACGGCTTTGGCTCGCTGCTCGACAAGGTTCGCGCCAAGAAGATCGACGATGACACCAAGGCTGAGCTTCTGCGCGTTATCGGTGACTTCAAGCAGCAGTTCATGGCCAAGCACCATGCCGATACGACTGGATCAGAGGAGAACTAAGCCCTATGGCCAACCTTCGCGACATTAAGAAGCGAATCTCCTCGGTTACCACGACCAAGCAGATCACGCGCACGATGGAGATGGTCTCTACGGCCAAGATCCGTCGTGCCCTCGATCGCTCCAAGCAGGCCGAGCCTTATAAGGAGGCGCTGACCGACGTCATGTTGACGGTCGCCGGCGACGCCTCCTGCTCGGGCACCGATCCCATGCTGCAGAAGCATGAGAGCGTCAAGCATGGCCTGATTGTCGTTATTGCCTCGGACCGCGGCCTTGCCGGCGGTTTCAATACGACGGTGGAGCGCACGGCCGAAAAGCTCGCCGCTTCTTGGGCGAACGACGGCATCGAGTGCGAGATCATCGCGTGTGGGCGCAAGCCGGCCACGTATTTCCGCGACCGTGCAAACGTCGTCATGCACTTTGAGGGCAATTCCTCCGAGCCCGATTTCAATCAGGCCCGCATGATCTCCTCTCATATCTGCGATGCGTATCGTGTCGGTGAGCTTGACCGTGTCGAGCTTGTCTACCACCACGCTAAGAACCGCGTGGATCAGGAGCTTCGCGTCGAGCATCTGTTGCCGCTCGACCCCGAGATGATCGCTATGGCCCACGGTCCGCGTAAGAACGAGACCGACGCCCCTAAGCGCATCTCGTCCACGTTCGAGTTCGTGCCCTCTCCCGAGCATGTTCTCGGCAAGCTTGTGCCGTCTTATATCCTGACGGTCATCTACCAGGCCCTGATCGATTCGGCGGCTGCTGAGCAGGGTGCACGCCGCAAGGCCATGCACTCCGCGACGGAAAACGCCACCGCGATCATCTCGACCCTTACCCGCACGTATAGTCGCGTGCGCCAGGCTTCGATCACGACCGAGATTAACGAGATCGTCGGCGGAGCCTCAGCATTGGAGGAACAGTAATGGCTAATAACACCGTAAAGCTTGCGGTCGAGGAAGCCACCAAGAAGACGACTGCCGGTGATGGTCGCATCGTGCGAATCATCGGCCCTGTCGTCGACGTCAAGTTTGACGGTGCGGTGCCCCCGATCTACAACGCGCTCACGGTCGAGGCTGAGACCCCGATCGGTCACCTGAGCACGATCCTCGAGGTTGAGAGCCAGCTTCCGGGCGGCGTCGTCCGCACGGTCGCCATGTCCTCGACCGACGGTCTGCAGCGTGGTCTCATTGCCACCGATACCGGTGAGCCCATGAAGATGCCCGTTGGTCCCAAGACACTCGGCCGCATTTGGAACGTCATGGGCAAGCCCGTCGACGGCAAGCCTATGCCCGAGGTGGAGGAGTTCTATCCCATCCACCATGCGGCACCTCGTTTTGACGAGCTCACCACCAAGACCGAGATCTTCGAGACCGGCATCAAGGCCGTCGACCTGCTTGAGCCCTACATCCGTGGCGGCAAGACGGGTCTGTTCGGCGGCGCCGGCGTCGGCAAGACCGTTCTGATTCAGGAGCTCATCAACAACCTCGCCCAGGAGCACGGCGGCACCTCGGTGTTCACCGGTGTCGGCGAGCGCACCCGTGAGGGTACCGACCTTTATCTCGAGATGAGCGAGTCTGGCGTTATCGACAAGACCTGCTTGGTCTATGGTCAGATGAACGAGCCGCCCGGAGCGCGTCTGCGCATCGGTCTGGCCGGCCTTACCACCGCTGAGTACTTCCGCGATCGCGGCCAGGACGTTCTGCTGTTCATCGACAACATTTTCCGCTTCTCCCAGGCAGGTTCCGAGGTTTCCGCACTGCTGGGCCGTATGCCGTCCGCCGTCGGTTACCAGCCCACGCTGGCTACCGAGATGGGTGACCTCCAGGAGCGCATTACCTCGACCAAGACGGGCTCCATTACCTCCGTCCAGGCTGTCTATGTCCCTGCAGACGACCTGACCGACCCGGCGCCTGCCACGACGTTTACGCACCTCGACGCCACCACGGTTCTTTCGCGTAGCATTTCGTCGCTCGGCCTGTTCCCGGCTATCGACCCGCTCGCGTCTTCTTCGGACGCTCTCGATCCCTCGATCGTCGGCGAGGAGCACTACCGTGTTGCCGTCAAGGTTCAGGAGCTCCTGCAGGAGTACTCCGACCTTCAGGACATCATCGCCATTCTGGGTATGGACGAGCTGTCCGAGGAGCAGCGCCTTACGGTCAACCGTGCTCGTAAGATCCAGCAGTTCCTCTCCCAGTCCTTCCACGTCGCCGAGAAGTTCACCGGCAACCCCGGTGTCTACGTCCGCGTCGAGGATACCGTCCGCTCCTTCGCCGAGATTGTCGACGGCAAGGCCGATGACCTGCCCGAGCAGGCATTCCGCTATGCTTCCACGATTGAGGATGTGCGTGAGCGCGCCCGCAAGATGGAGGAGAAGTAGGTTATGCGTATCCGCATCGTGTGCCCCGTGAGCCTCGCCTATGAGGGTGACGCTGCGTTTGTGTCGATTCCGTCTACGGATGGCGAGTTTGGCGTTCTGCCTGCTCACTCCAGCGAAATCTGCACGATCGACCGCGGTTACGTTCGCGTTTCCGATAAGGCCATGGGCACTGTCGACCACACGTTTGCCGTGGTCGGCGGCTACGCCCAGGTCGCGGACGATGTCGTGACCGTTCTCGCCGAGCGCGCTTGCGATTTGGCGACCGTCGATGCCGACAAGGTTAAAGCTGATATTCAAGGTTTTGAAGAGAAGCTGGGTAATTTGTCGGAGGATGATGCACGCCGCGCCTACCTCTATAATGAAATCGCATGGTGTAAGCTCAAGCTTGCCCAATAGTCAAACGATTTAGCGTTCGACCATTTGCGAACACATCATGCCCGGGATGGCCCAGCCACCCCGGGCATGCTTTTTGAAAGGGTAGACCTTGGATATTATCCGCGTTGAGGGTGGCCACGCCATCGGAGGCTCCGTGCCCGTCTCGGGTGCCAAGAACTCCGCGCTCAAACTCATGGCGGCAACGCTTCTGGCGCCGGGCAAGACGACGCTGCAGAACGTGCCCGATATTTCCGATGTCCACGTGATGGGCAAGGTGCTCAAGGGCATGGGCGCTACGATCGATGTTCTCGACGAGCACACGCTCGAGATCGATACCTCCCAGGTCGATTCTTGGGAGGCGCCCTACGAGCTTGTCGCCAAGATGCGCGCCTCCACGGCCGTGATGGGCCCCCTGCTGGGTCGTTTCCATCGCGCCAAGATCGCCATGCCGGGCGGCTGCAACCTGGGTGCTCGCAAGATCGATATGCATATCTTGGGTCTCGAGGCTCTGGGCGTCGAGTTCGACACCGCCCACGGCTACATCAACGCCAGCGCTCCCCAGGGTCTGCACGGCACCACCGTCACGCTCGAATTCGCGAGCGTGGGCGCCACCGAGAACCTCATCATGGCTGCCGTGCGCGCACAGGGCACCACGGTTATCGACAACGCTGCCCGCGAGCCCGAGATCGTCGACCTTGCCAACATGCTCAATGAGATGGGTGCCAAGATCGTCGGCGCAGGCACGCCCGTCGTGACCATCGAGGGCGTGGAGGAGCTGCATCCCGTTACCCATTGCGTGGTGGGTGACCGCATTGAGGCCGGCACCTTTATCGTCGCCGGCGCCCTCATGGCCGATGAGCGCGGCGTCGATGTTACGGGCTTCTGCCCCATCCACCTGGGAATGGTGCTCAAAAAGATGGAACTTATGGGCATCGAGTGCGAGCGTATCGAGAACGGCGTCCACGTCAATCGCGTCGAGCGCATCAGGCCGGTCGATATCCAGACGCTTCCGTTCCCGGGTTTCCCGACCGACATGCAGGCGCAGATCATGGTGCTTTCGGCCCTTGCCGACGGAAGCTCCGTAATTACCGAGAACATCTTCGAGAACCGCTTCATGTTCGCCTCCGAGCTCGTGCGTATGGGTGCCGATATTCGTATCGAGAGCCATCACGCCATGATTCACGGCGTCAAGGGCTTCTCGGGCGCACAGGTCGCCTCACCCGACCTGCGTGGCGGCGCGGCGCTTGTGGTTGCCGGTCTTATCGCCGATGGCGTTACCGAGGTCTCGGCCATCCATCACATCAAACGTGGCTACGAGCAGTTTGTCGAAAAGCTGCAGGCGCTTGGCGCGCATGTCGAACATGCCACCGTTCCCGATCCCGTCATCTACTAATGCAGGTTGCCTATGTTTAACAAGAAACCCCTAGCGGATAACACCCGAAGACCCTCGACTGGTGCGCAGGCCAAGATCTACAGCCGCGACAATGTCGCACGCTATTCCGAGCGCGCCCGTCAGCGCCGTCGCGGCCGCACGGTTCGCCGCGTAGCTCTCATCGCCGTACTCGGCGTGCTGCTGAGCGCCACGACTGCTGCGGGTCTGTGGTTTGCCACTATCATGGGCAAGCTTGGCGACCCCAATGTCATTACCAACAACCTGCGCCAGATTCTGGTCGATACCAATGAGGCAAAAGATCCGTTCTACGTGTTGCTTCTTGGTACCGACGGTCGTCCGGGCGAGGATACGTATCGTGCCGACTCGATTATCCTGGCACGCATCGACCCCACGCAAAAGCAGGCGACGCTCATTTCCGTTCCGCGCGACACCAAGGTCGTGTACAAGGGCGAGACCATGAAGATCAACGCCTGCCACACCGTTGGCGGCGCCGAGGCCATGGTCCAGGCGGTCAACGAGCTGTGCGGCGTGCAGATTTCTCACTATGCCGAGGTCAGCTTTGACGGCATGCAGTCGCTTATTGATTCGGTTGGCGGTATCGACATCAACGCGACCGACGACGTCGACGATCCCGAGCATCTGGATATTAAGATTACCGCTGGTCAGCAGCATATGGACGGCGCTACCGCTCTTACCTATGCCCGCTGCCGCTACACCTATGCCGACGGCGATTACACGCGCATGCGCCATCAGCGTCAGGTGCTTGGCGCCCTTGCCAACCAGATTCTCAATAACTTCGATGCCACGAAGATCTTTGGCCTGGTTAATTCGCTGTCCGATATGCTCGTAACCGATATGAGCGTTCAGGATATCGTGTCCACGGTCAATGCCATGCGCGGCATGGATGTCGAGGGCATCTACTCGGCCAACCTGCCTTCGTACGCCGACGACAGCACTGTGATCGACGGCGTGAGCTATGTCTTTGTCTACGAAGACGAGCTTAAGGAAATGATGGCCCGCGTCGACGCCGGTGAGGATCCCAAGGGCCCCAACACCATGGGCCTTTCAGACGGCTCCAGCTCCACGATCGGTGACCTCAACAACAATACGTCCGAGGACTACGCATATGGCACCGCGACCTCGTCGGGTGGCTCGGACGATTCCGACGATTCGAGCGACGGCTCCGATTACTACGAAGAGCCCACCGGTGACGGCAACGGCTACGAAGCCAACTACTAGGGTTACGCGGTTTTACCAAACCGCGTAACCAGTTGACGCTGCAAACCCGCCAGAGCGGCAATCTGCCTTTCAACTTCGGCGGCATGACCAGAAGGTCAATGCCGCCTTGTTTCAAGGCACCTTGCTCGCTCTGGCGGGTTTTCGCTGTCCGCGCCAAAACATCGGCGTTGCCGGAACACTTGGCTCTTGGGGACGTTCCTTATGTGCCGGCAGTTTGGGACATACCTTGCGTCAAGAGGCTGGCGCGCGTCAACCTGTCCTCATTGCAGCAAAAAATTGCCCCGTTCTCTGGTGAGGACGGGGCGATTCGTCTTTTGGAATTGTGCAGCCAGGCTTATGCGAAGCGGGCGACGAGCTCCTGCAGGACGTCGGTCATCTTGACGAGTGAGCTGACCGGGACAAACTCGTTGACGCCGTGGTAACAGTAGCCGCCTGTCGAGAGGTTGGGGCAGGGCAGGCCGCGGAACGACAGCTGTGCGCCGTCGGTGCCGCCGCGAATCGGCAGTACTTGGGGCTCAACGCCGCAGGCAAGGTAGGCTTCCTTGGCAACATCAATAAGCTCGGGATAGTCACGAACGATCTCGGCCATATTTCGATACTGCTGCTTAATCTCGACCGTTACGCGCTCCTCGCCCAGTCGCTGGTTGAGCAGTGCGGCGGCGGCATTCATCAGCTCGAGTTTCTGCTGGAACTTGGCGGCATCGTGATCACGGACGATATAGCGCGCCGTGGCATGGTCGACCGTTGCCGAGACGCCCTCAAGGTGATAGAAGCCCTCGTAGCCCTCGGTGTATTCCGGGCGCTGCTCGTAGGGGAGCAGGGCGTTGAAGTCGCAGAACAGGTTGCCCGCGTTGACCATGCGCCCCTTGGCGTCGCCGGGGTGAATGGACTGGCCCTCAAAGCGAACGGTTGCCTCGGCGGCGTTGAAGCACTCCCACTCAAGCTCGCCAACCGGACCGCCGTCGACCGTGTAAGCGTACTTGCAGCCGAAGGCCTCGATATCCAACAGCTCGGCACCGTGACCGATTTCCTCGTCCGGGCAGAAGCAAATGCCGAGCGCGGGATGGGGCAGGGATGGATCCTGCGCGATGCGTGCGACAAGCGCCATGATTTCGGCGACACCCGCCTTGTCGTCGGCGCCCAGCAGCGTAGTTCCGTCGGTGCAGACAAGGTCCTCACCCACCAGGTTGTTGAGGGCAGGAAGTTTGGCGGTGCTCATGGACACGGGCTTGCCGTCGACGATGCCGCAAACCAGATCGCCGCCCTCGTAGTGCACGATGTGCGGCGCTACGCCGGCGCCCGGCGCGACCTCGGTGGTATCGAGGTGCGCGATCAGGCCCAGGGCGGGCTTATTCTCGGAACCGGCGCTAGCGGGAATGTGCGCGCAGACATAGGCGTTTTCGGTTACATGGGCATCGGTTGCACCCAGCTCGCGCAGTTCTTCGGCAAGCACGTTGGCAAGGTCGAACTGTACGGTGCTCGACGGCACCTGGTCGCAGCTGGCATCCTCGGACTGCGTGTTGATCTGGACATAGCGCAAAAAACGCTCGAGGACGTCGGGGTCCGTGGTGGTGTTTTCCATAAAGATCGCTCCAATCTTGGTCGTCGTGTGCAACAAGAACTGTAGCACGGTATGCCACGGCATACCGCGACGCTTGGATGGGGTAGAATCAGCCATTGAGTGCAGAAGGGACGGATGTTCATGGATACGACAAATAGCTCGCGCGAGCTACACCTAACGGTGGCGAACGAAGACTACTTGGAGTGCATGGTTCGCATCGAAAGCGAAGATGGGGAGACCGGCGGCGTGCGGTCGGTCGATATCGCACAGCGCCTTGGCGTCTCGAAGGCATCGGTCAACAAGGCGGTTTCGGCTCTCAAGGCATCTGAACTTGTCGAACAGTCTCACTACGGCAAAGTTATCCTGACTGACCGTGGGCGCGAGGTCGGCTCGGCTATCTGGTATCGCCATCGTCTGGTCCGCACGTTTTTGGTTCAGGAGCTCGGTGTCGAATTTGAGCGAGCCGATTCCGAGGCCTGCATGATGGAGCATGCTCTATCCGAGGACACGATGAACCGCTGGCTCGCCTATCTCGAAAAGCAGGGAATCAGCGTCGAGGAATAGCGGGATATATATGGATACGAGTTATTACAACCGCTTTGGTGCCGAGGAACTTACGCGCCGCTTGTCGAGCGAGACCTTGTTGGCGCAGGGCCCCATGGGCAGTGTTCTGTTGAGTGAGTACGATGCCGCCGACATTCCACCGGCGTTTTGGAATCTGGCAGAGCCGCAGACCGTTTCTCGTATCCATCGCTTGTATGTCGCCGCCGGCGCGCAGGTGCTCATTACCAACACCTTTCAGGCATCAAGCTATGCCCTCAAGCACGACCAGATTGCGCCGTCCGTGGCGGAGGTCAATCGCGGGGCCGTCGACGATGCTCGCCAGGCGCACCCACAGCTGCTGCTGGGCTCGATGGGCCCGATTTGTATTGAGTGGTTTGCCGAGGACTCTGCCGAGTATCGTGAAATCCGAGGCATTGCGCGCGAACAAGCGCACGCCTTGCTCAATGCTGGTGTTGACGGTCTGCTGATCGAGACGGTGACGTCTATCCGTAATTTGCAGCCCATGCTTGCCGGCGCCCGAGATGCCGCCGACGGTATGCCTGTCCTGGTGAGTTTTGTCGTTGACGATAAAGGCGACCTGTTGGGCGATGGCCTCAACATCGAGGCAGCCGTTTTGTACGCCGAAAAACACGGCGCAAACTCGGTTGGTGTTAATTGCTGTTCGCTTGCGGCCGCGAACGCGGCGGTGCCCAGGATGGTTGCATCGGCGACTACTCCCGTCACGGTGCGTCCCAACGCGGGAAATCCGGTTCAGACACAGGATGGTCCCGTGTGGCATGAGGACCCCGAAGCCTTCGCTCGCGCATGCGTCGAGTGGAAGCGGGCGGGCGCCGCAATGGTAGGCAGCTGCTGCGGAACCACGGCGGTTACGACAGCCGCTATGGCAGATGCGCTCAATATATAGAACCCGAAAATGGGAGTATCGAATCACCGCCCCCCGCTGGGGCGGTTTTTTTTGTTGGCGGTGCGCACCTCGACGCTTTTGCCTAAACGGTGAACGAGCGTGCCGGCGGCTTGCCGGATGCCCGTTGCGGGTATACCTCATGCGTACCATGATCCAAACACTGCGAGGTGTCTGCGCGTGTGCGCGATAATTCACTTTGGAACTGACGGTTGGCGAGCTCGCGTCGACGGAGACTTTACTATCAACAACGTCGCTCGTGTCACTGATGCTATCGGCAGGCTATGGCAAAAGACGAATCCCGGTAAAACGGTATATGTAGGATTTGATACTCGGCCGCAAGCGCGCGAGTTCGCCGAGCTCGCGGCGGGCGTGATTGCCGCCCACGGGCTCGATGCCGTGCTCGTGTCTCGACCGGTGCCGACTCCCGCTCTTACGTGGGCGGCTGCGTATGACGGCGAGGCATGCGGCGCGCTTATGGTGACGGGCTCACATCATCCGCAGGGCTATCTATGCCTCAAGCTGCGGATGGGTGATGGCTCGACGGCCAACCAGGATGTCATCGAAGAGCTCGAGGAGACGATGGCCGCCGAGCCGCTGGGGCTTGAGGGGCAATACCGCACGGCAGATATCATTCCCGACTATATGCGAGCGGTGGCATCGTTTGTCGACGCGGATGCCATTCGCGCCGCGCATATGCGTGTGGTGGTTGACCCCATGGGCGGAGCTGCGCAGGGATATCTTGCCGACTTGCTTCGAGAGCTTGGCGTCGAAGTCCATGAGATTCACGCCGACGAGACGACCGATAGGGGAGATATCTGCCCCGACCCGGTCGAGCCGTGGGTGGATGCTTGTGAGCGCGCAGTTGTCGAAGACGGGGCGTGCGCCGGTCTGGTGGCTGATGGCGACGCCGATCGTATCGGCGCGGTTGATGAGCGCGGCAGATATATACATCCACATCAGATCATGGCGCTCGTTTTGGGCGATTTGGTCCAGTATCGCAATCTGAAGGGACGCGTCGTCGTCAACCTTTCATGCTCCACGCTTGTGCGTCGCATTGCCGAGGCGCTCGGCTGCCGCGTGGTCATCAAGCCCGTCGGTTTTAAATATATAGCCGCCGAGATGAAGAAGGGCAGCGTTCTCGTGGGCGGTGAAGAGGCCGGTGGTATCGGTATCGCCGCGCACATGCCCGAGCGCGACGGCATCCTTGCCTGCCTGATTTTGTGCGAGCTCATGGCCAAGACCGGCGCGCCCTTGGGCGTGCTTATCGATCAGCTCGAGGCGAGCTTTGGCAAGACGAGTTACGGACGTCGAGATTTGCGCCTTGAGGCCGAGGATGCCGAGACGTTGCGCACACTGCTTCCCGGCGTGAATCCCAAGTCGATATGCGGCAAGGCGCCGCAGAGCGTAAGCCATATGGACGGCTTGCGTCTGGCATTTGAGGATGACACCTGGCTGCTGATCCGTCCCAGCGGGACCGAACCGGTGGTGCGCGTGTACGCCGAGGGCTTTTCGGTGGAGGAGCGCGATGAGCTGCTAGATGCCGGCTGCGCTTTGGCCAGGGGCGCATATCGGCTATAGCCAAGGGGCCACTCTATATAAAGATGTGCTCGGCAAGCGGTAGCTATCAACTGGCAAGCGTCAGTTGAGGGCACAGTTGTGTAGGAAATGTGTGCGCCCAGATTCCCGCCCCCGGGGCCCCTCAGGTCTGGCAATATATCTCCTTGTCGC
>CABSNK010000015.1 GCA_902479075.1 uncultured Collinsella sp.
AACTGCGGGAGCGAGCCATCAGCTCAATGTGTTCGGCTGAGATCGGAAATCAACCTGAGCGTATCGGGAATCTGGTCGCTGATTTCGTCCGCATTTGCTTGCGAAAAACCAAAACGCTCCTCGCGCTTGGCGAACACGGTGAGGCCCGCCGCCTTGCACGCAGCGATCGATGATGCTCGTGTGATGTTGGCTTCCTTCCTTTGCTTGCGAGGCGCGTCACTCGTCCTGCTGAGCCGCGGGCCCATCGTTCGGCGTGGCCTGCCTGCGCGGGGCATGCCGGGAATTGATGTAGTCGTATGCGTAGGCGATCTCCGTGACGGGGACCTCCACGTGGTAATGGGCGGAAATGTCAGAGAAGCTCGTGCGGAATGCCTCGACGAAATCGTTGTGTTCATTGGCGAAGCGCTGCTCGTCTGCGTAGTTCTCGATGGGGCTTCTGGTCACGAGGCGCTCCACGAGACAACACAGGTGCACGTAGAGCCCCATGCTCACACGAGCGCCAATCACGTCTCCGGTGAGCTGCTGGAGCCGCTCTGCGGCACTCTCGATTTCGCCGAAGAGCTTGTTGGGGTTAAGGATTGTGATGGACTCGACCACGTTCCTGAGGGTCATGTTCTTGACGAGATTCTGGTGGAACGTGCGCAAGCTGTCAGCGTCGAGCAAGCGTGCGAAGGCGCGGTCTATCTGGGCCGTTCCTTCGCCGGCGATGAGTTCCTCGAGCGAAATGAACGGGACTCCGTCGGCGTGCGGATTGTCCGTGCCGATGACCGAGCGCACGTTGTACTGGGAGAAGGCGGCATCCTCAGATCCGTTATTGGCGAGCTGCCGCCAGTCAACGGCGACAAGCCGCGCGGGGGACTCGCCAGGCAGGCTCTGCGCCACGAGATCGCGGATCCGCGCAGCTGCGTCAAGTCCGCCTTCGGAGCAGAAGACAATCGCGTCCGGCCGGGCGTTGCGCGCCACGATGTGATAATTACAGGTGCAAGCTGCCGCAGCATCGTCGAGAACCTCTCGCACGGAGCGACCCGCGATAAGTCCGGCGCCAACCTCCACCGCAAGGCCGGTAGAGGCGTTGTTTATGATGCCGAGCGTCATGCCGGAGGTGGATTCCAGACTCTTATAAATATCCTGGAGCGATCCCATGTCCACGAGGATGACGACCTCGTCTGCGTAGGAGAAGCGGTCGATGATTTGCTGAAGAGGAACAGCGACGTCCGTAACCTTCTGGTCGTAGGGCATGTCGATGGCCTCGAAGACCCTCGTGTCAAGAATCCGATTGGCGGCGTCGGCGATGCTCGTGGCGGTCGAGTAGCCATGACTGAGGACGATACCGACGCTCCGACGACGCTTAGACGGGTCGAGTGCGAGTGCCGCATGCGCAAGGACGAGCAGACACGTGAGATCGTCGAGTGCGATGCCGAGCGTGGCCTTGAGTTCATCAGCGATGCAGGCGCAGACAGTAACGGCAAAGCGGTTGCGCTGGGCCACGACGCCGCGCATGCCGGAAAGCTCGCTTGCATGGGAGCTCTTCCAACGCGAGAGGCTTGCGGGCGGCCACAGCTGGAGGCAGATGCCCTGGGCGATTAGATGCGAGCTCTTTCGGGACAAATCGATCGAGTAGAGTTCGTTCACGGAAGTAACGACGCTGTCGGCGATCTGCTCGTATGCGTCGGACTTCGAGCGGCCCGGGTTTTGCCCGAACGCCAGGTAGTCCTCGAGGTCGCGGGCTCGCTCCACCAGCTGAGCGCTGCACGCGCCCCCATCAAGCGTGCCTTCGCGATAGCTCTCGTATGGCTCCAGCATGGCGTCGAGTACATGCCGTGCGCGGTCGTCCGCCTGGCTTTGGATGCTCCGGGTGGTGTCGATGAGCTGCATGTCGTTCTCGCTGCGCTCGAGTGCGGAGCCGGCAAGGATTGCGGAGGGAAGCTGGTAGGTGCGAATCTCCAGGCTGTCACCCTTCGTGTCTAGATAGGCCTCGGCGCAACAGTTGGTGATGCAGTCGCGCAGGCCGCGTACGTTCTCCTCGAAGTTGGTGCCGGCGAGGGCTCGGAAGGCTCCGCGACTTATGAGGATGTCGCGTCCTATGCGTCGGCCCTCCTCCTTGAGGAAGTGGAGAGTCAGTTCCTCACGCTCCTCCTGGGTGCGCTCGCGCAGAGACGGCACCTGGGCGGACATGGGGATGCGACGCGTGAGGCTGCGGCACTCGGTACTGTCTGCCTCGTTTGAGGTGGCAAAGATAAGGCGCACAGCAGGGGCTGGCACAATGGCGCCCGCCTGTGCGGAGGCCCACTCCAAGAGCGCGTCCTGGGCAGCGGGTGAGAGGGCGTCGACGTCCTTGAGATAAACGATGCCGCCGCTCGCCCGATCTGCAGGCCCGCCATCTGCGCACAGGTCGTGAGTGAGCGCGCGGGCATCGTCTGCGTAATGCGAGCAGTCGATGCTCACAAGCTTGGCTTCCTGCTGCAGGACGCCGACGTTCTTGCCGTATTCGAGGGCAAGTTCGGCGAGTAGACCCTTGCCGGTTCCCGAGGCGCCACAGAGCAGGATGGGCAGGCCAGCTGGCGGGTACTTGAGCGCGGCGCAGAGCTGGCTGATGCAGGGCGCAAGGCTCAGCTCGTGACCGATTGCGCGGTCGAAGTCGAGTCGCTCGCCGTTTCCGAGCGTGGCGAAGAGCTGCTCGACCGAAGGGTAGGTGCTACGCTCAATGCGAGACTGGAAGAAGCGTTCGAGGGAGCGGCGGTGGAAGTAGCACACCGGTCGTGCCCCTGCTTTCACCACGAGGCCAGCGCGCACGAGCTCGTTGAGATACTGACTTGCCAGGCTGCGCGAGATGGCGAGCGAGTCGGTTATAGATGCCGTGGTGAAGTGGTCGAGACGGTTCTGGATGCGCCCGCCCCGCGTGCTGCCAAGCTCGCGCGTGATGCGATCGAGGTAGGCAAGCAGGTCTTTCTGTGTCTCGGGGATGTTCATGCGGCTGGTCCTCCTTTCGTCCCACACCTTACGGGCGGGGTGGTGCTCGGGACGGGTTGGCGCCCGCGTTTTGTCACGGGCACGTGAACTTCGGCACTCCATGATACATCTGTAGTGGCATATGGCGACTTCTCGACACCTGCGCTCGACACAGCGAGCGGCAACAGCGCTGTCCGCCGAGCGCCTCACGGGCGTATCCCAACCGTAGGAGTGCGCTTTGCCACCTTTGACTGCCTCCCTGTCGGCAAGCGGCTCGCCGTTCGCTCCGTCTCTGACCACATCGCTCGAATCGACTCTGCCGCCGGCGCTGTGGTGGCCGTCGTGCCCGCAAAGGTCATCAAGCAGGCCGACGAGGTCACCGCGGGCAAGGTCTCCCTCGTCGACGCACTCAGGAATCTGTAGGCGAGGCCCCTAAGGCCGCCTCGCTGTCGGCAGCCCGGGGCCATGTGCCATCAGGGCACAGGACGAGTCCGGTCGCCGGAATGCGGCCGGACCCGTTGTTCGCGTGTTTTGCTGGGGGAGTCGCTGTGGCGACGAGGTTCACTGGCTTACTTTTCCTGTTCGCGCAGCCCCTTCGCCAAGGCTATGTTGGACAGTTTGAGTTCGCCATTCGTTACCGTAACAGCAAGCGAGTGGCCGAACTTCTCGCAGACGCGTGTCGTGAGTGCGGTACCGTCGAGGTAGAGGACGAGGATGTTGTCGTCAACGATGAGCTGCAGGTGGTAAGAACGCCCGGACTCGAGCCAGACTGGCCTCCAAAGCCCCTTATCCATTACGCGGAACCACTTGTAACAGGGGCTCTTGTCGAACGAGAGCCGATTCGCGTCGAGGTCGAAGCGGTATTCGTACGACTCGTCGGTCTCGAGATTCTTGTAGGCTCGAATTGAGAAGTCGCAAGCGTCCCTGAACGTCACGTCTGCCTCGAAGCAGAAGATCTCGCCTGCGTTTTCGGTGATTACGCACTCCGTTCGTTCGTGGTCTCCGCGAAGCTCGATATCCGGGACGGCATCAGGGCACTCGAACGCATCCTTTATGCTTTGGGGAGGGCGAACGCCGAGGGTGCCATTGGGGCGCTGGTACACCTCATGGGGCATAAACGAGCCACCCCAAAGCCAGTTGGCCCGGTCATCGTCGTTCTCGCGCGTGGGGACCCAGCCGGACAGAATCCTGCGCGATCCGTCGAAGGCGGTCCGTCCGGCGTAATACGCCCTCCCGTCGAAGGCGTCATCTCTCGGCTTCTCCCACGGACCGTAGAGATCGCGGCTCATGCGGTAGACGATCTTGTTCTCGTCGCTGTACTCAGAGTAGACCAGGTACCACCAATCGCCAATTTTAAAAATGTCTGGCATTTCGAACATGGTGTAGAGGCCGGGGGCCCAGAAGTCGCCCTTGAACTGCCAGTGCTCGAGGTCCTTCGACGTAAAGTGAACGAGCCTGCCAGTTTGGAGGGTTTTGGAGGGGTCGTCTCCCTTACGCGTGCCCAGTACGAGGAGGTATTCCTTCCGGTCGTCATCCCATATTACGAAAGGGTCGCGCCAGTTGCGCCCATCGTATCCTGGCTGAGGCGTGAGCTCTACTGCAACGCCCGTCTTTTTCCACGTCGCATAATCATCCGAGCAGGCCTTCGCCTGCATGAGCACCTGGGACGTTTTGCCTTCTCGCAGGTAGTTGCGGTTGAACCCGGTATAGAAAGCGCGTACCTCCCCTTTTGCCTCGTAAACGGTTCCGGCGTAGATGAACTGGTCTTGGTCGTCTTCTCCGCCGTGGGGGATCGCCGTTCCGTGTTCCTGGTACGTCACGAAGTCCTGGGTGGTCGCGAGCGACCACCCAAAGGGCTGTCCTTCGGCAAGCGGAGCGGGGTCGCGCGTGTCACGCTGGTGGTATAGATAGAACGTGCCGTCCTTGCCGAAGGGCATGACGTCTCCCACCCACACGTCCTTCGGTTGGTAGAACAGGTGCTGGTTATTGGTCGGGACTTTGCGCATGTCTCGTCCTCCTTACTGTCGCGTCTTTCCTATTCGTCTTCTTCGTCAACGTCCGGAGTAAGATCTCCGAGGTAGACGAGCTGCTCTTTGGCTTGGGTGACGACATGCCTCACCACATCGGGAGTAAGCTGTCCGGCGTGGAGCGAGAGCTCGAGGGCCACGGGAAGGTTTACGCCGGTCACTATGAACGCGCCTCGCGGAGCCGAGCAGGCTACGAGCTGGTTTACGCTGCCCTGAAGGATGTCGGTGAGAACGAGGGTCTCGTCATCTTCGGCGATGCCCTCGAATGCGCTGGCGAGCTTCTCCTCGAGCGGGGTTTCGTCTGTAAACGCGCAGACAACCCTGATGTCGTGCCCCGGTCCTATGATGGCCTTGAGCGTGTCTCCGAGTCCGGCTGCCAGGCCGTAGTGCGATGCAATGATGATGTGCCTCATAATGCGTCCTTTGTGGGTTGGTCTAGCCCTAGGCTAGGCAGCAAGAATGCCGAAAGCCGCGCACACCCACGAGATGATGAGGATGCCGAGGACAATCTTGTTGATGCTGACCTTGCGCTTGACGAGGGCGTAGACGATGGCTGTGGCTATTACGGGCAGCATGCCGACCATGATTTGGTCGAGGATGCCCGTCTGGACGTCGAGCGTGACGTCACCCATGGTGAACGTGAGACCACACGAGACCTTGATGACGGTGGGGATGAGCGCACCGACGACCATCATGCCAAGTGCCGACGTCGACTCGGTGAAAACGGACATCTTCTCGGCAAGGGTCGTGAAGAGCTTGTCGCCGAACTTATAGCCTATGCGCCAGTCAAAGAGCTTCCATACGAAGATGGCGACGGCGACGGCGAGCCAGAGAAGCACGCCGACGGGGTTTCCCGCCTGTCCCATGTAGGCGGCGATGGAGCCGAAGATGGTGGGAATGAGGATGGCGAAGATCGTATCGCCGACTCCTGAGAGGGAGCCCATGAGGCCAATCTTAAGGTCTTGGACCGCGTCGATGGCGTCATTGTGCCCCTTGTCCTCCAAGGCTAGGCCGGCGCCGAGGAGCAGGCCGCTTACCTGGGGAGTCGCATTGTAATAGCGATAGGTGCTCAGAAGTGACCTGCGGTAGCCCTCCTCGTCTCCTGCATAGATCTTGCGCAGGGCGGGTTCGGTTGCGAACATGACCGCCGGGGCACACTGGGACTCATAGTTATAGATGGACGCGCCGAGCATCCAGCGGCGGCCGCAACGGTCGAGATCGGAAACGGTGAGGACTGGCTGGTACGTTCCGTCTGCCAGGCGGGTTGGCGCTTCGTTTGCCTTGGTGGCGTTAACTTCGTTACTCATCTTCCAGACCTCCAGCGTCGAGGGCGTTTACGGACGGATTGCTGTGCGACTTGTAGTACTCGATGGCCGCGGCGGCACCGAGCAGGGCAATGGGGAGAATGCTTATCTGCAGGTAGGCGGCCAGAACGAAGCCAACGATGGCGTAGGCGATGAATTTCTTCATTGGCATGAAGGACAGAAGCATCGCAAGGCCGACGACGGGGAGGATACCGGCGGCGATGGAGAGGCCGGTCGTGAACCAGGAGGGCATGACGGAGAGGAAAGCGTTGACGGCATCGGCGCCAAAGAGCAGTACGGCAAACGTGGGGATGGCCGCCGTAAGGCCATAGAAGACCGGACCGAGGAAAAGTACGCTCTTCATCTGCGAGTACTTGCCCTCTTCGGCAAAGCGCTGCGAGGTACGCCCGAGGAAGCCGTTTGCCGTCTTGGCGATGACGTCGAGCTGAAGGCCGAGCATGCCGACTGCGATTCCGGCGGCAACGCCGACGCTCGCCTCCTGACCCGAGGTGATGGCAACGACGGCGCCAATGATGGCGGCAGTGGGATAGTCGGGGACGGAGGCTCCTCCCATGGCCGCCACGCCCAGGCTCATGAGTTGGACGATGGCGCCGACGGCGAGGCCGGTTACGGGGTCGCCGAGCGCAAGTCCGACGAACCATGCTGGCGTGACGGACATGTTCGTGAGAATTTGTCCCGCGTTCTTCTCGGCTCCGTAGATGAAGGCGATGAGTGTAACGACGGCTATCTGGATGATGGATGGTGTCATAAGTTCACTCCCTTGCTAAAGCGTGATGATGCTGGAGAGCTCTACGGGCTTGTCGGCCGGCACATAGCGAACGGTGATGTCGCAGCCGGTGCCAGCAATCGCTCGATATGCGGGCAGCTCGTCTTTGGTGACGTAGGCGCGACTGCTCACCTGGACGGCGTCTGACCCCTCTTCGGGAAAGACTGTGCCTCCGACCACGAGTGTGGGAACAACCTGGCCCGTCTGTATGACGTCGAGGATGGTCTGGGGGTCTCGCGCCACGATGAAGACCGTGTGGTCGTCGTACTTGCCCGCCCGATAGTTCGTGAGAGCCGTCTCCTTGTTGATAATGGAGAGGGCGACTCCCGAGGGCTTTGCCATCCGCATGGCGGCCTTCTTGGTCGGGTCGTTGGCGACGATGTCATCGATGACCATGAGACGCTGCGGACGGAACTCGGGTACCCACTGGGTTGCCACTATGCCGTGTAGCAGGCGGTTGTCGATGCGTGCTGCGATGATGCTCATGTGATGTTGGCTTCCTTCCTTTGCTTGCGTGACGCGTTTCGGCATGGCCTGTGCCGAAGCGCGTCATTCGTCCTGCCGGGCCGCGGACCCGTCGTTCAGCGTGGCCTGCCTGCACGGGGCATGCCGGGAATTGATGTAGTCGTATGCGTAGGCGATCTCCGCGACGGGGACCTCCACGTGGTAATGGGCGGAAATGTCAGAGAAGCTCGTGCGGAATGCGATCGAGGTAGGCTCTGTGTCTCGGGGATGTTCATGCGGCTGGTCCTCCTTTCGCCACACACCTTACGGGCGGGGTGGTGCGCGGAACGGGTTGGCGCCAGTGTTTCGTCACGGGCGCGTGCACTTCGGCACTCCATGCTACATCTGAGTGGCATATGGCGACTTCTCGACACTCGCGCTCGACACAGCGAGCGGAAATGGCGCTGCCTGCCGAGCGCCTCGCGGGCGCATCCCGACCGCAGAAGTGAGCGCGAAGGCTCGTCGAAGTGCTGGGTGGGGGACCGGCGGTCTGGATACGCGGTTTCGTTCGGCGAAGGCGGCGAGGCGAATGGCATGGCGAACGTACGGGTTTGACGTGAACGGGTTGCCCGTGGCGGCGTGGTATCGGGAGGAGACGGTCGAGCAGGTGCTCGCGCCGCTGCTCGCCCGTCTCGCGCGCTCGCATCAGGAGAAGGGGTCGCAGGCCCATCTCGGCAACCCGGTGCGCATACGCTATTGCGACCGGGACGGCCACGTGTCGCGAACGGATATCGTCCGCCAGGTGGACGTCGCGCCGCGAAATGCAGACTCGCCTCAATCGTCGGTAAGGGGTGCCGCGGGCGATACGATGGAATCCACGGACCGCACCGCGCCGCCGAGATTGCGACGCGAACGCAGGCGATGCGCCCGAAAAACTCCTCCGCGCATGTAGGGCGAAACGCCAGATTGGAGCTCCATGAACGATTTCTCCTTCTACTCCCCCACCCGCTTTGTCTTTGGGCGAAAAGCGACCGACAAGGTTGGGGGACTCTGTCCGCCTCCGGCTACCGCTGAGCGCTCATTGTCTACGGCAGGGGTTCCGCAGTTCGCTGCGGAACGCTCGTCCGCGTGAGGGCATCGCTCGATGCCGCGGGCGTGGAGCACATCGGGCTTGGAGGGGTGCGTCCAAACCCCGAAATAGGCTTGGCACGAGAAGGCGTCGAGCTCGCACGGGCAAACGACGCCGACATCATCCTGCCCGTGGGCGGCGGCTCCGTCATGGACTGCGCGAAGGCCATCGCACTGGGGCGGTATACGACGGCGACGTATGGGACTTCTTCCGCAAGCGCGCCGTTCCCGCCGACCGCATCGACGTCGCCTGCGTGGTGACCATCCCCGCATCCGGTTCCGAGGCCTCTAACTCCTGCGTTATCAGCAACGACGAGGAGCACCTCAAATGCAGCATTAACACGGACCTCAACCGCCCGGCCATCGCCTTCCTCGACCCGGAGCTGACCTTCAGCCTGCCCGCCTGCCAGACCGCCGCGGGAGTGACCGACATGATCGCCCATATCATGGAGCGACTCTTCTCCGGCGAGCCCGCCGTGGGCGTAACCGACAACATCGCCTGCGGGCTAGTGCGCGCCGCGAGGGAGGCGGCGCCCAAGGTGATGGAGAACCCCGATGACTACGACGCCCGCGCCGAGATCATGTGGGTGGGTACGCTCGCCCATAACGCCCTGCGCGACGGCGATTGGACCTGCCGCGGCCTTGAGCACGAGCTATCCGCACTGGACACCAAGATCACGCACGGCGCCGGCCTCGCCGTCATCTTCCCCGCCTGGATGCGCTACGTATGGCGAGAGCACCCTGAGCGCTTCCTGGAGTTCAGCGCCCAGGCCCTTGGCATCGAACCCATCGATTCGGACGCGGACGAGCTCGATGTGGAGGTAACCCCCGAGCAGGCAATCGAGTACGCGGTCGAAGCGACCATCGACGAGCTGCAGGATTTCTTCGTCTCGCTGGGAATGCCGCGCGCGCTATCGGAGTTCGGAGTCACCGAGGACGATATCGAAAAGATGATTCCGGGCCTCAAGATCAACCGCGGAGAGCTCTTCGGCAGCTTCAGGAAGCTCACGCTGGACAACGCGAGAAAGATTTACCGCAGCGCACTCTAGGAAACAGATGCCAGTCCCCCACGGGCGAGCAGCACGGCGGCCCCCGCAAACCAGAAACGGCGCCGCTCCCGCGACGCCGTCATATTCCCTGGTGCCCCCGGGCGGATTCGAACCGTCGACACCCGCTTTAGGAGAGCGGTGCTCTATCCCCTGAGCTACGGAGGCATGTTGTACTAGTGTAGCAGATTTACCCCTTTGCCATGTAGCGCATGGCCACTCATCGAGAAGGCTCTATAGCGAATAGTTTCCGAGGGCAATCCTCAATATCGGAAAGAATAACCCGGAATAACGCGAAATAATGGGACAAGCTTTCCCAACTGGCCCTCAAAAGGAAAATGCATCCCGGAATGAGAACAAATTCCGGGATGCATTTTCCGCCATCTATCGCCAACGATTAGCTGTCTCTGTGGAAAAGGCTCTTGATGGCAGCGGGGATGCTCTTGGCGCCCTTGGTCGTTACGTCGATAAAGTCGGGCGAACGCACGAGCTTATCCTCGTCGACGTACTTGCGGACAGCACGAAGCGTCTCTTTGTCGTCGCGCGTCGAAAACGTAAAGTGACCGTTGTCCTTGGTGAAGATGGCAAAACGCGTAATCTTCTTGGTGCCGCGCAAAACCTCGGCGGCAATATAGTCGACCTCGTCCCACGGGATTTGAATATAATCCTCGGGATTGCGCTCGTTATAGTACTCAAACGCCTTATTGCCCACCATCACGTTACCGTGGCTGGTAAGCCCCATCAGGCAGGTTGCCGGCGTTGCCAGATCGACCGTGCTGTTCTGAGATTGCGCCATACGCGCCTCGCCCTCCAATAAAAACAATCGGACCGCATCCAGTGTACCCACCGAGTGCGGTCCGTTTCAATGGCTCAAAAGCCCTTACCTAGCAACTCTCGGTCTTAAGCCGAAGCGTGCTTACATGAAGCCGCAGAAGCGACCGATGATGCCGACGGCGAAGAGAGCCAGGATAATGACGATCGGGCTGACCTTCTTCTTGAGGAGCTTGCAGACCAGCAGGGTCAGGCACACGGCGGCAAGGCCGGGGATGAGCTGATCGAGGTTGGCCTGAAGCGTGGTGACCTTCATCTGATCAAGGGCGGTAGCACCGACGGAGTTGTACATCGTCAGCGCTTCCTTGATACCCTCGGAACCGGAGGGCAGGCTAGCCCAGTCGATAAAGGCGCCAGCAGACTGCTTGACCGTGGAGACGATCGGGGTGAAGGAAATGGACACCCAGCGCTCGACCAGGGCGCCGATGATGAACATACCCAGGATGGAAGCGCCCTCGGTGACCTTGCCCATCAGACCACCGGAGAGGTCCTTGGCGATGGAGGAGCCGACCTTGTAGCCAAACTCCTGCGTGTACCACAGGAAAGCGTAACGGATGATGTTCCACGCAAAGAAGAACAGCAGCGGACCGACGATGCTGCCGGACATGGCCAGGGAAGCGCCCAGAGCGCCCAGAATCGGGCGAAGGGTGAACCAGAAGACGGGGTCACCGACGCCGGCGAGCGGGCCCATCATACCGACCTTGACGCCCTGGATGGCGACATCATCGATCGGAGCACCGTTGGCGCGCTCCTCCTCGAGGGCGAGGGTAACGCCAATGACGGGGGCGGAAACATAGGGGTGGGTGTTATAGAACTCCAGGTGGCGCTTAAGAGCGGCAATCTGGTCATCCTTGCTGGTGTAGAGCTTCTTGATCGCAGGGATCATTGCGAAGCACCAGCCGCCGTTCTGCATACGCTCGTAGTTCCACGAGCCCTGAAGGAACTGATGACGGAAGCAAACCTTCTTGCGGTCAGCCTTGGTGAGCTGAATCTTGTTCTCTGCCATATGTATCACTCCCCTCCTACTCGTAATCGTTCAGAATGTCGCCGAGCGGGTCGCCGGAGCCACCGCCCATGCCGCCACCCTGCTTGGCCAGATCCTTAAGGCCAAGGTAGATGAGGGCAAGGGAGATGCCGATGAGACCAAGGGCGATCAGCGTGAGCTGAGGGATGGCAGCAAGGACAAAGCCGAGGACGAAGAACGGCCAGGTCTCCTTGGTGGCCATCATGTTGATGACCATGGCGTAACCGACGGAAGCGACCATGCCGCCGCCGACAGCCATGCCGCCGGACAGCCAGTCGGGCATAGCGTTAAGCGCGTTGGTAACGGCCTCGGCCGGGATGACGCACAGAAGCACTGCCGGGATGGCGATACGAAGGCCCTGCATGAGGATGGCAGCATACTGCCAGCGCTCGATGCCGGAGAAGTCGCCCTTCTCGGCGCAACCGTCCATGGCGTGAGCGATAGCGGTAGCAATGGTACGGCAGATCATGGTCAGGAACAGACCAGCGACCGACAGCGGGACGGCGACGGCGATAGCGGTGGTAACGGCCTTGGCCGAATCGGTGGCGCCACCGTTGAGGGCGAGCACCATGATGATCGAAGAAGCGACCGAGGCCAGAGCGGCGTCAGGCGCGACAGCGGCGCCGACGTTAGCCCAGCCAAGGGCCATCATCTGGAGCGAACCGCCCAGGAGGATGCCCTCCTGAAGGTGACCGGTTACGAGACCGATAAGCGTGCATGCCACGAGCGGCTGATGGAACTGGAACTCATCCAGAATGCCTTCCATACCGGCAAGCAACGCGACAATCGCAACAAGCAGAATAGTGATTGCAGACATGTATCGGACCCTCCTTTACTATGCTTGAGCGGCCAGTTCGGCCTTAGCTTTCTTCAACATGGCGTCGAGATCCTCGGAGGAATCCGAAGGAACCTTGCGGACCTCGAACTTGACGCCCTTGGCCTTGAGGGCCTCGAGAGTCTTGACGTCGTCATCGCCCATAGCGACGGCGTTGGTGACGACGACCTTGCCCTTGGAGTGAGCCATGGAACCGATGTTGACTTCCTTGATGTCGACGCCGGCCTCGATGGCCTTGAGCAGATCCTGCGGGTTCTCAAAGAGCAGCATGGCCTTGGTGTCACCAAAGCGCGTGTCCTTGACGACCTCGGCCATCTTCTTGATGGGCACGACGTTGGCATGGACTCCCGGAGGGGCAGCCTGCTCGATCATGGTCTTGCGGAGCTCGTCGTGAGCAACGCCGTCGGAAACCACGATGATGCGGTTGGGGTTGATCTGCTTGGTCCACGTGGTGGCCACCTGACCATGCAGCAGACGGGTGTCGATACGGACGTGGGCAATCTTGATGTGCCCGTCGCCGATGACCGTTCCCGGAGGGATGGCGCCTGCAGGAGCAGCGGCGGCCGCAGCCGGCTTCTTCTCCTCGGGCTCCAGAGACTCGGGCTTGACACGCACGCCAGCCTTAGCCTCAGTCACGAGATGTTTTGCGATCGCATGTGCAGTGTTCTTTGCGTCAAAGCGCTGCGAATATGCCTCAATGAGCATAGGCAGGTTGACACCGGTGACGATAGCCCAGGAATCGTGGCCCTCGATGAGTCCGCTGATCTGGTTGAACGGCGTGCCGCCCCACAGATCAACGAGGAAGAGCACCTGCTCCTGGTCCTCGAAGGAAGCGACTGCTTCCTCGACCTTGGCACGGAAATCGTCGGGGCCCATGCTCGGCTCGAGCGAGACCACGGCAACAGACGGCTGATCGCCAAAGACCATCGAGCCCGTCTGCTTGATTCCAGCTGCCAAGTCCCCGTGGCTAGCAAGAACAATACTTACCATCACATAACCTCCTTTTTGTCTACGTATTTCCTACACGACATGAAAGTAGTATACCTGTTTTGATTGTGGAATTATAGCTAAATTCGCAAAAGGTTGGATTATTTGTTTAAACCTATTTGTTTAAACGTCTAAGTTTTTTACAAATTGATTACGTTGCTGCTTTTCGACTCATTACCAGCCAAAACGTCACTCATCAAGCCATGTACTTTACAGATACAAGCAGCCTGTTCATTAATATCGATTTTAGGCAAGCGCGAATGCGCTTGTACTGCCGCTACATTGTTCAAACAGGTATGACTTGACTATTTGCGCGACTTATGATCTACGAAACCACTCAAAAAAGTTGCGGTGAAATAGTTCTTGTTTAAGAGTCAGAAGGCTGGATTTAGGAACTATTTCACCGCAACTTATAGGGAATCCTAGGCGATGTGGAGGGGGTTGGCGGCGTCGACGGCGTCGGGGACGTCGGAAGGGCCGTCGGGGACAGCGTCTGCCGGGTCCTCGTCGGGGGTCTCGATCTGCTTGATCATGACCTCCTGGCCCTGCAGCAGGTATGTCTCGCCGCTACCGCAATGGGGACAGGTCTTGCCGTGCTCGACCGTCGCGTAGTCGCAGCCACACGCCTCGCAATGTGTCACGGCCTCGACGGACTCCACGATAAGCTCCGCGCCCTGCGCGATAGGCTTTTTATCTACTGCCCAGCGCCAAGCGTCGAGCAGCAAGTCGGGAACGACGCCCGAGACCTCGCCCAACAGCAACGTTACGTTCGAAACGCGACGCACGCCATGAGCGCGCGCTACATTCTCGACATCGCGAATGATGTGGTAAACGATCCCCAATTCATGCACTTTTTCTTCCGCCGTTCCCGTTATGGCTACTTACTTGCGACCGAACTTAATCTTGATGGCGCGCTTTAGAGCGTACTTGCCGAGGCTTGGGAGCTTTTGCTCGTATTTGACCATCGTGGAGCACTCGGGACGGTCGCGATCCAGATGGATGGCGTCGAACGCGCACTTGGTGGTGCACAGGCCGCAGCCGATGCACTTGTTGGGGTCGACGATCGAGGCGCCGCAGCCCAGGCAGCGGGCGGTCTCGGCGCGCACCTGCTCCTCGGTAAAGGTCTCAACATACTCGCTAAACGGTGCAGCCTTCTCGCGCTCGCGGTCCACGTGGGCAACCTCGCGGCTCGCGTTGTCGTAGCTTTCGATCACGACATCGTCGCGGTCGAGCGAGGTGTAGCGGCGCTGGTTGCGGCCGATGGTGAGCGTGGAGCCCGGCTGCACAAAGCGATGGATGGACACCGCGGCCTCGTGGCCGGCGGCGATGGCGTCGATGGCAAAGCTGGGGCCGGTGTAGACGTCGCCGCCCACAAAGATGTCTGGCTCGGCGGTCTGGTAGGTCTGGGGATCGGCAAGGGCACCCTGGCCGCGGCCGAGCTCCACTTTGGAGCCAGCCAGCAGGTCGCCCCACACAATGGACTGGCCAATCGACATGACGACACGGTCGGCATCGACACGGCGCAGGTCGTTCTCGTCGTACTCAGGCGCAAAACGGCCCTCGTCGTCAAAGACACGCGTGCAGCGCTTGAAGGTGATACCGCACACACGACCGGCCTCGTCCAGATGGACCTCCTTGGGGCCCCAACCGCAGCTGATGTGCGCACCATCCTCAATGGCCTCGCGACGCTCCTCCTCGCTGGCGGGCATCTGAGCCTCGCTCTCCAGGCAGAACATCTCAACATGCTCAGAGCCCAGACGGCAGGCGTTGCGGGCAACGTCGATGGCCACGTTGCCGCCGCCCACCACAATGGTGCGGCCGGACAGGGTATCGATCTTGCCGCTGTTAACCTCGCGAAGGAAGTCGACGGCCACGGTCACGTCCTCGGCATCCTCGCCCGGAATGCCGGCAAGGCGGCCGCCCTGGCAGCCAATGGCAACGTAGAAGGCCTTAAAGCCCTGCGCGCGCAGCTCGTCGAGCGTCACGTCGCGACCGACCTCCACGCCATAGCGGAACTCGGCACCCATCAGGCGAATGACCTCGACCTCGGCCTCGATAACATCCTTCTGCAGCTTAAAGCTGGGAATGCCGTAGGTAAGCATGCCGCCCGGGTGCTCGTTCTTCTCGAACACGACGGGCTTGTAGCCCTTCTCGGCCAGATAGAAGGCGCAGGACAGACCGGCCGGACCGGCGCCGACGATGGCGATCTTCTGATCGAAGCCGCCGGCACGCGTTGGGGTCACCACAGGTGGGACATAGCGGGTCGCGGCATCCAGATCGCGCTGGGCGATGAACTTCTTGACCTCGTCGATGGCCACGGCGGCGTCCACACGGCCGCGGGTGCAGGCATCTTCACAGCGGCGGTTGCACACACGGCCGCAGATAGCGGGCAGCGGGTTCTCGCGCTTAATGAGTGCCAGCGCCTCGTCATAGCGACCCTGAGCCGCGAGCTTCAAATAGCCCTGAACGGCAACGTGCGCGGGGCAGGCCGTCTTGCAGGGAGCGGTGCCGGACTCATGCGTCTCGATGCGGTTGTCGTTGCGGTAGTTGGGCGACCACTTGGTGTGGTCCCACTTGGTGGCATCGGGCAGCTCCTGGCGCGGATACTCGGGCACCTGTCCGCCCGCCTTTTTGCTGCAGAGCTTCTGGCCGAGCTTGGCGGCACCGGCAGGGCACACCTCAACGCAGCGACCGCAGGCCACGCACTTGTCCTTCTCGACCTTGGCGACATAGGCCGAGCGCGACAGGTTGGGCGTGTTGAACAGCTGCGAGGTGCGCAGGGCGTAGCACACGTTGACGTTGCAGTTGCAGATGGCGAAGATCTTGTTCTCTCCGTCGATATTGGTGATCTGGTGCACAAAGCCGTTGTCCTCGGCCTGGCGCAGGATGTCGTAGACCTCGTCGCGGGTCACGTAATGACCACGATCGGTCTCGACCACGTAGTCGGCCATATCGCCCACGGCGATGCACCAATCGGCCGGGTCGTCGGCGCAGCCCTCACCCATCACGCGACGGCTCGCGCGGCAGCTGCAGGTGCTAGCGGCATATTTACCCTCGTATTTGTCGAGCCAATGCTCGATATGCTCAATAGGCACCGACGTGCTCGCGGCGTCAATGGCCTTCTCGACCGGAATGACGTGCATGCCGATACCGGCGCCTCCGGGCGGCACCATCGGCGTGGCCTTGGACAGCGGTCCCTTGGACGCCTGTTCAAAGAACTTAGCGTAGACCGGGTGCTCCTCGAGCTGGCCCACGCGCATGTTGAGGAACTCGGCGGAACCCGGCACCAGCATGGGCAGCACCCACTGCTTGGCGCGCTCGGGGTTTTCCCAGTTGTACTCGAGCAGGCCCGTGTAGCTCATGTCGTCGAGCATCTTCTCGATATCAGCCTCGGGCATGCCGGTGAGCTTGACCATCTCGGGCAGCGTGTAGGGACGGCGCATCTTCATCTTGCAGAGCACTTCGGCCTGCTCGTCGGTTGCGGCCTCGGCAAACGACCAGTACTCGTAGCCCAGCAGCTCGTCGCGATGCAGCAGACGGTTGGTGCAGTGCTCACACAGTTTGACGATTGCCTCGCGCGGATGCTCCGGCAGCGGCGGCACGAACTCCGAACCGATGTCGGGCTCGGTGTAGCTAATTCCCGGTCCGTTGAGAATCATGTTTGTCCCTTCTCTTGCCGCAGCCCGACGAGGCCGCAGCGCCCCTCTTTTTTTGCAGGCCGGGCATGCCCCATGCCGTTCACCCGCCATTGTTGACATTGTGTCAAAAATAGTATTGACGAACCGTCAACAATATTCAAGACTGTTAGGCGAACGGTCGGGCTCAAACGGATGAAAGGCGGCAAGCGCATGAGCGATAATGCAGCGAACACTTCTGTGGCCGACGCCGTCCCCGCGCCCGACAGCGCGGCCAAGCGTCTGACGGGCGACGAACGCCGTCGCGAGATCCTCGATGCCGTGCGCACCGTGAGTTCCGAGCTGGGCGTGTCGCATCTATCCGTCTCGGCCGTGACCAAGCGAGCCGGCTGCACGCGCTCGCTGTTCTACCACTACTTCGCCGACATGGACGCCGCCGTCACCGCCGTCATGGACGAAGCAATCGACGGCTTTATCTCCGAGCTCGAGCAGTGGAACGCCGGCCGCACCATCGGCGATATCGAGGGCGCGCTCGACACCGTCGCCCCGCTCTTCAAGCGCCTGGTCGTCAGCGGCCACGAACTGCCAAGCACGCTCACCTCAAGCAGTGGCGCGCTCTACGGCGGCTTTCTGCACAACGTGGTCCAGCGCGTGGCGCAATACATCTGCGACACCACCGTGGTGGACTTTGTCGCCCATCATGAGCTACGCATCGACCATGTCTACGAGACGTTCTACACCCTCATCATGGGGTTGTTGATGTATATCCGCACGCACCCCGATGTGCCCGACGAGACGGTCAAGGAAATCATCGCCTCGACACTCCACATCGAGGGCTATACCGCCAAGTATCCGGAGCGCAAGCCCCAGAACTAACGACATTTGGCCAAACTGCCCGCGATCAGAAGAGGGGACGCGGGCGTGTGAAAGGAGAGCAGCATGCTGTTCGACGTTTGGGGTAGCGATACCCTTATCCACTGGGCTGGCTGGGCTATGGTCTTTATTGGCCTGATCGTGCTCAACGAGGTCGGCCGCCGCACCAAGCTGGGCGCAGCAATCATCTTTGGCGTGGCTCCGCTGGCCATGACCATCTACTGCGTCGCCATCGCCGTAGGCGTTTCACAGGGTGCCGAGTGGGCACTCACCAACCCCACCCACGTGTACCAGAACAGCTGGTTCCACTACGCCAAGGTGTACGCGGCGCTGGCCGGTTGCTGGGGCTTCATTGCCATTAAGTACCAGTGGGGCAAGATCGGCAAGGCACATTGGTTCCGCGCGTGGCCGTTTGTGATCGTCGCCATCAACATCATGATCGCTGTCGTGTCCGACTTCGAGAGTGCCTATCACTTCTTTGTCCTGGGCGAGTCCACCTGGGCCACCTCCGAAGGTGCTACGCAGCTGGCCGGCTGGAACAACGTGTTCAACGGCATCGCCGGTATCATCAACATCTTCTGCATGACCGGTTGGTGGAGCGTCTACGCCTCCGAGGATCAGACCGACATGCTGTGGCCCGACATGACCTGGGTCTACATCATCGCCTACGATATCTGGAACTTCTGCTACACCTACAACTGCCTGCCCACCCACTCCTGGTTCTGCGGCTTTGCGCTGCTGCTGGCGCCCACCGTCGCCGCCTTTATCTGGAACAAGGGCGGCTGGATCCAGAACCGCGCCTTTACGCTGGCCATTTGGTGCATGTTTGCCCAGGTGTTCCCGTACTTCCAGGAGGAGTCCGTCTTTGTGACCCACTCCACGCTCGACCCCGGCGCCGCCACCGCGGTCTCGATCGCCGCACTGATCGCCAACGTCGCCGCGATCATCTACATCGCCTACCGCGCCAAGAAGCTCGGCCGCAACCCCTACAAGCAGGATGTCTTTGAGGGCACCAGCGATTGGGAGAAGGCCACCGCCCGCCGCGCCAAGGTTGATTACGCTCACGCCGAGTAACGTGCTGGTCGCTGTTGGCACTTGGGCATAGGCCCGCCTGCCAGATTTTCAATCGGTTGTCTCGCAGAGCCCCCGAAAAGCGTTTCGCTCGCTTTTCGGGGGCTTTTGTCGTTGCGTCTTATTCATCTACTCAAAAACATGCGCATATATAAAATCGGATTTCAAATCATGCGGCGGCTCTATGGAGTCCCGTTTTTGGGTACAGTGTTGTCCCGATATTGAGCTTGGGGGATATATGAAAGATGAGACGATGGGCCAAGAGGATGCGGCCCAAGATGCAGAAGCGTGTGCCGAGGCCCTGGAGAGCCTTGACCGGATTGCACTGGCCGAGATTGCGTTTGACGATTCGAGCGTTGATGTGCGAGATGAGCCGGAAATCGAAGCGCAGCCCGATGATCAGGATGCAAAAGACGATGGCGCCGCGCCCACCGAAGACGAGGCGGGGCACGAGGAATCCGAATGCGAGGCCGACGACCAGCCCGAATCCGACACGGGCGAGAAAACCGTCTTGCTCGACAGCTTGCCGGCCGAGGATTCGCTGACCCGCGAGCTTCCTGGCCTGGGTTCCGCACCAGCCGTAGACGAGACCATCGCCATGGGCGATATTCCCCTGCCGTCCGTTCCCTCGGCACGCGAGGCCGAGGTTCGCCATCGCAAGATGTCGCCCAAGCGACGCAACCTGATGGTGGCAGGCGTTGTTGCCATCGCGCTCGTCGCCGGCGGCGCGGGCTATGCGGCTTGGAACGGATATCAGCAAGAGCAGGCCGCCGTGGTTGCCGCAAACGCCCATACCATGATGTCGGTGCAGATTGGCGTGCATGCCGCGGGCCTCGACTGCTCAACTGGCTCCAAGATTCCCGTGCAGGTGAGCGGGCAGGATTCCGACGGTTCTTCCGTGAGCGAAACGCTCTACGTTGACGAGCACGGTCGCGGCATTAAGCTGCTGCCCGGCGATTACACGTTCTCCATCGCCGCCTCCCCCATCGCGGCCGACGGCACCATCTACACCGTCCCGACCACCAAGGCCCAGGTTACGGTCAAGAATGACGGGCAGGATCTGCGCGCTCAAGCCACCTTTATGCTTAAGGTGCCCTCAGCCGACACGGTGACCGACGACCAGATCGATGCCGCCGCCAAGTACGCCGAAGAAGGCGGCGCGAGCTCTGCCGCCGCGGCAAAGATACTCCAGCAGGCGGCAATTACGCGCCGCGATGCCGCCGCCAACGCCGTAAGCGCAAGCGAGGCTCAGTCCGCCCGCGATGCCGACGCTCGGCACAAGGCGACGAACCTGTATCAGCTCGATATTCCGGTTGAGTGGTATGGCAAGGTCGCAACCTGGCAGAACGGCAACACGCTGTGCATTTATCTGGACGGCGACACCAACACACCGCTCGTGACGCTCGTCGCGGTGCGCGATGGCGAGACCTTTACGCCCGACGACGGCGATACGGTTTTGGGCACGGTCAGCCTAGGCAACGGCTACACCGTCTACGCCAGCGGCCCTGTCTATCCGTACGTGATTCCGCAAACCGTTAATGGACACACGCAGAACCCCGTGTCGACCTACCCCATGGACACGGCCATTGAGCTTGTCGAGCTTACGACCGGCAACCGCTACACCTATAGCCAGATTAAGAACGACCTGGTCGGTAAAGACGGCAACGCAGACGCCGCGACCAAACTCGAGACCGACTACCTCGCCCAGATTCTCCTGCCGAGCATCAAAGCCCAGGACTAGCCGGCCCGAAGACAGCCGCCCAACATCCACATCCCTAACGCAGTTGCGGTGAAATAGAGATTGTTTTTGCTGGTCAAACCGCAAAACAGTCCCTATTTCACCGCAACTTATTGGTGGCCTTTTGGGTGGCACTCAGCGCCAGGGGTCGGCTTCGAACATCGGCTCGCGCTCGGGGCGGCGATCGCTGTAGGGATCGTAGCCGTCGTCGTCCTCGTTCTCGGCGCGGATATAGGGGTCGCGCGGCTTGGGTGCCGGTTTGGACGTGGGCTTGGGCGCCGGCGCACTTGTCTTGTTCTCGTCTTTCATCTGCATAGCTCCTTACATCGCATCCGCTCAACATCATCGATTGTCGCACGAAAAAGGGCGGCGGACCCAATTGGATCCGCCGCCCTTGGCGTTTAGAGACGACTGGCAGGTTTTAAGGCATCTCCCAAAAATCTACTCGGCGTCGGGGACCTCGTAGGTGGCCGCCGGCGTATTGTCGCACACGACGGTAAAGCCGCCGTCCTTGTCGACATCGACCGTCACCTGATCGCCCTCGCGCACCGTGCCGTCGATGATAGCGGCGGCGATGGCATCCACGACCTCGCGCTGAACCAGACGCTTGAGCGGACGGGCGCCAAACACGGGGTCCAGGCCGCCCACGGCGAGCATCTGCTTGGCCGCCGGGGTGATGGCAAGCGTCATGCGCTCCTTGGCCAGACGCGCGCGGACGTCGGCAAGCTGGATGTCGACAATCTTCTCAATCTGCGCCATGCCGAGCGGATGGAACACCACGATATCGTCGATACGGTTGAGGAACTCGGGGCGGAAGGTCTGAGCCATGGCCGCGTTGACCTGATGGCGCATCTCCTCCTCGTCCTTGCCGGAAAGCTCGGCGATAGCCTTGGAGCCCACGTTAGACGTCATGATGATGATCGTGTTCTTGAAGGACACTTGGCGACCCTGACCGTCGGTCAGGCGGCCGTCGTCGAGCACCTGCAGCAGCACGTTGAAGACATCCGGATGGGCCTTCTCCATCTCGTCGAGCAAGATCACGGAGTAGGGGCGACGGCGTACGGCCTCGGTAAGCTGGCCGCCCTCGTCGTAGCCCACGTATCCCGGGGGCGCACCGATCAGACGCTGGACGCTGAACTTCTCCATGTACTCGGACATGTCGATACGCACGAGCGCGCGCTCGTCGTCGAACAGGCACTCGGCAAGCGCCTTGGCGAGCTCGGTCTTGCCCACGCCGGTGGGGCCCAGGAAGAAGAAGCTGCCGATGGGCTTGTCTGGATCGGAGAGGCCCGCACGGCTGCGGCGCACAGCTGCGGCGACGGCGGAGACCGCCTCGTCCTGGCCGATGACGCGCTTATGCAGCTCGCCCTCCAGGCCCTTCAGCTTGTCGAGCTCGCCCTGCATCATCTTGGAGACGGGCACACCGGTCCAGGCGCTCACGACCTCGGCGATCTCATCGGAGGTCACCTGTTCGTTGAGGCCCTCGCCGTCCTGCTGCTTTTGTGCCTCGAGCGCAGCCTCGGAATCCTGAATCTGCTGCTGCAGACCCGGGATCACGGAATAGCGCAGCTCGGACGCGCGGCCCAGATCGCCGTTGCGCGTCGCGCGCTCCTCTTCGCTCCTGGCCTCGTCGAGCTGTCCCTTGAGCTCCTGCACGTGGTCGATGGCGTTCTTCTGGTTGAGCCAGCCGGCCTTTTGCACGTTGAGTTTTTCCTGGACCTCGGCAATCTCTTGGCGCAGGGCCTCCAGACGCTCCTTGGAGGCGTCATCGGTCTCCTTCATGAGCGCCTGTTCCTCGATCTGCAGCTGGGTGAGCTGACGCGTGGTGGCGTCAATCTCGACCGGCATGCTGTCGAGTTCCATGCGCAGACGGCTTGCCGCCTCATCGACCAGGTCGATGGCCTTGTCGGGCAGGAAGCGGTCGGCGATATAGCGATCGGAGAGGTCGGCGGCGGCCACGAGCGCGCTGTCGGTGATGTGCACGCCATGGAAGATCTCGTACTTCTCCTTGAGGCCACGCAGGATTGAGATGGTGTCCTCGACGGTAGGCTCGCTCACCATAACGGTCTGGAAACGACGCGCGAGCGCCGCGTCCTTCTCGATATACTTGCGGTATTCGTCGAGCGTGGTCGCGCCGATCGCATGCAGGTCGCCACGGGCGAGCGCCGGCTTGAGGATGTTACCGGCGTCCATGGAGCCCTCGGTGGCACCCGCGCCCACAATGGTGTGGAGTTCATCGATGAACAGGATGACCTTGCCCTCGGACTTTTGCACTTCCTTGAGCACGGCCTTCAAACGGTCCTCGAACTCACCACGGTACTTGGCGCCGGCGACCAACGCGCTCATGTCAAGCTCGATGAGGTCGCGGTCACGCAGGGTGCTCGGCACGTCGCCGGCCACGATACGCTGGGCGATACCCTCGACGATGGCCGTCTTGCCGACGCCCGGCTCGCCGATGAGCACGGGGTTGTTCTTGGTGCGACGGGACAGGACCTGGATGGTACGACGGATCTCGTCGGTACGGCCGATGACCGGGTCGAGCTTGCCGGCACGGGCAAGGTCGCAGATATTGCGGCCGTACTGCTCCAGCGCCTCAAACTGAGTCTTGTCCTCGGCAGACGTCACGCGGTCATCGCCACGCAGCTCCTCGTAGACTTGCTCGATGCGCTCCTTGGTCACGCCGGCGTCGCGCAGAACGCGGCCGGCCTCACCCTTGTCCTCGGCAAGTGCCATCAGCAGATGCTCGGTCACCACAAAGCTGTCGCCCATCTTGGTGGCCTTCTTCTCGGCCTTCTCGATGACGCGGACGAGCTCATTGGAAAGACCCATCTGCTGGCCCTCGCCCGAAACCTTAGGCGCATGGTCGATGGCATCCTGCGTGGAGCGTGCGAGCTGGGCCGGGTCGGCACCGATGCGCTCGATAATCACGGAGATATTGCGCTCACCAGCACCGAGCAGGGCAGACAGCAGGTGAATCGGCTCCACCGCGCCGGCCTGCGCGTCGGCAGCCGTGCTCATGGCGGTCTGCAGCGCCTCGCGCGACGTCATTGCTAGCTTATCGATTCTCATGGAATCACCTCTCTTGGGGCGGCCGCCCTACGGGGCGGCTTCACGTTGTTCGAGATGTATTGTTGCCAGCTTTGCGCGATCTTATACACAAATCTAAGTCTCTATATATAAGATTTTCTGAGTGATTGATGGATAGGGTACTGAAATGTCAGCCCGCCGCTGCCCAGGCGCACTACCGTCTCGATCTGTAACATCTAGCAGCCATTTTTGATCCTAGATGTTACAGATCGAGAGAAAATGACCAGCGGCAACCGTTTGTCTCAATCTGTAACATCTACTCGGCAAATTAGGGTCTAACTGTTACAGATCGAGACAAACCGAGAACCACCGCAAAGGGGACAGGCACCTTTGTGGTGGTTCTCGGTTTCGACGTCCAGCTGTCACACGTTATGAGATTAAAATTGAATCGTTAGCTGAGATTATTCATTTGTCATCGAGCTTGCCTGCTCTTTCTCTCGAGGAGTGCATATGAAGCCGCCTCATTCCACCGGCCGCAACGTCATCGCCATTCTCGCCATACCCATCGTGATGCTCTTCCTTATCGTCGCCACGCCCTTTTCCCTTGGTATCGCCTCGCCCTTCGATTTATGCGGAATGGTCAACGCCGGCTCGCGTGCCACCTCGCTCTCCTTTATCTGTCGCGGCGTGTTCTACGAAGATGGAATTCCCACCGGAATTTGGCGGTCAAAGTTACCGCTGCTCGGAACGATTGATGGATGCTTCCCCCATTTCAGCCTTGAACCTCAGACGATGAATTATTTGATCGACGACCAGCCCCTCGACTCCATCACCCTCGCCTACGACTATGCTCCAAACACCGACGAGTGCCACATGAACCAAGTCCTCAACAAGCTACTTGGGCAATGCGGGCTCACCGACGAGGCCGGTCGAACCATCGATAGCGACCAGAAATTAAAGCGAACAGAACTCCGCCGTGTCGGAAAAATCAAAGGGCGAAGTATGGCTGCCTACTGGCAGGCCTGGGCAATACGCGACAAGAGTGAATTCGGGCACAGCACCTATATGGTCACCGTCTACACCAGAGACGGAATCAAGGACAATGTTGACGATTTCGCATCATCCAAACTCGGCATCCCCAAAACAACCAAACCCGCCAACCCGGATGAAATTCTGTAGAGGCGCTCATTGGAATGTCGCTCAACGCGCACACCGACATTGAGCTCACCCCCACCGCCACAAAGGTGCCTGTCCCCTTTGTGGCGGTTTTCGACAAAAAGGAACCGCCCCGATAACAGGGGCGGCATCAAGCAAGTCTATTTATTAGCGTCCCTCAAGACCCAGCGAGAACGTCGCGGTAGCCCCGGCCACACCTTTCCCTCGGGCGACCCTCGCGAAGCGCGTGAGCACGAGGGAAAGGTGTGTCCGGGGCGTACAGCAGAGTTACTCGGCAGAGGCCTTGAACTTGTTGTAGTTGATCAGGCAGCCGGCCTTGACGATGGCACGCTCCTCTGCCGTCATATCGGCAATGTAGAGCTCAATCTGTTCAACCGAACCGTCGGCGCGCACCACGTAGGCGGCGATGTCCTTCAGGTCGCCATCGAGCGCGGCACGGATACCCGGCACAAAGACGTAGTCGCCCACCTCAAAGTTGGGCTCCGCCTCCATCTGGAAGGGCACCATGCCCCAGTTCATCACGTTGGAGCGATAACGCTTGGTGGCGTACTCGTGGACGATGTTGGCCAGACCGCCAATTACGCGCTGGCAGCTCGCGGCCTGCTCGCGGGCAGAACCGTCACCGGGCTTCTTAGCATACAGCATGGAGCCGTACTCGGTCGCCTTGGCATCTGCCGCGACGCCCGCACCAGCCAGCGCCTCAAACACGCCGGCAAGCTCGGCATCGAGTGCCGCCAGGTCACCCGCGGACTCGCCGGCCACGCGGCGCTTCTCCACGGCGTCGACTTCCTTGGAACGACCCACGTAGGCCGGATCGCGGCGGCTGAGCGTAAACTCGGCCAGGCCCAGCGGATTGGAGCGGAAGGAGCTCGTCTCACCCGAGGGAATGAGCTCGTCGGTCGTGGTGACCGGGTCCATGATCTTGGAGCACACCTTGAGCAGGATATCGTCGCCGAGGGGCTCCATCGCGGGCCACGGCTTGATGTTGGGGCCTTCGACCAGCTCGTCGGCAGGCTCCGCCTTGCCAAAGCCCCAGTACACGCGCTTTTTGTACGGCGCGTCGTCAAAGGTGTACTCGCAGGCCTCGTCCCAAGTCTCCTCGGGCAGGTCGGTCGCCGGCGTCAGAACGCCGCCGTTGGCCGCCGTCGCCGCAATGGAGCGGGCGTCCATCAGGGCCACGGCGCTCAGCTGGCCATTGCCCGGCTTGGAGCCTTCGCGGTTGGGGAAGTTGCGCGTGGTGTGGCGGATGGACAGGCCGTTGTTGGCGGGCGTGTCGCCGGCGCCAAAGCACGGGCCGCAGAACGCCGTGCGCACGATCGCGCCGGCCTCCATAAGGTCGTAGATGTAACCACGGCGCGTAAGTTCGAGCGCCACGGGCTGGCTTGTGGGATAGACCGACAGCGAGAACTTGCCGCAGCCGGTGTTGGCGCCCTTGAGCACGCGGGCAGCCTGGACCACGGAGTCGTAGTTGCCGCCCGAGCAGCCGGCGATAACGCCCTGCTGCACGTGCAGCTTACCGTCGACGATCTTGTCGAGCAGGCTAAAGTGCGTCTTGCCCTCGCCGATCTTGGCGGCCTCGAGTTCCACCTCATGCAGGATGTCCTCGAGGTTCTCGTTGAGCTCGTCGATCTCAAAGCCGTTGGAAGGATGGAACGGCAGCGCGATCATGGGCTTGATGCTCGACAGGTCGACCTCGACGCAGCCGTCGTAGTAGGCGACATCGGCGGGCTTGAGCTCGCGGTAGTCGTCGCCGCGGCCGTGCATGGTCAGAAACGCGTGCGTGTCCTCGTCGGTGGCCCAGATGCTCGACAGGCAGGTGGTCTCGGTGGTCATGACGTCAACGCCGTTGCGGTAATCGGTCGTCATGCTCGCGATGCCCGGGCCCACAAACTCCATGACCTTGTTCTTAACATAGCCCTTGGCAAAGACGGCTCGGATGATGGCGAGCGCCACGTCGTGCGGGCCGACGCCGGGGCGCGGGGCACCCGTGAGGTAGATGGCGACGACGCCGGGATAGGCAACGTCGTAGGTGTCGCGCAGCAGCTGCTTTGCCAGCTCGCCGCCGCCCTCGCCCACAGCCATGGTGCCCAGGGCGCCATAGCGGGTGTGCGAGTCGGAACCCAGGATCATCTTGCCGCAGCCGGCGAAGTTCTCGCGCATAAAGGAGTGGATGACGGCGATGTGCGGCGGGACGAAAATGCCGCCGTACTTCTTGGCCGCGGAAAGGCCAAAGACGTGGTCGTCCTCGTTGATGGTGCCGCCCACGGCGCACAGCGAGTTATGGCAGTTGGTGAGCACGTAAGGCAGCGGGAACTGCTCCATGCCCGAGGCGCGCGCCGTCTGGATGATGCCGACAAAGGTGATGTCGTGACTCGCCATGGCATCGAAGCGAATCTTGAGCGCCTCGGGGTCTCCGGATGTATTGTGTGCCTGAAGGATCGAATACGCGATGGTGCCGCGCTTGGCATCCTCGGGCGTCTGCGTAATACCGCGCTCGGCAGCCTCGGCCGCAGGCACAACCTCGCTGCCGCCGCGCAGGTAGATGCCGTCCTCGTACAGCTTTACCATACTGTCTCCCACTCTGCCCAAAAGATTTGGGCGCATAGCATACATTCGTTCAATATCGTGCCATAGAACGGTTGCGAGTGGGTTGCGAATCTGCACGTTCACTTTATCTCGGTAAAGCATAGAACGAGCCGGGGACGGGAAGACAGGTTTGGCGCAAGGAGTGTCCCCAAGTGCCGGCACAAAAGGAACGTCCCCAATGACTACCAGAGCGAGCAAGGCAACGCCGCAGGTAGAGGACGGACAGCGAGCGACGTCCAGAGCGAACAAGTTGGCATGAAAAAGGCAAGGCATAGACCTTCTGGTCATGCCTTGCCTTTTGAATGACAAATTGTCGCTCTGGGCGGCGCGCAGCGTCGAGCCGTTACGCCGTTCGGCAGAACGGCGTAACCTACAGATCCCCGCCGGCGCCCAGCAGCTTGCGCATAACCTGTTCGGGGTTAACCGAGCCGTCGCGCGGGGCCAGGGCGGTGATCTTCTTCTGCATCTTGTACTCGTGCAGCTCGTCCTCGAGCTGGCGCACGCGAGCACGGAGCTTTTCGTTTTCGCGCTCACGCTCCTCGGCACGCTCCTTCATATCGAGGATACGCACCACGCCGGCAAGGTTGATACCCTCGTCGGTCAGCTGGTTGATGAGCTCCAGGCGCTCGATATCGGCACGCGAATACAGACGCGTGTTGCCGCCCGAGCGCTGGGGGTTCACCAGGCCCTTGGACTCATAGACGCGCAGAGTCTGCGGATGCATGCCGGTCAGCTCGGCCGCCACGCTGATCATGTACAGCGGTTTGTTCCTATTGTCCTCGGCCATGCTACCTGACCCCTTTCCGTCTCGTTATCGTCCATCATAAGCCCGCGGGCGTGGTCGTGCGCCGCGACCGCCCTAGTACGTCGCCTTGTAACGATTGACCTTCTCGCGATAGTCGCGCGTGTCGGCCTCGCGCAGCTTGGTCATGGCATCGCGCTCGTCATCAGACAGGTTCGTGGGAACCTGCACCTTGATCTCGACGAGCAGCGCGCCCGTACGGCCACGGTGCTTAACGTCGGGCGCGCCCATCTCCTTAAAGCGGAACTTCTTGCCCGTCTGGGTACCCGCGGGCACCTTCAGACGAACCGTCGCACCGCCGGGCGTCGGCACGTCCACCGTGCAGCCGAGCGCCGCCTCATAGACCGAGACCGGTACCTCCATGGTCACGTCGGCACCTTTACGCTTAAACAGCGGGTGCTCCTCCACGTGCGTGGTCACGACCAGGTCGCCGCGCTCGCCGCCGGCAACTCCATACTCGCCGCGACGCTTGTAGCGCAGTTTGCCGCCGTCGACCGCACCCGCGGGCACCGAGACCGTAATGGTCTGTTGCTCGCCTGTCGAGGGAATGCGGTAGGTGACCTTGTGCGTCACGCCGCGAAACGCGTCCTCGGCCGTCACATCGACGGTCAGCGACAGGTCGCCGCCCTTGCGAGCGCGGCTGCGACCCGCACCCGCACCGGCAGCGCCCGCAGCCCCGGCGAAACCCGAGCCCCAATCGCTGCCCCAGGCGCCGTTGCCGCTAAAGATGCTGTCGAAGATGTCGCCCCAGCCGCTGGCGCCCGCACCGGCACCGTAGCCGCCGCCATACGCGCCGCCCGCGCCCGGCATGCCGCCAAACATGAGCATCTGGTCGTACTCTTTGCGCTTCTTCTCGTCCGAAAGCGTCTCGTAGGCCTCGCTGATCTCCTTAAACTTGGCCTCGTCGCCGCCGGCATCGGGGTGATATTTTTGCGCGAGCTTGCGAAACGCGCTCTTGATCTCTTTGTCGGAGGCGCTCTTGGATACGCCCAGGATGTCATAGAAGGTTTTGCCTGCAGCCATCGTAGCTCCTCTCCTGTTATATCCGCCGCCCCTGCGGACGGCGGCTCATACTGTCATATGGCACTAGGCCAGAAAGGGCCCCGGGTGTTGCCCCGGGGCCCTTCTCAATTACTCCTCGGTGCTCTCGGCCGTATCGGCCGTAGCATCCTCGGGCGCCGCTTCGGGCTCCGGTGCGGGGCGCTTCTCGCCACCGTAGGTCACCGTCACCATCGCGGAACGCAGGATGCGATCCGCCATGCGGTAGCCCTTCTGGTACACATCGTTGACGGTCTCGTCATACTGCGATGCGTCCTCGACGCGACCCACAGCCTGGTGCTCGAGCGGATCGAACGCCTCGCCCTTGGGGTCGATGGGCTCAACGCCCTCGTGCGCAAACACGTCGAGCAGCTTGGCATGTACCGCGTCAACGCCATCGACGAACTGCTTAAAGTCGTCGGAAAGCTCCTGGCTGCGGGCATGGTCGATCGCGCGCTCGATATCGTCGATCACCGGCAACAGCGCGGTGACAAGCTTCTCGGTCGCGCGCTCGCGCTCGGCGATGCGCTCGTTGGCGGTGCGGCGACGGAAGTTCTCCCAGTCGGCCTGCAGACGAGCGGTGCGCTCGGTAGCGTCCTTCGCCTTGTCCTCGGCGGCCTTCTGAGCCTCTGCCGCAGCATCGAGCTCATTGCGCACGTCGGCAAGCTCCTTTTGGGCCTGCTCGAACTTGAGCTTAAAGTCGTTGTCGGCGGCTTCCTCACCGGCGCGGATAGCGGCTTCCACCATCTCGTCCTCGGTCATCGTCGCCTCCTTGTTGGAATCCTCTACCTGGTTCTCGGCAGCCTCGGCGGCCGGGGCCTCATTGACCTCGGTATCGTCTGCGGCCTCTACGGGAATCTTCACGTCCTTCTCCTCAGAGTCAACGGGGGCGGCGCCGGCGGCAGCCGCCTCCGTGCGAGCTTTACGGGCGGACATGATTACTTGTCCTCGTCGTCCACAACCTCGTAGTCGGCGTCGACTACGTCATCGTCGGCAGGCTGGGCACCAGCGGCACCGTCGGTCTGCTGCTGAGCGTCGGCGTAGACAACCTGAGCCAGCTCGTAGGCCACGGACTGCAGGGACTCGCCGGCGGCCTTGATGGCCTCGACGTCAGAGCCCTCGAGCGCCTTCTTGGCGTCGGCGATAGCGGCCTCGGCCTTGGACTTCACGTCGGCGGAAACCTTGTCGCCCAGCTCGTTGAGGGTCTGCTCGGTGGAGTAGCACAGGCTATCGGTCTGGTTGCGGACCTCGACCTCTTCCTTCTGCTTCTTGTCCTCCTCGGCATGAGCCTCGGCGTCCTTGACCATACGATCGACTTCGTCGTCGGACAGAGCGGTGGAGCCGGAAATGGTAATCTGCTGCTCCTTGCCGGTGCCCTTGTCCTTAGCGGAGACCTTGACGATGCCGTTGGCGTCGATGTCGAAGGTGACCTCGATCTGCGGCACGCCGCGGCGGGCAGCCGGGATACCGGTCAGCTGGAACTTACCGAGCGACTTGTTGTCGCGGGCAAGCTCGCGCTCGCCCTGGAGCACGTTGATCTCGACGCTGGTCTGGTTGTCGGCAGCGGTGGAGTAAACCTCGGTCTTGGAGGTCGGGATCGTGGTGTTGCGGTCGATCATCTTGGTCATGATGCCGCCCATGGTCTCGACGCCCAGCGACAGCGGGGTAACGTCGAGCAGCAGGATGCCCTCGACGTCGCCGGTGAGCACGCCGCCCTGGACGGCAGCGCCGTCGGCAACGACCTCGTCGGGGTTCACGGACATGTTGGGCTGCTTGCCGGTCATGGTCTTGACGAGCTCCTGGACAGCGGGCATACGGGTGGAGCCGCCGACGAGGATGACCTCGGTCAGATCGGAGAGCTTGAGCTTGGCGTCGCGCAGGGCGTTGGTGACAGGCTGCTTGCAGCGCTCGAGCAGGTCGCGGGTGATCTTCTCGAACTCGGCGCGGGTCAGCGTGTAGTTGAGGTGCAGCGGACCGGACTGGTTCATGGTGATGAACGGCAGGTTGATGGTGGTCTGCTGGGCGGCGGAGAGCTCCTTCTTGGCGTTCTCGGCGGCCTCCTTCAGACGCTGCAGAGCCATGGGGTCCTGGCGCAGGTCGACACCGTTCTCCTGCTGGAACTTATCGGCCATCCAGTCGATGACGCGCTGATCCCAGTCGTCGCCGCCCAGGTGGTTGTCGCCCGAGGTGGACAGAACCTCAAACACGCCGTCGGCGAGGTCGAGGATGGAGACATCGAAGGTGCCGCCGCCCAGGTCGAAGACCAGGATGCGCTGGTCGGTGCCCTGCTTGTCCAGGCCATAGGCCAAAGCAGCAGCGGTCGGCTCGTTCACGATACGCTTGACGTTGAGGCCGGCGATCTTACCGGCGTCCTTGGTGGCCTGACGCTGAGCGTCGTTGAAGTAGGCCGGGACGGTGATGACGGCGTCGGTGACGGTCTCGCCCAGATACTTCTCGGCGTCGGCCTTCATCTTCGCGAGCGTCATGGCGCTCACCTGCTCGGCGGTGTAATCCTTGCCCTCGATGTCGACGACGGCACGGCCACCCTGGCCCTCCTTGACCTCGTACGGCACGGTCTTAATCTCGGAGGTGCACTCGGAGTACTTGCGGCCCATGAAGCGCTTGATGGAGAACACGGTGTTCTTGGGGTTGGTGACAGCCTGGTTCTTAGCGGCCTTACCCACGACGCGGTCGCCGTCAGCACGGAAGCCAACAACGGACGGAGTGGTGCGGTCGCCTTCGGCGTTCACGATAATGGTCGGAGAACCGCCCTCGAGGACGGCCATAGCGGAGTTAGTAGTACCAAGGTCGATACCAAGAATCTTACTCATTAGAAATTCCCTCTCTCTTGTGCGTTCGCGCCGCCTCGACGGTCTTTCGCGCGGCGCTTCGGCTTGTCTTTCAGGATGTAGTGTATCCCCTTATGGGCCGGAATATACAAAATCTAAGTCAATTCATATAAGATTTCTTATCTCTGAGAGTTTAGGTTCTTAAATGCGCAGGTAGATGCGCTGATTGAGTTCTCGGCAAATCTATTGAGATCTATGTAGAGTTGACTGAGGTGTGAGCCTGAAACTGTGTCCCGTTTTGGACGTGGATTACGGGATGCGGTTTCCGCAAGCACGCTCAATCGCCCTATATTACGAGTCACCTTTAGCTAACATTTACGCAGCTCACCGGCCCCACCTGCGCGTTTTTTAGTAAACCTTGGCATACTCGGCGAACGGTATGAAGATGCCGGCCAGAGGGTATTGCAAACGGTCGCTCCCGTGGTATGTTTTTGCCCGAATCAAACCGGCGCGCATCGTCTGTAGCGTCGGTCAACAGAGAGGAAACTACCATGGCTCATCCCGTAATTGATGCCGACGAGTGCATCGCTTGTGGCGTTTGCGTCGACACCTGCCCCGCTGGCGTTCTGGAGCTCCAGGACGTCGCCACCGTCGCTGACGAGGACTCCTGCGTCGCCTGTGGCGCTTGCCAGGACGCTTGCCCCGCTGGCGCGATCACCGAGATCGTCGAGGAGTAACAACTCCCCACTTGCACACTCAAAAGTACACCGTGCACAAAAAGGAGGCCTCCGCATCGCCGCGGAGGCCTCCTTTTGCTTATATGGGCAGCTAATTTGGAGCGGGACCCTTGGCAGTTGCGGTGGAATAGTTCCTGTTTTATGGCTTGGGGTGCCGATTTAGGAACTATTTCACCGCAACTTATAGATGCGGCGTCGACTAGGACAAATCGTCCTCGTAGGGCATGAGGTCTGCCAAGTAGCCTTTCTCCTTGAGTATGGTCTCGATCTCGTCGAGGGTCTGCTCGTCCTCCGCCGCGATGCGATGGAAGTGATAGCCGCTCGTCACCGTTAGTAGCGGGAAACTCTTGCCGCTCTCGATATCGTGCAGGTAGCGCTCAACATCGCGACGATTGCGAATGTCCAGGTCGGCCGTGATCTTACCGTACACGCGGTGATTGACGATCACGTTGAGCACGGCTCCTCCGGCGTCGACGATACTCGTAAGCTCATCGCCTGCCTGCTCCACGCCGTGGCGAACCTTGACCAGACGCGTGGGTACAGCCGGGCTGCTGGGGGCCTCCTGCAGCACATAACCACGGTTGGTCGCCACGATATCGTGCCCATCGGCACGTAACAGGGCAATATCCTGAACGACAATCTGGCGGCTCACGCCAACCTCACGGGCAAGTGCGCTGCCCGAAACGGGCTCCTTGGCTTCCTCGAGCACGCCCATGATGGCACGGCGACGCTCGCGGGCGTCCATTATTTACCGTCCAACAGACGCAGGTGCTTGAGCGAGAGGTCGAGAATCGGCGCAGAGTGCGTCAGCGCGCCCGAGCTAATAAAGTCGACGCCCAGGTCGGCGAGCGCGCGGATATTGCTGGCGTCCACGTTGCCCGAGCACTCGGTCTTGGCGCGGCCGGCGATAAGCTCAATCGCGGCAGCCATATCGTCGTGGGTCATGTTGTCGAACATGATGATGTCGGCGCCGGCCTCCACAGCCTCGTGCACCATGTCCAAGTTCTCGCACTCAATCTCGACTGTCGTGGTAAACGATGCGTGGGCGCGTGCCATCTCGATCGCGCGCGTCACACCACCGGCGGCGTCGATATGGTTGTCCTTGAGCATGACGGCCGTCGACAGGTTGTAGCGGTGGTTGCTGCCGCCACCGATCTCGACCGCGGCCTTCTCGAAGACGCGCATGCCCGGCGTGGTCTTGCGCGTGTCGACAAGCACGGTCTTGGTACCCTCGAGCGCCACCGCCATGCTGTGCGTGTAGGTAGCGATACCGCTCATACGCTGCAGATAGTTGAGCGCCACGCGCTCGCCCGAAAGCAGCACGCGCGCGTCGCCGCGCACCTGGCCCACGTGGTCGCCGGCGTGCACCTCTTCACCGTCGACGACATCAAACAGCACCGAGCTCTGCGAATCCAGCAGCTCAAAGGTGCGAGCGAACACATCCAGGCCGGCGATGATGCCGTCGGCCTTGGCGATGAGCTCCACCGTGGCGGGGCGCGCCGTGGGGCACACGCTCGCCGTGCTCACGTCCTCAAAGGTAATGTCCTCGCGCAGGGCCTGCAAAATCAGATCATCGACGACAAGCTTCATGGTAATGGGATTCATGGTCTACTCCTCCACGGCCTGCGTGCCGGCGGCACGGGCCAAATCATCGATTGCCAGGGTGTCGGCGCTCAGGGCGCGATGACGGCCATCGAGCGCGGGCTCGCCCGCCTGCTCCACGGCCAGCGACTCGCCGGTGCGCATACGCCAAGCGGCGCGGCGACCCCAGACTAGGGACTCGAGCAGGCTGTTGGAAGCTAGGCGATTCTTGCCGTGAACGCCGTTGCAGGCCGTCTCGCCGGCGGCGTAGAGCTCGGGCATCGAAGTGCGGCCGTCCTTGTCGACCCACACGCCGCCCATAAAGTAGTGCTGCGTGGGCGTGACGGGGATGGGCTCATCCAGGATGTCGCGACCGTCCTCCAGGCAGCGCGCGCGGATGTTGGCGAAGTGCCCGGTCACCACGTCGCGCTCGACGGGGGCAAAGCTCAGCCACTCGTGCTCGGTGCCGTCCTGCTTCATCTGCTCGCGAATAGCGGCGGCGACCACGTCGCGCGGCTGCAGCTCGTCGGTAAAGCGCTCGCCGGCGGCGTTGAGCAGAATCGCGCCCTCACCGCGGCAGCTCTCGCTGATCAGGAAGGTGCGGCCCGGCTGCGGCGAGAACAATCCCGTGGGGTGAATCTGCACGTAGTCCAGGTGCTCCATCGTAATGCCGTGCTCCTGCGCGATGTAGCAGGCGTCGCCGGTGAGCTGCGGGAAGTTGGTGGAGTGATCGTACACGCCGCCGATGCCACCCGTCGCCCACAGTGTATGGCGAGCATGAATCTCAAACGGCTCGCCGGTATGCACGCCCTCGGCGGCATGTGCCAGCTCGTCGGCGGGGCGAACCGAATCGCCCTCGTCCACGGCGACAGCGACGACACCAGTGCACACCGTGGCCCCATCGCGCTCGGCCGTCAGGATGTCGGTCATGGCCACGTGCTCAAGAATCTGCACGTTGTCCAACTTGCGGACGGCCTGGAGCAGCTTGGTCGTGATCTCCTTGCCCGTAATGTCGGCATGGAAGGCGATGCGCGGGCGGCTGTGCGCGCCCTCGCGGGTAAAGTCGAGGCCGCCATCGGCCTTGCGCTCAAAGTCCACGCCCATCGCCAGCAGGTCGTTGATGACCGAGCGGCTCGAGCGGATCATGATGGCTACGCTCTCGCGGCGGTTCTCGTAGTGGCCGGCGTGCATGGTGTCCTCAAAGAAGGCATCGTAGTCCGAGCCCTCGGGCAGCACGCAGATGCCGCCCTGCGCGAGCATCGAATCGCACTCGTCGACCGCGCCCTTGGAGAGCATGATCACGCGCGTGCTCGTCGGCAGATTGAGGGCAGCGTATAGGCCAGCCACGCCGCAGCCGGCAATGACGACGTCGCACTCCATGTCGGAGTATTGCTTGGTTTCCACAGGAATCCTCTCCCTTGTAATGTGACATAAGGGGCCGCCCCTCATGTCACGTTGTTTTAGCGCGCCGCGTACTCGAGCATGCGGTCGAGCGTGAGCTTGGCCTGGTCGGCGGCCTCGTCCGACACGCCGATCTGCACCTCGCCCTCGCCCGTCTCTAGGCAGCGTACGAGTTTTTCGAGCGTGATGAGATCCATGTTGACGCAGGTGGGCTGCACCGCGGGGAAGTAGAACTTTTTGCCGGTGCCCTGGCAGCGGCGCTCGAGCTCGTAGAGCACGCCGCGGACCGTCACGATGATGAACTCGTTGGCGTCCGACTCCTCGGCATACTTGATGATGCCGGCGGTGGAGCCGATGTAGTCGGCCTCGGCAAGGACGTCGGCCTTGCACTCGGGGTGCGCCAGTACGAGCGCATCGGGATGTGCTTCCTGCGCGTCGACGATCTGCTCGACGGTGATGATGTGATGACGCGGGCAGTAGCCCTTGTTGAGCAGAACGTGCTTTTGCGGCACCTGCTCGGCTACGAAGCGGCCCAGGTTTTGGTCGGGAATGAACAGGATATGCTGCTGCGGCAGCTCGGACACGATCTTAACGGCGTTGGAGCTGGTGACGCACACGTCACTCCAGCTCTTGATCTCGACCGTCGAGTTGACGTAGCACACCACGGCCAGGTCGTCGCCATACTCGGCGCGCGCCGCGTCGACCGTCTCGCGCTTGACCATATGGGCCATGGGGCAATCCGCGCCCGGCTCGGGCAGCAGCACGGTCTTGGTGGGGTTGAGCAGCTTGGCGCTCTCGCCCATAAACTCCACGCCGCACAGCACGATGGTCTGCTGCGGCAGGCTCTTGGCGAGCTTTGCCAGGTAGAAGCTGTCGCCGACGTAATCGGCCACAGCCTGGACCTCGGGTGCCACGTAATAGTGTGCCAGGATCACCGCGTCGCGTTTGGTTTTAAGTTGTTGAATGGCCTCGACGAGCTCTGCGGGCACCAATGCCGCGCGCTCCGTTGCCGTCGTTGCCGATGCCAGGCCGGCCGCAATGTCGCGTGCAAGCTCCGATGCATCCATGTTCGCGCTCTGTGCCATCAAGGCCCCTCTCTTTTGGCGAATCTTGGGGCTTTAGTATGACACCTAGGTTTACAGCTGACAAGACAGCTGTAAACCTAGGTGTAAAGTTGAAATAAAGATTCGATCATGCGGCAGGCCCATTTTCGAACTGGCAAACTGAGGATAGCCGAGCTCTCGATAGCGTAGGAGGCATCTTTGGACGGCCGCCGCGCATGGTCGACGGCATGCCCGCCAGGCAATCGCTCGCCGGTGCCAATCCGCTACAGTGGAGCAGCCGCCGGGGTCAGCTGCTTGATATAGGCCCACATGCGCTGCTTGGCCGCTTTGTCGGTCAGCGCCGCCTCAAAGCCATCGAGCGCGAGCACGCGGCGGCCCTGCACATGGGCGATCAGACCGGGCTTGAGCATGGCGGTGTCGAAGTCATCAATCGCCACGAGCATGTCGGCGTAGGTTTCGCGCATGACATCGGCCGCGCTGTTATCGAGCAGCAGCACCGCCTCGGGGTCCAAGGCCTCAAGCGCCTCGCGGAACAGGTCGCACGGCAGGGCGTGGCCCACCGTCACAACTCCGTCGCCCGCGCCGGCAACACTCGCCAGCACACAAAAATCTTCGGGCGCGTAACCGATTGCCCCGAGCGCCTTGCGCAATGCGGCGCCATCCGCGCCGGCGGCAAGTTCGCCGCCCGAGCGCTCGGCATCATCCAAATCACCTTTGACCAGCACGATCGGCGAGCACGCGTTGCCCGCGATGCGCACGCCACGGGCCGCAAGCGATGCAAGCTCCTGCTCGGCCGCCTGGGCGATGGCTTCTTTTTTCTGACTTTGTGACGTGGGCATGCGCTCTCCAATCGTTTGCGTGCCCACCATTATATAAAAGAGCCGCCCGCGAGTGGTTGCTTTGCGGGCCGCTGGGTATAAGCACGGTCGTACTGAGTTTTACGCGGCCGAGCCGCGTCGCATCATGGAGGTCACCATGGCTGACATTAAGCAGATTACCCCCGAGAACTTCGATTCCGTCGTTAGCGACAACCTTCCCGTACTGGTTGATTTTTGGGCGCCCTGGTGCGGGCCCTGCCGATCGCTCTCGCCCATCGTGGACGAGGTAGCCGACGAGCTGGCCGGCAAGCTTGCCGTTGCCAAGTGCAACGTCGATGACAATCAGGACCTGGCCATGAAGTTTGGCGTCATGAGCATCCCCACGCTGATTGTCTTTAAGAACGGTGAGGAGGTCGACCGCTCGGTCGGCGCGCTGCCCAAGGCAAGGCTGCAGGCATTGCTGGAGAAGCACCTGTAATACGCTGGTTACATTTTGGCGTCCTGCCGCCGTCCATGAGCGCTTTTGCACCGCTCGCCGGACTTCTGGGTGCACCGCGTGCGACCACGGATAGTATGGTAGTCACAAACAGCCCCCAGTGAACGGGTGCGGGTCACACAGACTCGCACCCGTTTTCTTATGCGGTAGTGCCCCGCGCGGGCGTAGTAGAATCTGAACCACTGGATTGCCCCGAACATAAGGAGATCTCACATGCATGACGTCGGAATGAACATGAGCCAGCTTGCCATGAGCGTCAAGCAGGTCGACGACACCATCGAGCTCGCCCACGAGTGGAGCCATCAGCTGCTGCATGCGACCGAGAATTTTGACATGGAGCGCATTGGCGCCAAGCTCGAAGCTGCCATGGCCGCACTGCACGAGGCGCATGACGCGCTCGAGGGCTACGAGGAAGCCATCGAGGCCGACCACAACTCCGTCGGCTCCGTAAAGCTGGTGTAAGGTGTCCGAACACGAACACGCGCACGGCTGCGGGCACGACCACCGCAGCGGCACGGGCGACGAGGCGAGCTGCCGTTGCGGCGGCGGCTCCGAGCTGGTCCGTTTTTCGGTCACCGCGCCCGATGACCTACTGCGCCGCTTTGACGAGCAAATCGCACGCCGCGGCGACGTGGCCAACCGCTCCGAGGCAGTGCGCGATTTGATTCGTGCCTCAATCGCCAAAGAGCAGATGCGCACGCCCGATGAGCACGTTATCGGATCGCTCACCATGATCTACGACCACCATACCGGCGACCTGACGCGCCGTCTGGACGAAGTGCAGCACGACTACACCGACGAGATCGTATCGACCATGCACGTGCATCTGGATCACCACAACTGTCTGGAGATTCTGGCGCTCAGGGGTCGCGGCGAGCGCGTCTACGAACTGGCCGACCGCCTGCTGGGCCTGCGCGGCGTTAAGCACGGCGAGCTCACCTGCGCCGCCACCAAGCAAAGCCTGGGGCTATAGCGGGATTTCCCGCAGCGCACCTGCCAAAAAGGGACAGGTTTGTTTTGGCAGGTTTAGAAGTTTTACCTACCAAAATAAACCTGTCCCTTTTTGGTCGGTTTTGATGAGGGGTGTCGCATGCGGCATGTGCATATTCATGTGACGGGCATTGTGCAGGGCGTTGGCATGCGACCGTTTGTGTATCGCGAGGCCATGGCGCATGACATTTGCGGCTGGGTGCTCAATGCGGGCGACGGCGTGCACATCGAGGCGCATGCTCCGGCCGATGCGCTCGATGCTTTTGTTGCCGCGCTTTCTGAGCATGCGCCTGCGGCAGCCCGCGTAGAGCATGTCGAGACTATGGACCTGGCAGCCAACGGTTGGGATGCCGCCAGTGAACAGGGTTTTCGCATCGTAGCATCGCAGGACCAGACCGCGCACACGACGCTCGTCTCGCCCGATATCGCCACCTGCGACGATTGCCTGCGCGAGTTGTTCGATCCCACCGACCGACGCTATCACTACCCCTTTATCAACTGCACTAACTGCGGCCCACGCTTTACCATCATCCGATCGCTGCCTTATGACCGAGCGGCCACGTCGATGGATTGTTTTCCCATGTGCCCCAAGTGCGCCGCGGAGTATGCCGACCCACTCGACCGGCGTTTTCACGCGCAGCCCGATGCCTGCTTTGATTGCGGGCCGCATATTACGTGGCGCGAGGCGGGCGTGGGCAATGAGCAGAGCGAAGCCGCCGCGTCGCCGGCCGTCGGCACCACGCGCGAGACCAGCGACGCCATTATCGACCGCTGTGTTGAGCTGCTGGCCAACGGCGGTATCGTCGCTATCAAGGGTCTGGGCGGATTTCACTTGGCATGCGACGCCTCCAACGAGCAGGCGGTAGCCGAGCTTCGCCGCCGCAAACGCCGCAGCAACAAACCGCTTGCCGTTATGGTACGCGACCTTGCCGACGCTGAACGCCTGTGCCATGTCAACGACGTTGAGCGCGGCTTGCTGGCCGGCAGTATTCGTCCCATTGTGCTGCTGCGCCGACGTGCTGTTTGCGAGAGCGGCGGTTCCCCCAACGCCCTCGCGCTCGCGCTGTCCGTCGCACACGACCTTCCCGAACTCGGTGTTATGCTTCCCTACACCCCGCTTCAGCATCTGTTGCTTGCCGCGGCAGAAACCCGCGGCATGCACGCGCTCGTCATGACCAGCGGAAACCTGAGCGAGGAACCCATCGAGACAGACGACGACCTTGCCTGGGAACACCTCGTTGCCGCCGGCATCGCCGACGCGTTGCTCGGTAACGACCGCGCGATCCTCTCGCGCTACGACGACTCTGTAGTGCGAGAGGCGAACGGCGCCGTTATGCCCGTTCGCCGCGCTCGCGGATATGCACCCCAGCCGCTGCCGTTGCCGGCGCTCGACGGCGCTCCGTCCTGCATGCTCGCCTGCGGGCCACAACAAAAGGCCACGATTGCGCTCACGCGTGAAGGGATGAACGGCGAGGCGACCTGTTTTGTGTCGCAGCATATCGGCGATGTTGAAAACGGCGGGACCTTCGATGCCTGGAACGCCGCACGCACTCGCTTGGAAGATCTCTTTGACTTGGCGCCCGCCGCCTTAGCCTGCGATGTACATCCCAGCTATCTATCGAGCCAGTGGGCGCGCGAGCAGGCACGAAAATGCAATCTGCCGCTCGTCGAGGTGCAGCACCATCATGCGCATATCGCGAGCGTAATGGCCGAGGCCATCGCCGCGGGCCAGCTTACAACCGACGCGCGCGTCCTTGGCATCGCCTTTGACGGCACCGGCGCCGGTACCGATGGGACCATTTGGGGCGGCGAGTTTCTTGTCGCCAGCCTTGGCGGCTTTGAGCGCGCCGCGCATTTGCGCACCTGGGCGCTCCCCGGCGGGGCGGCCTCCGTGCGTGACGCCCGCCGCAACGCCTTCGCCTTGCTCAGTGAGCTCGGCCTGCTTGAACACCCGGGGGCCGTGGGGCTTTTGGACAGCCTTGACGAACAGACGCGCAGCATAACGGCAACGATGATCGAGCGCGGCATCAACAGCCCGCGCACCAGCAGCATGGGTCGCTTGTTTGATGCCGCAGCCGCGATTCTGGGCATTTGCGGCCAGGCGACCTACGAGGGTGAACCCGCCATCGAGCTTGAGGGCGCCGCCTGGCGCGCGCTCGGCAGCGAAAGTATCTGCCCCACCGGCAATATGACCAGCTTTTCCGTAACCGAATCATCCCGTCCGGACGACTGCCATGTTCTGAACTCCAGACCGCTTATTGAGGCGCTTTTGGAGGGAATCGGGGCCGGCGTGCCCGCCGGCCAGCTCGCGCTCGACTTCCACGTCACCATCGCACGCGCGTCAGCCCGCATCGCAAACGAGATCTGCGCCCGTGAAGGCCTCGACAGCGTCGCGCTCTCGGGCGGTGTGTTCATGAACCGACTTTTGCTCCAGTTCCTCACCCGCGAGCTCAAAAGCATGGGTCTTACCGTCTTGGTTCCCCACTCCGTGCCCGTCAACGACGGCTGCATCGCCTACGGTCAGGCGGCGATCGCGCGCGCCCACCTCGCGCAGATCGCATCGCAGTAGCCCGATCTCGCTCGTCGCCGCGCCAACTGTCTCACGGGCGTAACGCGTTTGCCCGCGAACCCCGCGAGCGCTACCATCAAGCAATGGATTATCAAGCGCCTATCCAGCGCAAAGCGTATAAAAGGGGAACAATATGTGCCTTGCCGTTCCCGGTAAAGTAGTCAAACGCGACGACGACCTCAAGGCCACCGTCGACATGATGGGCATCGAGCGTCCGGTGTCGCTGCGACTCGTGCCGACGGCACAAGTAGGCGACTATATTCTTGTGCACGCTGGATTTGGCATCCAGATCGTCGACGAGCAGGAGGCGCAGGATACGCTCGACCTGGTCAACACCATGACCGAACTGGTCGAAGAAGACCAACTGGCCAGCAACCCGGCCGAGGCGTACTAGTGGTGGCCGGACAGCCGGCTCGCTCCGGTATCGACTTTTCGGCATTTCGCGATTCCAAGCTGGCCCGCGAGCTCATCGAACGCATCCGTGAACTCGTCGGCGACCGCACCATCAACCTTATGGAAGTCTGCGGCACGCACACCGTGAGCATCGGTCGCTATGGCTTTCGCTCCATTATGCCGGCGGGACTCAAGCTGCTGAGCGGCCCAGGTTGCCCCGTCTGCGTTACCGCCAACCGCGATATCGACCATGCAATCGCGCTCGCCAACATAGACGGCGCCATCATCACCACCTTTGGCGACATGATGCGCGTGCCCGGATCGTCCACCTCACTCGCCGCGCAAAAGGCAGCAGGGTGCGACATTCGCATCGTCTACTCCCCGCTCGACGCGCTCGATATCGCCGAGCAAAACCCCAATCGTCCGGTCATCTTTATGGGTGTGGGCTTTGAGACCACAACGCCCACCATCGCCGCCGCCATCCTGGAGGCAGACGCGCGCGGGCTGCAGAACTTCTCGGTCTACTGCGCCCATAAGACCACGCCGCCGGCGCTGCGCGCCATCGCCAACGATCCCGAGACCACTATCGACGGCTTTATCCTTCCGGGGCACGTCGCCACCATCACAGGCCTGGCACCCTTTGGGTTTTTAGTCGACGAGTTCGAGACCCCCGGCGTGGTCACGGGATTTGAGCCGGTCGATATTCTGCAGGGCATCTGCATGCTGGTCCAGATGGTTGTCGAGAACAAGCCGGCGATCGACAACGCCTACCGCCGTGGCGTCAACGCAGACGGTAACCCCGTGGCGCGCCAGCTGGTCGAGCAGGTATTTGAGCCGTGCGATACCACATGGCGCGGGCTGGGGCCGATTGCGGCCTCGGGACTCGCCATTCGTCCCGAATTCTCGCGCTTTGATGCCCGCACCCGCTTTGACGTGCCCATCGAGCCGACGGTCGAGCCACGCGGATGCCGCTGCGGCGACGTGTTGCGCGGAGCCATTACGCCGAGCGACTGCCCTCTGTTCGGCCACGCTTGTACACCCGAGCATCCCGTCGGCCCCTGCATGGTGAGCTCGGAGGGCAGCTGTGCGGCGTACTTTAGATACCGTAACTAGCCCGGACGCACCCGCACACTGGCACCACCCACGATTGGAGTTTTCGATATGTCCCATAGCGTTACCGATAGCACCGTCCTGCTGGGTCACGGCTCCGGCGGCCAGATGATGAAACGCATCATCGACGAGGTCTTTTTGGATGCCTTTGGGTCGCCCGAGCTACTCGAGGGCAACGATGCCGGCGTCGCCGCACTGCCCGCGAGCGGGCGCATCGCCATGTCGACCGACAGCTTTGTCGTCTCGCCCCAGTTCTTCCCCGGCGGCAACATCGGTCGCCTTGCCGTGTGCGGAACCGTCAACGACGTCGCGACCTCGGGCGCCAACGTGCGCTACCTATCGTGCGGCTTTATCCTCGAAGAGGGTTATCCCATGGACAAGCTGCGTCAGATCGTGCAAACCATGGCCGAAACGGCGCGCGAGGCGGGCGTGGCGATCATCACCGGCGACACCAAAGTGGTTGAGCGCGGCGGGGCCGACGGCGTCTACATCAATACCGCCGGCGTGGGCGAAGTGCCCGCGGGTGTGGCGCTCAGTGGCGCAAACTGCCAGCCTGGCGATGTCATCCTGGTGTCGGGCACACTCGGCGACCACGGCATCGCCATCATGAGCCAACGCGAGGGCTTGGCGTTTTCGAGCAACATCGAAAGCGATGCCGCGCCGCTCAACCACCTGATAGCCGACGTTCTGGCCGCAGCCCCCGACACGCGCTGTTTCCGCGACCCCACGCGCGGCGGCCTTGCATCCACACTCAATGAGTTTGCGCAGGCCAGCGGCGTTGCGATGGAGGTCGATGAGGACGCCGTGCCCGTGCGTCCCGATGTGCAGGCGGCTTGCGAGATGCTCGGCTATGACGTGCTGCAGGTGGCAAACGAGGGCAAGATGGTCGCCGTGGTGCCAGCCGAGCAGGCCGATGCGGCTCTAGCCGCCATGCGTACTGCCCGCTACGGCGAGAACGCCGCGATTATCGGCCGCGTGCTGCCGCTTGGATCGGACGCTCGACCCGCCGTGCGCGTACGCACCGGCTGGGGCTCAACCCGCATCCTCGACATGCTCGTGGGAGAGCAGCTGCCCAGGATTTGCTAGCGGCTGCTCTGCAAGCTGCCCAGCATCCGGCCACAATCGGCCCGCCCATTTTCACTGGGACGTTGGCCCACTCAAACTGCGGGGAGATGGAAGAGCCCTCCTGCCGAGCTGATCGGCAGGAGGGCCCTTCGCTTTGCAAAACCATACTCCTTGCAGTATTTACCTGTCAGGCAGACGCTCGCTACGCCGCGCGACGCTTGGTGTAGAAAAACCAGCCGCCGACGGCCGCGATACCGACGATGCCCACGGCAACACCGGCGATGGCAAAGCCGTTCGAGCCCGCGTCCGCAGCCTTGTTGGCGACGCCGGCGCTCAACGCGGCGGTCTTGCCGGACGTGCCCGACTTTTTGCCGCTCTTGTCTGTCTTGCCGGCGACGGAAGACTCCGTCGAATCCTTCTTGCCGGATTCGGCCTCGGCCTTGGAATCGCCAGCTGCCTTGACGCCCTCGCTCGAGGAAGCACCGGCCATCTTGGCGGCCACAGGAGCCATTACGCCCGCAAAACCGGCGGTCCCGTTGCCGGCACCGCCGTCCGACCCGGCACCCGGCGTCAGGACGCCCGGCGCCACCGTGGGCTTCTGCGGGTCCTTGCTGCTCGAGCCCTTGCCCGCCGTCACGGCCGTCTTCCAGGCAATCGTCTCTCCCGAGGAGACACGATACGTCGTGAGCGCGCGGAGCGCCTGCTCGGTCGCCATGGCGTTGGCCGCGCCGCCCTTGCTGTGCGCATAGCCGTTGCCGCCGTCCACGCGGTACAGGTCCAGCGCGCAGACCACGTTGGTCACGGCATTTGCAAACCCGTTAACGGGGTTGGCCGGGTCACGGTCGAGCGAAAGCAGCGCGAGGATCACCTGGGCATTGGCCTCGGCAGAACCGAAATCACAGGTGCCCGCGCTCATCTTGCCCTTGAGGTAGGAGAGGCCGTTCTCGATGGCAGCATCGACCTTGGTGTCGTCCTCATAGGGCGCCACGGCCTGGATCGCCATAGCCGTCAGGTCCACGTCGCCCAGACGCGTACCCTCCACGGCGTCGTCGCTGCCGAGAAGCTCGCAGACGGCGTCCGCGAGGCTCGCGCGCGTCCAGGCAGAACCGGCGGGTACATCCGAGCCGCTCGCATTAAGCGCCATCAGCGCAAAGATCTTCTCGTTGGCGCGCGTCATATCGGTGCGGCTGCAGATGAGCTCGACCAGGTTGACGCCGTCATAGTCGGTGATGTCCTCGCCGATGGCGGAGAGGGCCAGCGCCACACGCTCGGTCTCAGTCAGAGCGCAGGTCGCACTCCCCCACTCGGCCTTGTGCTTGGCCAGCGAGGCGCGGTAGTTGTCGAGCAGCTTGGAATCGATCTTGCGGCCCGCCTTGGCAAAGTCGTAGATCTCCCACTCGTCACCGTACTGAAAGGCGTCGGAGCTGCGGCGCACGTCGATGAACGCAGCGGCAGCATCGATGCCCGCCGAGGCGGACTCACTCGTGGCGGGGCTCGCGGCCACACCGGCCACGGTGATGGTAAGCGTCACGGGCTCGGCACCGGCGGTCGTGTCCACCGGCGTACCCGTCGCGACCACCGTGCCGGCCGAAAGCGCAGTCACCGTGTGGTCACTCGAGGCCACGTACAGGCCGTCATCGGGAGCGCCGTCGACGTGCTTCCAGGCGCCCTTCTCGATGCGGTCGATGCCCACGATACCCGAGGCGTCCTTGCCGTCGAGCGTCTTGAACGTCCAGGTGAGGCCGGGCTCGGTCACGCTCCAGCCGTCCGCGTCGTTTTTACCGGTAAAGGTCAGGTCGAGCTTTTGCGCCGAGCCGGCCTTGAGGTAGAGGCTGTCCGTGCCGGCCGTCACGCTCGCAAGCGGATTTTGGTAAGCATAAGTCACGTCGCACGACGCGCTGATGACCTTGCCATCGGCGTCCGTGTCGGGCAGCGTCGCGGTAAACGTGGTGGTGCCAGCCTTGTACGCCGTGTAGCCGATCTCGCCCGCGGTGGCGTAGGCCGCCACGGCAGGATCGCTGCTCGTCACGGTAAAGTTGTCGCGGTTGGTGGCGTTGTCGGGCGCCACCACCGGGCGTGCGTGATCGGTCAAAAACGCGCCGCGCTCAGAGAGCGGGTTGCGGCCCTGCAGGTAGACGGTGGCGCCGTCCTCGTTATAGCCCATCGAGATGGACGTGGCGGCCACGGCTTCTGACGTCAGCGTCACGCTCTTGGAGCCAGCGCCCGCAGATGCGACGTCGCGCGGGGTAACGGTGATCGTGGCACTGCCGGCATGCTTGAAGTAAAAGCAGGCCGAGTAGTCGTTGCTGTAGATGGTCGTAGGATTGCTCGAGGCAAAGTGGAAGCGGCTGAACGAAACGGGCACGTACTCGTCCTTATCGGCGTCGACGTAATGCACGCGCACCTCGAGGTTGCGCACCTCGGAGCCCTGGACGGTAGCCGCACCATCGGTCACGTCGCTCACGGTGCCGTCGGAGGCACGATACCACAGCTCAAAGTCATCGAACTGTTTGGCCTTGGCCTTAATCTTGATGGTGGCCACGGTCTGCTCGGAACCATTGGCCTTATGCTCGGTGGCGGTCACCGTGCCGGTGGCGTTGTCGTAGATGTAGAGCTCGCCCGTGGACTCGTTGATACCGATGTTTCCGCGGTTGGCATCGTCGGTGCCCCAGGTGACGGTGCTCGTGGCCGGCACGCCCTTAAGCGCAAAGACGCCAAGTTTGCGGTAGGCGTTCACAGCGTCGGGCGAAACCTCGAGCATATGGTCGGCAACCGCCTGGCTGGTGCCGTCGTTGGCCGTGAAGCTCACGGTGTAGGTGTCGTCGGGCGTGGTATCCTCGGGCACCTGGTAGCTGTTGCCCGAGCCAAAGACCGGCGTGCCATTTTTATCGATACCCCAGCTGCTGCCGTTGGCGCCGCAGTTAGCGTTGATGAGGTCGGCGAAGGCGTCGGTGGCCATGTCGGCCGGGTCGACGGCATAGGAGTTGACGAGCGCCGAGGCGGGGGCGTCCATCTTGTTGGTGAGGAATGCGCCCCAGTAGGTGTTGACGAGCTGGCCCGCGTTGTAGGTCGCGAACAGCGCGCCCGCCGTGCCCTCGGAGGTCGACACGCAGTTGGACACGATGCCGCCGTCGAGCGTGCGCGCAAAGCCCGCAACGCCCTTGCCGGTCACGCTCGTGGAGCAGTTGAGCACGGCGCCCTGCACACTGTTGCCCAGGGGGCCGAACGCCTTGCCGTCCGTCGCTTGCTTCAGTTTGCCGGCAAACGAGATGTTCTGCACCACGCCCGTGGAGGCAACGCCGCCCATGAGCGACTTCACGCCACCGCCGTTGGCGAAGGTGATGGTGTGGCCCTGGCCGTCGAGTGTGCCCGCAAGTATGCCCATGGGAGCAAAGAAGTACTCGTCATCGATGGTAATGTCGTTGTCGAGAACGTAATAGGCGTCGGCGTCGGCGGGTTTGAACTTGTTTTCGAGGTCGCTCTGCGAGCTCAGGTGCACTACGTTCTGCGGCTGAGCCACGGGCTCGGTGGGCTTGGGCTTCTCGAGCGCGGCAATGGCATCGGTGAGCGTCTTGGTTGCGGCGTTGACCTCGGCCTGCTTGGCGTCATCGTTGGCGTAGACGTCTTGAGCGCTCACAAGGGCCTCAGCGAGCTTCGACCAGCTCTCGGCCGTGTAGTCGTTCTCGATCTTGGCGTTGGCATCGTCAATCGCAGCCTTGAGGGCATCCTTGTTCACGACGACCGCAGCGCCGCCCGAGATCAGCACAGGCAAACCGCCCTGCGCAGACCAGGTAAAGCCGGTGGCAGGGGCATCGGTGTTGAGCTTATCGACCGAGGCCTGGGTCTTGAGGTCGTCGACAGAGATTTTGCTGCCAAAGGAAGAATCGACCTTGTAGCCGCACGCCTGATCGCCCGCAGTGAACAGATTGTTGGTCACGGTGCCAGACTGATACCAGGCAACGAGGCCGTAACCGCCAAAGGGCATGCCGCTGAGGCTGCCGGCGTAATACGAGTTGAGCACCGAACCGCCATCGAGCTTTCCTACAAGACCGGCAGCGTCAGCGAAAGTCCAATTGTCGTCAGAGGGGCTTGCCGTCGACCAGCACATTTGCACGGTACCCGAGCATGTGGTGGCGATAGGACCGTCGGTGCCAGAAATCGTCATCGAACCCGTCACGCCCAGATTCTGTACCGTACCAGCCACGCTCTTCGCCAGCGCCTTGCCGTTGAGCACGATGCTGTGGCCCTGGCCATCGAGCGTACCGGCCACGGTCTCGATCTGTTGGCCAGCCTCAAGGCTGATATTCGCCGCGAGCTTCACGACAGCCCCGGCCTCGATGGTGGTGGGCAGCTCATCGGCAAAAGAGACCATCACGGTCTCGCCGGCCTTGGCGACGCGCGCGCCGCGTGCCTGCTGAGCATCGGCATCCTCGTCGTCGATGTCCGCCGCGGCAGCAAGGCTCTCATCGGCAGACGGAGCGGCCTCGGAGCTCGCCTCGTCCGCCGATGCCTCGGCGCCTTCAGCACCCGTCTGCTCGTCCGCAGTGAAACTCGACTCGTCGGCATTCTCGGCAGTATCCGCCTGCTGCGAGGCCTGGGCCTGCGCCTGCACAGCGATCTCTGCCACGCCCTCGGCAAATGCCGACGTACCCGGCATCGACCAGACGAGCAGCGCCGAGAAAGCAGCGGCTCCCAGGCGCTTGAGCATAATGTTGTTTCGCGTCACCCGTTCTCCTTCTTTCGCGAACCTGCAATAGAGCCATGGCGAAGAAGGCGGGACAGGCGATACCCCGGCAGCACAAAGGCGCACGTCAGCCACCCTATCGGCAGCAAAACGCACGCTCAGCAGCACCCCTTGTAGACCGGAATCCAGCGGCAAACAGAGAGGCCCTCGGTTTCGAGAAGAGCGCGGGCAGGTAATCTGACTCGCGGGCGCGCCCGCATACAGTAACCGCCTTGCTCGGGATTCTCACCCGATTCCCCTTTATGCGCTCGCGCGCACCCGTGCTCCGGCTTCTATTTTTAATCGGAGGAAGTGTACGTTACCGCAGGTAAATCGGTCAATGCGCTACACAAAAAACCGCCATACCCGAGCCATATGGCTCCCGGATGACCACCTATAGGCAACCCATATCGCCACTAGGCCGCTAACGAACCAAGCCCGCCCGCAAGATTGAGCGGGCCGAATGTCCCCCGTGGGGCTGAGGGGGCCAAATGTACCTGTTAGAAGCCATTTAAGCGTTTTAACAGGGACTTTTGGCCCCCTCAGTCCCACGGGGGCTTTTTGGCCCGCTCATTTTGCTTTAGCTCAAGCAAACGGTCCCGCACGATTACTCGTACGGGACCGTTTTTAGTTAGGGCTGTCGTCTATGACCCGCTCCGGTTAATTCGCACGCTTGCGGATAAGCACGGCCCCCATAACGGCCAGAACTCCAGCCACCGTCAGAAGCGCCACGGTCACCACAGACGAATCACCGGTCTTGGCAAGCCCTCCCTTGGTCGCCTTCTTGGCGGTATCGGTCTTGACGTCCGTCTTCACATCCGTCTTCTGACCGGGCTTCTGCCCAGGCTCCTCCTGCGCAGCCTGCGTCACGGTCACCGTCGCTTCATCGGACGTGGAAACCAGCCCGGCAGCACTCGTCACCTCAACGCGATACACCTTTGAACCGACCTCGGTCGTCGCGGCGACGTACTCAGCCGCCGTCGCCCCGTCGATGGCAGAGAAGTTACCGTCCTCGCCCTTGACGAACCACTGGTAGGTAAGCTGGGCATCCGAGCCATCCACGCTGTCATCAACCGTCGCGGCAACGCTCAGCTTGGCCTCAGCACCCTGAGCACACGTTACCGACTGCGGCTGAGCCGTGATGCTGGGAGCAACAAAAGCGGACGCGTACATAATCGGGGTCCGGGAGGTTCCATTCTCGGCGTCATAGTCGCTCGGCATAAACGCACTCGAGGTATCTCCCGCATTCACATAGGCGCGCATCTCATCGAGAAGCTTGGCCGCCTTGTTGTAGACCTGTTCGCTCACTGCGGCAAACGCCTTGTTGGCAAGGTCCGTGCGCTGATCGGCAGGGGTCGCCTGCATCAACCCGTCAACAACGTCCTGCTGGGCGATAACCTGCTTCTGAAGGACATCGAGGTAGGCGCGCACGTTCTCACCCATCGAGGCACGGTTGTTGTAGGCGAGCGTGTTGATGTCCATGAAGACGTAGTCGAGGTTCTTGCCGTCCTTTTCGACCAAAGCCTGCGCAACGTCGTCCTTGCGTCCTGTATAAGTGCCGTCCACCGTGTTCCACGCCGGGAAGTAGTCAGCCGGAACTTCCGTCAACAGCGCAGAGTAGCTGGGCAGGTACACGCTGAACTCGCAACGCGAAAGCGCTTCCCACTGAATCGTGGCGATATCACTGGAAAGGCCGGACCGAATCTGGAAGATATTGCCCTCGGTCGTCCTGTTGTTGCCGATGGCATACAGGGCACTGTTGAGATTGGCGTTGAGGCTGTCGTCCTGCTCACCGCGGGCAGCGAGGGAACGCAACGCCGTGAACGTATCGGATTTGATGCCCGGCGTAAACGTCAGCTGCGGGTCGATGAGCGAGGTGACGCGACCCTGTTCATCAACGGTATAGTCCGTCTGAGGCGCAAGGGCAGCACCGAAGTAAGCACGTCCCTGGGCCAGGCGCGTATTCTGCGACGAACCCGAATTCTCCTTGCCATACGTCTTGAAGATGTTCGGCGTGCCGTCGTCATAGGTTACGAGAACGCCGTTGGACTCGGGCAGCGTCACGACATCGGCCGAGTGCAGGCACTGACTCGCATCGTCAAGATCGACCTTATACTGCAGGCCGCCGATGTTGGGATTAACGGACGCCACGTCGTCGCCCATCTTGACGGCAATCCACTGATGGCCCGAAAGCTGAGCGAAAATCCAGGTCTCGGTATTGTCGGCAATGACGATCTGGTTGCAGTCCTGAGAGCCATACTGATCGATGATGGCGCCGAGCTTCTCCACGCCGTCGCGCGCCGTGGACGAAACGCTCAACAGGTAGTCGGCCAGGTTATACTCGCCGATGCCCGTGTCGACACAAGGGTCGATAGCATCGATTCCGTCGTTGTAATCCGTTGTGAGCGTCGCGGAAACGGAGACGCCGCGCTCGTTGGTGCCGGCCTCGGAATACACGCGGGACGCTGCCTCGTCGTCCTGGGCATCCCACTCATCGGGATTGTCACGAACATAGGTGTAACGATACGAGCGACCCTGATAGGTGTACTCAAAGCCGGTCCCCGGCACAGAATCGTTCTCGAAAGAACGGAAGACAGGGTTGTCGATCGGCTGCTGCACGCCAAAGGTCTTGCAGTAGCGAGGTGAAAAGTCCTCGGCGCGGCCGACATAGGTATCGCCCGTCGTTGTCTGGTTCTTACCGATGTAAACCTGCGTGCAGGCGAGCGCGGGCGCGGGCATGGCAAGCACAAGCGCCGCGACTATGCCCCCCCTAAACGCCTTCTTAGCAAAAGCCGGTAACCTCATACGTTCTCCCCTCCACACGGAGCCCGAACTACCCACCAACAATATACGTAATGAGAACACTTTAGCTGGGTAAATCGGATTGAATATGCAGTTATCAGCTTATCTTATGTGTTAAGGAAGTATGGACACGGCACTCGTAACAACCCGTGACCGGTCGTTTGCATCTGGCAGGCGGCATTCCCCGCAGGGTTGAACAGGCCGATAAGCCCCGTGCGCAAGATTGAGCGGGCCGAGTGTCCCCCGTGGGGCTGAGGGGGCCAAATGTACCTGTTAGAGGCCATTTAAGCGTTTTAACGGGGACTTTTGGCCCCCTCAGTCCCACGAGGGACATCTGGCCCGCTCATGCCCGACTGGAACGGCACGCGCTATCATGGGTGTCGTTTTGATGAGTCATCTTGATGGGAGCGTACCTATGGCAGCTTTTTCCACCGTGATCTTTGACCTTGACGGCACCATCCTCAACACGCTCGAGGACCTGGCGGCCGCCGGCAACCATACCTGCGAGATGCACGGCTGGCCCACGTTTGCCGTTGACGAATACCGCTACAAGGTGGGAAACGGCATGCTCAAGCTGGTTGAGCGCTTTATGCCTGCCGAGTATGTGGGCGACGGCCGCGCCTTTGAGCAGACGCTTGCCGAGTTTAGGGCTTACTACGGCGAGCACAAGGAGGACCACACCGCCCCTTATGCCGGTACGATCGAGATGCTCGACCGCCTGCGCGCCGCGGGTGTGCAGCTTGCCGTGCTCACCAACAAGGACCACGTCTCGGCGGCTCCGCTTATCGAGAAGTACTTTGGTCCCGACCGCTTTGCGCTGGTCCAGGGCCGTGTCGATGCGTTTCCGCCCAAGCCCGAAGCGCCCGTCACGCTGCATGTGATGGAAGCGCTGGGCGCTGACCCGGCAACCACGCTCTATGTGGGCGATTCCAATGTCGACGTCCTGACCGGTCACAATGCCGGCCTCAAGAGCGCGGGCGTCAGCTGGGGCTTCCGCGGCCGCGCAGAGCTGGAGGCCGCCGGCGCCGACTACGTGGTAGACACCCAGGCAGAGCTCGCGGCGCTGGTGCTGGGCGAGTAGCGAGCGGCACTGCTTAACGTAGCTGCGACAATTCTTCCGCGAGGAAAGCGCGTCCCGTTTTGGAGCTCCGAAATGGGATGCGCTTTCCGTTTGCGGCGCGTCGGGGAAACGGTATCCCGTTTCAGAGCAATATCCCGGGTCGCACTTTCCGCAACCAACCCCATCCGGAAACCGAGACCCGGAATTCGACCAAAAACCGGGCCACATTTTCCCGAGCACTCGATGCAACGTTGGACAAAGGGGACAGGTTCATATGCGCCAAGGAGTGTCCCCAACTGTCGGCAGAAAAGGAGCGTCCCCAAGTGCCGCCCCAATGACTACCATGGCAACGCCGCAGGTAGAGGACGGACAGCGAAAACGCCCCTAAGCGAGCAAGGTGACGTGAAATGAAAGGGCGCTGACCTTCTGGTCGCGCCCTTGAAATTGAACGTCAGATTGCCGCTTAGGGGCGTTTGCAGCGTCAACTGGTTACGCGGTTCGTAGAACCGCGTAACCCCCTAGTTCATCATCGCATTCATCATCTCGTTGGTTGCGGAATCGTCAGCAGACCACTCGCCGTCGTCATTGGCGGTGTACTTGAAGGTGACCGTGGTGTCCTTGGTCTTAGCAGCCTTGGTCACATCGACCATAACCTGACCGGCCATCTTGTACAACTCGTCATCGGAAGGCATCGAATCGAGCGCGGCGACCTTCTCCTGATACTGGGTGGCAAAATCCTCAACGATCTGGTTCATTGACTTGCAGGTAATGGTGACCTCGGCAGTTGCGGTGCCCTTGTCCTCGTCGACCGTCACGTCGCCGATCTTGTAGTCAAAGCCCTCGAGATAGCTCTTGGCATACTCCTTGGGATCGATGCCCAGCTGCTCGAACTCGTCGCCCGAAGCCTCTTCCAGACCGGCGAGGAAATCGTCTCCGCCATTCTTAACCTCATCAAACTGAGTCGTAAGGTCCTTGGTGATGAGCTCCTCGACCGAAGGGCCTCCGCAGCCGGAAAGCAGGACCACGCACGCAACCAAGACGGCCATGAGGGGCGCAAGCAGCAGCTTCTTTTTCATGTTGTTCCTCCCAATGAGCGGCACCGCGCTTCCCAGACACGGCGCACGTTGTAATAAGGTAAGCCCATAGTATCCACTTATGAACACCCTCGGCAGTACGAAGGCGCGGTCGGTTCGTTTTAGTATCCGAACGGTCTGTAGACTTGCCCAACGTACAATAAACGCGTGCACCCGGTCTAATAAAAAGGGTGGCCGGACAATCCAACCACCCTAAAACATCCTCTGGACGTTACAGCTTACTTGCGGACGACCTTGACGATGGCATCGCCGGCGGCGACGGCGGACTCAGCCTCAACGGCGAGCTCGACATCGGCAAACTCGGCGGTGTTGGACACAGCCACGACGACGCAGTCCTTGTAACCGGCAGCGGCGATCTTGGCGCGGTCGATCTTGAGTATGGGCTGGCCAGCCTTCACGACGTCGTCGGCCTTGACGAAGCCCTCGAAGCCGTCGCCGTTCATGTTGACGGTATCGACACCGACGTGCACCAGAACCTCGATGCCGCTATCGGACTGCAGGCCCACGGCGTGACCCATGGTGACGGTCACCTTGCCGTCGCAGGGAGCGTAGACCAGGTCGTCCTCGGGCCACACGGCGCAGCCCTTGCCCAGGACCTCGCCGCCAAAGACGGGATCGGGCACGTCGGCCATCTTGATGACCTTGCCCTTGACGGGCGAGCACAGCACGTCGGCGCCGGCAGAAGCAGAGATGGAGGCGGGAGCAGCGGCAGCGGCAGGCTCGGCCTTCTTCTTGAACATGTCAAACAGACCCATACGTTTTCTCCTCTTGATTAAGCGCAACGTTTTGCGCATGCCTATGGTGATTATAGTGCCAAATGGCCAAAATACTAAGGCGAGGGCTCGAATCGCAAGCCCTTCCCGGTAGTGCTCGTGGGATGAGCATCTCCTTTGCATCGCGGGTCGATAAGCCGAGTATCGCCTGCGCAGGTCATGGAGCGCATGGAGGGGCTCTACCAGAACACGCTGGCCGAGACGCAGGAGCTGCTCGACCCCACGCAGCTCGACCACGCCACCAAACTCATCGCGAACGCCCGACAGGTCGACATCTACACGGGCTCGCACAATCTCTATCCAGCGGGAATGTTCCGCGATCGCCTGCTCTCCGTCGGTAAAAGCGCGACGTGCCACGACAATGTCGAAGCCCAGGTGCGCACGGCGCTCGCCTCGGGCCCCGACCATGTGGCAATCGCCATCTCCTACAGCGGCCTTGCCCCCAACCTCAAGGACATCTTACCGATCCTCAGCAGTCGGCATGTCCCGGTCATCGTTATCGGCACGCCTCATTGCGCACGCATTCACCCTGGCTTTGCCGCCTACCTCACGGTGAGTGACCACGAGAGCATGACGCATCGCATCACGCAGTTCGCGAGCCACATCGCCGTGCAATACGTGCTCGATTCGCTCTACAGCAGCTACTTCGCCAAAGACTACGCCCGCTGCTCCGAGTTCCTAGAGCGCTCGTTCCCCTACACCCGCCTGCCCGGACTCAAGTAGTCATTTAAGAACGTCCTCAATGACTACCACGGCAACTCCGATGTTTTGGCAACGCCAGCGAGCGGGTCGCATTTGTGACAAGGTGACGTGAAACGAAAGGGCGCTGACCTTCTGGTCGCGCCCTTGAAGTTGAACGTCAGATTGTCCAAATGCGGCCCGCACAGCGTCGAGCTGTTACGGCGTTTGGTAAAACGCCGTAACTACTCCCGAGCTCCGTACTGCTCGTAGTAGGCGTCGATGGCCGTCTTGAGTTCGTCATCGATGACGACCTTGCCGTCGATCTCGTGGTTGTAGAGGGTCTCGACGACCTCGGCCATGGAAACAATGCTCGCGACGGGGAAACCGTACTTTGCCTCGATCTCCTTCTGCGCGGTGGTCACGCCGCCCTTACCGACCTCCATGCGGTTGAGGGACACGATGAGGCCCTTGATTTCGACGTCGGCAGCAGCCTTAACCTTGGGATAGGTCTCGTCGATGGACTTGCCGCTGGTGGTAACGTCCTCGACCATGACCACGCGATCGCCGTCCTGCGGCTCATAGCCCAACAGGTTGCCCTTATCGGCACCGTGGTCCTTGGCCTCCTTGCGGTCGCAGCAGTACTTGACCTCCTTGCCGTACAGCTCGTGGTAGGCAATTGCGGTCACGACGGCCAGCGGAATACCCTTGTAGGCCGGTCCAAACAGGACATCAAAGTCGTCGCCAAAGTTATCGTGAATGGCCTGGGCGTAATACTCGCCCAGCTTCTTGAGCTGATAGCCCGTCACATAAGCGCCGGCGTTCATAAAGAACGGGGACTGACGGCCGCTCTTGAGCGTAAAGCTGCCGAACTTAAGAACGTCGGACTCGACCATGAACTTGATGAACTCTTGCTTGTAAGCCTCCATGCGGGCTCCTCTCGTAATCGCGTACGTGCTTCCAGTTTAGCGCAGGCGAAGCGTCGATGCGGGCGCGCTTTGAGGCCACGGCATTCTGTAAAGGCTTTGTCAGGGGCAACGGTTTTCCGAACAATGGGGGTTGACATGTCAAACCCCCTCATCAAAAATACGGGCGGATTGAAACGGGTACGAGATACCCAAAGCGCGCCGCGCCCGTCCATAAGGAGGTGTGCCATGGAAGGCAGTCATAGTCGAAAAACCTGCATGTCGCCCTCGGCACGCCGCGAGGACTCCGTATTCGCATAAGCGCCACCAACCGATTGTCAAAACCACCACAAAGGTGCCTGTCCCCTTTGTGGTGGCTCGTGAGCTTGACGTGAGCGACATCTAGGTTTTTTGAAGCAAATACGACACGTACGCTAACTCCCTTCAACAAGGAGGACCCTATGCTGATGCTCAAAACCGCCACGGTACTCGAAGCTATCTCCAAGCGCCGCCGTACGGCGCGCCCTGCCGCTCATACCGGCCTGTCTAAGAACACCATATTCGCCGCCACCCATAGTGCCGAGGACGCCCTCGTTCTGCTCGATGCCACGGCAAACGGCCTCACCGCCAAGCAGGCAACCGAGCGTCTGGACGCCTCCGGCCCCAACACCATCGAGGCACCGACCAAAACGCTCGCCCGCCGTATCGCCGACGCCTTTGTCGACCCCTTCGCCGGCATCCTCGCCGCGCTCGCGCTGGTCTCGCTCTACATCGACGTGCTCGCCGTGCCCGAGCCGCAGCGCGACCCCTCCACGGTCATCGTCATCGGCATCATGTTGCTGGTATCGGGCGGTATGAAGTTTATCCAAGAAGCCCGCAGCGGCAATGCGGCCGAGGCCCTCAAGGACCTGGTCTCCAACACTTGCACCGCCCTGCGCGACGGCGAGCGCGTCGAGATCCCCTTCGACGAGCTCGTCCCCGGTGATGTGATCCGCCTCTCTGCCGGAGATATGGTGCCGGCCGATGCCCGCGTCATCATCGCGCGCGACCTGTTTGTGATCGAGTCCGCACTCACTGGCGAGAGCGAGGCCGTCGAGAAGACCACCGCCATCACCGTCGTCGAGAGTGCCGACGGCTCCGCGCTGCCACTCTCTGCCTGCAAGAACATCGTCTTTACCGGCACCTCCGTGCAAAACGGCACCGCCATTGCGCTTGTCGTTGCCACCGGTTCGGATACTTACCTGGGTGGCATCGCCAAGATGCTCAACGGGCGCGGCGAGAAGAGCGCGTTTGACCGCGGCGTCTCGAGCGTCTCCATGTTGCTCGTACGCCTCATGCTCGTTATGGCGCCGGCCGTCTTTGCCATCAACGCCGCCACCAAGGGCAACGCCATCGACGCGCTGCTGTTCGCCACGAGCGTGGCCGTGGGCATCACGCCGCAGATGCTTCCCGTCATCGTGACCACGAGCCTGTCGCAGGGCGCCAAGGACCTCTCCCGCCGCCAAGTAATCGTCAAGGAGCTGCCGGCGATCCAAAACCTGGGTGCCATGGATGTCCTGTGCTGCGACAAGACCGGCACCCTCACCGAAGACCGCATCGTGCTCGAGCGCTACCTCAACACCGATGGCAACGAGGACGCACGTGTGCTGCGCCATGCGTTTTTGAACAGCTTCTTCCAGACCGGCCTCAAAAACCTTATCGACCTGGCCGTAATCGACCGTGCCGATGTGACACCCTCGACCGTCGCACCCGATTCCATGTTGGGTCAGAGCCTGCGCGACCGCTATACCAAGGTCGACGAGGTGCCCTTCGATTTCTCGCGCCGTCGCCTGAGCGTAGTTGTAGCCGATGTCCAAGGCAAAACCCAGATGGTCACCAAGGGAGCTGCCGAGGAAATGCTCGAGATCTGCTCCTTTGTCGAAGTCGATGGTGTCGCCCAGCCTCTCACCGAAGATAAGCTCGCCCAGATTCGCAAGCAGGTCGCCGGGCTCAACGCCGAGGGCCTGCGCGTGATTGCCGTGGCGCAGAAGACCGATCCGCGCTGCGTGGGCGAGTTTGGCATCGCCGACGAATGCGACATGGTGCTGATGGGCTTTTTGGCCTTCCTCGATCCGCCCAAGACGAGTGCCGCGGGCGCCGTCGCCACGCTCGAGGCCAAGGGCGTGGCGGTCAAGGTCCTGACCGGCGACAACGACCGCGTCGCCGCCACCGTCTGCGAGCAGATCGGCATCGACGCGAGCAACGTCTTGCTCGGCTCCGAGATCGATGCGCTCGATGACGCCGAACTTGCCGAGCGCGCCGAGAAGACCCATCTCTTCGCCAAGCTCTCGCCGCTGCAGAAGGCGCGCCTGGTGCGCGTCATGCGCGAGCTGCTCGGCCACACCGTGGGCTTTATGGGCGACGGCATCAACGACGCCGCCGCCATGCGTGCGAGCGACTGCGGTATCTCGGTCGATTCGGCCGTCGACATTGCCAAGGAATCCGCCGATATCATCTTGCTCCAGAAGGACCTGGGCGTGCTCGAGCGCGGCATCATCGAAGGCCGCCGCACCTACGGCAACCTGCTCAAGTACCTCAAGACCACAGTGAGCTCCAACTTTGGCAATGTGTTGTCCGTGACCGTCGCGAGCCTGTTCTTGCCGTTTTTGCCATGAGCGCCCTGCAGCTGGTGCTGCTGTCGCTGGTCTACGAGATCGTATGCATCGCGCTGCCGTGGGACACCGTCGACGATGCCTGGACTGCCCGTCCGCGCGCCTGGGACGCCGCATCCATCAAGGGCTTTATGCTCGAGCTGGGCCCCGTGAGCTCGCTGTTTGACATCGTGACCTTCGCCGCGCTCTTCTTTGTGGTGTGCCCCGCCGCCGTGGGCGCAAGCTGGTCCGAGCTTGCCGCCGCGGGCAACGTCACGGGCATGGCAGCCTTTGCGGCGCTCTTCCAGAGCGGCTGGTTTGTCGAGTCCATGTGGTCGCAGACGCTTGTGATCCACATGCTGCGCTCCCCGCGCCTGCCGAGCCCGCGTGACCACGCCGCGCCGGCACTGTGCGCTCTCACCGTGCTGGGCCTGGCGCTCGTCACCTGGCTGCCAGCAAGCCCCATCGCCGATGCGCTCGGCCTCATGACGCTACCCGCGAGCTTTTTCGCGCTGCTCATCGGCATCGTCACCGCCTACATCGCGCTCACCCAGCTGGCAAAGCGCCGCTACATCGCCCGCCACGGCGAGCTGCTGTAGCACGGTGAACCGCCTCAGTAGACAGCCCAAGGGCAAAACCACCACAAAGGTGCCTGTCCCCTTTGTGGTGGTTGGCTAGTCTTGGGGTGTCCAGGACCAGAAGAGGCTAATGAGCGCCACGCGCGAATTGGTGCCGACCTTTTTGTTGATCGAGGCGATGTGGCGGTAGAGTGTGGAGCGCGAAAGGAAGAGTGCCGCCGCAACGTCCTGCATGCTGTCGTCCGAAACGACCAGCGCCTCCAGAACATCGCACTCGCGCTTGGTGAGCCCAAAGGTGGCAACAAAGCCGTCGAGCCGATCGTCAAACGAAAGCTCCGGCGGCTCCAGGGGCACCGTGTCGGCCTGATCGGGTGCACGGCTCACGCCAAGATCGTCGGTAGCAAAAGCCAGCCCGCCATGTGTCGCCTCGCGCTCGCCGTCTTGCCCAAACTGTCCCAACAGCGAAATCGCGATGCCGACGAACAGCACGAGCACGACACCCACCGCCGTCAGCACATTTTGACTCGAGATGATCGCCACCGCCGGAGCCGTCACGAGTATCGAGCAAACGTTGTTGATAACACGGCCCATGCACGGCCACAGATACGCCCAGCGGGCATACATCGAAATCGCGGCGAACTTCGCGGTGAAGAACACCACGAACAAGCCCGTGCCAAGGTAAAAGATAATCGTGGCGGCAAGCGTATTGCCACCGTTGCCATCGGTGATAAGCACAAAGAACGAGAGCGTGGACAGCATGGCGGCGCACGTCATGATGATATTCATATACGAACGCCCACGCAGGTCATACAGGACGCCGGCGGCAAGGGCGCTCACAACCAGCAGCAAGCGCGGACAGTCGCCCAGATCGATAGCGCCGGCGGCATGCGAAGTCGTAAGGCCGGCATTGAGAGCCGCGAACACGCCGGTGAGGCAGGCGGTCGCCACCGTCAGCCGCGCCACGGCACCCTGGAAGGTTGCCTTTGCCTCGGGGTCATCGCGCCACCTGGCGCCACGTTCAAACGCATCAACCGACAGCTCGGCAATCTCGGCCTCGAACTCGGGTGCAGACTCATCGCGCAATTTAGCTCGACGGGTACCGTGAAGCAGCCCAACCAGCACAATCGCACAGGCGGTGAGGACAAACTGCTGGGGAATGCCCGCAGGCATCACCATATGGTTGAGCACCTGTACCAAAATGCCCGCAGCATAAGAAACCGCCACGGCGCGCGCCAAACAGGGTGTCTGCGCAAAACGCCGCGCCAGATTGGCATGGGCGGTCGACCCGCAGTAGCCCAGGGCGCAGCACGCCACCAAACTGCCGGCAATCACGACCTGAAACTGCACTGCCATAATCATCAGCAACAATGCCGACACCAATAGCACGCCTGTAATATCGCTTGTCGCATCGATCGACTGGGGACGGCGATAATACAGAAATGGGCGCACGAAAAAGCCGATCACGCTCGCGCCGACAACGATGCTCTCGTAGATGACGACCTCACTCGATGGCACGAACTCGGCTATGCGCACATCAAAGAGATACTCGCACGCCAAAAACGTGAAGAAGAACAGCGCCAGGCATATAATCTCCCGAATGCCCCGACGCAAATATGCGGTTGTGTCTCCCATGCCCCTCATGGTTAACCCCCGGCCGCTCAATTGTCTGGAATTCTATTTTAATAAAGAACCAGTCTCAATATCGAAACCAAGCTCGAAATGCTGCTAATTCGGCCCCAGTCGTCCACATCACGCCGCGATTTTGAGCCGCATGGCCCAGAAGGGACACGCGCAACGCCACTTCCTTGATGGGCATCCCGATGCAAACGCGCCCGGCAAGCATTAACTGCTCGCCGGGCGCCTTGCCGTCTGCGGATTTTGGGACATGCGGCCCGCTTTTTTGACCCATCTGTCGGTACACTAAAAGCACTATGGGTACCCGCGAGCGACATATCGGCCACGCGGCCGCCCGGACCGCGCCGGTTGCGGATCCCAGGGGTGGCAGACTCTTCGCCATGCCGCGATTTCTAGCTGGCATAACACATCGTGTATACCGCCACCGCGTCTTTGCTATCGCCGGCGCCGTTACTATGTTGTTCCTCATGCTTTTAGCGGCCTTGCCGGCGCTGTTCGCCTCTGACCCCAAGCTTTCCAACGCCGTGCCCGCCTATAGTGAGGTGTCCAAAGAGGTCGTGGATGCGCTCGTTCATTCGAGCTCTCTCCCGCTGCTTGTCGCCGCAATTGCATTTTCAATCTGGGGCGTGCTGGTCTATCTGCGTTGTTTGGACTATGTGTTGCGCCGCCGCCTTGTTGCCATCGCCGCCATTTGCGCCCTATGGATGATCGAGGTCATCCTCAAGTACAAGTCGTTCACGCCGTTCTATGCCACCGTGCTGTGGTACCTGTACTACGTGCCCATGACGCTCATTCCGCTGATCTACCAGCTGTGCGGTCTGCGCCTCGCGGGTTTGGAACAGCGTCGTATGGGGTGTCGGTACCGCACCGTTTTGTGGGTCACGGCTGTCCTGCTTATCGGATTTGTGCTCACCAACGATTTCCATCGGCAGGTATTCCACTTTGACCGTGCAAGTGACACCTGGAGCAACGATTACACATACGGCTGGGGCTATTTCGCCGTTCTGGCATGGACGGCCTTTAACTTCGTGGCCTTTTTTATCCTGGTGGGCCGGTCCTCGTCCTTTCGCATCCAACGTTTCTCGGGCACGGCGGCGCTCGTGCTGTTGGGCGGTGCGTTCTTTGCCATCTCGTATGCCCTGCGCGTGCCTTGGGCGTGGAAGCTCAACTTTTCGCTCGTCTATTGCGTCCTGTGCGTGGTGGCGATGGAAATCTGTCTCGATTGCGGTGTCATTCCGTCGTACCACGATATCGCCGGCATTTTCGATACCTTGCCGCTTGACCTGAAAGTTCTAACGCGTGACCTGCAGGAAGTCTATGCCACGCCGGTGTCAAAGCCGATCCCAGAGGGCGTGCGCGAGGAGTTGCGAGTCCAGGAGCACGGGCGCGCCCATGCCTTTGCCGTGGCGTCCGATCCCGATGTAATGTATCGCACCTTTCCGCTGCTGGGCGGATCGGCGCTGCTTGCCCAAGACGTGTCGGAGCTCAACGAGCTCAATCGCGAACTAGCGCATCGTCGCATGGAGCTGCAACGCCAAAACGAGCTGCTTGTCGCCGACTACGATCTTAAGACGCATTTGGCAGATCAAGAGGCCGAGACCCTGCTGGTCCAAGACGTGGACCAGGCGCTTGCCCGCGCGCTCGAAGAGATGTACGACTCGCTGAGCTCGCTGCCACCGTTGACCGACGAGGCATCTTCGCACGAGCGTTACCGCATGCTGCAGCGCGCCAAGATGCTCGTCGCCTATTGCAAACGCAAGGGGTCGCTCACGTTGGCACAGCACGGGGAGAGCGGTTTTGACCGCGACCGCATTCAGCTCATTGCCAACGAGCTCGCAAGCGACCTACGCACGATTGATGTCGATTGCGCCTCGATTATTGCCATACGGCGCCCGATGCACGCCAGTGCGGTAAGCGCGCTGTACGACTGCGTGTATGACTTTGCGTTTTTTGCCTACACCACTACTCGACCGGCACTTATGTATCACTTGAGCGACCACGACTCGTGCAGCGTGGAGCTGCGTGCCACGCTTTTCTCCAACGACGAGGAGGATCTTTCGCAGACACCCGCTGCGCAAGAGCTCGAAAGCGCTTTGCAAGGGCGCAACGTGGCATATCGCCTTGAAGGCGAGCCCGGCCAGCTGCGCATGATCGTGTTGATGCCGCGGGCGGGTGAGTGACGATGCAGATCCCGCTCATTCTCCCCCAAATCGTTGCGCTCGATATTGTCTTTGCCCTGGCTGCTTGCCTGCAGACGATCCACGTTCCGCTCATCGTATCGCGCCGCTCGTCCTATAACCGTAAGGTGACTTGCGCCTACGAGGCGAGCCTCGTGGTTCACCTGATGGTTTCGGCGCTCATCCTGTTCGCGTCGTCTGGCTCGTATCTGGTGGCGCCGCTTGGCGTTTGCGCCAGGGCAATGGGCGGAGCGCTGTGGCTCAATGCCGCGATCTTTGTATATGGCGTGGTGCTTATGGTGCACTATCGCCGTCCCGTCATGCTGACTGAGCTGCTGCTCGTTGCCGCCGTTACGCCGCCGGTGGTTTTTGCCATGGGCTCGGCGTGGACCGTTGTCCTAATCGCAGAAGGAGCGTTCTTCCTGTTCCGTTCCATCGCGGCGCTCTTGATGGACGTCCGTAACCGCCAGGAGGATATTACCGCGTTCTCGACGATTGAAACCATCAACGTGATTCCCGTGGGCATCCTGTATCTAGACCCGAGGGACCGTCCGTTGCTCATGAACCGCTGCATGCGCAAAAACCTGGTGGAGCTTCATATGCCCACCGATCTGCGCGACATGAGCAGCACATGGAACGACCTGCGAACACTCAGTATGCAGACGCCCGAAAGCAGCGCTAATCGCGCCCATATCGACCTTGACCGCTTTGGCAGGGATCGCGCCGTGATCGAGATCTCTCCTTCCGAGATTCGTCTGTTCGTGCGTGACTCCGTTACGGTCTCGGGCCGTCCGTTCGAGCGCGTCGTCGGCCTGGACGTGACGGAATACGCACACGCCTACGACCGCCTGACGCAAGCCAATCATCTGCTTGAGCTTGCGGGGCAAGAGCTCCAGGCCCAGATCGAAGAAGTCAAAAAGGTTGCCGACAATGCGGCCTACCTGCGTATGCGTTCCCGCGTGCACGATGTGATCGGCCAGCGCCTGTCCATCCTCCATCGCTATTTGGAGGAGGGGCGCCTGGACGACGAGTCACTCGAGCAGATCGATCCGTTGCTGCGCTCAATCGCCGTCGACCTGCGCAGTGGCGGCGTCAGTGAGCCGGCGGAGCAGCTGGGTGATATCGTCCATGCTTTTGGCCTGGTGAGTGTGCAGATCGATGTTGAGGGCGCGCTGCCTGAGGACGCACGTGTCGCCGCCGCATTTTTGCAGATTATCCGCGAGGCCTCGACCAATGCCACCAAGCATGCGCAGGCGCATCGGGTCCATGTGCGCTTGTGGCAGGAGGGGACGGATGCTGACGCCGTCGCGCGCATGACGATTTCTAACGACGGGTCTCCGGCCCCCGTATCGTATCGTGAGGGAACGGGTATCCCAGGTATGAGACATGTCGCGCAAGATCTGGGTGGCAGCCTAGAAGTCAACGCCACCCCGCCCTTTACGCTTACGGTGTCCATTCCGCTTAACGCCAACGACACGTCTCAAAGGAGAAACTCATGATCCGCGTGTTAATTGTCGAAGATCAGGCCATCCTGCGCGAGAGCCTGGCGCGCTCCGTTGGCGACCAGCCCGATATGACCGTTGTTTCCGCCATCGCCGATGCCTCCGAGGCCTTGGGTGTCGCGCTCAAGGAGCGCCCGGACATGATACTGATGGACGTGTGCACCGAACACGATTCAAACGGCATCGTGGCGGCGGCACGCATCAAGGAGCAGCTGCCTGAGTGTCGCATCATTATCATGACCGGCATGCCCGAGATCACCTTTATCGACCAGGCCCGCGAGGCGGGCGTCGATAGCTTTGTGTACAAGAACGTCGGTATCGACGAGCTGTTCGCCGTGATGCGCTCCACGCTGGCGGGCTATTGCACGTTTCCCAAGCCGCCCGAGAGCATTTTTTCGGGTACGGCGGCACTCGACGATGTCGAGCTGTCGATTTTGCGCCTTGCCTGCGAGGGCAAGAGCCGTCGCGAGATCGCGACCGAGCTGTTTATGAGTGAGGGCACCATCAAGCGCCGCATTTCGGAGATTCTGAGCAAGACCGGCTACGACAACATCATGCGCCTGGCCGTGCATGCGGTGACTGAGGGCAGCATCGTTCCCAACATGGAACGCCCGTAATCGACGCGCTCACCCGTGTTCCGGCGCCGTAAAGATAGACTGCCCGCCGTTTTGCATCTAAAAACGGCGGGCAGTCTGCTTGTGCGGGCGATGCTGTCGGCGCAAGGCGGCGGGGCCGCAGGATCATTTC
>CABSNK010000016.1 GCA_902479075.1 uncultured Collinsella sp.
TGCACCAGGCCATCGAGGCCAAAGAGGGCGTGCTCGTGCGCGAGGAGAACCAGACCCTTGCCACCATCACCCTGCAGAACTACTTCCGCCTGTATGACAAGCTCTCCGGCATGACCGGTACGGCGCTCACCGAGGACGCCGAGTTCCGCGAGATCTACAAGCTGCCCGTCGAGGTCATTCCCCCCAACAAGCCCGTGCAGCGTGTTGACCACGAGGACCTGGTCTACCGCACCATCCAGGCCAAGTACAACGCCGTTGCCGACGACGTTGAGCGTCGTCACGCCAAGGGCCAGCCGGTCCTGGTGGGCACCGTCTCCATCGAGAGCTCCGAGAAACTGTCCGCCGCCCTCACTAAGCGCGGTATCGCGCACGAGGTCCTCAACGCCAAGCACCACGAGCGCGAGGCCCATATCGTGGCCCAGGCTGGTCGCTATGGCGCCGTGACCATCGCTACCAACATGGCCGGCCGTGGTACCGACATCCTGCTGGGCGGCAACCCCGACGAGCTGGTACGCGAGCGCCTGGAGTACGAGGGCCTGACCATGGAGGACGTGACGCCCGAGCAGCTCGAGCAGTTTAACGCCGAGGCCAAGGAGACCTGCAAGGCCGAGCGCGAGCGCGTGCTTGCCGCCGGCGGCCTGACCGTTATCGGCACCGAGCGCCATGAGTCCCGCCGTATCGACAACCAGCTGCGTGGCCGTTCCGGTCGTCAGGGCGATCCGGGCGAGACCCAGTTCTACCTGTCACTCGAGGATGACCTCATGCGCCTGTTCGGCGGCGACAGGATGGACCGCGTCTCCAAGATGATGGTCACGGCCGACATGGGCGACGACATGCCCATCCAGCACAAGATCATTTCCAAGGCCGTCGAGAATGCCCAGCACAAGGTCGAGAGCATCAACTTCTCCATGCGTAAGAGCGTTCTTGAGTACGACGACGTCATGAACAAGCAGCGCCAGGTCATCTACGCCGAGCGCAACAAGATTCTGGACGGCAAGGACCTGACCGACCACATCACCGAGGTCATGCACGATACCGTGTACCGCTGCGTGCAGGAGTTCTGCACCAAGGACAGCCACGAGGGCGAGCGCGATCTTGAGGGTCTGCGCAAATGGGTCGTCGAGCTGACCGGTCATATCGATACCCCTCAGTTCCCCGACGAGGACTTTGAGGCCCTGGCCGCCGATGTCTTGGCCTATGTTGAGAAGTGCTACAACATGAAGGCCGAGCGTCTGGGCGAGGACCTGATGCGTGAGCTCAATACCCAGGTCATGCTGCGCGTTATCGATACGCGTTGGATGAACTACCTGCAGGAAATGGACTACCTCAAGACCGGTATCGGCCTGCGCGGCTTTGGCCAGCGCGACCCGCTGGTTGAGTACAAGACCGAGGCCTACGGCGCGTTCCAGATACTCGTCGATACCATGTACGAGGATTACCTGCGCACTGTTCTGCGCATTGAGCTCAAAGCTGCCCCGCAGGCTGTGGAGCACAAGGAGGACCCCGCCCTTAAGGGTGCGCGCTTCTCTGGTCCCGCCGAGGTCGATGGCGACAACAGCGATTCGGTACTGCGCAAGCAGGCTCAGGTGCAGGCCCGCACCGCCGTCCAGGGTGGTCCGGCTGCCGTTAACAACGGTGGCAAGGTGACGACCTACCGCAAGTCCGAGAGCGATGACCCCTATGTCAACGTGGGCCGCAACGACCTGTGCCCTTGCGGTAGCGGTAAGAAGTTTAAGTACTGCCACGGCAGGAATCGTTAATGGCCGAGGCTCTAGAGGTAACGCCCGCCGAGTTGGACGCGTTTGCGGACCGACTCGGTGAGGTCGAGTCATATCTCCATTTGGACGAGAAGCGCACCCGTGTGGCGGAGCTCGAGGCCAAAAGCGTCGCCCCGGGTTTTTGGGACGACGCCGATGCCGCTCGCGCCACGATGGAGGAGATCGCTCGCGCTAAAGAGGACATCGCCGCCGTGGATACGGCGCGCGGTGAGCTTTCCGATGCTCGCGCCGCGCTGGAGCTTGCCGAGGAAATGGGCGATGACCCCGATGCCGCCGCACTGCGTGAGGAGGCTGCCGCCACGGCGGAGCGCCTATCCCGCGCCATCGACGAGCTTGAGCTTGCGAGCTGGTTTACCGGGGAGTTCGACCATGGCGACGCGATTGTGACCATCAAGCCCGGGCAGGGTGGTTTGGAGGCCCAGGACTGGACCTTCATGCTCTTTAAGATGTACATGAAGTACTGCCAGCGCCGCGGTTGGAAGGTCACCATCAACGATTGCCCCGCGGCCGAGGTTATCGGCATCGATCGCGCGACCTTTACCGTCGAAGGCAAGGATGCCTTCGGCATGCTTCGTGCCGAGGCCGGAGTTCATCGCCTGGTGCGCATTAGCCCCACCGACGACAAGAAGCGCCGCCAGACCACGTTTGCCGGCGTCGAGGTCATTCCGGTGCTGCCTGACGATATCGATATCGAGATTAGCCCCGATGACATTCGCGTCGACGTATACCACGCAAGCGGCCCGGGCGGCCAGGGCGTCAACACCACCGACTCCGCCGTGCGCGTAACGCATTTCCCCAGCGGTATCGTGGTCACGTGTCAAAACGAGCGCAGCCAGATTCAAAACAAGGCCGCGTGCATGCAGATTCTCAAGGCGCGTCTGTACGAGATTGAGCTCGAAAAGCGCGCCGAGGCCCTGGATGAGATTCGCGGACCCAAGACCACAATTGGTTTTGGCAACCAGATCCGCAGCTACGTGCTCTACCCGTACCAGATGGTTAAGGACCTGCGCACGGGCGTGGAGACCAGCAACGTCGAGGCCGTTCTTGACGACGGCGACCTGGATCCGTTTGTGATTGGCTATCACCGTTGGGCTACCGGCAACGCTGACGCGGAGACCCCGTCTGCCTAAACCGCTCGGTTTATGTGGGAATGGATCAAGGCCTTCCGAGCAAGGCGGTTTTGTATCCAGAACATACCCTGCACAGGGGTGGTATTTGTTGGGCGAATCGGTAGAATCGAATACAAGAAGAAGTTCAAAGCGCATCCGATGGGGTGCGCTTTTTTGAAGGAGGCAGCATGGCATATCGTCTTGACATCAAGCGCATTCTTTCGATGAACTTCTTTCACGATCTGCCCCAGATCATGTTGGGGTGTGCCTTGGCCGCCATCGCGACCGACCTGTTTTTGATCCCCAACGGTCTTGCCGCCGGTGGCGTTACGGGCCTTGCGACTATTATCCAGGCGCTCGGCGCGGCGCGAGGCGTGTCGCTTCCCGTCGGTATCCAGACCATCGTGATGAACGCCTTGCTGCTGCTGATCGTTATGCGCGAGGGCGGCATGTTCTACGTGGTGCAGACGGCGACGGGCTTTGTGCTGCTGGGCTTCTTTACCGATCTGTTTGCCCCGTTTGTAGCGCCTCTGGCAGATGCGGACCTGATGCTTCCCGCTATGTGGGGCGGCATTATCACGGGCATTGGTTACGGCATGGTGTTGCGCGCCGGCGCCAACACCGGCGGCTCGGACACGATTGGCCAAATCATCTCGCGTAACACCTCGCTGCCGGTGGGCTCGACCGTCATGGCAATCGACGTTGCCGTATGCGCGGCATCGGCCCCGGTCTTCTCGCTCGAAAATGCTCTGTATGCAGGACTATCGATGGTGATCAGCGGCTATGTGATCGACGCCGTGGTCGATGGCGGCAATAAGCGTCGTATGGTGCTCATCATCTCGGACAATTTTCCCGATATCGCGGCCGACATCATGTATGGTCTGGGCCGCGGCTGCACCAAATTAAAGGCGACCGGTATGTATTCGGGCGTCGAGAAGCCGGTGATCATGGTGATCGTGAGCCGTCGAGAGCTCAACACCCTCAAAACGATCGTGCGCGAGCGCGATCCTCACGCCATTGTGACGGTCGCCGACGTTACGGAAGCCTTCGGTGAGGGATTCAAGGACATTAACGCGTAGACTGAATTTCGGTTTGCGGATCATTTTTGTGCCGGGGCGAGAGGCAGCCACCGCATCCAAAAGACGTTCACATTGATAAACCGTTTCATCAGCGGTTCTGCCTGCTAAATTGCTCAAATAATGATAAAAACTCTGGTAAAGCCATCAGTTTCCAGCATAATGAATGACGTACGTGCATTGCGGCTGTGTTGGGATTACCTTCGGTGCCGTGCGCATTTTGTCTAATGAGGATGAAAGGAAGGCACAATGAGCGACGAAGAGCTCAAAAAGGTTGCCAACGAGGTAAGGAAGGGCATCGTCACCGGCGTGCACGCTGCCAAGTCCGGCCATCCGGGCGGTTCGCTCGGCGCTGCCGACATCATGACCTATCTGTACTTTGAGGAAATGAACGTCGACCCGGCCGATCCCCGCAAGGCCGATCGCGACCGTTTTGTGCTTTCCAAGGGCCATTGCGCTCCGGGCCTGTACGCCGTGCTCGCCGAGCGCGGGTTCTTCCCCAAGGAGGACCTCGAGACACTGCGCCATATCGGCAGTCACCTGCAGGGTCACCCCAACATGAACGACACCCCGGGCGTCGACATGTCCACCGGCTCGCTCGGCCAGGGCATTTCCGCCGCCGTGGGCATGGCCGTTGCCGCTAAGCACTGGGGCGATACTTACCGCACGTACGCCCTGCTGGGCGATGGTGAGAGCGAGGAAGGCCAGGTCTGGGAGGCCGCCATGTTTGCCGGCAACCAGCAGCTCGACAACCTCTGCGTGATCGTCGACCACAACGGTCTGCAGATCGATGGCCCCGTCGAGGAGGTCAACGACCCCATGCCGCTGGCAGACAAGTTCCGCGCCTTTAAGTTCCACGTGGTGGAGCTTGCCGACGGCAACGACTTCGATCAGATCCGCGCCGCCTTTGCCGAGGCCCGCGCCACCAAGGGTCAGCCTACTGCCATTATCGCCGAGACCACAAAGGGCAAGGGCGTCTCCTTTATGGAGAACCAGGTGGGTTGGCACGGTAAGGCCCCCAACGATGAACAGTTTGAGCAGGCCATGGCAGAGCTCACGGCCGCCGGAGAGGAGCTCTAGGATGGCAGACGTCAAGAAAATCGCCACGCGCGTAAGCTACGGCGAGGCCCTCGTCGAGCTCGCCAACGAGCACGATGACTTTGTGGTCCTCGACGCCGACCTGGCCGCCGCCACGCAGACCGGCAAGTTTAAGGCCGCCTGTCCCGATCGTTTCTTCGATGTGGGCATCGCCGAGAGCAACCTGATGGGTGTTGCCGCCGGTATCGCAACCACCGGCCGCGTTGCCTTCGCGAGCACCTTTGCCATGTTTGCCGCCGGCCGCGCCTTTGAGCAGGTCCGCAATTCCATCGGTTACCCGCACCTCAACGTCAAGATCGGTGCCACACACGCCGGTATCTCGGTGGGCGAGGATGGCGCCACGCACCAGTGCTGCGAGGATATCGCCCTTATGCGCGTTATCCCCGGCATGACCGTGATCGTTCCCGCTGACGACGTAGAAGCCCGCGCCGTGACGCGCGCCGCCTACGAGTGCGACGGCCCTGTGTACATGCGCTTTGCCCGTCTGGCCTCGCCGGTCATTAATGACCCCGAGACCTACAAGTTTGAACTGGGCCGCGGCATCATCATGCGCGAGGGCGCCGACGTTACCATCATTGCCTGCGGCCTGATGGTCGGCGAGGCCCTCGAGGCTGCCGAGCAGCTTGCTGCCGAGGGTATCGACGCCGAGGTCATCAACATGCACACCATTAAGCCCATCGACGCTGACCTGATCGTCAAGAGCGCCACCAAGACCGGTCGCGTCGTGACCGTCGAGGAGCACTCCGTGATCGGCGGCCTGGGCAGCGCCGTTGCCGATGTCCTGTGCGAGCAGTGCCCGACGCCGCTCAAGAAGATCGGCGTCAACGACACGTTCGGCGAGTCCGGTCCGGGTGCCGAGCTCCTGCACAGGTACGGCCTGGACGCCGCCAACATCGTGGCGACCACCAAGGAGTTCCTGGCATAAGGCAAGGCGGATCTCAAGGACTGCTTCGCCAGAACTATAAAACTGCTTCGCCAGTACTATGGAAACCCGGCAGGGGCGCTCTCTTGGAGAGCGCCCCTGTTTCAGTTGCGGTGAAATAAGGACTGTTTTGCCAGCCTAAAGGCTCAATTAATCCGTATTTCACCGCAACTTTCGAAGGCGTTCCCGCTTGTGTTGGCTCCGCCGCGACGATTGATTGCGGCTTGGCACAGTGCGGCGACATCGGGGGCATCGCTGCCTCTGTATGTCATGGCGAGCAAAGCGGCATCATAGATTTCGTCATTGGTTACATCGGAGGCATCAATGGGGCAGAAGGTGAGAATCGAATCCTGTTCTGCAAGCTCGGCCAGATCGATCGTTTCACCCATGGCAAAGGCGTCATCGAGGACGAGCGTGGCACTCGTGCATGGAATTTGATAGATGGTGCCGTCCGCAGCGATAGGGGAACCTGCTGCCTCGAGCGTGTATACACCTTGCGTGAGATTGATGCCAGAGCCATCGGAGGCGACGAACTCAATCCTGTCGACCGTTATTCCGTCGATGGTCTTGCCCGTAATATGTATCGGAACGCGCGATGCTCCGTTATCGGTGTCCCAGCCCGCAGCCGCGACATCCAGCACGATGGCGTGCTCCGAATGGGCGGAAACAAAGTGCGACAACACCTGCCGCAGATGAAGACCCATACAGCTACCGCCGACAATGCCAATTACCAGCATGCAGGCAAGGATGACCGCAACGTGGTTCCGAGGCTTTACCCGAAGCTCAGAATCAGCAGAGATGCTATTGACGACAGCCCCGCATGCCGTGCAGTACCTCACGCCATCGCGCAACTCAGCTCCACAATAAGGACAATTCATACCAGCCCCCACAACCATAGACGTTCCTATCGAGGCCACTGTAAATCGACAATCCAAATCCAAGTTGCGCAACAATCAAATCAAGCCCACATCAAGAAAAAGCCTCCTTTGGGATAAGGGTCCATCCCAGCCAAGTACAATTCAGCCCTCAAGCATAGCGCTGCTGCACCCAAGTAAAACGCGGCGACCCCTTAGTTACCGCAGGCCGGGCGCAGGGTTACCTCCCAAATCTTTCTGCAGGACGGAGGAGCCCCCGCCGCACGTAGTGCGCAGCGGGGGCTCCGACATGTCCGAGGACGATTTGGGAGGTAACCCTGCGCACGGCCGGTGAGATCAAATCCCCGCCATGCTTCTTATGTGCAGCAAAGCTAATGCTGCTAAAATACAAAGCGCTCATGTAGTTTAAACGCACGACGATAAGGAGCACCAGTGGGTAACCACTTCCGTACCTCCGGTGCGGGCGATGACGCCCCCAAGACGCAGCCAGGCGCCGTGGGCACTCGTTTCGCCACCCCGGATTCAGAGGATCAGCCGTTTAGCCCGATCCCCGCACAGCCGGCAGATCAGGCACAGCCGGCATCAGATCCTTTTGCCTACAATCCCACCAATGATGTCGAGCTTTCCGAGGCCGCGGGTTTTGAGCCCGTGCAGAAGGTGACCGCTCGCGTGGATCAGCCCCAGGCGGACGGCGTTGCGCCGCAGCCTGTCATGGCCGGTATTCCCGACCCCATGGCTCCTGCGACTCCGGCGCCACAGCCTGCGCAGTCCGGCCTTTTTGCCGGTATTCCCGATCCTACGCAGCCCGCGGCTCCCGTAGTCGAGAGCGATCAGGCCGCCGAGGTTGCAAGCCTCGACAATGCGCTTAACAACCCCGACTTTACGTCGGTGTTTGCGCCCATCGATCCGCAGGCCAGCCGCAAGAAGATGGCCAAGCAGGCCGGTGTCGAGCCCGTCATCCTCATGGAGCACGTCACCAAGATCTACCCGGCACAGCCCAACAAGCCCGCGCTCGACGACATCAACATCGAGATCTATCCGGGCGAGTTTGTCTTCTTGGTCGGTCACTCCGGCTCGGGTAAGACCACGCTGCTGTCGACGCTCAACCGCGACGTCAAGCCGACGAGCGGCCGTATTTTGGTCGCCGGCCAGGACCTCATGAAGATCAAGAACCGCAAGGTTCCGTTCTTGCGTCGCCAGATCGGTGCCGTGTTCCAGGACTTTAAGCTCCTGCCGCAGAAGACCGCCTACGAAAACGTGGCGTTTGCCCTGCAGTGCATCGGCAAGCCCAAGGGCGTCATTCGCAGCCAGGTGCCCGAGGTGCTTCGCCTGGTCGGTCTGGCCGATCAGATGGACTCTCTGCCCGATCAGCTGTCCGGTGGCGAGCAGCAGCGCGTCGCCGTTGCCCGCGCTATGGTCAACCGTCCGCCGCTGCTTATCTGCGACGAGCCCACGGGCAACCTCGACCCGGCGATTTCGCTGGGCATTATGAAGCTGCTCGAGCGCATTAACCGTACCGGCACCACCGTGATCGTTGCCACGCACGACCGCGAGATGGTCGATAGCATGCACCGTCGCGTGATCGCCCTCGAGGGCGGCCACGTAATCCGCGACCAGGAGAGGGGAGGTTACGGCAACTATGGCACCAACTAACGTGGGCTATTCGCTCAAAGAGGCTATCAGCCACTTCTTCCGTAACTGGACCACCTCGCTCGGCGCCGTCATCACGATCTTCCTTTCGCTGTTTATCATCGGCCTGTTCATTATGGGTTCCGCGATGCTGAACTCCGTGATCGGTACCGTCGAGGATCAGGTTGTCATCAATGCCTTTATTAGCGATGATGCCGATCAGGCAGACGTCCAGGCCTTTGAGGCCGAGCTCAAGACGTGGAGCAACGTCAAGTCCGTGACCTATAAGGATAAGGACGACGCGCTGGCCGAGTGCACGAGCAAGATGTTGGGCAACGCCGACGCCATCATGAGCGCGCTCGACGGCCAGAACCCGCTTCCCGCCTCGTTTGCGATTGAGATGGACGATCCGTCTCAGGTCGAGAGCACGGCCAAGAAGCTCAAGAAGAACGCCGACTTCCAAAAGATCGTGGACGACGGCGACGTCAACGCGAGCGTGCTGTATGGCCAGGAGGAAGTAAGCCGCCTGTTCCAGGTGACCAACTACATCCGTATCGCCGCCGTGGTGCTCGTCGGCCTGCTGACCTTTATCGCGTTCATCTTTATCAACAACACGATTCGCCTGTCCATTACGGCGCGTCGTCGCGAGATTGCGATTATGCGCCTGGTGGGCGCCAGCAACGGCTTCATTCGCGGGCCGTTCATTACCGAGGGCGTGTTGCAGGCCATTCTAGGCTCGCTGCTTTCCATCGGTGTTTTGGAGCTGCTGCGCAATCTGATGATTCCGCGCCTGCAGGCGAGCGTCGGCTGGATGTCGTTTGCGCTGCCGATGCAGTACTATCTGGTGACCTACGCCGCACTGATTCTCGTCGGTGTCATTATCGGTCTCTTTGGTTCTGCCATCGCCATGCGCCGTTATCTGCGCGTGTAGGCGCTGCGGATATGCCGTCTGCAACGGGTCGTCTCTTTTGGGGGCGGCCCGTTTTTTGATCCCTAGGGGACGGAGGAAAACGGATCATAGCGGCGCTGGTCTATCTATGTGATCCGTTTTCCTCCGTCCCCTAGGGATCATTTGGGTAGACTCTTGGGGTGTAAACGGCAATCGATAGCAAGGAGGCGCCATGGGGCGCAATAACAAGCATAAGCGTGGAGCTCGCAATAAGCGCGGGCCGGTGCGCAGCGAGCGTCGTCCGAGCCTGACTGGCCGCGTGCAGCTCCATGAGCACAGTGCCTATGTCATAACCGAAAACGGCGACTACAAGGTCATGGGCCGCGGCAAGCGCGAGATCATGGATGGCGATACCGTTGCCGTGAGCATTAAGAACAGCCCGCATGGTGAGCGTCGCGCCGTGATTGAGGGCGTCATCGAGCGTGCCGCCATCAACGTGGTGGGTACGTATCAGACGGCCGGCCCGCTTGGTGTGATCGAGCCGCTCGATTCGCGTCTCAAAGCCGATTTCTTTATTTTGCCCGAGGACACTTCGGCGGAGCGCCTGGGCGTGCGTCCTGGCGATGTCGTCGTCGCGCGCATCCTAACGTATCCGACGCGTCTGGAATCGGGCATGGTGACGATCGATCGCCGCATTGGCGGCGATGACGCGCCCGATTTGGGTGTTCAGTATGTGATGGCGCGTTATGGCTATACCGACAGCTATCCCGAGGCCGCACTTGCCGAGGCCGAGGCGCTTACGCTCGATGTGACCGCAGCGCTTAAAGACCCGCTTCGTCGTGACCTGCGCGATCGTTTTGTCATCACCATCGACCCGGTTGATGCGCGCGACTTTGACGATGCCATCTCGCTCGAGCGCACGCCCGAGGGCGGCTATAAGCTGGGCGTGCATATCGCCGACGTTTCGCACTATGTTGCCTGGGACGGGCATATCGACCTGGAGGCCCGCCATCGCACGACGTCGGTGTACCTTGCCGATCGCGTGCTTCCCATGCTGCCCGAGCGCCTGTCTAATGACCTGTGCTCCCTACGCCCCGATGAGGATCGCCTGGCGTTTACCGTCGACATCGAGCTCGACGCGCAGGGCCGTGTGCGTCATTACGACCCCTATCCCAGTGTGATTCGTTCGCGTGTGCGTATGGACTATGACGGCGCCGAGGCGCTGCTGGTGCGCGCCGGCGCAGTTGAGTATTCCGTGTTGGAGGGCGCTGCGGAGGATGTCGCTGCGGCTGAAGCCTCGCGCGAGGAAGCACTTGAGCGTGGGCTTGCGTGCGAGGACACCGCTCGCGGCTGTAACGTTGACCTGGCCGATTTCCTGGTCGCCGCAAACGAACTCGCGGAGCTTCGGCGTCGCATACGTCGCGCACGCGGTTCGGTCGACTTTGATACGGCCGAGATTCGCGCGCTGCTGGATGAGGACGGCGTGCCCGTGCAGATTGTGGCACGCGAGCGCTCCTGCGCAACCTCGCTTATCGAGGAGGCAATGCTGCTGGCTAACGAGTGCGTCGCCGAGTGGCTGGCCGACCGCGATATCGAGGCGTGCTATCGCGTGCACGATGACCCCAGCCCCGACAGTCTGCACGGTGCTGCTGCGGCGCTGGCGCAGCTCGGTATCATCGATGATCGCCGTGCGGCGGGCATTGCCCTGGGAAGTCCTGATGAGTTGCAGGCGACGGTTGACGCCGCTGCCGGCACGGCTAACGCGCCACTCGTCAACACGCTCCTTTTGCGCAGTATGCAGCGTGCGTTGTATAAGCCTCGCAACGAGGGCCACTTTGCGCTCGCCGCGCCGTGCTACTGCCACTTTACAAGCCCCATTCGCCGTTACCCCGATCTGGTGGTGCATCGCGTGCTCAAGCTGCAGCTGGCATACGAGCAGCTGGGTGGAAAAGACGCCTTAGTGCGTACGCCGAGGCTGATCGGAAAAGGCAGAGAGTCGCTTCCGCGCATCCTGCCGCAAATCTGCCGCGCGTGCAGCGATGCCGAGCGTGCGGCCGACGCTGCCAGCCATGCGACGCAAAAAATCAAGATTGCGCAGTACTACGAGGACCGCCTGGGCGAGCGCTATGCCGGAACGGTCTCGTGGGTCAGCAGCATGGGGCTATTCGTGCGTCTCGATCTGACGCAGGTTGAGGGGCTGGTTTCCATTAAGAGCTTGGGTAACGAGTGGTTTGAGTTTGATGAGGACGCGCTCACGTTGACGGGTGCCGACACGGGGCGTCGTTTTGAGTTGGGCCAGCGCGTGATTATCGAGGTCTCACGCGTCAACACTACTCGCGGACATTTGGACTTTAAGCTCATTCATTAACCGGCACGGAGTGAGTTTCGGCAGAGCGTAGAGGGCGGTCTTTCGGGGCCGCCCTCTTTGCGCGTCTCTTGATTGCCCTGCCATGGGCTCGGCCGCTTCTTCATATGCTTTTGGGAGATAGGACCTACCAATACAAACCTGTCCCTTTTTGGCAGGTTTACGAGAAAGCGGGGATGTTGTGGCAACGGTATATGGGATTGCGCGGGTGAGCACGCGCGATCAAAATTTGAATCGCCAGTTGGATGCGCTGAGCGCCTATGGCGTGGAGCCGGCGAATGTCTTTGCCGACCGTGCGAGCGGTAAGGACTTTGATCGCCCGCGGTATCGGGAATTGCTTCATGCCTTGGCTTCCGGCGACGTGTTGGTGGTGCTTTCCATCGATCGGCTGGGTCGAAACTACAGCGAGATACTCGAGGAATGGCGTCGTATAACCAAGGAACTTGGTGCGGCCATCGTTGTGCTGGACATGCCGTTGCTCGATACGCGTGCGAGAGATTGCGGCGGGTCGGATGTGACCAGCACGCTGATCGCCGATATCGTTTTGCAGCTGCTGAGTTATGTGGCACAGGTGGAACGAGAGAACATCCACCGTCGTCAGGCGGAGGGAATCGCGGCGGCGCGGGCGCGCGGCGTGCGTTTTGGTCGACCCCGCAAGCCGTGCCCTCCGCAATTTGAACGAGTGCGCGATATCTATGAGGCGGGCAATATTACCCGGAGTCAGGCGGCAAAGCGTTTAGGTGTGTGCGTGGGGACCTTCGATCGCTGGATGCGCGAGACGGAGTAGGGACACCGCAGCCATCTGGCGCCTTGTTTTGAACATTTGGGATTCCGCTATGGCGACGGTGACATTTGGGGGTACACTCGCTGCTGCTCAATAACAGACGGAGGTTAGCCCTTGGCGCGCGCGAAGCATATAGTCGGATGGATATCGGTTGTCCTGCTTGTCGTGACGCTGGCGAGTATTTGGATGCTGACGGAGCAGAGCGTGGAGCAGACATCGTCGCTCAGCGAGTCTACCGCGCACGTGGTGGAGGGGCAAAGCGCCAGCGTGCAGCCCGAGACTGCGGGGGAGACCCAGGCGGGAGATGCCGCCGGGGATGCGGGCTCAGCGGCTGCCGTCGCCCATCCCGATCCGATTGCCCCCGTTCGCATGTGGATGGGCATCAACATCCGTCGTGTCGTCCATACCGTAGAGTTCTTCTTTGTTGGGCTGTTTGCCTCGTCGGCGGCGGTGTGCTTGGATAAGCGCATGTTGCTCACCCGATTGCGGTGTGTGCCCGTCCTGGCCTTTTGCGCCGTATGCTCCGTCGGGGACCAGGTACATAAGATTTTTGTTCCCGGAAGACATTTCGACGTTATCGACTTAGGCTTTGATGCCGCGGGTTACGTTGTCGCCATGCTGCTGGTGCTGCTGGTGTCAGTGCTGGTTCAGCGCGCGACGTGTCCCATTGGCGCCCATGCGAGACGTTAACCTCAAGATGGAAAACCACGACCGCCTGCACGTCGGCGCTGGCTACAATATCGGCATCGGTCGCAGATGGCCATCGATGCGCTGTTTGCCAGACACTTGTCTTTTCTAAGAAGGGAATCCCCATGACCGTACTGTTTGTTGAATATCCCAAATGCTCGACGTGTAAAAAGGCCAAGGCCTGGTTGGACGAGCATGGGGTTGAGTACGTCGATCGCGATATTGTTACAGATAATCCTTCGGCTGAGGAACTTGCGACCTGGATTGCGCGTTCGGGGTTGCCGGTGCGACGCTTCTTTAACTCGTCGGGTATGAAGTATCGAGAGCTTGGCCTGAAGGCGCGCCTGGACGCGGGGATGACGGATCAGGAATGTTACGAGCTGTTGGCGACCGACGGCATGCTGGTTAAGCGTCCGCTGCTGGTGGGCGATGACTTTGCGATTCCAGGCTTTAGGGAAGCGGCCTGGGCCGAGGCGCTGCTGTAGCAACTGCGGAAAGTGCATCCCGTTCTGAGTGCAGATTCCGGGATGCGCTTTCCGTCGGCGGGTTCGCTCCGGTCAGTCCTCGAACTTTGCCCACTTATGCGGGTCGTAGATCTTTACCTGTTTGTTGGGCTTGCCGCTCCAGTACTCTTCGTCCATAAAGGGCAGATATGCCTGAATGCCGGGGCAGATGAACGGAATCCGCTGTCGCTGCAGGCGTTCGCGCTGTCGTCGCCCCAGATGCGTCTCGGATATGACGGTCGGCATGCCGGATAACTTGACGAGGCTCGCCTGGATGCGCTTGAGGTCGGGGAGCGCCGCGTGCCATGACGTCCGCATAATTAAAAACGAGGCGTGACGGTATTCCGCTTGCATCACCGTGATGGCGGGACGGAGCGTGGGGTGGATTTTGTCCCGGTCGGGCCAAGGTCTGGCGGATATCTCGAGGCCCAGGGTCTCCCATAGGTAATCAAGCTCATCATCCATGTCGCCTCGATGTCCGCGCGATAATTGGCATCCTGATTGTGTCACTATTGACGGTGACCAGAATGCAGCAATCTGCCAACGGTAATTACGGTGCGCTTACGGCATTTTGCCCCTTGCATGCGGTCTGGCTTCACAGGTCCTTCATGGGTCGGAGCAAATTGGCCGATTTTCAAAAAAGTTAAAAATGGGGCTTGCGTCACCGTAGAACTTCCCGTATATTTCTTTCTTGCGCAAAGGCACAGCCGAGCGCAGCGATGCAGTCATTGGGATGTCGTCTAATGGCAGGACAGCGGATTCTGGTTCCGTCAATGGGGGTTCGACTCCCTCCATCCCAGCCATTGCATTTGCTACATATGGCCCGTTCGTCTAGCGGTTTAGGACGCCGCCCTCTCAAGGCGGAGATCACCAGTTCGAATCTGGTACGGGCTACCACAAAATGAACGCCCGGGCCTCGCAAGAGACCCGGGTTTTGTGTATTGACCGTATATGCGGCGTCTGCCGTGTTTCGCTCAGATCGAGGAGTAGCCATGGATCTGCCCATCAGCTTGCAAGACATCACGTATGCCGAGAACTATCTGGCGCAGGGCGACCTGGCCACGGCGACGCCGCTGTTGGAGCGTCTGGTTGAGCTCGCCGAGGAGTATATCGATGCCGAGTGCAAGACGGAGGAGAACCGCCAGTACTTTAGCTTCGACAGCAAGTTTGAGCGTCTGGCCTACCGCCGCGTGGAAAAGGATCCGCGCGAGCTGGTGCAGGTCGAGGTGCCCTTTGATCGCCTGTATTCCGACATGGCGTATGCCTACATTCGCCAGCAGGATTATGTGAGTGCTCGCAACGCCTTGATGCAGGCCGTGCGCTGGGACCCCATGAACTGCAACTACCGCCTGGATCTGGCCGAGCTGTTCCGTGCGCTCGAGGACAAGCAGGAGTGGGCATCGCTTTCGTTTTCGGTGCTAGAGCGTGCGAGCGACGGCAAGTGCGCCGCCCGCGCCTACGCCAACTTGGGCCAGTATTTCCTTGAGCCCGAGACCGAGAACGTCTCGGCGGCTGTGGGTTGCGCGCGTCTGGCGCTGCGCTTGGCCCCTGGCGACGCGCATACGACGCGCCTGCTCAACAAGATCCATACTGCCTATCCGGATGCCGCCGATGAGAGCGACGACCACGTGATGGGCGAGCTGAGCCTGCAAGGCGTGCCGACCTCGCCTTCGGCCGAGATTGCCATCTGCCTGATCATGTGTGCGACCGATGCTGCAAGCGACGGCGACAAGCAGGAGGCGACGCGCCTGACGGTCCGTGCCCGCGACCTGGTGGGCGAGGAGGCATGCGCGGCGATCATTAAGCTGGTGCGCGAGAGCGATGCCGAGCTCAACGCCGAGCGCAAGGCAAAGCGCGCAGGCGCCGACAAGGGAGCCGACGGCGTCAAGGAGGCCGGCGATGCCCAGTAAGCGCGAACGCAAGCTCATTTCCAAGAATCGTTCGGCGCATCACGAGTACTTTATCGACGAGACGTTCGAATGCGGCATTGAGTTGAGCGGTACCGAGGTCAAGTCGATTCGCGAGCGCGCCTGTCAGATCACTGACACCTTTGCGCTGATTCGCGGCGGCGAGTGCTGGCTGGTGGGCCTGCACATTCACCCCTACAGCCACGGTGGCGTGTGGAACCGTGACCCCGATCGCCGTCGCCGTCTGCTGCTGCATCGCAAGGAGATTGATTTTCTTGACGGCAAACTGCGCAACCGCGGCTATGCGCTGGTGCCGTTGGAGCTCTACTTTAATACCGATGGTCGCGTAAAGTTGCTGTTGGGCCTGGGCCGCGGCAAAAAGCTCTACGATAAGCGCGAAGACATGGCCAAGCGCGACGTTCAGCGCGAAATCGATCGCGCGCTCAAGGAGCGCAACCGCTAGGCACGTGGCTTGCTGGGAGGTGGCCTACTGCGACCGTCTCGCCTTCCTAACCGTTTTGACACCTATGTCTCAAAGGCGGCGTCCGGTATGGGCGTCGCCTATTTTTATGGGTACATACATCCATGAGGTTCCAACCCGGGTTAGGGGAGTGGTTGTTATGGACAAAACTGCGTTCTTTACGATGCCGAGCGGCCTGTATGTGGTGAGTGCCGCGGCCGACGGGCTGCGTGCCGGCTGCGTCATCAACACGGCGGTGCAGGTGACGTCCGCGCCGCCGCGAATCTCGGTTGCCGTGAACAAGGAAAATGCCACGTCTGGTGTTATCGCGTCTGCCAAGGCCTTTGCGCTGACCGTGATCGATCAGACGGCCGATATGCTCTACATTGGCAACTTTGGGTTCCGCACCAGCAGCGACTATGACAAGTTTGCCAAGTACGAGACCCGCGAGACGGCTCTTGGCATGCCCTATGTTCCCGAGCACGCGGCGGCCTTGTTTAGCTGCCGTTTGATTGACACTGTTGACGTGGGCACACACCTGCTCTTTATTGGCGAGGTCGAGGATGCCGAGGGCCTGAGCGGCGAGACTCCGTTGACCTATGACTACTACCACAAGGTGCTGAAGGGCAAGACGCCGCCCAAGGCGTCTTCGTACCAAGGGTAGAAATGCTGCAAAACTACTTGCATAATATTATTGAGAATATATACTAATAAGCAAGTACACCAGCAGTCACGTTCGAGAGGAGAACATCATGGCTGAGGAGAAGAAGACGTATAGGTTCGTTTGCGTCGTTTGTGGTTACGAGGTTGAGGTCGATACGCCCGAGCTGCCCGAGGATTACGTGTGCCCGGTGTGCGGCGTCGGCCCCGATCAGTTTGAGCTCGTCGAGGAGTAACTCGCAGGCACACGGCGAAAGCCGAACATAGCTCTGTCCAAGGGCCCCGGTCGGATATCCCGGCCGGGGCCCTTTTGATCCCTTGGGGACGGAGGAAAACGGATCACCCGCCACACCGACGACACCGGGTGATCCGTTTTCCTCCGTCCCCAAGGGATCACGGCTGCTGTTAGCCGATCCTGTCTGTTGTGAGTCCGGCCGACTGTTTGTCTCAATCTGTAACATATGGCGGCTCAAAACGGGTCTACGTGTTTCTGATTGAGACAAACGGAGCTGTCCCTCGGAATGATCTCGATCTGTAACATCTAGACATCAAAAGCGTGTCTAGATGTTACAGATCGAGACGTTTGCCTGGGTAGGTGCCCCGCCCCATTACATCCCTGTCAACAACACGACATCGAGAATCGTCACGATGGCACCGATCCCTACGAGCAGCGCGTTGAGCGGGCGCGGGTTGGCGTATTTGCCCATGACGCGGGGCGAACTGGTGAGCCGTATAAGTACGAAGACCGTGATCGGCAGCTGAAGCGACAACAGCGCCTGACTCCAAATGAGACCCTCAAAAGGATTTGGGACGGTCAGGCACGCCGCCACTGCGCCGACGAAACAGACCACCACCCCGATCGAGGAATGTCGGTCGTGCATGTCGTATTCCTCGTCGAATATGCCCGCGGTGATGGTGCCCGCCGCCATGCCCGCCGTCACACTGCTCGATAGGCCCGCGAACAGCAGTGCCACTGCAAAGATGGTCGAGCTTGCCGGGCCCAGAATGGGGGAGAGTGTAGCCGCTGCGACGGCGAGGTCGTCTACGACAATGCCGTGCGCAAAGAAGGTCGTTGCGGCCAGGATGACCATGGCCGAGTTGATTGCCCAGCCCACACCCATCGAAAAGAGCGTGTCGAAGAGCTCGTAGCGCAGACGTTCTTCGATAACCTGCTCGCCCTGGCCTTCGAAGTGCATGGATTGGATGACCTCGGAGTGCAGGAAGAGGTTGTGGGGCATAACGACCGCGCCTAGGACACTTACGATAATCGCGGCCGAGCCGGTGGGCATACGGGGTGTGATCCAGCTTGTGGCGGCTTGCGGCCAGTCGACGTTGACTAGTGCAAGCTCGGCCAAAAACGAAAGTCCTACCACGCCCACGAAGGCGATGATCCATCGCTCGGCGCGCTTGTAGGAGCTCGTCACGAGCATCGCCATCGATACTGCCGCCACGATGACGCAGCCCGCGCGCACGGGCAGGCCAAAGAGCATTTGAAGTGCGATCGCACCGCCCAGGACTTCGGCCATGGCGGTGGCGACCGTGGCTAGATACGCGCTGCCGAGTATCGCGCGCCCGACGAGGCGGGGCAGGTGGCGCGTCGTGGCCTCGGCGAGACACATGCCCGTGGCGATGCCCAAGTGCGCCGCGTTGTGCTGCAGCACGATGAGCATGATCGTGGACAGCGTGACGATCCACAGCAGCGCGTAGCCAAACTGCGAGCCGGCGGCCATATTGGAGGCCCAATTGCCCGGGTCGATAAAGCCGACGGTCACGAGCAGTCCGGGGCCGATATGCCGTGCGATGTCGAGTCCTCCGTGGCCACCGGTGTGCGGGGAGCCAAAGTGATGTTTGAGATGGTTGAGCATGGTGCGCTCCTGCGTGCCGCTTGTTTGACTCCGCAAAGGATACCCGTTTTAGGCCAAACAGTTAACCAAGACTAACAAAATTGTTGTATTTGGATAGACCGGTGGAAGGGGATTGCCGAAATGTCTTGATCTGTAACAACTAGGGATGGAAATTGGGCCTAGCTGTTACAGATCAAGACAGGAAGAAATGGTTCTATGGAAAATCTCGATCTGTAACAGTTGGCTGCAAAAACCGGCCCCTCGTGTTACAGATTGAGACATTCGGAGCCGTCTCTCAAAAACATCTCAATCTGTAACAGTTAGTCGTCGAAATTGGGTCTTCCTGTTACAGATTGAGATGTTTGAAGCGGTGAGCTTACAGGCCGAACCTGGGGCCCTTGTTGTCGTCCTTGAGGTCGGCGGTGTCCACTCGTAGGGCGCGCGTTACGCGATTGTTTCGAAACGGGTGGGAAACACAACGGGCCGGCGATGCCCCTAGTATGCCTATTCAACTGACTGTCTAAATATCTAGGGGAGGATCGCGATGCAGGCAGATTCCGCTCAGCAGCAGGGCCTTTATCGCCCCGAATTCGACCACGATGCATGTGGCATCGGCGCGCTTGCCGATATCAACGGCGAGCGCCATCACCAGATCCTGGACGACGCACTGTCCATTCTGGTCAACTTGGAGCACCGCGGTGGCACGGGACTCGAGAAGAACACCGGCGACGGCGCCGGCATCCTGTTCCAGGTTCCGCATCACTTTTTCCGTAAAGAGGCCCAAAAGTGCGGCCAGATTCTGCCGGCAGAGGGCGACTATGGCGTGGCCATGCTGTTCTTCCCGCAGGACGACAAGGGCGTAGAGGATGCCCGCCGCGTGTTTGAGGAGGGCTGCGCCGAGGCCGGCGTGCCGTTGCTCTTTTGGCGCGAGGTGCCGGTCGACCCGCACGACCTGGGCGAGACGGCCCGCGCCTGCATGCCTACTATCCTGCAGGCCTTTCTGGGCCGTCCGGACGACACGCCCGCCGGCGACGCCTTCGAGCGCCGTCTGTATGTGTGCCGCCGCACCATCGAGAAGAAGGCCGACGCCGAGTTTGCCCTGCGCGACAAGATCTTCTATGTGTGCTCCATGAGCTCGCGCACCATCGTGTACAAGGGCATGCTGGTCGCCACGCAGATGCGCCGCTTCTTCATCGACCTCAACGACGCTGCCGTCAAAACGGCCGTGGCGCTCGTCCATTCGCGCTACTCCACCAATACCACGCCCAGTTGGGAGCGCGCGCACCCCAACCGCTTTATCATTCACAACGGCGAGATCAACACCCTCAAGGGCAACGTCAACTGGATTCGCGCCCGCGAACCCAACCTGTACAGCCCCGTGCTGCAGCATGATCTTGAGCGCGTGATGCCCATCATCAACCGCGAGGGTTCCGACTCTGCGATTTTGGACAACGTGCTCGAGTTTTTGGTCATGAACGGCCGTCCGCTCACGCGCGCCGCATCCATGTTGCTGCCCGAGCCGTGGGACCACAACGACAGTCTGAGCGAGGAGCGCCGCGCCTACGACGCCTACCAGTCCATGCTCATGGAGCCGTGGGATGGCCCGGCGGCCATCGCCTTTACCGACGGTCGCACGCTGGGTGCCGCCCTCGACCGTAACGGCCTGCGCCCGGCTCGCTACTATGTGACGCGCGACGGTCGCTTTATGCTGGCAAGCGAGGTGGGCACCATCGAGGTGAGCCCCGAGAACATCCTGACGAGCGGCTGTCTGGGGCCGGGCCAGATGCTCGAGGTCGACTTTGCCCGCGGCCGCGTGATCTACAACGACGAGCTGCGCGCCCGTTACGCCAAGGAAAAGCCCTACCGTGATTGGATTGCCGAGGAGACGCTGACCGTTGACGCGCTCGATGAGCCCGTTGCGGCAACGCCCGCCGAGGACGCCGAGGTGCCCGCTGCCGTGCGTATGGCCAAGCTCGGCTACCACTGGGATGATGTTGACGAGGTCGTGCGCCCCATGGCCCAGCAGGGCAAGGCCCCGCTCGCCTCGATGGGCATCGACGCACCGCTGGCCTGCCTGTCCAAGAAGACGCGTTCGTTCTTTGACTACTTCTATCAGCTGTTCGCCCAGGTTACGAACCCGCCCATCGATGCCCTTCGCGAGCACATGGTGACTTCGACCACGCTCTACCTGGGCAACCACGGCAACCTGCTCGAGGACTCCCGCACGGCCTGCCAGCTGGTGCGCTTGGAGCGCCCGTTGCTCAACGAGGAAGAGTTCGACCGCATCTGCGCCATCGACCGCGTGGGCTTTAAGACCCGCCGTTTCCGTGCCGTCTACCGCCGCGATGCCGGCGAGGGCGCGCTGCAGGCTGCGCTCAAACAGCTTGCCGAGGACGTTGAGGCTGCGGTCCGCGACGGCGTGAACATCGTGGTGTTGAGCGATCGTGCCGCTGCGGGCGAGGTGCCCGTGCCGTCGCTGCTCGCCGTGGGCTGCGTACACAATCACCTGATCCGCGCCGGCGTGCGCACCTTTGCCGACATCGTGGTGGAGTGTGGCGACGCCGTGTCCCCGCACGACTTTGCGGCACTGGTGGGCTACTCCGCGAGCGGCATCTATCCGTACAACGCACATGTGTGCATCCGCGATCTGGCGGCGCGCGGCGATCTGGGCGTGACGGCCGAGCAGGGCATCGCCAACTACAACAAGGCCGCGACGGCGGGCATCGTCTCCATCATGTCCAAGATGGGCATCTCCACGGTGCAGAGCTACCATTCGGCGCAGATCTTCGAGGCCGTGGGCTTTATGCCGGAGTTCGTCAACGCGTACTTCGCCGGCACGGTGAGCCGTGTGGGCGGTATGGGTGTCGAGGACGTCGAGCGCGAGCAAAACGAGCGCTACGACGCCGCGCTCGCTATCCTTAAGAGCCCGGCTCCCGATCAACTGCCCACGTTGGGTCTGACCAAGTGGCGCCCGCTCGGCGGCGAGGATCACCTCATCGATCCGCAGACTGTCTATTTGCTGCAGACCGCCTGTCGCGAGGACAGCTACGACACCTTTAAGGAGTACAGCGCCCGCCTGCACCGCACCGGCCGTGCCGTGCGCCTGCGCGACTTGCTTGACTTTGACGACAACGGCCGCACGCCGGTTTCGCTCGACGAGGTGGAGCCCGCGCTCAACATCGTCCGCCGCTTTAACACCGGCGCCATGTCGTACGGTTCCATCAGCAAAGAGGCACACGAGTGCATGGCCATCGCCATGAACCGCCTGCATGGCCGTTCCAGCTCGGGCGAGGGCGGCGAGGATCCGCGTCGCGAGACCCCGCTGGTCAACGGTGACTCCAAGAACTCCGCGATCAAGCAGGTGGCAAGTGCGCGCTTTGGCGTGACGAGCCGCTACCTGTGCAGCGCCTTCGAGATTCAGATTAAGATGGCCCAGGGCGCCAAGCCCGGCGAGGGCGGTCACCTGCCCGGCAAGAAGGTCTATCCCTGGATCGCCGAGGTCCGTCAGTCCACGCCCGGCATCGGCCTGATCTCGCCTCCGCCGCACCACGACATCTACTCCATCGAGGACCTGGCGGAGCTTATCTTCGATCTTAAGAACGCCAACCCCGGCGCGCGCGTGTCGGTCAAGCTGGTCAGCGAGGCCGGCGTCGGCACCATCGCCACCGGCGTGGCCAAGGGTGCCGCCGACAAGATTTTGATCAGCGGCCATAACGGCGGCTCGGGTGCCGCGGCGCGCGATTCCATCTGGCATGCGGGTCTGCCGCTGGAGCTTGGCCTTGCCGAGGCTCAGCAGACGTTGCTGCAAAACGGCCTGCGCTCCCGCGTGGTGCTCGAGGCCGACGGCAAGCTCATGGACGGCACCGATGTTGCCGTCGCCTGCCTGTTGGGCGCCGAGGAGTTTGGCTTTGCGACCATGCCGCTCATCTCCATGGGCTGCCTCATGCAGCGCGACTGCCAGCAGGATACCTGCCCGGCCGGCATCGCTACGCAAAACTGCCGCCTGCGTTGCGGCTTCCGCGGCAAGCCCGAGCACGTTGAGCACTTTATGCTCTTTGTTGCCGAGCAGCTGCGCGAGGTCATGGCGAGCCTGGGCTTCCGCACCGTCGACGAGATGGTCGGCCATCCCGAGTGCTTGCGTCAGATCGAGGTCCCGGGCAACCGCAAGGCTAACCTGCTGGATCTGTCGCCCGTGCTGGCAAGCGCGACCTGTGAGTTTGGTGCCCACATCCCGGGTGCCGACGGTCGTCACTTCCTGCCGCAGATGGCTGCCGACAGCGAGCTCGACAAGACGCTCGACTCCACGTTGTTTGTGCCCTATACGGCCGATGCCCGTGCGCACCTGCGTCCGATTCGCTTCCGCGCCGATATCGCCAACGTCAACCGCTGCGTGGGCACCATCTTGGGCAACGCGGTGACCAAGGCGCATCCCGAGGGCCTGCCCGCCGGCTCCATCACCATCGATTGCGATGGTTCGGCCGGTCAGAGCTTTGGCGCCTTCCTGCCGCGCGGCATTACGCTCAACGTGTGCGGCGATGCCAACGACTACTTTGGCAAGGGCCTTTCGGGCGGCGAGGTGTCGGTGCGCCCCAACCCGCATGCGACCTACAAGTTCGACGAGAACATCATCGTGGGCAACGTTGCGTTCTTTGGCGCCACGAGCGGCCGCGGCTTCATTAACGGTCTTGCCGGCCAGCGTTTTGCCGTGCGCAACTCCGGTGCCACCGTGGTGGTCGAGGGCTGCGGCAACCATGGCTGCGAGTACATGACGGGCGGTCTGGCGCTCATCCTGGGCGAGGTCGGGCAGAACTTCGCCGCCGGCATGACGGGTGGCGTGGCCTATGTCTTTGACCAGTACGGCACGCTCGATGCCCGTGTGAACCACGAGAGCGTTGAGCTCAAGGCCCCGACGGCCGGCGAGCTGGCGCAGATTCGCGAGCTCATCCAGGAGCACGTGGACGCGACGCAGAGCCCGCGCGGCATTAAGCTGCTCTACAGCTTTGAGACGATGAGCAAGCACTTTGTGAAGGTCATTCCGACCGAGTACGAGCGCGTGCTGGCGATTGTCGCTGCGGCCGAGGCCGTGGGCAAGACGCATGCGCAGGCCGAGGAGCTGGCGTTTGACATTGTGACCGGTCGCGCGAGCGCTGCGGATGTCGCTCGCTTCGATGTCGCGGGCGGTGCTGCGGACGCTGCGTCCGTGGCTGCCAGTTCTGTTGCTTCGACCAAGAAGGAGGCGTAAGTGCCATGGGTAAGCCCGGTGCTTTTCTTGATATCGATCGCGTGACCCACGAGCTGCGCCCCGTGGAGGAGCGCAGCCATGATTTTGATCCGCTGTACGTGGGGCTCGATGACGACGCACGCCGTGCCCAGGCGAGCCGCTGCATGATGTGCGGCGTGGCGTTTTGTCAGATGGGCGCGAGCTTTGGCAAGGCGCGTCCGAGTGGCTGTCCGCTGCACAACCTGATTCCCGAGTGGAATGAGCTGGTGTACCGCGGCCGCTGGGACGAAGCGGCCGAGCGCCTGTCGCTCACCTCGCCCATGCCTGAGTTCACGAGTCGCGTGTGCCCGGCGCTGTGCGAGGCCGCGTGCAACCTGGGTTCGGTCGACGGCCAGCCCACGACGATTCACGATAACGAGCGCGCGATCAGCGACCACGAATGGGCAAACGGCGGCCCGCGTCGCTTTGAGCCGGCAGGGGAGGACGCACCCACGGTTGCCGTGGTGGGCTCCGGTCCTGCTGGCCTGGTGGCAGCATGGGAGCTTGCGCGTCGTGGCGCCCGCGTGACGGTGTTTGAGCGCGATGACCGCCCGGGCGGTCTGCTCATGTACGGCATTCCCAACATGAAGCTCGAGAAGTCCGTGGTCGAGCGTCGCGTGGCGCTCATGCGCGAGCTGGGTATCGTCTTTGAGCTGAGCGCCGACGTGACGGACCCTGCGGTAGCGGCCAAGCTCAATGGTTTTGACGCCGTTGTGATGGCTGCCGGTGCTCGTGCACCCCGCGGTCTTTCGGCTACGAATGTGGATGCCCCGGGCGTGGTGTATGCCGTGGACTACCTGACGGCTTCGACCGTCTCGGTGCTCGATGGTGGTGAGCCCGCGGTGAACGCGCGCGGCCTGGACGTTGTGGTCATTGGCGGCGGCGATACCGGCAACGACTGTGTGGGTACCGCAGTGCGCCAGGGTGCGCGCAGCGTGCGTCAGTTTGAGTTCCTGCCGGCCGCGCCCGATAAGCGTGCGGCGAGCAACCCTTGGCCACAGTGGCCCAACGTTAAGAAGACCGACTACGGCCAGCAGGAGGCTATCGCTGCCATGGGCGGTGAGATGCGTGCTTGGGGCGTGGATACGCTCGAGGTACTGCTGGATAAGAAGGGCGCGGCCGCGGGCTTGCGCGTGGTCGACCTGGATTGGTCGGCTGGCAAGCCTGAGCGCACCGCGGGCTCCGAGCACGAGGTGCCGGCGCAGCTGGTGCTGATCGCCTGCGGCTTTACGGGTCCGGAGCGCAGCGTGTTCGATGCTGTCGGCGTGCCTGTTGCCACGGCGGGCCGCCCGCTGCCCGTGATGGCTGCCGAAGGCTCGCACCTTGCGGCGCGTGTCGACGGCGTCGCCTCAGATGCCGCGCCGGTGTATGTGGCCGGCGACGCCCGCAATGGCAGCTCGCTCGTGGTGAGCGCCATGGCCGATGCCCTCGCCTGCGCCGCCGAGGTTGCCGAGGCCTTGGGACTGTAAGGTAGTCATTCAAGCGCGTCCCCAACGACTACAAGAGCGTCCCCAACGACTGGTCATTGGGGACGCTCTTGATGTCTGACTGCTCATTTGCTGACGTGCGGTCTCGCGGCGCCTTGCTGTTTTCGTGATGGCTGCGGCTGGGCAGCTCGAAATCTCTGTTTATTTGTCTATGTTTAACTGGGCTTTTGCTTCGGTATAACGTATCGGTCAAGCGTTCCGTCAAGTATTCGGTCAGCATCTGGTTTGCAGCCTGATACCCATTTCGCCCGTGCTGGCGGCGACCACCGGCCCTCCTCGTAAGCTCAAATTGAGGTTCATCAGTTTGAGGAGGATGCCATGGCTGATCATGTTTTGGACCGGGGACGTCTGGCCGAGGCTGTCGGTAACGATATTGCCGACATGGCCCAGTTTTGGATGCTGCGCAAGTTTCAGTTTTTGGAGTCGGCGCGTACACAGTTCGAAGTGATAGTCGATCCATGGCTCAGCTATTGCGAGGAACCATCGCAAAGTGAAATCATGGCCTATAACATGGCATTTGCCGATTGGCTGCTGTTCGAGCGTCCCTATTACCATGGCAAGACGCTGCTTGAGCTGTATGTTGACGAGCCGCCGGCGTCGCTTTCGCCTGCTTCGCTCAGGCGGCTCGAGCAGGTGCGCGACACACACTATTTCTCGCGCTTTGGCATTTTGGACAAGGATCCTGCGACTGGTATGGTCGCGCTGCGCGACACGCGCACCGACCGTCGTTTTGATGTTTACGACCCACATATCGTGCAAAAAGAGCACTGGCGCGATGGTGCGATTGCGGTGCGCATCGCGTGCGTTGACGATATTTGGCTGACGGCGGGGCAGCTCTACCTCTACGACATTGCACGTCTGAGCGATACGGCGGTCGACGGGCCTGGCGCCGTTCATCCGGAAGATCTGGAAGATGGTTTCGACACCTCGTATATCAGCTTCTTTCTGAGGCTGGTCCGCGACATCATGGGCGCCCAGGGGCGCTACGTAAAGTCCCTCAACATCTACGAACAGGAATGGGAGTAGGGGATGGGCAGTCGCAGTGTCGCCGCCTGTCTATTTGTCTCGGTCTGTAACGTCTAGGGACAAAAAACCGGTCTACCTGTTACAGATCGAGACGAATGCCTGGGCGCCGCTGGTTTGTCTAAATTTGTAACGTTTAGGGGCCTGGAGAGCGTCTACCTGTTACAGATCGAGACGTTTGGAACCTGTCGGGGTGGATGTCTCAATCTGTAACATCTACAGGCCAAAACTCGACCTAACTGTTACAGATTGAGACCAAGGTTGGATGCGGTGCCGAAAGATCTCGATCTGTAACAACTAGAGGCTCAAAGACTGTCTTCCTGTTACAGATCAAGACATTTGTCGGCGGCGGTAACAGCGGCGATGGCCCATTTCTCCGATGTGGTGGTGATGGAAGTGTCTAATACCGTTTTTAAACACAAGCATGCAACGCGTAACACCTTGGCGCGGAATAGGATGCTTGCCAGGCTCACGGAGGCGGCTGAACAAGGCGTGCCGCTTGTGACGCACGACAATGCCGAGCTCATGTGGCTGCGGCGCCATGTGGGAACCGATGATATTGCGGAGCCCGAGCCGTATCTGTTCTGCTTTCAACATGATTGGGTTGTACTGACGCCGGCGGAGCGAGCGTTGCGTACCATCAAAGGGCTTGCAGGGTTTCATCCCGATTGGGCGTTTTGGGGTTATGACGCGGCACTTTTGTGGGGTCTGGAGGTGCCGAATGATCTGCTTGGGCCGCGATTTCTTGTTAAGACAGGTTGCTCGGTGCCGCTGAGTGCAGGATGCCGGCTGTTGCGTCCGCAGACGGCGGGTGCGCTAGAACAAGTCGGCGGCGTTCGGGTGACGCCGTTTTGGCGCACGGTGGAGGATTGTCTGCTGCGTGCGCCGTTTTCGTATGGTCTGGCGATCGCCGATTCTGCATTGCGGGCGAAGGGCATGTCGCGCGACGACCTCTGCGAACGGCTCCAGGCCGATTGCGAGGGCAGGCGAGGGTATCGCAGAGCTCAGGTGATTGCGTCGCATGCGGACGGCCTGTCCGAAAACGGTGGCGAGTCTCGGTTCCGAGCGTTCTTTATTGCATACGGTTTTCCGGTGCCAGAGTTGCAGGTGGAGTTTCGCGATCCGCTCGATTCGAGTCAGGTGTTTCGCGTTGATTATTTCTGGAGGCTCGAGGACGGGACATGTGTCATCGGCGAGCTCGACGGAAAGGGGAAGTATACCTTGCAGAACGGCGAGGGTCGGGAGTCGGTCGACCCGTTCGTGGCAGAGCGTCAGCGGGAATCTCATCTGACAATGCTCGGGCACAAGGTGCTTCGGTTCACGTTTGATGAACTCAAGAACCCGGGGAAGCTGGTTGAAAAGATGAGGCTAGCGGGTATTCCGCAGCGGGCCGATTTGGCTGAGGGATGGAAGCGTCAGTGGTATGGGCGCTAAGGGGTGCAACTGACGCGAATGTGGTTGTTCCTGCCGAGTTTGTCTCGATCTGTAACAACAAGGGGCCGTTTGGCCTCGTAACTGTTACAGATCAAGACAAAAGGTTGGCTACCGCTAAAAGATCTCAATCTGTAACGTCTAGAGGCCGAAAACCTGTCTACTTGTTACAGATTTAGACGTTTGACGATGGGGCCGGAGAATATCTCGATCTGTAACATCTGACGGTCAAAATTCGACCCAACTGTTACAGATTGAGACAAAGGTTGGACGCGATGTCGAAAAATCTCGATCTGTAACATTTGGAAGGTTAAAGACGGTCTACCTGTTACAGATCAAGACGTTTTGCTGGAACGACCGACGCATCGCTGCGCTGGTCTGTTCATCCTCACGCCCTTTTCTTCCTCCCGTTAGCCGATATGTCCGCAGCAACCTTGCCGCGCTGGATAATAATGGACAAATGTTCAAGTTAATCGTGAGGGAGGAGCTCGATATGGCGTCTGCCGATCGTTCCACGTTGTTTATCAATGCGACCGTCCTGGATGGTTCGGAACATATGGAGCCGCAGCCCGATATGGCCGTGGTCGTTGAGCGTGGTCTCATCACGTGGATGGGGCCGAGTGCCGTGGCGCAGGCGCCTGCAGGTGCCGAGGTCATCGACCTGGCAGGGGCGTATCTCATGCCGGGTCTCATCAATATGCATGTGCATCTGTGCGGTTCGGGTAAGCCGGTTTCGGCGGGCGATGCGGGTGCGCTGATGAAAAAGCTCGATAATCCAGTGGGGCGCGCCATCGTGCGCCATATCCTCAAGGGCAGCGCCCAGCAGCAGCTGGCAAGCGGCGTGACCACGGTGCGCGGTGCGGGCGATCCGCTGTTTGCCGATCTTGCCGTGCGCGATGCTATCGATGCCGGCAAGTACCAAGGTCCTCGCCTGGTGGCGCCGGGAACGGGTGTCACAGTGCCGGGCGGCCATGGTGCGGGCTTGTTCGCCCAGGTGGCCAACAGTCCCGCCGAGGCAGCCGAACAGGTGTGCGACCTGTATGCGCGCGGTGCCGACGTCATTAAGCTGTTCGTGACGGGCGGCGTGTTCGATGCGACTGAGGTGGGCGAGCCGGGCGTGCTGCGCATGCCGGTCGATGTCGCCGCGGCGGCGTGCAAGGCGGCGCACGAGGTTGGCCTTCCGGTCATGGCCCATGTCGAGAGCACCGAAGGCGTGAAGGCCGCGCTTGAGGCCGGAGTTGACACGATTGAGCACGGCGCTCCGTTGACGCCCGAGATCCTGGAACTGTACCGCGGCGCCGCGGGCACGCAGCTTGAGGGGCGTGCGCCCAGCGTGACCTGCACCATCAGCCCGGCGCTGCCGTTTGTATTGCTCGACCCGGAAAAGACTCATTCGACTGACACGCAAAAGAAGAACGGCGACATCGTGTGCTCGGGCATTATCGAGAGCGCTCGTGCGGCGCTGGAAGCCGGTATCAAGGTAGGCCTGGGCACGGATTCGAGCTGTCCGTTCGTGACCCAGTACGACATGTGGCGCGAGGTGGCCTATTTTGCCAAGTACGTGGGTGTGAGCAACGCCTTCGCGCTGCATACGGCCACGCAGGTCAATGCCGAGCTGCTGGGGCTGGGCGGCGAGACCGGCACAATCGAGTGCGGTAAGGCCGCTGATATCCTGGTGACGCGCGAGAACCCGCTCGATGATCTGTGCGCTCTGCGTGAGCCGATGCACGTGATGTGTCGCGGTGATCTGGTGCGCAAGCTCAAGGTGAAGCGTATCCCCGAGGTTGATAACGAGCTCGACACGATTATGGACATGCCTGCCGAGGCGTTGGCCGAGGAGCTTGCCCGCGACGGCGTGGCGTAGGTGTGACAAAGGGGCGGCTCCGTTGCCGCATGCAAAAGCCGAGGTCTCAACACGAGGCCTCGGCTTTTTTATCGAACAAATACTTAGGATTTGGGACAAACAAGCCTAATTAATTTGTCCCGCGTGCGGGCGCTACGAGCGCGTTTCCATCTTGGCGTGGCACTTGGGGCAGGTGACGCGGATCTTGCCCTTGCCCTTGGGGACGGACAGCATCTGGCCGCAGTTGGGGCACTTGAGGTACGCCGTGGTCTTGCGGCCCTTCCACATCTTCTTGGCCGTTCGCTTGGCGCGCTCAAAGTCTTCCTTACTGGTGCCGGTCGCGCGTGAAGTGCTGGCCGCTGCGGCCCCGCCGCCCAAGCTGGCGACGAACTTGCCCAAGCCGGGAACACTGGCGGTCGCGGCGACAAAGGCGTCGTTCTCCTTGCGACGTGCATCGATGTTTTTGGACAGGCCGCGCAGCACGCCAATCACGATGACGGCGATGGCGATCCAGCTGAGCCACTGGATGCGGGCTATCGATCCGACCATCGCGATGACGATGCCGGCAAAACCCATCACGATGGTGAGCTCGTCAGCGCCATTGCGTCCTTTCATAAAGTCATTCATGCAAATTGCCTTTCGTTCGATATGCTGCACGCCTTTATACCCGATTTAGAGCAAGGGGGACAGGTTAATCTGCACCAAGGTGGTGCAAACATTCCTGTCCCCGGAACACCAAGACGGTGCAAAGTAGTCTGTCCCCAATGCCCCAATTACTTGGAGAGCTTGTCGACGACGCGTTCGATCTCGGCGAGCTTGGCGGCTTTGAGGTCTTCGTCGCCCGATTCGATTGCCGAAGTCACGCAGCCCTCGATATGCGCCTTGAGCACGTCGGCGTTAATGCGCGCGAGGAGCGCCTGTGTGGCCATGAGCTGCGTGGAGATATCGACGCAATAACGGTCCTCATCGACCATCCGCAAGATGCCGTCGATCTGGCCGCGTGCCGTCTTGAGCATGCGGGTCACCGATTTGTGGTCTGCCATCATGGCGGGTCCTCGTTTCTGGTCGATCTTCCGGATGCCCCCGTCAGTTGCGGTGAAATAGTTCTTGTTTGCAGGCTTGAAGCGCTAAAACAGGAACTATTTCACCGCAACTTCTGAGGATTGAGTAGGCAGCGTCTGCTACGCGGCGGTCACGGACAGGGCGTGGAACTTCTCGCCTGCGGCCTCGACGGCGGCGGCGAGCTGCTCGGCGGTCACGGTGTCGGCGCACTCCACCTGGACGGTCTGGGTCTCGTGATCGGCGTCGGCGTCGGTCACGCCGGTCACGTTGAGCAGTGCCGTTTCGACGGTGGCGTCGCAGTGGCCGCACATAAGGCCGGAAGTCTTGATTGTGTATCGCATGGATATTCCTCTCTGTTGTGTCGACTTTTCCAGGCACCCGACCTTGACCTTCAAGCCGTCGCTCGCGTACCAAAGTACGCGTCGCTCCTCTTTCAGGTCAATCCCGGGCACCTGGAAAACCCGTTCTAAATGGACTTAATGGTGAGCCTATTTTGCCACTTTGGGCTTAAAGGTTCGCAGGCGCAGAGCATTGCTTACGACGCACACGCTCGACAGGCTCATGGCCGCGGCGCCGAACATCGGCGAGAGCTGCCATCCGGTGAGCGGGAAGAACACGCCCGCCGCCAGCGGAATGCCGATGCCGTTGTAGAACAGCGCCCAGAACAGGTCCTGCTTGATGTTGCGGATCGTGGCGCGCGAAAGCTCGATGGCGCGGGCGACGTCCATGAGGTCACTGCGCATGAGTACCACGTCGGCGCCCTCCTTGGCGATGTCGGCGCCGGTGCCGATAGCAAGGCCTACGTCGGCGCGCGCCAAGGCGGGGGAGTCGTTGATGCCGTCGCCCACCATTGCGACCTTGCCGCCCGCAGCCTGCAGTTCGCGCACGTGGCGTTCCTTGTCGGCGGGCAGGACGTCGGCGATAACCTGTTCGCTGCTCAGTTCCACGCGACGGGCGATGGCCTCGGCCGTCACGCGGTTGTCGCCGGTGAGCATGCGCACATCGACGCCGAGCTTTCGCAGTGCGGCAATGGCAGCAGCGCTCGTCTCTTTGACCTCGTCAGCCACGGCGATGGTGCCGACAAGCTCGCCGTTCTTGGCAAAGAACAGCGGCGTTTTGCCTTCGGCGGCAAATTGCTCGGCAAGGCCCGTGGGCACGGCAGCGCCCAACTCGTTCATCAGACGCACGTTGCCGGCTGCGATGACATTCTGCCCCTCGCGTGCCGTAACGCCTCGCCCGGGCACGGCGGCAAAGTCCTCGACCATGCGTGCCACGATTCCGCGCGCCTCGCACTCGGCCATAATCGCCTCGGCCAGCGGGTGCTCGCTTGAGCGCTCCAGCGCAGCGGCCAGCTTGAGCAGCGCCTTTTCGCTCATGGCGGGCGAGCCGTCGGCGCGCGTGGCCACCACGATATCGGTCACGGCAGGCTTGCCGCGGGTGACCGTGCCCGTCTTATCGAGCACCACGGTTCCCACGCTGCGCAGGTTCTCCAGCGCCTCGGCGCTCTTAAACAGAATGCCCATTTCGGCGCCCTTGCCGGTGCCGACCATAATAGCGACGGGCGTGGCCAGGCCCAGCGCACACGGGCAGCTGATCACCAACACGGCGACGGCGGAGGTAAGCGCTTCGTTGATGCTTCCGGTCAGCGCCATCCACGCCACAAAAGTTACGGCAGAGATTACAAACACCACGGGCACGAACACACCGGCGACCTTGTCGGCCAAGCGGGCGATAGGCGCCTTGGTGGCATTGGCGTCCTCGACGAGCTGGATGATCTTGGCAAGCGACGTGTCGGCGCCCACGCGTGTGGCGCGGAAGGTAAACGAGCCGGTGCGGTTGACGGTGGCGGCGTTGACGGTATCGCTGACGGTTTTCTCCACGGGGATGGACTCGCCGGTGAGCGCGCTCTCGTCTACGGCGGAGGCGCCCTCGAGCACCACGCCGTCGACGGGGATGGACTCGCCGGGGCGCACGCGCAGGACCTGGCCGGGAAGGATGGCGTCGACGTCGACGGTGGTTTCGGTGCCGTCATCGGCAACGACGGTCGCGGTCTTGGGTGCTAGGTCGATGAGCGCCTCGATAGCGCCGCCGGTCTTGGACTTGCTGCGCGTCTCGAGGTATTTGCCCACGGTGACGAGCGACAGGATCGTGCCCGCGCTCTCAAAATACAGATTGTCCATGCCCGTCATCATGGCCTCGTGCACCTGACCTGTGGCCAGCTGGTCGGCCATGATAAACATGGCATAGAGCGACCAGGCAATCGACGCGGTGGCACCGACGGCGATGAGGGCGTCCATGGTGGGCGCGCCGTGCACGAGCGATTTAAACCCGTTGATAAAGTACGCGTCGTTGACATAGACGATGGGGATGAGCAGGACAAGCTCGGTGAGGGCGAGCGTCATGCTGTGGATGTGGTCGGTGAAGATGCCGGGCAGCGGCCAGCCGAGCATGTGTCCCATGCCTATATAGAACAGCGGGATGAGAAAGATGATTGAGATGATGAGACGGGTGCGCATGGCGGAGGCGGTGGCCTCCAGCTTTTTGGTCGGCGACTCCATATGGGCGGCGCCGGACCTGGCTTGCGCGTTGCCACTTGAGTTGGCGGCATCGGTGCCCGTGCCGACAGGCGAGGCCGAATAACCCGCGCGATCGACGGCGATGCAGATGTCATCGGGGCTGACCTGCGCGGGGTCGTAGTCGACCAGCATGGAGCCGGCGAGCAGGTTGACCGCGACGCTTTGGACGCCGTCGAGCTTGTTCACGGCACGGTCCACATGTGCCTGGCAGGCGGCGCACGTCATGCCGCCCACGTCGAACTTTTCTTGAGCCATGGCTTCTCCTTTCTGTAGCTCGGTGTTTGAATTGTTAACCTGCTGATACTATACACCCATACCCCCTGGGGGTGTCTAATGAGGAGAAAAAATGTATGACATTCCATTGCAGATGAGGGTGGCCGCTCAATCGTTGGCAGTCCCTGTCAGACATCTCAATCTGTAACATCTAGCAGGGAAAATGACCTATAAATGTTACAGATTGAGATGTTGCTCGGTGGGGGAGTCTCTGCTCGGTCCCGACCGCCCTGTCATCTGTGGTTTACGTGGGGGCATACGGAGTACGGGTATACTAACCGGCGGCGAATCTGCTCCATCGCTTAGGGCCGCTGCGTCTGGACGGCGCGTGATATGGCTGCCAAAGCGATCGCCAGCGTGCTGAGCAACGTCCTCTCTGTGCGCACCTGTTTTTGTATGTATTAGCGCACTACCAAGCACGCTCGCGCGGCCGCATGCCGTGCCCATAACGCGTGCAGATAAGGAACAACAACATATGCGTAATTCTGTATCCGACGTCACGGACGCCGAGATTCTGGACGAGACCCGCGAGGCCATGGCTCAGGCTGCCTTCGATGCGGCCGACGAGGCCAACGCTGCCGAGGTCGTCGAGTCCGCCACCGAGAGCCTGCCCGCCTTTGACGAGCTGGGCCTTTCCGACGAGATGCTTCGTGCTATCGAGAACCTGGGCTACACGGCGCCGACGCCCGTGCAGGCCGGCTCGATCCCCGTGGTGCTCGAGGGCCGCGACCTGCTGGCCGCCGCCCAGACCGGCACCGGCAAGACGGCTGCCTTCTTGCTGCCGACCATGAACAACCTGGAGCACATCGCTCCGCCCAAGCCCGTGCGCGAGCGCGGCGGCCGCAACCGTCGTCGCGGCGCCAAAAAGCCCGAGGGCAACGGTCGCGGTCCCGTGATGCTCGTCATCACCCCCACGCGCGAGCTTGCCCAACAGATCGATGAGGTCGCCGGCAAGATTGCCGACGTTACCGGGCATGTCGCCGTGACCGTCGTGGGCGGCGTGAGCTACAAGCCGCAGACCGCGGCGCTCAAGTACGGCTGCGACATCCTGGTCGCCACGCCGGGCCGTTTGGTCGACCTGATCGAGCAGGGCGCCTGCCACCTGAACGAGGTCAAGGTGCTGGTGCTGGACGAGGCCGACCGCATGCTCGACATGGGCTTTTTGCCCGCCGTCCGCCGTATTGTGCGCGAGACGCCGGCCGAGCGTCAGACGCTGCTGTTCTCGGCCACGCTCGACGAGGAGGCCGTGGGCGAGATCACCGACCTGGTGAGCGACCCGGCCCGCGTGGAGATCGCGCCCGCCACGTCGACCGCCGACACCGTCGACCAGTTTGTGTTCCCGGTGTCTATCGAGGCCAAGAACAACCTGCTGCCCGAGTTCCTCAAGAAGGAGGGCCCGGAGCGCACTATCGTCTTTATGCGCACCAAGCACCGCGCCGACAGCTGCTGCCGTCGTCTGGAGCGTAAGGGCATCAAGGCCGCCGCGATTCACGGCAACCGCAGCCAGGCCCAGCGCGAGCGCGCGCTTTCGGCCTTCCGCGACGGCACCGTCGACGTGCTGGTGGCGACCGACGTGCTCGCCCGCGGCATCGACATCAGCGACGTGCGCTACGTCGTGAACTTTGACGTGCCGGCCGAGCCGACCGACTACATCCACCGTATTGGCCGCACGGGCCGTGCCGGCGAGCTGGGCTGGGCCATCACGTTTGTGACTGAGCAGGATGTCGATGAGTTCTACGAGATCGAGAAGCTCATGGACAAGACGGCCGACATCTACGAGGCCGGCGACCTGCATGTGGGTCCCAACCCGCCCGCGGTTGATCCCGAGCGCGACCCTGCGGCCTTTAAGGTGAAGAAGAAGACCAAGCGCGGCAAGTCCAAGAGCAAGAAGAAGCTTGAGCAGGCACGTCGCGACGGCAAGCGCAACGGCGATGACTACGGCGATGTGGCCGGTCGTTCCAACCGCGGTCGCGATGAGCGTCGCGGCGACGGCGAGCGTCCGAGCCGTCCCAAGCGCGGCGGCAAGACCCGCGTGCGCGAGGGTGTTCAGGCACGCGTGGACGAGGCCGTTGAGAGCGTGGCCCGCGAGGTGGCTGCCGAGGAGCGCGGCGGTGCTGCTGCCGTCGAGCAGACCCCGCGCGGCAACCGTGCCGAGCGTCGCGCCAAGCAGTTCCAGGGCGAGGCACACCGCCGTCGCCGCGAGGACGAGGACCGCGGTGGTCGTCGCCGTGTTGAGCGCGAGGACGAGGGCCGTGGCTCGCATGGCGGCAAGCGCGGCTCGGGCGACCGTCGTCGCTCCGGTCGTAATGACGAGCGCGGCGGTCGTGATGAGCGCCGTGGCGGCGAGGGTCGTGGTTCGCGTGACGAGCGTGGTACCCGCGGCGGCAAGCGCTTTGACGAGCGCGGAGGCCGCGAGGGCGGCCGCGGCGCTGAGCGTCGTGAAGGCGCCCGCGGCAACGGTGGCCGCGGCAGCGCTGGTCGCTCGGGTGAGTCGCGCGGTCGTCGCGACCCGCGTGCCAGCCGCGATCGTCGCGATGACTGGCGCAACTACGATGACACCCGCGAGGAGCGCCGTGGCGGCTATCGCGGTGGGCGTGGCGGCAACCAGGCTGGCTCCCGTGGCGGTCGTGCCGGCGGTCGCGATAACCGTGGCAGCTATGGTAACAATCGTGGCGGCAAGCGCGGCGGCAGCTCCCGTCGTCCCGGCGACGGCGGCGGCAAGCGCAAGTAACATACGCGTCGCGCGGTAAGGCGAGATGAATTTGGGCCCCGAGCAGACTATGCTCGGAGCCCTTTTTGGTGCAAGGGGGACAGGTTAATCTGCACCAACGTCTTGAAGTTGCGGTGGAATACGGACTGTTTTGACCTTTTGAGCGGCTTTTCAGTCCCTATTTCACCGCAACTCATGATTGGTGCAAAGTAACCTGACCCCAATGCACCAGAGCGAGGAGTGTCCCTGGGTGCCGGCAGAAAAGGAACGTCCCTAAGTGCCGCATAAATACCGTTTATCGGAGAAAAAATACCGTTCGCCGGTCATAATGATTGTTCCGGCTTTGGGCTTGTCTACAATAACCTCAGTGAAAAGAAATGCGGAAGGTTACCGAGTCCCTTGGACGTGGGCCTAACCAAAGTCTTTGATCGCGTGCGTCTCAAGGGGCGCATTCGATTGATTTTGGTTGGGCTATATTTATGAAGGGACATGCCACCATGGGTTTCTTTTCTCGCCTGATGGGCGGTTCGGATGAGCAGACGACTGCGGCTTCCGAGTTCGAAATCCTCGCTCCCGTTTCCGGCGAGCTTGTTCATCTGGAAAATACCAATGACCCTGCTTTTAGCAGCCGTGCCGTGGGCGATGGCGTTGCCGTGGTTCCCCAAGAGGGAACGGTGTGCGCTCCTGTTTCCGGCACCGTCGCGGCGCTGTTTCCGACTGAGCACGCGCTGGGCATCATGTCCGACGACAGCTCTGCTCAGGTGATGCTGCATATCGGAATCGATACTGTTAAGCTTGAGGGCAAGGGCTTCCACGCGCTTGTTGCCCAGGGTGACCATGTCGACGCGGGCCAGCCCCTCGTCGAGGTCGATTTCGACGCGGTCCGCGCCGCCGGCTTCGATCCCACGGTCTTCGTTATCGTGTGCGAGCGCTCGGAGAACTCGACTCTTCGTGAGCATGCTTCCGGCCCTGTTGCTGCTAAAGAGCCTGTCATCTGGCTTTCCGAGTAAATTTTTGTGGTGGGTACCGTGGTTATCAAGCGAGTTTTTAACAACAACGTCGCAATGGTCACTTCGGACGATGGCTCCGAGCTCATCGTCATCGGTCGAGGCCTCTGCTTTGGCCGTCATGCCGGCGATGCCATCGACGAGGCGTCGATCGAAAAGACCTACGCGTTGCAGGAGGGAACTTCTCAGGACTCGCGTACGATTGACCGCTTGGCACATCTTTTGGAGTCCATCCCCACCGTCAACCTCGTGATTGCCGAGGACATTGTTCAGATGCTCCGTCGAGAGCTCAATGTTGATATCAACGACAAGATTCTCATTGCTCTCGCAGACCATATCAGCCTTGCTTTGGAGCGCGAGCGCAAGGGCGTCTCCTGTGAGAATCCGTTGCTGCTCGAGATCCAGCAGTTCTATCGCAAGGAGTATGCACTTGCGGGCCGTGCGCTGCAGATTATCAAGGAGTATATGGGCATCCAGATGAGCGAAGAAGAGCAGGGTTTCATTACCTTGCATATCGTCAACGCCACCATGCCGCAACGCTCCGACCGTTTGATTGTTTCGGTCCAGCTTGTTCGCGACGTGCTCGCGATTGTTTCCGAGCGCTATGCTACGACCCTCGATGACACCTCGTTGCCCTATGAGCGTTTCGTCCGCCACCTGCAGTTTTTCGCACAGCGGGCGCTTGACCCCACGGCCGGGCAAATCAATGGCGACGCGCTGTTCCGAATCGATGAAACGGCGTATCCGTGCGCATTCTCGTGCGCGGACGCCATAGCCGCCCACTTGTCGTCTACCTATAACGTTGTCGTTACCGATGCCGAGAAGAGCTATCTCGCATATCACATTGTTAACCTGCTTGGAGAACCTGGTCTCTAGGCATAACGTGCCCACACATCGATTGATATAAGACAAGGCTCACGGTCTTGTCCAGGGCACATCTGTCTTAATTTGCGGAAAAGGAAGGGGAGTACCGCTATGACCGCAAAAAAGAAGTTCAATTTCAAAGCGCCGTTGGAGGTGTTCGCGAAGTCGATCGTCCAGCCGATGATGTATCTCTCGGTTGCCGGCATCCTGCTCATTGTGGGCATCATTCTGACCAACAAGACCATTTGCGCTTTGGTCCCCGTACTGGGCTCCGGTCCGTTCCAGCTTGTGGGCGCCGTTGTCTACCAGTCGCTGATGTTTATCATCAACAACCTCTCGATTCTGTTCTGCGTGGGCATTGCCGGCGCCATGGCAAAGAAGAACAAGGGCCATGCTTCGCTGATCGCCCTGATGTCGTTCTTCCTGTTCCTGCAGGCTAACAACATCGTGCTCAACGCCACCGGCTCTCTTGCCGATGCGAGCGGCATGCTCGGCCTTACCGGAACCGGCCAGGCCACCGTTATGGGCATCCAGGTGCTCGATACCGGCGTGTTCGGCGGCATCATTCTCGGTTGCATCACCGGCGCCGTGTTCAACAAGTACTCGAACAAGCAGTTCCCCATTGCCCTTTCGATGTTCTCGGGCGTTCGCTTTCCGTTCCTGATCATGATCATCATCTCCTGGATCATGGGCGCTGGCTTCTGCATCGTTTGGCCTCCGGTTCAGGGTGCCATCTCCTCCGTTGCCGGCATCATTAAGGAGTCGGGCAACATCGGTCTGTTTATCTACGGCATGCTCAACAAGCTGCTCGTTCCTACCGGTCTGCACCACCTCATCTACACCCCGTTCCAGTTCTCCGATGTGGGTGGCACCCTTACGCTGGGTGGTCAGGTTATCGCCGGCGCCTATCCCATCCGTGTTGCCGAGATGGCAATGACGGGTCAGCCCTTCTCCGATAGCACCTACTTCAACAGCTACACCTTCAACAATCTGTGGCCCTACATCGGCATCGGCCTCGCCTTTATCGTCACCGCCTACAAGGGGAACAAGGATAAGACCAAGGCCGTTATCATCCCGCTGATCATCACCGCCGTGCTCTCCTGCGTGACCGAGCCCATGGACTTCCTCTTTGTCTTTGCCGCTCCCGTGCTCTTTGTCGTTCACTCGGTTCTTTCCGGCATCTTCCTGGTCCTGCTCAAGGTCCTCTCCGTGCCCGCTTCGACTGCAGGCGGCATCATCAACATCGTGGTCTCCAACCTGGTCCTGGGCGTCGATAAGACCAACTGGCCGGTTATGCTGGTGCTTGGAGTCGTCAACGCCGCGTCGTACTTCTTCCTCTTCACCTTCCTTATCAAGAAGCTCAACCTCCACACGCCTGGCCGCGAGGAGGAGTCCGAGCTCGCCGAGTCCGTTGCCGAGGGCGAGGCCGCCGCGTCTGTCGCAGTGAAGCAGGGCGCCGTTGCCGCGGCTCCCGCAGAGGGCGTCGATGCAGGTATTGCCGACCTGGTCGCAGGTCTTGGCGGCAAGGACAACATCGAGGAGCTCGAGAACTGCTTTACGCGTCTCCGCGTGAACGTTAAGAACCCGGACCTCATCAATGAGGACCTCATCAACCACGTGCCCAACAGCGGCATCAACCGCAACGGCAATAATATCCAGATCATCTTTGGCATGAAGGTCGCCGAGATGCGCGACAAGGTCGAAAACGCAATTGAGAAGGAGCAGTAAACAATGATCATTACTCTGTGTGGTGGCGGATCCACCTTTACCCCCGGCATCGTCAAGTCCATCGCCCTGCGCAAGGACGAGCTCGACGTTGACGAGATTCGTCTGTACGACATCAACGAGGAGCGCCAGCGCAAGGTCGGCGTGCTCGTGGACTGGATTTTGCACGAGGACCTCGGCCTGGACATCAAGCTCACGGTGACCACCGACAAAAAGACGGCTTTTACCGACGCGAGCTTCGTGTTTGCCCAGATGCGCGTGGGCGGCTACGCCATGCGCGAGCAGGACGAGAAGATTCCGCTGCGTCACGGCTGCGTGGGCCAGGAGACTTGCGGTTGCGGCGGCCTTGCCTACGGCATGCGCACCATCTTCCCCATGGTCGAGCTGATCGATGACGTTGAGAAGTACGCCAAGAAGGATTACTGGATTCTCAACTACTCCAACCCTGCTGCCATCGTCTCCGAGGGCTGCCGTGTGCTGCGTCCCAACGCTCGTATCATCAACATCTGCGACATGCCGATTGCGATCATCGACGTGGTTTGCGCCGCACTCGATATCGACAAGAAGGATGTCGAGTACGATTACTTTGGCCTCAACCACTTTGGTTGGTTCACCTCGATCCGCCACAAGGGCGAGGAGGTGCTCCCGCAGCTGCGCGAGTACATCAAGGAGCATGAGATTCTGCTGCCCGACTCCTACCTCAAGGGCATGGGCTCGCTCATGGCAAAGAAGCCCGAGGAGACCGCCGACGAGCACCCCGAGCAGAACCGCCACACCAAGGGCAGCTGGTACTACGTCTGGAAGGGCGAGTACGAGATCATGGAGTGCTTCCCGGAGTACCTGCCAAACACGTATCTGAACTACTACCTGCAGCAGAAGGAATTCGTCGAGCACTCAAACCCCGAGCGCACCCGTGCGAACGAGGTTGAGGAGACGCGCGAGAAGAACCTCTTCGACGGCATCGACCACTACGAGAAGACGGGCGAGATCGACGAGAGCACGTTCTATGCGGGCAGCCACGGCGACTGGATCGCCGATCTGGCCATCGCTCTGAAGAACGACACCAAGCAGCGCTTCCTGGTCATTTGCGAGAACAAGGGCGCCATCCCCAACATGCCCTACGACGCTATGGTCGAGCTGCCTGCCTACATTGGCAAGAACGGCCCCGAGGTCATCAGCCGCGACAACATTCCGCTGTTCCAGCAGGGTCTCATGATGCAGCAGCTGAACTCCGAGAAGCTCGTGGTCGAGGCTACGATCGAGGGTTCGTACGAGAAGGCGCTCAAGGCCTTTACGCTCAACAAGACCGTGCCGTCGATGAAGGTCGCCAAGGAGGTTCTCGACGACATGATCGAGGCCAACAAGGGTTACTGGCCCGAGCTTAAGTAAAAGCAACAGGGTCGCTGACCGCATACCTGGAGCAATGCCCCGTCCACGTGATTGCGTGGGCGGGGCATTGCCGTTTGGTGCAAAGTAACCTGGCCCCTTTGCACCAAAAATAATCCGTTTCCTCCGTCTCCATGGGGCCGGGTGTGGTATTCTATCTGCGGGGTAATACTTAGGAATACCAAGTAATACCAACGCCGCAGAAACAAACTCCGGATGCGGGCCAATCGGGTTGCCTTCACAGCCCGTCGCCCAGCCGCGTGGCCCGCATCTATCCGCACTACCGTCGTTTCAAAAAGGAAGCGCCATGGCAGAACACATGACCCCCGTAGTCGCGAAGGTCTTGCCCGAGGAAAAGGCAGCCTTCGCGGCGGCAACCCAACTCGTGGGCACCACGCCGTCCAACGCCATCCGCATGTTTATCGCCGCGTTCAATCGCTGCGGCACCTTCCCGTTCGACATCTCGCCGAACGGGGCTTTTGGCACTGCGCCCGATTCTCATCAACAATGACTGTCCCAAACTGCCGGCACTTGGGGACGTTCCTTTTCTGCCGGCAGTTAAGGAACGTCCCTAAGTGTCGGGTTTTGAGGAGGTTGGCATGCTCAATGCGATGATTTGGGCGCTTGCCTGTTTTGGCGTTGTCGCGGCAGATATTGCCCTGAGCGTGGTTTTGTTTTCCGCTCTGGGTGTCGCGTCGGTGTTCATGGGTTTTTCGATTGACGACCTCGATATTCAATTGCTTCAGGCTGCCGCGCAGATGGCGTCGTTTTTGATGGCACTGCTGTGGTGGCGTTATCTGTGGCCGCGCTCGTTTATGGCGCGCTGGCAGGGCGAGCGCTCGCTTGGCGGGGGAGCAGGCAAAGCGTGGAGGCGCATCGCCTGCGTTATCGTGATCGGCCTTGCCCTGCAGGTGGTCGTTGGCTACGTGACCGACGCTGTGCTGTCGCTGTTGCCCGAGGCGGCGGCCGATTACAGCGAACTTGTCGAGGAGACGGGCATGGGCGACACGAGCTATCTGGCCGTCCTGACCACGGTGCTCGGCGCTCCGTTTTGCGAGGAGCTGCTGGTGCGCGGTATCATTTTTGAGTTTTCGCTCCGAGCATTTAACCCGCAGTGCCGTCCGCTCTGGAAGCGCCGGCGTCGCGCGCGGGCGCAAGGCGTCGCCATGGTGCCCTGGGCGGCACCGGACAAGCGAGGCATCGCCGCGGCGATTGTGCTGCAGGCGGCCATCTTTGGCTTTATGCATATGAACTGGGTGCAGGGCTGCTACGCCGGCGCCGCCGGTCTGGTCTTTGGCTGGGTGCTCGTGACCACCGGAAAGCTCCGCTACACGATCCTGCTGCATTTTGCCTTTAACGCCGGGTCGTATCTCATGACGTTGCTGTGGTTTGTGAACACGCCGTTCGACGTGGCAATTACGGTCGCTATCGCCGGCTTTGTGCTGGTAGAGGCGATGCGCTCGCTGCGCCACGCGTGTGGGATGGATGCAGCGAGCGCACCGCTGCCCTAGTTGCGACGCCCGCCTCCGTTTGCGCCCTGACGCCCCTGGGCCGCGCGGTTGCGGCCTGCGGTGTTTTGCGCACGCGACATGCCGCCGTGGCCCTTGCTACCCTTGGGTCCCTTGCCGGCGGCGCTACCGTGGGCCTTGCCGCCCTTCTTGCCGGTCCCATGTCCGCCGCCAGCAGACGTCTCGCCCGGGCGCGGCGGTACGGGACGGATCAGGCAATGCTTGGTGTAGCCGATCAGGTCACGACGCCCGGCCTTTTCCAATGCCTCGCGCACAAGCTTGTAGTTCTCGGGCTTGCGATACTGGATGAGCGCGCGCTGCATGGCCTTCTCGTGCGGGTCGCGCGCCACATAGATCGGCTCCATGGTGCGCGGGTCCACGCCGGTGTAGTACATGCAGGTCGACATGGTGGACGGGGTGGGGTAGAAGTCCTGCACCTGCTCGGGCATGTAGCCCATGTCGCGTACGGCCTCGGCAAGGTCCACGGCTTCCTTCATGGTCGAGCCGGGGTGGCTCGAGATCAGGTACGGCACCACGTACTGCTTAAGACCGTATTCGCGGTTCAAGCGTTCAAATTTACGGCAGAACGCATCGTAGACGGCGCGGCTCGGCTTGCCCATTACACTCAGCACCGCATCGCTCACGTGCTCGGGCGCTACGCGCAGCTGGCCAGAGACATGGTGCTCCAGCAGCTCGCGCAAAAACTCGTCCGAGGCATCGGCCATGGTGTAGTCAAAGCGGATGCCGCTGCGCACGAAGACCTTCTTGACGCCCGGCAGCTGGCGCAGGTCGCGCAACAGCTGCGTGTAGCCGCTCTCGTCGACCACCATGTTCTTGCACACGCTCGGCCACAGGCAGCGCTTGTTCTTGCACACGCCGTGTTTGAGCTGCTTGTCGCAGGCCGGGCGGCTAAAGTTTGCCGTCGGTCCGCCCACGTCGTTGATGTAGCCCTTAAACTCGGGATCGTGCGTGAGCAGCTCGGCCTCGCGCATGATTGAATCGTGGCTGCGCATCTGCAGCACGCGACCCTGGTGGAAGGTCAGCGCGCAAAACGAGCACTCGCCAAAGCACCCGCGGTTGGAGCTGATCGAAAACTTGATCTCGGCAAAGGCCGGCACGCCGCCCGCCGCGTCGTAGTCGGGATGCCAATCGCGTGCGTAGGGGAGTTCGGCCACCTCGTCCATCTCGTCGGTGGTGAGCGTCGCCGACGGCGGGTTCTGCACCACATAGACGCTATTGGGGTAGGGTTCTACCAGGCGGTGTCCGGTGATGGGGTCCATATTCTGCTGCTGCACGTTAAAGCTGCGCGCGTAGTTGAGCTTGTCGGCGGCAAGGTCGTTCCAGCTGGGCAGCAGGTCGTAGTCGTAGACCTCGTCGAGCGAGCTGGTGCGGTAGACGGTGCCGTTGATATAGGTGATTTGATCGACGGGCAGTCCCGCGTCGAGCGCGTCGGCGATCTCGACAATCGCGTGCTCGCCCATGCCGTAGATGAGGATGTCGGCGCCCGAGTTGAGCAGTACCGAGCGCTTGAGCTTGTCCTGCCAGTAGTCATAATGGGCCAGACGGCGCAGGCTTGCCTCGATGCCGCCGATGATGATGGGGGCATCCTTAAACGTCTGACGGATAAGGTTGCCGTAGACCGTGACGGCACGGTTGGGGCGGTGACCCTCCTCGCCGCCGGGGGTATAGGCGTCGGTGTGGCGGCGGTGCTTGGTCACCGAATAGTGGTTGACCATGGAGTCCATGTTGCCGGCGCTGACCAAAAAGCCCAGGCGCGGCTCGCCGAGCACCGTGATGCTGGCGGGGTCGGTCCAGTCGGGCTGGCAGATGATGCCCACCTTGTAGCCGTGCGCGTCGAGTACGCGGCTGACGATGGCCATGCCAAAGCTGGGGTGGTCCACGTAGGCGTCGCCGCAGATGTAGACGAAGTCGCACTGGTCCCAGCCGCGCGCGTCCATATCGGCGCGGCTGACGGGGAGGAACTTGTCGCGGCCCGGGCGCCAGGGACGGGCAGGCGCTGCCGGGGTATGAGTGGCGTGGCCGCCCTGGGCCTTGCCGCCGCGCTTTTGCTGCTGGCCCTGTTTGCCCTGCTGACTGCGCTGGTTGTTCTGAGCGTACTGAGGCTTTTTTGCCACGATCCCTCCCGGTGTTTGTATGCTGCACGTAATTGTAACCAGTCTTTTTGGGACGGGGCTAAAAAGACTGGTGGAGTACATGAGGCGTCGGGTGTCGGCGCCGCGCCCGCTGTTTGTTTCCAGACTGTGTATCTGCGCGCTGGAGAACCCGTCTCGCGCGCACGCCATGTTGTCAATGGGTTACAGTATGAACGGCGGTTATGTTTCCGCCAACGCACGAGAGAGTCGTCAACAAGGAGGATACACGACGATGCAGCGTGCCAAACAGATATCGGAGTCTATTGAGCTGGGCATCATCTTGGCGCTCGCCGGTGGCTTTATGGATGTGTATTCGTACATTGGGCGCGACCATGTTTTCGCCAACGCGCAGACAGGCAACATCCTGCTCGTGGGCGTGAGCATCTCGGAGGGCAATTGGGCACTTGCGGGGCGCTACTTCTTCCCTGTGGTGTCGTTTGCCGTGGGCATTATGCTTGCCGACCTGGTTCACGAGCGGTTTGGCAGCGTGATTCACTGGCGCCAAGTGACAGTGTTCTTTGAAGCCGTCATCTTGCTGGGCGTGAGCTTTATCCCCGGTGGCGGTTACAACCTGCTCGCCAACTGCCTCACCTCGTTTGCCTGCGGTATGCAGGTCGAGAGCTTCCGCAAGATCCACGGTCACGGCATCGCTACGACCATGTGCATCGGCAACTTGCGCAATGCGCTGCAAAACGTGGACGATTACATCATCACCCACAGGCGCGGCTTTTTGGAAAACGGCTTGCTGTACTTTGGCGTGATCTTTACCTTTGTGTTTGGCGCCGTGTTGGGCAACTGGTGTATTGAGCGCATGGGCCTGCACGCCATCGTCGTGGCGAGCTTGCTGCTGTTTGTCGCGTTTGCCATCATGTTCATCGACCGCGAGCGCGACTTGCGCTTACGCTGGAAGGTTGCGGCCGAGGCTTGGAAAGAGGGCTGCCGAAAGTAACCGAATGCGGCAAAGGGGCTGTCCCTTTGCCGCAATATTTTTCATCATCTGTTGAAACGCTTTAACACTTTTGATGTTTTCACGCGTTTTTTGTTTCAAAAGCGTTAGGATGGGACTTATAGCGCGGGGCGTAATGGATGCCCCGCACACGATGGGAGGCTATCAATGGCTAATCGTTTCGTTCTCAATACCATTTCTTATCATGGTTCTGGCGCCATCAAGGAGATCCCCGGCGAGCTTCAGCGTCGCGGCTACAAGAAGATCTTCGTCTGCTCCGACCCCGATCTGGTCAAGTTTGGCGTTACCGCTAAGGTGACCGACGAGCTCGACGCCGCCGGTATCGCTTGGAGCCTCTACTCCGAGATCAAGCCCAACCCCACTATCCAGAACGTCAAGGACGGCGTCGAGGCCTTCAAGGCCGCCGAGGCTGACGCTATCGTGACCATCGGTGGCGGCTCCTCCATGGACACTGCTAAGGCCATCGGCATCATCATCAACAACCCCGAGTTCGCCGATGTCCGCAGCCTCGAGGGCGTTGCTCCCACCAAGAACCACGCCGTGTTCACCATCGCTGTGCCGACGACCGCCGGTACCGCTGCTGAGGTGACCATCAACTACGTCATCACCGACCCCGAGAAGGTCCGCAAGTTCGTGTGCGTCGACACCAACGATGCCCCCGAGGTTGCTGTCGTCGATCCCGACATGATGGCTTCCATGCCCGCCGGCCTGACCGCTTCCACTGGCATGGACGCACTGACCCACGCCATCGAGGGCTACACCACCAAGGGCGCTTGGGAGCTCTCCGACATGTTTCACTTTGAGGCTATCAAGCTGATCAGCGAGAACCTGCGCGACTCCGTCGCCGAGGCCAAGTCCGGCCAGCCCGGCTCCGGCCGCGAGGGCATGGCTCTTGGTCAGTATGTCGCCGGCATGGGCTTCTCCAACGTCGGCCTGGGCATCGACCACGCCATGGCTCACACCCTGTCCGCTCACTACGACACCCCGCACGGCGTCGCTTGCGCCATGCTGCTGCCGATCGCCATGGAGTTCAACAAGCCGGTTTGCGCCGAGCGCCTGGCCAAGGTCGCCGTCGCCATGGGCGTTGACACCACGGGCATGAGCACCGACGAGGCCGCCGACGCCGCCATCGCCGCCGTCAAGCAGCTCTCCGCCGACGTGAACATCCCGCACGTCTGCGAGGCCATGAAGGCTGACGAGATTGAGGTCCTGGCCAAGGACGCCATGGCCGACGCTTGCTTCCCGGGCAACCCGCGCGAGGCGACGCTCGACGACGTCATCGAGCTCTTCAAGAAGATCTGCCCGGCTGCCTAGCTTGGTTCGGCGGGCCCCTGCCCGTTAGCCCCACAATCGTCCTCGGACATGTCGGAAGCCCCCGCTGCGCACTTCGTGCGGCGGGGGCTTCCTCCGTCCTGCGGAAAGATTCTGGGGCTAACGGGCAGGGGCCCGCCGGCTCGTTATCGTGGCGGGCGCAGTTCTGGGGAGCTCGATGGGTCATCTCGCTAGGCAAAAAGATGGTTCGCGGTGGTATTGTTGCTGTGGGTTTCATTCGATATGAAAGGGTGATTTTGGTGTCCAAGATGGATTCTACGCTCTCCTATATTACTGACCAGTTGAAGGCGCTTACCTCGATTGCTTCGCCTACGGGCTATACCCGTGCGGCTACTGACTATCTGATGGAGACGTTGCGCGATATGGGCTTTGGGCCCGAGCGCTCCAATAAGGGCAACGTGCTGGTTGAGCTTGGTGGCGAGGGCGAGCCGCTTGTGTTGGCGAGCCATGTCGATACCCTGGGCGCCATGGTGCGCTCCATTAAGGACAATGGCCGCTTGCGTCCCACGACGCTCGGCGGGCATCAGTGGTCTACGGCCGATGGCGAGAACTGCACCGTTTACACGCGCGATGGCAATGTCTTTACGGGTGTGGTTCTTAACACCGAGCCTTCGGCGCACGTGGCCGATGAACCGGTCAAGACCATCGAGAAGAACATGGAAATCCTGCTCGACGAGAATGTCGACAGCAAGGACGACGTGCTTGAGCTGGGTATTCAGACGGGCGATATCATTGCCATGGACCCGCGTACCACGGTGACGGAGAGCGGCTATATCAAGAGTCGCTTCCTTGACGATAAACTGTCGGCCTCCATTTTGCTGGGCTTGGCGCGTGCGGTCGCCGCTGGCGAGGTGACGCTTTCGCGCAAGGTATCGCTGCTCTTTACGGTGTACGAGGAGGTCGGCCACGGCGGTGCCTTTGTGCCGGCCGACACGCGCGAGATGATCAGCGTGGACATGGGCTGCGTGGGCGACGACCTGGGCTGCACCGAGCGCATGGTTTCGATTTGCGCCAAGGATTCGGGCGGTCCGTACAACTACGACCTGGTGACCACGCTGTCCAATATCGCGCGCGAGCTGGAGCTCGATTACGCCATCGACGTGTACCCGCATTACGGTTCCGACGTCGAGGCCACGCTCTCGGCCGGCTACGACATTCGCCATGGTCTGATTGGCCCCGGCGTGTACGCGAGCCACAACTACGAGCGCAGCCACATCGACGGCGTGCGCAACACCTTCGAGCTCGTCCGCGCCTACGTTCAGCGCTAGGGAAGCAGTTTTCGACTCGGCTGACCAATCGCTAAGGCCCGATTTCTCGGGCCTTTTTTCGCTTTAAGTCGTTTAGTATTATGATATATGTAATCTATTAACTAAACGCGTAAATTACTTAACGAGGTGATGCGGCATATGAATACATCTGAGTACTTATCTATGGGTGATGCCGCCCACCTGTTGGGCGTTACGAAAGCCCGCATATCGCAACTTGCCGCATCGGGGACGCTTGTGTGCGATATTGTGGGCGGCCGGAAGATGGTCGAGTACAATTCTGCGATCGCCTATCAAAAGGTCCGCAAGCGAGGACGCCGTCCTGCGGCCGATGTGGGACGCAAGTTTACGCTGATGTCGGCCGACCATGAGGTCGCGCATGTCTCATTTGATCCGACGCGCGAGTTTTCCTTCGAAATCGCCGAGGTCCTCGATGCGCAACGAATGCCGTTTGGCACATGCTCGAGCTCTTCTCCAACGGTGAACAAGCGGGAGCTCAATGCGTGGTGGGGGCATCGGTCGGTGCCCGATGTTCGCCCCGGGCTTATCTCGCGTTACCGCGAGCTGGGGATTGTCAACGGCGTTGAGGTGCCGGTTCAGTGCCTGGGCCTCTCGCTTTCGGATTGCTATTGGCTGCGCCCGGCAGAATGCGACGGGCTCGAATGGCGAAACCTCAATTACTTCGAGAATGATTTTGAGCGATCGGCGCCCGAGGGGCGTTCGGGTTGGCTGGAGGGCATCGGCCTTAAAAATCCCGACAACACATCCGAGGGCGAACTTCCTAAATCGTGGATGATCCGAAACGGCATTCGCGTTTTGGCTAAAGGGTGCGGCATGGACGACCAACGGCCCTTTAACGAGGCGGTTGCAACGGCTCTACATCGTCGCTTGCTGTCGGAGGGCGAGTTTGTTCCTTATACGGTTGAGCGCATGTTCGATGGCCCCGTGTGCCTGTGCGAGGATTTTCTTGACGGCCGCGAGGAATATGTTCCGGCTGTTTACATTAAGAACGCCCTTGGCGGCCAGCGAGGAAGCTCGACGTACGACCGGTACTGCCGCTTTCTTGGTAAGCATGGAGCAGACGAGGCTGCCGTGAGAAGGTCTATGTCGCAGATGATCGTTTGCGATGCCCTTTTGGCCAACAGCGATCGCCATTGGCGAAACTTCGGCATCATCCGCAATGTCGATACCCTGGAGATAAGGCCTGCACCGCTGTTCGATAGCGGCAACTGTCTGTGGTATAACGTGCCAACTGTCGTGCTCGCAGCTGGGGAGTTTGGGTTTTCCGCTAAGCCGTTTGGGCCCAATCCTTCCGTCCAGCTGGCGCTTGCGGACTCGCTCGATTGGTTCGATTCATCGCGGCTCAACGGATTTGTTGATGAAGCGATTGAGATTCTTTCGCAGAGCGAATGGGCGACGGCGGAGGGCCGGCTCGAGTCCATTCGCCGCGGTCTGGAGCGTCGTGTTATCGAGGTGAATGCCGCTGTTGAAGTGCTTCGACACGTGCGGCGATAATCCTGCGGCTACTTGATGGCTGCCGTAACGGTGCCGCCGCCCAGGACGACGTCGCCGTGGTAGACGACGACGGCCTGGCCGGGGGCGATGGCGCGCTGCGGCTCGTCAAAAGTCAGCAGCATTTGCCCGTCGGCGCCACGTGTAAGGGTCGCTGCCTGGTCCTTTTGACGGTAGCGGTACTTGGCGCCCACGCGAACGCCGCCGGCATTGAGCTCAGCCTCCATGCGCTCTGCCGGCGCGCTCCAGATCCAGTCGTTGGCCGTGAGCGCCGCGGCGGTCAGATCTTCCGCCTCGCCCAGATGCACGGTGTTGTTGGAGGCGTCGACGCCCGTTACGTACACGGGATGCGCCATCGCGACGCCCAGGCCCTTGCGCTGGCCGATGGTATAGCGCAGCGCGCCGTTGTGGCGTCCGACCACGCTGCCGTCGCGCCACACAATGTCGCCCGGTGTAGCGGCATGTCCGCAGCGGCGCTCGATATAGCCCGCGTAGTCGCCGTCCGCGATAAAGCAGATATCCTCGCTTTCGGCCTTCTTGGCGTTGATGAAGCCCTGTTCGTCGGCTATGCGGCGTACGTCGCGCTCCTTGTCCAGGCCTGCCAGCGGAAAGATCGTGCGCGACAGCCGCTCCTGCGTAAGCGAATACAAAAAGTAACTCTGGTCTTTTTTGGGGTCCTCGCCGCGATGCAGCTGCCAGGTGCCGTCGGGCGCCTGGCTTGTTTTGGCATAGTGGCCCGTGGCGATGTAGTCGCAGCCCATATCCAGCGCCGCATCCAGCAACGCGCCAAACTTAATGTGGCGGTTGCAGATGATGCACGGGTTGGGCGTCAGCCCTTCCTGGTAGGCGGTCACAAAGCGCTCGATCACGTTGCGGTCGAAGGTTTGCTGCAGGTCGAGCACATGGTGGGGTATCCCCAGGCGCTCGGCGACGGCCTTTGCATCGGCGATGTCGCGGTCGACCTTACTCATGCCTGTTGCGGGATCGGGCGCGGGGCAGGTGAGGCGCATGGTGGCACCGACGCATTCGTAACCCTGACTTTTGAGCAGATACGCGGTCACGCTGGAATCGACGCCGCCGCTCATGGCGACGAGCACGCGCTTATTGTGCATGGGGAGGTTCTCCTTGGTGGCATGTGGCCAAAAAAGAAAAGCGGCGCGGGAGGCTGGTTCCGCGCCGCAGACATTGTAGCAAGTTCGGACGACTCGTGGAGCGCCCTGATGGGATGGGCTTAGACTGCCGGGAGAGAGGAGACCGATTCGTCCTGGGCTCAACCTATGGGCGAGGCCCTAGTCCTGGAAGAGTGCCGTGGACAGGTAGCGCTCACCGGTGTCGGCAAGCAGAGCCACGATGGTCTTGCCCTCGTTCTCGGGGCGCTTGGCCAGCTGCAGTGCGGCCCACACGGCGGCGCCGGACGAAATGCCCACGAGCACGCCCTCCTTGTGGCCCACGGCGCGGCCGGTGGCAAAGGCGTCGTCGTTCTCGACGGGGATGATCTCGTCATAGACCTGGGTGTCGAGGACGTCGGGCACAAAGCCGGCGCCGATACCCTGGATCTTGTGCGGGCCGGCCTGGCCCTTGGAGAGCACTGGGGAAGTGGCGGGCTCGACGGCGACAACCTGAATCTCGGGGTTCTGCTCCTTGAGGAACTCGCCCACGCCGGTCACGGTGCCGCCGGTGCCAACGCCGGCGACGAAGATGTCGACCTTGCCGTCGGTGTCATCCCAGATCTCGGGGCCGGTCGTGGCCTTGTGGATGGCGGGGTTGGCGGGGTTTACAAACTGGCCGGGGATAATGCTGTTGGGTGTCTCCTTCTGCAGTTCCTCGGCCTTGGCGATGGCGCCCTTCATGCCCTTGGAACCGTCGGTGAGCACGAGCTGTGCGCCGTATGCCTGCATAAGTTTGCGGCGCTCGACGGACATGGTCTCGGGCATGGTGATGATCACCTTGTAGCCGCGAGCCGCCGCCACCGAGGCGATGCCGACGCCGGTGTTGCCACTCGTGGGCTCGATGATGGTGTAGTCGCCGCCGCGCACGAGCTTGCCGGCCTTCTCGGCCTCGTCGATCATGTTCTTGGCGACGCGGTCTTTGACGGACCCGGCGGGGTTGAAGTATTCCAGCTTGACGAGCACGCGGGCCTTGAGGTCCTCATCGGCCTCAAAGTGAGTGAGCTCCAGAAGCGGGGTGTGGCCGATAAGCTGATCGATGGACGTATAAACATTGCTCATGGTGAGCCTCCAAAGTGTTCAAATGGCTGGATACCGTGTGGGTTCACGGTGTGTGTAGCAGCAAACCCACAAACTTTATGGGTTGTTCTTTTTGCTGTTGGCAAGCATAGTAGACAGTAAAGCCTAGTAACGCAATAGGAAATAGAAGATTATTGCGAGTCGATTAACCAGCTTGACGGGAATAGGTATTTTCAAAACCAATTTTTCGGCTAGAATTTCTACGAATTAAAAGACCGAAAGGCAGCAATATATATGTTGGTTTCCACAAAGGGCAGATATGCCCTGCGCGTTATGGTCGACCTGGCCGAGCACCAGGCGGCAGGCCGCATTCCCCTCAAAGAGATCGCGGCGCGTCAGGGGATTTCTGAGAAATATCTGGAGAACATTTTGGCTACGCTCGTCCGCGCCAATATGCTCTCGGGCATGCGCGGCAAGGGTGGCGGCTACGTGCTCACGCGCCCGCCCGAGCAGTACACGGTGGGCGAGATCTTGCGCCTGACCGAGGGCAGCCTGGCACCGGTCGCATGCCTGGACGGCGACTGCAAGGGCTGCTCGCGTTCGGACGAGTGCCCCACGCTCGACGTGTGGAAGAACCTGGACAAGCTCATCAACGACTACCTCGACGGTGTGACGCTCGATGCGCTCGTTGCCCCCAACGAGGGCTACGACTACGTCATCTAGCCCCACCTGTCATTTGGGGACGGGGCAGAAATGCTGGATTTTCTTGCCCTCTGAGGCTCGACAAATGATAAGGCCGCCCATCGTTGCGATGGACGGCCTTCTTTAGGTGTGTTGTGGCGGTCCGAATCCGGTCGCTTTAGTTCCTGGCGACGCTGTCGAGAATGCTGCGCATGATGGATACCAGGATGCTGCCCATAAAGGCCGATCCAAAGCTGGCAATGGAGATACCCGCGCCCAGCAGATTGACCGACAGGTAGCTGGCCAGCTCGAGCATAAAGCTGTTGACCACAAGCTGAAAAATACCAAGCGTGATAATAGTGAGCGGCAGCGAGATGACCGTCAGGAACGGCTTTACGAGCGAGTCGACTATGTTGAGGAACAGTCCCACGAAGGCAAAACACACCCAGGCGTCGGCCATGCCGAAGGGCTGAATGCCGGGGACGAGAAACGTTGCGATCGCGATGGCGATTGAGGTAAAGAGCCAGTTAAGCATAAAGCGCATGGTGTGAATCCTTTCTTGCGCAAGACGTGGCAAAGAGGCGTGAGAGGCACATGCCTTTGCAACTCGGGTAGATGCGCGGGCACGGCCCTGTTTGGGCACCCATTGTTCCAGATATTCGTGGAGCTTGCGTGCGCATTCGGTTTCAAAACGGCGTTCGTCCTAAAAAACGTGCCGCTGGCAGAGAGTCTTGTCGCTTTAGTTTGGTGGTGTGCTAAACTGCTACGGGCAAAAGCCACAGGCGTTGCCCTATTGCATATTACGGGTGAACGATGCCCGATGTCAGTATCAACTTCGATGCCTTTTGGCGGGTTTGGCGGTGATCGATGAATATCGAGAACATGTTTGACAAGCCTGATGTCAAGCAGCTGGTCCACGCATTTAGCCTTTTGGACGACGAGAAAGATATCCAAGCGTTTTTGACCGATATCTGCACGCCGCGTGAGATTTGCGATCTATCGCAGCGTCTGCAAGTCGCGCGTTACCTGGACGAGGGCGAGCCCTATGTCGAGGTTCAGGCGCGTACCGGCGCTTCGTCCACCACGGTGAGCCGTGTATCCAAGGCGCTCAACGGCGAGTACGGTGGCTACCGCAAGATCCTCATTAAACTGGAGGATGGCGAGTAGGCCAGCGACAACATTGAATTACGAAGAGCCGTCCCTCCGGGGGCGGTTTTTTGATCCCCTGGGGACGGAGGAAAACGGATCACCGGGTTAGACTGACCCCCTCGATGATCCGTTTTCCTCCGTCCCCAGGGGATCAAATCTGTTGGCGTGGGGCAAATCTGTCCGCTTGGGCGGGTAGGATGGATACATTGATTATTGCGAACAGTTTGAGCGGAGGACCATGCCTGTTCGAATCTATACCACCAATGTCGGCACGGATTTGAGCGATGCCGAGTCGGCGTTGCTTGCCGACCTTATTGCCCGCCACGGGCGTGCCGTGCTGCTGGCGCCAACGTTTGCCGAGCTCGACCTGTGCCGTCATGATGCGGCGGAAGCCGGGATTTCGCTGGGTATCGACTACAAGACGCCTACATCGTGGCTTCGCTCGCTTTGGGAGCTTTTGGGCGACGGGCGCGGTTTCGTCGACAACCTGCAGCGCCAGATGCTGTTTTCGGACATGGTCACGCGCCTCGATGATGCCGACCTGCAGCCGCTTTCGCGCAGCCAGGGCACGGTGCGCATGCTCGCGCGTATGGCCCGCGATGTACTGCCGGGTGTGGCGGGGACGACGGCCGAGCGATGCCGTGGCAACAATTGCCAGCCTGAGCCAAAAAGCGATGCCGAGGCTCGCGTGTTCGAGCTTTTGCGTGCCTACGCGGGCGGTTTGGACCGTCGAGATATGGTCGAGCCCTGCGAGGCAGCTGACATTATGGCCGGTGTCCTGGCCGATAACCTGCCGGCGTGCACCCGCGCCGTATGCGTACGTGGTGTCACGTCGTTTACGTACGGACTGCTCGAGCTGCTGTCTGCCGTGGCGAACAATGGGGGAGAGGTCGTCGTGCTGCTTGCCCACGAGCAGGCGGCTATGCGCGATGAGCTTGCCACGGCATTTGATGCCCGCGGTGTGCTGTTTGAGGTCGGGCCGCTGGGGGAGGGTGTCGGCGCGTCTGATGCCGCTTGCGGGACCGCCGCTCAGCCTGCCTTTATTGAGGTCGCCGGGCCCCATGCCCGTGCTCATGTCTATGCGGACGCCATCGATAAGTTGGTGAAAGTGCACAAGGAGTCCAAGGCCGATAAAGCTACTGCAACGCCCGCCGACCCCGTGCGCGTGCTCGTTGTTTCTGCCCGGGCACCCCAGCTGTTCGGTGAGCTCGCCTCTCGTCTGGCGGCTCGTCATATCGCCGCCGAGACAGCTGAGTTCACGGCGTTTTCCCAATCCATTGCGGGCAGGCAGTTTGCGGCGCTTGCCGGTCTGATCGAGCGTATGAAGGCCGCCGATGAGGGCATGGCGTCAAAGACCGAGTGGTGGCCCGCGCCGGAGCTTACCGACTGGATCTACAGTCCGCTTTCGGGCGCTGATGCCGTCAATGCCCGTACCTTCGATAAGAATATGCGTCTCTCGCGCAGCAAGACTACCGCGGGCGTTAAGAGCCTGCTGCAGAGTGTCCAAGGCCAGGTGAGGGGCGCGCGCAAGGCGGCGAGCGACGATAACTGGTTTAAGAACGTACCGTGTGTGGTCTCGGACGTGTTCCAGGCTCTGTGGCGTGACAAGCCCGTGACGGCGCTCAAGGCCATGCTTGCCGTTGCCGAGGCGTTGCCCGATCGCGCCCTTGGAGGCCTTGACGGTCAGGCTCGTCGCCAGGCGGAGGTGGCCTTGCTGCGCCACGCCATCGACATCCTTATGAATGGCGCCCGCGTGCTCGACGTGTCGCAGGCCGCGACCGTGCCCGTGCTCGATGGCATTCGCACCAAGGTGGACAAGCGTAGCACCGCCTACGATTACGAGACCTACGAGGTTGACCGTGCGCCACGTGCTCAGGTTCGTTTTGCTTCGCTTGCCGATGCGGCAGCTCTGCGCCCCGGCAGCTACGATGCCGTACTGTTTGCCGATGTCGATCTGGACAGCTATCCGCTCTCGCACGAGGAGGGGCCGCTGGCCACGCTGACGGCGAGCCTTGGTCGCGAGGGCGTGACGCTTGAGCCCGCGGCCTTGCTGCGCGCGCGCTTTGGCCACGCGATGCAGGCGTCACGCGGCCCGGTTACGCTCGCCCGTGTGACCCACGATCGCCAGGCGCGCGAGTGCTATCCGGCTGCCGTGTGGACCGAGTTGCGGGCGCATGCCGAGGCTGACGGCGCTAAGATCGCTGACGACGCTAAGACCGCTGGTGACGCTAAAGCCGCTGGCGCCGACAAGGCGAAGTGCGTGGGTGAGGGTGATATCGTAAGGGACTTCGATCCCGCGGCAGGCGAAGGTCTCAAGCGCGAGCGCGTGACCTGTGAAGCCCCTCAGCATCTGAGTGCCGAGGCCGTGCCGTATTTGGTCCTGCGTCGTCGCGATGGCGAGGGCGAGGACGCGCCGCTCGTGCCGCGCCTGACGTCCGCCTCGCAGATCGAGGCCTATTCCACCTGCCCGCTGTGCTGGTTCGTCTCGTATCGCGTCAAACCTCAGTCCATCGATGCGGGCTTTGGCAACATGGAGAAGGGCAACTTTGTCCATGACGTGCTGGAGCACTTGCATGCACGTCTTCCGCAGGAGGGCATGGAGCGCGTGACGCCCATGAATCTGCCGCGCGCGAAGGAGCTGCTGCACGAGGTCTTTGCCGAGACCCTGGCCGAGCACGCCGGCAAGCGCGGTACCGAGGGCCCGCTGGTGCCGCTCTCTCCAGTGGAGGAGCGCCAGGCGGCCGAGATCTTGCCGCAACTGGAGGGCGTGCTCGCCTACGAGTCCGAGGCGCTCGCGCCCTTCGCGCCGCGCTACCTGGAGTTTGCGTTCAACGAGCTCCAGGTCGAGTATGCCGGCTGGCCGCTCGGCGGGCGCATCGACCGCGTGGATGTGGACGCCGAGAACCGCGCTGTGGTGATTGACTACAAGCATCGTTCGGGTGTCGAGGAGTTTAAGCTCGCCGACCCCACGGTGCGCGACGAGGAGTCGGGCGAGGCCCCCATCGACGATCCGCGCTGGCTGCCGCCCCATACCCAGACACTCATCTACGCGCAGGCCATGCGCCGGGCGCTGGGTCTAGATGCCCGTGCGGCGCTCTATTTTTCGACCAAGGGCGGCAAGCCCGCACTGCGTGGTGCCGCAAGTGCCGAGTTGCTCGAGGAAGAGCGCGGCGACGGCCGCATTCCGGGCCTCAAGAAGGGCTTTCCGGGCGAGGGCGGCAACATGGACTTCGATGCGCTGCTCGACCGCGTGGAGACCGGCATTGCCGAGCGCCTGCGCGAGCTCGAGGCGGGCAACGTTGCCGCTGTCGACCCAACGTCGGCTCAGGCCGCGCATGCGCGCTGCTCGTATAACCACGAAGGAACGTTTGTAAGGAGGGACGTGTAGACCATGGATCTTTCGACCTTGATGCCGCAACAGCTGCAAGTCGTCAAAACGCTCGACCGCCCGCTGTTTGTCTCGGCGGGTGCCGGCTCGGGCAAGACCTTTACCCTCACGCGCCGCATCGTCTATGCGCTCTCGCCCGAATCCGGTCCGTTTGTCGAGCATCTGGACCAGGTGCTCGCCATTACCTTTACCAAAGACGCCGCGGCCGAGATTCGCGACCGCGTGCGCTGTGCGCTTATCGAAGAGGGCATGGACGAGGAGGCCCTGACGGTCGACGACGCTTGGATCTCGACCATCCACGGCATGTGCTCGCGTATCCTGCGCGCGCACGCGCTGGAGCTGGGCATCGATCCTGAGTTCACGGTGCTCACCGATACCGATGAGCTTATGGATCAGGCTGTCGAGCATGTGCTGGGGCGCGCGACGGCGCCCGATGCCGCGCCCGAGCTTGCCGCCTCGCTTAAGGCCCTCTACGCTTGGTATCCCATGGCGGGCGAGGGCGGGCCGTTTGGCGCCGGTACCACCATCAAAGGCCTGGTGCGCGACCTGTTGGAGCTATCGAGCCAGCTGCCGGGCGGCATGGACGATGTGTGCGTGGCGCGCGGCCAGGCCGACACCTCGGCGCTTGCCGATGCCTATCGTGCGGCGCTGGGCGCAAGCAGGGCCACGACCGAGAAAGCGCAGGCGGCACTCGACGCCATCGACGCGTTTGAGGCGAGCGGCAAAACCATGGAGGATGCGGCGCGACTCATGATGTCGTGCAGCATGCCGCGCGCGAGCAAGGCGTTTCCTAAGGAGCAGGTGGAGCTACTCAAGGCCGAGGCGGCTGATGCGTTTATCAATATCGTGCTTGCCTGCGGCGGCCCGGCGCTCGATGCGCTGGTGGGGCTTGCCCGTGCCGTAGAGGCGGAGTACCGTGCGCTCAAGGCCGACCAGTCCGCGCTCGATAACAATGACCTGCTGCGCATGGCGTACGAGGCGCTGCGCGACTACCCGGCTATTCGAGCTGCCTATGAGGGCCGCTTTAAGATGGTCATGATCGACGAGTTCCAAGATACCGACCAGATGCAGGTCGATCTGATTCGCTATTTGACGGGTGCGGGCGAGCGCGCGCTGTGCACGGTGGGCGATGCGCAGCAGTCGATCTATCGCTTCCGTGGTGCCGAGGTCGAGGTGTTTCGCCGCCAGGAGCGCAAGGTGGGTTCGACGACGGCGTCCGAGACGGTCACCACGTCCGATGCTCCCGCCGGCGAGCTCGTCAAACTCGTGCGCAACTTCCGCAGCCACGACGAGGTGCTGCGCTATGTGGCGCGCGTCTTTGACGGCGACACCGGTGGTTTGATGCAGGGGTTCTTGGATCTTGAACCGAGCGACAAACGCAAGGACAAGCTCAAGGCAAAGGCTTCGCGCCGCCAGGCGCTGTTCGTTGCCGGCGGCAGTATGCAGGAGCGCACGCAGGCCAAGGCCCGTGCGATCGCCGAGCGATTCCATGCGCTTGCCGATGCCGGCCAGCCCCAGGGCGGCATGGTGCTGCTGCTGGGTCGCATGACCAATGCCGACGTCTACGCGCAGGCCTTCCGCGACCAAGGACTCGACTGCGTCATCGCAGGCGGCTCGGTCTTTGCCCAGGCGGCCGAGGTGCAGACGGTGCGTGCCCTGGTCTGCGCGCTCGCCAATCCGGCCGATACGGCCCAAGGCCTTATGCCGTTGCTGGCCTCGCCGATGTTTGCACTCGGCGCCCAGGAGTTCCTGGCGCTGGCGACCAAGCTCGACGAGCAGACGGGCGAGACGTCGCGCCGCAATATCGATGTGGGCATCATGAGCGATTCCGATGTGCCGGGTTTGCAGAACCTGCCGCTCGTAACGCGCGCCCGCGAGGTGCTGCGCTACGCACTGCGTCGCGTGGGGCGTGATTCGTTCGCTGCCATCGCGCGCGACGTGGTCAACGCCTCCGGCTGGTTCGTGCGTCTGGCGCAGCGCGGCCCCGAGGGCAAGGCCATTGCCGCCAACGTGCTCAAGGCGCTCGACGCCGTGGCCGAGGCAGAGGCCGAGCTCGGCAATTCTCCGCGCTCCATCGCGCTCGCCTTCGACCGCTTCTTGGCGGGCAAGGAGGCCCCGGGCGCCCTCAACGAGGAGGGCGACGGCGCGGTGCGCATCATGACCGTGCATGCGTCCAAGGGCCTGGAGTATCCGGTCGTGGCGGTTGCCGAGTGTTTTGGCGTGCGCAAATCGTCCGGTGCGGCACAGATGGGTCGCGTCGAGGGCGGAGCGCAAGTCGTGGCGCTGCCGGCGCGCTTCGATGGCGTTAAGCTTGCCGACGGAACCTTCGTGAAGGGCGATGACGTCAAAAAGCAGTTTGAACACGCGTTTAAGGGCAAGGGTACGTCGCTGTGGCTGCCGCCGGAGCTCATGGAGGACGTCTGTGCGACGGGTTCTCCCGCCGAGGCATTTGCTCGCCTGCGCAACGACGACCTGCAGCTTTCGCTCGAGGAGCGGGCCCGCTTGCTCTATGTTGCCATGACGCGAGCGGGCGAGCTGGTGATCTTGGCGATGGATGCCGGTGTGAGCCGCGGCAAGGTGATGGCGCCGACCTTCGATGTCGAGACGGATCTGACCTACGACGTGCTGCGCCGCATCCTGCCGACCGATAGTCTGGACATGCCGCAGCTCGATAGCGACCGTCTGGTGTTCGACAACTCCCAGCCGGGCGACTACGAGCTCATCTCGCTGGCGGACTTTACGTTTGGTGAGCAGGCGTTTGAGGCTAACGCTTCGCTGGATGCCGAGGGCAGGCTCGTTCGCGGCGATGTCGATGTCGCTGATAATGCTGCGCGCTCAACTGTGCCCGGTCCTGCCGACCCCAAGCCCGATGCGTTTGAGCTCGTGTATCCCCAGGCAGTGGGCGTGCGCATGGGCATCTGTCCGTTCCCGGTGCGTGACTCGTATAGCTACTCGTCAATTGCCGTGGCGCTGCATGCCGAGTCCGAGGACCGTGCCGCCGAGGCGCTTGTTCCCATGGACGAGTCCGGCGATGATGCGGAGTCGGATGGCTCGGAGATGGCCGATGCGGGCGTGGCTGCTGTCGAGCCCGCCGGCAACCCCATGGCGCTGGGCTCGGCCTTCCACGCCGCTTGCCAGTGGCTCATCGAGATGGGTGCCGATGCGCTGCCCGTTGAGCGTGCCGACGCCCTGGCTCGCTTGTGGCGCCTGACGCCGGAACAGCGCGAGCGCTTCGATGTCGCTCTGGATCGCTGGCTCAAGTCGTCGGTTCGTGCCGAGCTGCTCGCGTGGCCGTGCATCCGTGCCGAGGTGCCGTTCTTCTCGCTGGGCTGCGAGGACGAGGATATCGCCCGCTACGGCGCCTATGCCGAGGGCGCCATCGATGCCTTGGCAACCGACCCGGCGGATCCGTCGCGCGCACTGGTCATCGACTACAAGACGGGCGGCACGCCGGATGAGACGCCGGAGCAGCTGCTCGAGAAACACGCCTTGCAGGCGCGCGTTTACGCCGACGTTCTGCACAAGGCGGGCTTTGAGGTCGTGACCGTCAAGTTCGTTCGCGTGGAGCGGGCGAATCCAACCATCTTCGTCAATCCCGCCGAACCTCAAGTGGCCACCTACAACCTCTAGTCCTCAGATAACTTGCGGTGGAATACGGACTGTTTTGGTCAAAAAAGCCGCCAAACAGTCCGCATTTCACCGCAACTGCAAGAGGAGCCGTGTGGGTTTGGGCTAGGTTCGGGTGCCGTCCGCGCTGTGCGGTAGAATCGTAACCCTAAGATCACGAACCCGCATCGGAGCTCATTACATGGCATTCGTCCATCTGCACAATCACACTGTTTTCTCCATGCTCGACGGCGCAACCCGTATCCAGGATATGGTCAACCGTGCCGTTGAGCTGGGCATGCCCGCCGTCGCCATTACCGACCACGGCTACATGTATGGCGTGCCCGACCTGGCGCTGGCCTGCGACGCCGTTAACCACAACACGCCCGAGTACAAAACCTGGAGTCACGACAAGGCCTTCTTGGAAAAGGACCGCCGCGACGAGCTGGTGGAGCCCGATCCCGAGGAAAGCCCGCGCGAGCATGCCCAGTATGTGAAGGACATGGCCATGTGGGACGAGAAGGGCAACATCGACGAGCTCAAGCCGCCCCTGGTCATCAAACCCATCTTTGGCTGCGAGGTCTACTTTACGCCGGACGAGACGCTCGCCCGCGACCATAAGCCCGAGCTCTACCACATGATTCTTCTGGCCAAGGACCAGGAGGGCTACGTCAACCTGATGCAGGCGGTCTCCGAGGCCGCTGTGCAGGGCTTTTACTACAAGCCGCGCGTGACGCTCGACAACCTGCGTCGCCATGCCAAGGGCATGATCTGCACGAGCGCCTGCATCGCGGGCATCATTCCCAAATACATCGACCGCGGTGACATGGAGGGCGCCATCAAGTGGGCCGAGACCTTCCGCGACACCTTCGACCCTGGCGACTTTTACATCGAGATCCAGGAACACGGCATTACCACCGACAACGGCCTGACCGACGAGCAGATGGACCGCACGCTCATCGACATTGCCAAACAGGTGGGTGTCAAGGTCATCGCCACCAACGACTTCCACTACCTGCGCCGCGAGGACGCGCCCGTACAGGACGTCATCATGTGCATCGGCATGAACGCCAAGGTCGACGACCCCAACCGCATGCGCATGACCGGCTCGGAGTTTTACATGAAGACCGAGGAGGAGATGCGGGCGATGTTCCCGTATTGCCCCGAGGCCTGCGACAACACGCTCGAGATCGCCGACAAGTGCTACGTGGAGCTGGACTGGGACTCCATCATCCTGCCGCGCTTCCCGTTGCTCGACCCCGGCGAGACGCACGAGAGCCAGTTCCGCCGCGAGTGCGAGAAGGGCCTGCGCCAACACTATGGCGATGACTGGGCCACACGCGAAATCGGTGGCGTCAACATCAAAGAGCGCTTTGAGTACGAATACAAGGTCATCTGCGACAAGGGCTTTGCTGCCTACTTCTTGATAGTTGCCGAGTACGTGCAATGGGCCAAGGACAACGGCATCGGCGTCGGCCCCGGCCGTGGCTCGGCCGCCGGCGCTATCGTCGCCTACGCCATGAACATCACCGCGTTCGACCCGCTCGAGAACGGCCTGATGTTCGAGAGGTTCCTGTCCCCGCAGCGTACCGAGATGCCCGATATCGATATGGACTTCGACGATGAGCGGCGCCTCGAGGTCGTGGAGCACGTTCGCCAGCTCTACGGCCCCGAGAAGGTCACCCACGTTATCACCTACTCGACCATCAAGGCCAAGCAGGCCATCAACGATGCCGCGCGCGTTCTGGACTACCCGGTCTACATGGGCCAGCGCCTGTCCAAGATGGTCTCGAGCGACCCCAAGGTCAAGCTCAAGCAGGTACTCGAAAAACAACCCGGCAAAGAGGATCTGTTTAACCCCGACTTTGCCGAGGCCTATAAAAAGGACGACGACGCCCGCCGCATCATCGACACGGCGCTCTCGATTGAGGGCCTCACCCGTGGCGAGGGCGTGCACGCGTGCGCCGTTCTGATCTGCCGCGACCCCGTCAACGAGCATGTGCCCACCAAGCTCGATACCAAGGGCGGCGTTGAGATTACCCAGTACGAGGGCCATACCGTTGCCGACATGGGCCTGCTCAAGATGGACTTCTTGGGCCTGCGCACGCTGACGGTTATCTCCAAGGCTAAGGCAAACATCAAAAAGAATTTCGGCATCGACATCAAAGAGGAAGAGATTCCCTTTGACGATCCCGAGATCTTTAAGCTCATGGGCTCCGGTCACACCGCCGGCGTCTTCCAGGTCGAGTCCGCCGGCATGACGGCCACGATCAAGAACATGAAGCCCACCGAGTACAAGCACGTCGT
>CABSNK010000017.1 GCA_902479075.1 uncultured Collinsella sp.
GGATTATGCCAGCTCGTGCGTACGTTTTCAAGCTCGTCCCACAAATATATATAGGTTTATTGAGCATCGGGCTCCGTTTACGGATTGCTCTGTATTTATGCTCGCAATTAAGCTCGAGGTTGGCTACACTATCCCTTGACCATTAAAGGGGTACGAGATACCCACATGGAATTACATAGCTGCCAAAGAGCAGCCCTTCCTGTGGGTGTTTGGTCCGCTTTGAGCGGTCGGGCATCTATTTTTTTGACTGTGTCAGCAGTCAAGACATGTGAGGAAGGAGATCGATGGGCACGACTTCCCCCAAGGCGGTCATCATGGACGAGACCGCCGTCAATCGAGCGATGACCCGCATCGCGCACGAGATTCTCGAGCGCAACGAGGGCTGTGAAGACCTCGCTCTGGTCGGCATCGTCACGCGCGGGGACCTTCTGGCAAAGAAACTCGCCGAGGAGATCAAGGAGATCGAGGGCGTCGACGTTCCGCTCGGCAGCCTCGACATCAGCTTCTACCGCGATGACTACGCTACCAATTTCGCTCCCGCGATCCACGCCACCAACATTCCCTTTAGCGTTGACGGCAAGCGCGTCGTGCTGGTGGACGACATCCTGTATACGGGCCGTACCATTCGCGCCGCTCTCGACGCCGTCATGGATCTGGGCCGTCCGAGCCGTATTGAGCTGGCAGTCCTCGTTGACCGCGGCCACCGTGAGCTCCCCATCTCGCCGGACTTTGTCGGCAAGAACGTTCCCTCGTCGCATGAGGAGAACGTGCACTTATATATGAAGGAAGTCGACGGCCACACCGCCGTCGAGATTAACGACGTCGCGCCGGGTTCCCACGTGGGCTCCGCGCCGCTGGGAGGTGAGTAGTACCGTGGCGTTCAACCATAAGCACCTGATCGACATTACCGAGTACTCCGAAGAGGACATCAAGCTCATCCTCGAGACCGCCAAGGCGTTCTCCGAGGTCAACGAGCGTGCGATCAAAAAGGTCCCCACGCTCAAGGGCAAGACCATCGTCAACATGTTCAACGAGCCCTCGACGCGAACCCGCAGCTCCTTCGAGCTCGCCGAGAAGCGTCTTTCGGCCGACAGCCTTAACTTTGGCGGCTCTTCGACCTCCACGGTCAAGGGCGAGAGCCTCGTCGATACCGTCGAGACCCTTAACGCCTACAAGATCGACTGCATCGTCGTGCGCGACAAGCACGCCGGCGCGCCCTACATCGTCACGCAGAACTCGCCCGCGAGCGTCATCTGCGCCGGTGACGGCAAGCACAACCACCCCACGCAGGCCCTGCTCGACCTGTATACCATCTGGGAGCACAAGGGTGACTTCCACGGTCTGAAGGTCGCCGTCGTCGGCGATATCGCGCACTCCCGCGTCTGCGGCTCGCTGATCCCCGCCCTTAAGATCATGGGCTGCGAGACCTACGCCGTCGCCCCCGGCACGCTGCTGCCGCCGGCGCCCGAGGTCCTGGGCTGCGACCACGTGACGAGCGACCTCGATTCCGTCCTGCCCGAGCTGGACGTCGTCTACATGCTGCGCGTGCAGCAGGAGCGCCTCGAAGGTGCCCCGTTCCCGACCATTCGCGAGTACCACAAGCTCTTCGGCTTGACCAAGGACCGCGAGAAGCTCATGAAGCCCGATGCGATCATCTGCCACCCGGGCCCCATCAACCGCGGCGTCGAGTTCGACTCCTATATGGCCGACCACCCGCAACGCTCCGTCATCCTGGAGCAGGTCTACGCCGGTATCTGCGTGCGTATGGCTATCCTGTATCTGCTGCTTGGAGGTGCCGATAATGGCCTTGCTTCTTAAGAATGCCCACGTCGTCGACCCGTCCGTCGAGCTTGACGGTGTCGTTGACGTCCTGATTGACGGCGACAAGATCGCCGAGGTCGGCGAGAATCTCGCCGTCGAGGGAGCCGAGGTCCGCGACCTTTCCGGCAAGTACCTCGTCCCTGGCCTGGTGGATATGCACGTTCACCTTCGCGAGCCCGGCTATGAGGTCAAAGAGGACATCGAGAGCGGTACCCGCGCAGCTGCCAAGGGCGGCTTCACCGGCGTGTGCGCCATGCCCAACACCGATCCCGTCACCGATAACGGCACCGTCGTGGAGTTCGTCAAGTCCCGCGCTGCCGAGGTCGGTCACTGCCGCGTCTATCCGTCGGGCGCCATGACCCGCGGTCTTAAGGGCGAGGCCATGTCCGAGATGGGCGATATGGTCGCCCACGGCGCCGTCGCCTTCACCGACGACGGTCGCGGCGTGCAGGGTGCGGGCATGCTCCGTCGCTGCATGGACTACGGCAAGATGTTCGGCAAGGTCTTTATGAGCCACTGCCAGGACGAGGACCTGGTCGGCCACGGCCAGATCAACGAGGGCAAGGTCTCGACCCGTCTGGCTCTCGAGGGCTGGCCGGCTGCCGGCGAGGAGCTCCAGATCGCCCGCGACATCGAGATCGCCAAGCTGACCGGTGCCAAGCTGCACATCCAGCACATCTCCACCGCCCATGGCCTGGAGATCGTGCGTGCCGGTAAGGCCGCCGGCGTTCAGGTTACCTGCGAGGCCACCCCGCACCACATGTTCCTGACCGAGAACGACCTGGACGAGACCTACAACACCTCGCTCAAGGTCAATCCGCCGCTGCGCACCGAGGAGGATGCCGAGGCCATCCGTCAGGGCGTCATCGACGGCACCGTCGACGTTATCGTCACCGATCACGCTCCCCACACCCCGTGGGAGAAGGCCCGCGAGTTCGAGCTTGCGCCCTTTGGCATGATCGGCCTCGAGACCTCGCTGTCGCTCGTGCTCACCGAGCTGGTCAACACGGGCAAGATGAGCATTGGCCGCATGGTCGAGCTCATGGCCATCAAGCCGCGTGAGATCCTGGGCCTCGACCAGGTTCAGGTCAAGGCGGGCTCCGTTGCCGACCTGACCGTGTTCGACCCCGCCGCAACCTGGACGGTTGGCGAGGACGGTTACGAGTCGCGCGCCGAGAACTCCGGTTTCGCTGGCCGCACGCTTACCGGTCGTGCCACCGATGTGTTTGTCGGCGGTAAGCAGACGCTCGCCGACGGCTGCATCTGCTAGCATAGCCTTATCGCTTTTGTGCGCGGTGCCCTTGCGGTGCCGCGCTTTCTGTTCGTTTTGACCATGCAACCGCATGGGGGATTGGAGCGTCTATGCCCACACCTTCCACTGCACGCATGCACGACTTCGAGGTCGTATCGAACCAGGAGATCGCCGACGGCATCTTCTCGCTCGTCATCTCGGCCCCCAAGCTTGCAAGTGCGCTCAAGCCCGGTCAGTTTGTGAACATCGCCGTGCCCGGCGATGCGTCCTCGCTGCTTCGCGTGCCCCTGAGCTTCTATCGCGCCGACGCCCAGGCCGGTACCGTCGAGCTGTGGTACGCCGTCGTGGGCGACGACACCCGTCGTCTGTCGCAGATGGCCCCCGGTTCCACCTCTAACCTGCTGGGCCCCGGCGGCCGCGGCTGGCTTGTGCCCGAGGGCACCAGGAAGGCGCTGCTCGTGGCGGGCGGCATCGGTGTTCCGCCCGTGCTGTGCCTTGCCGGCAAGCTTGCCGAGCAGGGTGTGGCCGTCGACGTGTGCCTGGGCTTTTGCACCGCGTCCAAGGCCGTGGGCATCGATGAGTTCCGCGCGCTGGGAGCTACGGTCAACGTGTGCACCGACGACGGCTCGTTGGGCACTCATGGCTTCTGCACCGATCCTGCCGCCGAGCTGCTTGGCGAGGGCAGCTACGACTACGTGGCTAGCTGCGGTCCCGCCGTCATGATGAAGAAGGTCGCCGCCGCTGCCGCCGAGGCCGGTGCGTACTGCGAGGTGTCGCTCGAGCGCATGATGAGCTGTGGCTTTGGCGCCTGCAACACCTGTAATGTCGAGACGGTCGACGGTATGAAGGGAGCCTGCATGTGCGGCCCCGTGTTCGATGCTTCAAAGGTGGTGGTCTTCTAGTGGGTACCGTGAACATGGCCGTCGATTTCGGCGGCGTCAAGATGCAGAACCCCATCAACACCGCAGCCGGTACCTTTGGCTACGGCTGGCAGTTCCAGAACTTCTTTGATGTCTCCCAGCTGGGCGCCATCACCACCAAGGGTTGTGCTGCCGAGCCCTGGCCCGGCAACCCCGCGCCTCGTATGGCCGAGATCCCGGGCGGCATGATCAACTCCGTGGGCCTTCAGAACCCCGGCGTGGCCGCCTTTGCCCGTGAGTCCGGTCCGTGGCTCGAGCAGCTTTCCAAGGACGGTTGCCAGGTCATCTGCCAGGTTGCCGGTCATTCCGTCGAGGAGTTTGTCCGCGCGCTCGAGATGTATGTCGAGCTGTGCCCCTGGGCTGCCGGCTACGAGATCAACGTGAGCTGCCCCAATATTGCCGCCGGCGGTGCCGCCATGGGCTCCTCCCCCGAGGGCGCCTCTGCCGTTATGGCTGCCTGCCGCAAGGTGACCGATAAGCCGCTGTTCGTAAAGATGGCTCCGGTTAACGTCGCCGAGATTGCCAAGGCTCTCGAGGCCGCGGGAGCCGACGGCCTTTCGGTCATCAACTCCATCCAGGGCATGGCCATTGACGTTCATACCCGCAAGTCCCGTGTGGCCAAGCCCAAGGGCGGCCTTTCGGGCCCGCTGTGCCACCACATCGCCGTTCGCATGGTCTGGGAGGTCGCTCAGGCCGTCGATATCCCCATCAACGGTGTCGGCGGCGTCATGACGGGCGAAGATGCGGCCGAGTTTATCCTGGCCGGCGCCACCTGCGTGTCGGTCGGCATGGCCAATTTCGTCGATCCGTGCGCCTCGATTAAGATCGCGCACGAGCTCGAGGCCTGGGCGGAGTCCCAGGGCGTGAAGGACATCAACGAGCTGGTAGGTGCTTTCGAATGCTAGAGACCGACGCCCGCGACCGCGTTATCGTCGCCCTCGACTGCGACCGTGAGCGTGCGCTCGAGCTCGCCCACGAGCTTTCTGGTCATGCCGCTTGGCTCAAGGTGGGCATGACGCTCTATTACGCTGAGGGACCCGAGATCGTCAAGACGTTCAAGGACCTGGGCTTTAAGGTCTTCCTCGACCTCAAGTTCCATGACATTCCGCATCAGGTGCGCGGCGCCGCCCGTTCTGCCTCGCTTGCTGGTGCCGACCTGCTCTCGGTCCATGGCCTGGGTTCTGGCGCCATGCTCGCTGCGTGCCGTGAGGGTGCCGAGGAAGCGCGCGAGGACCGCGCCAAGCTCGTTGCCATCACCGTGCTCACGAGCATGAACCAGGAGTCGCTGGCCGAGATTGGCGTTGAGTCGCCCGTGGCCGAGGAGGCCGCCCGCCTGGCAAAGCTTGCCCAGGCCAACGGTATCGATGGCATCGTGTGCTCTCCGATGGAGGCCCATGACATGCGCGAGCTGCTCGGCCCCGACGCGCTGATCGTGACTCCGGGCGTGCGTCCGGTGGGTGCCGCCCTGGGCGATCAATCCCGCGTGGCGACGCCCTCCCAGGCTATCGAGCGCGGTGCGAGCCACATCGTGGTGGGCCGACCCATCACCGGTGCCGACGACCCGGTTGCCGCATTTGACGCCATCGTTGCCGAGCTGGTCGAAAACGTCGCCTAAAAGATTCCCTCAAGTCACCACTTTTGGGTCTCATTAGCACAAATTAGCCCCTGTGCCTGCGAAAACTTTCCCATCCTTTGTGTGGAATCGCAGGTCAGGGGCTCAACTTTGACCTCCGTATATTGCACTTTTCGCAGGTATCGTCTAACCTATGATGCCGTCGATTGGGCATTTAGTGCGTTTGACGTGCTAAAATGCCAATTATTGCATCAGATATAACCCAACTATTTGGAGGTTCGAATGGCACTCCCTCAGCTTACCGACGAGCAGCGCAAGCAGGCTCTTGAGAAGGCTGCCGCCGCACGTCACGCCCGCGCTGAGCTTCGCGAGCAGATCAAGAAGGGCGAGAAGTCCCTCGAGTCCGTGCTCAACTCCGATGACCCCATCGCTTCCCGCATGAAGGTTTCCACCCTCATCGAGTCTCTCCCCGGTTATGGCAAGGCTAAGGCCGCCAAGATCATGGAGGAGCTCGGCATCTCCGCTACCCGTCGCGTCCAGGGCCTCGGCGTCCGTCAGCGCGAGCAGCTCCTCGAGCAGCTGACCAAATAAGTGAGCGCTCAGGATTCAAAGCTCTTTGTGATTTCTGGACCGTCAGGTGCAGGCAAGGGCACACTCGTCACTCGTGTGCGCGAGCGTCGCTCGAACCTGGGCCTGACGGTTTCGGCTACCACGCGAGCACCACGCAAAGGTGAGGTCGACGGCGTCAACTACTTTTTCCTGACGCGCGAGGAGTTCGACCGCCGCGTGGCAAACGGTGAGTTTGTTGAGTGGGCCGAGGTCCACGGCAACTGCTACGGCACGTTGGTGAGCGAGGTCACATCCAAGCTCGCCTCTGGCTCGTCTCTGATCTTGGAGATCGATGTCCAGGGAGCCCTGCAGGTCAAGGAGCGTTTCCCCGAGGCCGTGCTGATTTTTATCAAGCCTCCTTCGCTCGAGGTGCTTCGCGATCGCCTGGTCGGTCGCGGTACCGAGACGCCCGAGATGATCGAGCTGCGTATGGCAAACGCCGCCGATGAACTTGCCCTTGCCGACCGCTACGACGACGTCGTGGTGAATGACGATCTCGACCGCGCGACCGATGAGCTCGTTCGCGTTCTCGATATGCATGAAAGGATCTGAGGTCCGTGTCCGTTGTAAAGCCTTGCATTGACGATCTTCTGGAGAAGACCGATCACAACCGCTTCCTGCTCGCCTCGCTTGCCTCCAAGCGCGCCTGCGACATTAACAGCATGCTGCGTGGCCAGCACAACCGCGTGCTCGCCGTCCAGGATGTCGACGACATCACCATTGCACTCTCCGGTGCCGATACCATCTCGATGGCTATGGACGAGATTGTCGACGGCGATATCTCCTACGACGAGGCCCGTTACGAGAAGGCGCTCGGCCACAAGGTCGCTGAAGCCTAAATGGCAGCTCGCGTCTGCCTGGTCCACTATCACGAGGTTGGACTGAAGGGCAAGAACCGCGCACATTTTGAGCATATCCTCATGGATAACATCAAGGCGGCCTTGGCCGCCTTTTCCGTGAATGCCGTGTCTCGAATTTCCGGTTATATCCTCGTGACCTTTAACGAGCATCAGGCCGACGAGGCGGCGCGCGTCATTCGCACCGTCCCCGGCGTTGCCCGCGTGTCCCTGGCATATCACACGAACCGCGACCCGCAGGAATACTGCGCCGCCGCCGTGAAGGCGCTGCGCGAATTTGGTCCCTTCGAGTCGTTTAAGGTGCATGCCAAGCGCTCTAACACCGACTACGAGCTCACCTCGATTGATATCAATCGACAGGTTGGCGAGGTACTGTGCGAGGCGTTTCCCGATAAAAAGGTCCAGATGCACGATCCCGACGCGATGGTGCACGTGCTGGTGGTCCAGGGTAGCGTCTATGTGTATGCGCGCTCTGAGCGCGGCGTGGGTGGTCTTCCGGTGGGGTCTGCCGGCAAGGTTGTGACGCTGCTTTCCTCGGGTATCGATTCGCCGGTGGCGACCTGGATGCTCGCGCGTCGCGGCGCGGTGTGCGTGCCGGTACATTTCTCCGGTCGTCCTCAGACGCCCGATACGAGCGAGTATTTGGTGCAGGACATCATCCGTGCGCTTGAGCCGGGTGTCCAGATCGGCCGCCTGTACGTGGTGCCGTTTGGCGATTGTCAGCGTGAGATCTCGGTGACCTGCCCCAGCAACTTGCGCGTGATCATGTATCGTCGCATCATGTATTCGGTTGCTGAGCGCATTGCGCATATCGAGGGCGCCAAGGCTATCGTGACTGGTGAATCGCTCGGTCAGGTTGCCTCCCAGACGCTCGAGAACATCATGGCCGTCAATGAGGCCGTGAAGATCCCCGTGTTCCGTCCGCTGATCGGTTCGGACAAGCAGGAGATCATCGCACGCGCTGAGGAGATCGGTACGTTCGATATCTCGACTGAGGCCGCTCCCGACTGCTGCACGCTGTTTATGCCGCGCCGTCCCGAGACGCACGCTAAACTTGATGCCGTGCATGAGGCGTGGGAGCTGTTCGATCACGAGGAGATGATTGAGCGTTTGCTCAAACAGACTGAGTACATCGACTTTGAGAGCAACACGTATAAGGCCCCTAAGACCTTAAAACGCAAGCATTCCGAGCTCGCTCCACGTGAGATTTACCAAGATTGCGAATAATGTTGTGTATAGACCGGCGGTGTTTTTGCATCGTCGGTCTTTTTCTATCATGGCATTAGGTGATAAACGGTTCATTTGTCGACGTGTGCTTGAATAAATGGACACTTTTCCGCAAGGTTTTGGTCAGCTTTTGGTTTGACCGCGATAACCGGTGTGGACGTGCGGAGGCTGCGGCGCTCGTTTCCTGACACGATGGTGTTGGGAGGTGTTTGCTATGGCGCAGCGCGAGCAACACGAACGGGTTAAACGGATGGATCGCTGGGCAGAAAAGCTGCTCGGCCATAAGGCGGTGGTCGTGGCGATTCTGGTTGTCATTGCCGCCGCGAGCGGCTTGGCGATGGCAGGTTTTGGTGGCCATTCCAGTGATGTGTCGTTTGAGCGTAGTGATGAGGCGAGCGCCTCAGATGTACGTGGGGCCGAGGATACGTCACCTGACGATGCCGATGGGTCGTCTGCCAAGAGCTCTTCTGATGCTGAGGTGTACGTCGATGTTGACGGCGCTGTTGCGAGGCCTGGCGTGTACCGGCTCAAAGACGGAGCGCGGGTGTCCCAGGCAATCGATGCTGCCGGAGGGCTTACGGCCGAGGCGGATGTGACAGGTCTTAACCGTGCGTCCAAGATCGCAGATGGTCAAAAGGTCTATGTGCCGACGGTAGGGGAGCAACAAACGGCTGCGGCGGTCGGCGGTGCCGAAAGCGGCGCCGTGGCTTCTGGTGCGGGGTCTTCGTCGGGACTTGTGAATATCAATACGGCAAGTGCGGCGGAGCTGCAGACGCTTTCGGGCATCGGGCCTTCTATGGCCCAGTCAATTATCGACGAACGGACGCAAAACGGGGCCTTTGCCTCGGTCGATGACCTTATGCGCGTATCGGGGATCGGTGAGAAGAAACTCGCCAAAATTAAAGATTGCATCTGCGTATGAGTGCGACCGAGCGCGAGCATGTGATGCCACCGCGCCCATTGATGCCGTGGACGATAGCCCTTTGTGCCGGCTTGTGTGCGAGCTGTGGGTTAGTGCTTAACATGGCGGCCGATGCGCTGCTGGGAGAGCGGGCGGCGCCCGTCACATTGCTTATGGCCATTCCCGTTGCGGCAGCAGGGTGCATCGTATTGGCTCGGTCCTGCATGCGCCTTGTGCGGTGGAGGCGATGGCTGTATGCCGCGGCCCTCGGCCTCGTGGCGGGAGCGGTAGTGTCCGCGGGTTGGGCGATAGGGGCGCTGCGCGCTTCGAGGGCGTTGGATAATCGGGCTGCGAGCAGTCTCGAGTTTGTTGTGTGTGGCGACCCGTCCATCAATGACGGTGCGTACTCCTATACCTGTGATGCGTATGCGGGCGAAAAGCGTTTGGGTCAGGTACGGCTGTCGTGTGATCGTGAGCTTGGCGCCGGTTCGCATGTACGTGCTATCGGTCGAATTTCGCGCTTTGAGAATGATGCGTATGGGCGCTCACGCGTGCTTCGGGGCGAGCTTCGAAAGGTTAAAGTCGTCCGGTTGGTATCGATCGACGAGGGCCCTCCAGACCCGTTGTCTTGGCTTCGAAACGAGCTCCTTGCCGTTATCGCGCCCGCGACCGATCCAGCGCGCTCGCTCATTGCCGGCGTTGTCTGTGGACGCTCGTCCGAGCTGCGCGCCCAGCCGGCGGGCGATTGGTTTTCGGTAACGGGCACCGCACATCTCATCGCCGTCTCGGGCAGCCATCTTGCCATCGTGGGGTTTGTGATTGAGAGCGCCCTGCAAAAGACACGCCTCTCTCGTGGGCTGCAGCGGGGACTGTTGATACTGGCTCTTATTGCCTATGCCGTCTTTACGGGCGCCTCGCCCTCGGCCGTGCGCGCGTGCTGCATGGTGGCGGCGACGCTTGTCGCCAACGGCGCCGGACGTCGTCGGCATGGCCTCTCGGCCCTATTTTTGACCATGGCAATCTTTGTGTTGCTGCGACCGACGGTATTGTTCGAGATGGGTTTTCAACTATCGTTCGCCAGTGTTTTTGCCATCCTTTGTTTTTGCCCCTACGCCACCTGCGCCTTGGGCGAGCTGGGCATGCCATCGGGTGTCGCCAGCGTTTTGTCTGTCACGTTGTGCTCACAACTCGCGACACTTCCCGTAACCATTCCCGCATTTGGGACGTTTTCGCTCATTGCCCCGCTTGCAAATGCCGTGATCGGTCCGGTGATAAGCGTGCTGCTCGCATCGTCAGTTGTGCTGGCACCCTGCTCGCTTGTGCCGCTGTTGAGCCACGGGACGATCGTGGTGCCCATGATTGTCGCCCGCTGTGCCCTGTTCTTTGAGCAGCTCTTTGCTGCCGTTCCGGGCGCATCCGTAAGCGTGCCGCCCGATACGCCCTTGGTATACGTGGTGCCGTTTGCACTGGCAGTCCTCTTGGTCTGGTGGCCACGCCCCCGCGCACGGAGCATGGCAGCGGGGCTGGTGTGCCTGATGCTTGCAGCGGGTGTTCCGTATATCTATTGGGATCGATGCGCGCCGCCTTCGGTGACGGTCCTCGATGTTGGCCAGGCCGATGCGATTCTGGTTCGTCAGGGTGGCACTGTGGCGCTCGTCGACTGTGGGCTCGATGAGCGCGTGGTGTCGGCGTTGGTTCGCAATAATGTCCACCATATCGATGCCGTCTTCGTGACGCATTGGGACGAAGACCATTGGGGCGGTCTTCCCGACGTACTCGATCGGTTTTCTGTTGGAACCATTGCGGTTGCAGCCGATGCGCTGGACGGTGCGCCTGCTGAGGTCCTGAATCGCCCCGGCGTAACGTATCGGCAGGTGGCTCGCGGAGACACGGTCGATATCGGCGCATTTCGGGCTCGTGTGATGTGGCCGTTTGACACGGTAGATGGCGAGGGCAATGAGGACTCGCTTGTCTTGCTGCTCTCCTATGCTCAGGAAGGCAAGAGCCTGGGCGTACTTCTCACCGGTGATGCCGAGCTCGACCAAGAGCGAGAATTCGTGCAGGAGGTGGGGGATATCGATGTGCTCAAGCTGGGGCATCACGGCTCAAAAGTTTCTGTCGATACAGACCTGCTGGAAACGCTTAAGCCCGAGCTCTCTATCGCGAGTGCGGGCGAGGGCAACCGCTACGGCCATCCAACCGATGCCTGCATCGATGCCGTTCGCGATGCGGGCGGCGCGTTCGCATGCACCATCGAACAAGGAGACATCACCGTCTCGCCGACCGTAACCGGATTTGCCATGCGATGCCAGCGACCTTGATGCTGCCGTTGGCGTGGGACCAACCCGTGGGATAGAATGACACGGTACGAGCACGAGAGCCTGCGGGAGGGGAGCGCGATGTCCGAAACCGGTCTTTTGCCGGCGTATCTGATCGTCGGTACCGACGGAGTCAAACGCGACCACGCCGTCTCGCGTATGAAGGCTCGTCTGGAAAAGACGGGCATGGTCGAGTTCAACCTCGACGAGCGCGATATGACCAAAGACCCCGATATCGAGTCGATTATCGGGTCGCTTAACACCTTTCCCATGGGCAGCGAGTTTCGCCTGGTAATCCTTGACGGCTGCTCAAAACTCGTCAAAGCGATCTCCGAGCCGCTTGTCGAGTATCTGGCGAGTCCCAGCCCCACGACGGTTTGCCTCATCATCGCCGATTCGCTTGCCAAGAACACGCGCCTGTACAAGGCAATCGCCAAGATTGACAAGAAGGCCGTGATCGACTGTTCGGGCACCAAGCGCTGGGAGCTCCCGCGCCGCGTGCAGCAGATGGCGACGCAGCACGGAAAGTCCATCTCGACGGCGGCCGCCGAGGAGCTCGTTTCGCGCTCGGGTGAGAACACTCGCATGCTCGATAACGACTTGGCCAAGCTTGCCCAGATGGTCGAGGCGCCGCAAATTGAGCTTGCCGATGTGGAACGCTGGATCGTGCGCACGGCCGAAGTCCAGCCCTGGGATTTTCTCAACGCGGTCTCGGCTCGTGATATGCGCCGCTCGCTTGAGCTCTTTGGGCTGTTACCCACCAAGAGCTATGTGTGGACCTACACGCTGCTGTGCGGACGCATTCGCGAGCTTATCGTCGCCAAGGCACTCGATGCGCGTGGACAGGGACGCGAGCTTGCCGCGACGCTCAAGCTCCAGTCTTGGCAGGTCAAGAATCACCTGACCTGGGCGCGTCGTTTTTCGATGACCGAGCTCGTTGCCGCGCTCGAGGGCGCGGTCGATGTGGAGCTCGCATTGAAGGGTTCGGCTGATTCCCAGACCGCGCTTTTGCTCTGGATTACGAACATCTTGAGAAAATCGTGATGATACCTGCCTATTTGACAAATTCGTTCTATCCCTTTGAGGGGGAGCGTGCTATAGTAGGCGCTTGCATGACCTCACCGTGTCTCAGAGGTGTCATACATTTTTTGCAAGGAACTCGAAAGGAACTCCAGAAGTGGCAAACATCAAGTCTCAGAAGAAGCGTATCCGCACCAATGAGGCAGCTCGCATGCGTAACAAGGCTGTCAAGTCCGAGCTCAAGACGCTGACCAAGCACGTCCAGTCCGCCGTCGCCGAGGGCGACGCCGAGAAGGCCCAGGCTGCCCTCAAGACCGTCACCAAGCGTCTCGACATGGCTGCCGCCAAGCATGTTATCCACAAGAACCAGGCTTCCAACCGCAAGTCCGGTCTTGCCAAGCTCGTGAGCAGCATCAACGCCTAAGTTGTAAATTTCACACCACACAGATTACGCGCATAAATGGAGCCTGTTTTATGGAACAGGCTCCATTTTTTGTACCGCTCGGGTAAGATAGTCCGCATGGATACTTCAATTGACATTTCCCACATCCGCAACTTCTCGATCGTTGCGCACATTGACCATGGCAAGTCCACGATTAGTGACCGCATCCTCGAGCTCACCCATACCGTCGACGAGCGCGACATGGAGTCGCAGCTGCTCGATACCATGGATATTGAGCGCGAGCGCGGCATCACGATCAAGTCCAATGCCGTTCGCGTCTCCTATGACGCCGACGATGGCGAGACGTATCAGTTCAACCTGATCGATACGCCGGGCCACGTGGACTTTACCTATGAGGTCTCGCGTTCGCTTGCCGCCTGCGAGGGTGCGGTGCTTGTCGTCGACGCCACGCAGGGCGTCGAGGCGCAGACCGTCTCCAACGCGACGCTCGCCATGAACGCCAACTTGGATATCGTGCCCGCCATCAATAAGATCGACCTGCCGTCGGCACACCCCGACGAGGTCAAGACCGAGATCGAGGACGACCTGGCGATCCCTGCCGACGATGCCGTATGCGTATCGGGCAAGACCGGCGAGGGCATCCACGATCTGCTGGAGTCCATCGTCTTTTTGATCTCTCCGCCCAAGGGCGATGCAAACGCGCCGCTCAAGGCGCTCATCCTGGACTCGTATTTTGATGAGTACCGCGGCGTCGTTGCCACGGTCCGCGTGTTTGACGGCTCCATCAAAAAGGGCGATACCCTCCTTATGATGCAGGCAAAGGGTGACTTTTTGGTCGATGGCGTGGGCGTCAAGCGTCCCGCCGAGACACCGGTCGACGCACTGACGGTCGGCGAGGTGGGCTACGTGGTCACGGGCCTGAAGGACCCCGAGGCCGTGCGCGTGGGCGATACCCTTACGTGGGCGTCGAATCCCTGCCCCGAGCCGCTTCCCGGCTACCGTGAGGCCAAGCCCATGGTCTACACGGGCCTGTTCCCGATCGACAACAAGGATTACGAGAACCTGCGCGACGCTCTCGATAAGCTGCATGTCAACGACCCGTCGTTGGTGTGGGAGCCCGAGACTTCGGTGGCGCTCGGCTTTGGTTTCCGCGTTGGCTTCTTGGGCCTGCTGCATATGGAGGTCGTCAAGGAGCGCCTGGAGCGCGAGTTCAACCTGGACCTGATTGCCACGAGCCCTTCGGTGGACTATCACGTCTACAAGACCGACGGCGAGATGATTGATGTTCGCAGCCCGCAGGATCTGCCCGAGGCTACGCGCATCGAGCGCATCGAGGAGCCCTACCTCAAGGCCAAGATTATCTGCCCGCCCGAGTATACGGGCGCCGTCATGCAGCTCGCTATCGAGCACCGCGGCATTACGACCGACATGATCCATCTCACAAGCAAATCGGTCGAGATGCGCTTTGATATGCCGCTCGCCGAGCTCATCCTGGACTTCTTTGACCAGCTCAAGAGCCGTACCAAGGGCTATGCCTCGCTCGACTACGAGTTCAACGAGTACCGTCCCTCCGAGCTCGTTAAGCTCGATATTTTGCTTTCGGGCGACGAGGTGGACGCGCTTTCGTTTATCGTGCACAAGGACAAGGCCTATGGCCTGGCCCGCGGCCTGTGTGACAAGCTCAAGGAAATCATCCCGCGCCAGCTGTTCGAGGTGCCTATTCAGGGCGCCATCGGCAACAAGATCATCGCCCGCTCTACCGTCAAGGCGCGCCGCAAGGACGTTTTGGCCAAGTGCTATGGCGGCGATATCTCGCGTAAGCGCAAGCTGCTCGAGAAGCAGAAAGAGGGCAAGAAGCGCATGAAGGCCATCGGTTCGGTCGAGGTCCCGCAGGAGGCCTTTATGGCGATTCTCAAGGTGGACGAGTAGATCCATGGCGCTTTCTGAATACAGCAAGCGGCTGCTGGGCGCCTATGCCGAGCAGCCGTTCCTTATGGCTCCTATGGCCGGCGTGACTGACCCCGCCTATCGCATCATGTGTCGCCGCCGCGGTGCCAACCTTGCCTACAGCGAGATGGTAAGCGTCGCAGGTCTAGCCTATGCCAGCAATAAGACCTGGCGCCTGGTACTGCCGGCCGATGAGGAGCAGCAGATCTGCGTGCAGCTCTTTGGTTCCAAGCCCGATCAGTTTGCGAGCGCCGTCGCCGCCGTCGAGGAGCGCGTGGGCGATCGCCTGTCGCTGATCGATATCAACATGGCCTGCCCGGCTCGCAAGGTCGTCACCAAGGGCGAGGGCTCGGCGCTTATGCGTACGCCCGAGCTGGCCGAGCGCATCGTCGAGGCGGCGGTGGGCGCGGCGCACGTGCCCGTGACCGTCAAGATTCGCAAAGGCTTTTATGCCGAGGATCGCAATGCCGCGACATTTGCCCAGATGCTCGAGGGTGCAGGGGCAGCTGCGGTGGCGGTACATGGTCGCTGTGCCACGCAGCTCTATACGGGCCAGGCCGATTGGTCGGTCGTCGATGAGGTGGCCGACGCCGTCGAGATTCCCGTGATTGGTTCGGGCGATGTGTTCTCGGCCGAGGACGCGGCGGAGCATCTGCAAAGCTCGGGTGCCAGTGCGGTGTTCATCGCGCGCGGTATCTATGGCAACCCCTGGGTGTTCGGCGATGCCCGCGCCCTTGCGCTCGATGGCATACCGGTGCCGGTGCGCAGCTCCGTCGAGCGCCTGGATGCCCTGCGCGAGCACCTGACGCTCACGCATGAGCTGTTGCCGCTTATGTCACGTGCCCGCACGTACGCGAGCTGGTATCTTAAGGGCATGCCCCATGCCGCCGCCTGGCGCGCGCAGGTGGTGCGCTGCTCCACATACGAGGAGTTCATGGCATTGGTCGATGATATCGAGCGCGATGTGGTGGCCTGCGAGGCCGCACTTGCCGCCGGCGAGTCGGTGCCCGCTCTTCCGCTGGAGGCCTAACGGTGGCCGTTACCGCGCTGTACGTGCATGTGCCGTTTTGCGCCCAAAAGTGCCGGTACTGCGACTTTGACTCGCGCAGTATTGCTCCGCGCGACCTGAGCGCTGCGCTCGATACTTATTTTGGGCAGCTGTATGCGCGCCTCGATGCCTTTGGCGACGCAGGCGCGCTTGCACAGATCCGCACCGTCTATGTTGGCGGCGGCACGCCGTCGCTGGCGGGGGAGCGTCTGGTAGAACTTGCCCGGCGTATCTCTGCGTGGTGTAAGCCCGTTGAGTTTACCTGCGAGGCCAATCCTGAGTCGCTGACCGCCGAGCTTGCCACTGCGCTTGCCGAGGTTGGTGTCACACGCGTCTCTCTGGGCGTGCAAACGCTCGATAACGCCGAGCTTACCGCCATCGGTCGCATTCACGATGCCGATCGGGCGCTCGCTGCCATCACGACGGTTAAGGACGCAGGGCTTGATGTGTCCTGCGACCTGATGTGCGGCCTTCCCGGGCAGACCGCCGTAAGCTGGCAGCGCACGCTCGATGGCGTACTGGCGGCGGCGCCGCATCACGTATCAGTGTACCCGCTCACGCTCGAGGAGGGTACGCCGCTCTACCGCATGGCGTGTCGCGACGAGTCGCTCGAGCCCGACGAGGATTTTCAGGCTGCATGCATGGATGCGGCGCGTGAGTGTCTGGGTGCGGCCGGCTATCACCCGTATGAGGTGGCAAGCTACGCGCTCGACGGCCATGTGTGTGACCACAACATTGCCTATTGGACCGGACAGGGCTATCTGGGCTTGGGTCGCTCTGCCGCCGGTATGCTCGACGCCGAGGATTTCGATCGCCTGGCCGGGTTGTTTCCCGACGTGCCTGCTCGCGGCGATGCGTATCGCGTGCGCTTGGTGCAACGCGACGATGCCGCGATGACGTTTGATGCCGAGTATCTGTCGCAGCGCGAGGCTGAGGCCGAGGATTTGATGCTCGCCTGCCGCATGACGCGTGGCATTGGGCCCGATCTGTTGGTTCGCTCGGCAAGCGTGATCGCTGCAGACGAGCTGGCGGCGGCCTGTGACCGTGCGCTCGAGTTGGGTCTTGCCACTTGGGTGCCCGATTATGTCGAGGGGCATGCGGGGTGCGTCGCCTCGAAAGACGTTATCGCAGGTCGTGCCCACGCCCGTTTAGCGCCCACCCACTTGGGCTGGCTCGATGGAAATGTGCTGTTCGAGCTGTTTTGGGGTCTAGCTTAGGCCGCTCGGGTAGAATTACCGCAATATATACGCTGCTGTGAGCAGGAGGTTGCCGCGCATGGCGACGATGAACGAAAAAGATTACTACGAGATTTTGGGTGTCTCCAAGGACGCCACCTCGCGTGATATACAGAAGGCCTTCCAGCAAAAGGCCCGCAAGCTCCATCCGGACGTCAACAAAGAACCTGATGCCGAGGAAAAGTTTAAAGAGGTTTCCGAGGCCTACGCCGTGCTTTCGGATGAGCAGAAGCGTGCGCGCTATGACGCCATGCGTTCGGGCAATCCCTTCGCCGGCGCTCCTACGGCTTCGCCCTATGGCGGCGGCTACGCCGGCAGCGCGGGCTATGGCAACCCCTTTGAGGGCGGCTTTCCCTTTGGTGGCGCCTGGGGCCAGGCGCGTCGCGGGCAGGCTGCCTACAATCCCGAGAACGGCGCCAACGTGGTCGTCGATATTAAGCTCGACGCCAAGGAGGCCAAGGGCGGCGCCCGCAAGACCGTCCGCTATACGCGCTTCGATACCTGTGGTCACTGCGGAGGCTCGGGTTCTGTCTCGTCCGAGCATGCACATACCTGTCCGAGCTGCGGTGGTCGCGGCCACATCGATGTCGACCTGTCCTTCCTGTTCGGTGCCGGCACGTTCCAGTCGGTCTGCCCCGAGTGCGGCGGTTCCGGTAAGGTCGTCGCCGACCCCTGCCCCGATTGCGGCGGCAGCGGGCGGACCCGTGTGACCTCCGAGCAGACTATTGAGTTTCCTGCCGGTACGCACGATGGCGACGAGGTCCGTATTAGCGGTATGGGTCACGCCGGCACCAACGGTGCCTCGGGTGGCGATCTGGTCGGTCGCGCCCATGTCGAGGCCGAGCGTCTGGAGGGCAAGGCCCGTACCGGTTTTTACCTGATGGGAATCGTGGCGCCGTTTTTGGTGCTGTCGGCCATCTCGGGCGTGTTCTCAGCCTTTGCCGTGATGTGCTTTATTCCGTTTGCCATGGGCTTGTTCATGGTGCTCTCGGACGGCGTGCTTCACCGCAGCCTGCTGTGGTGGAAGCGCGGCGCGATGCAGTTTGTCAACGGTTTTGCCAACGGATTTATGTTTGCGCTTGTGTCGGTTTGGTTTGCGAGCTGCTCGCAGCGTGCCATGCTTTCGCCCTACGCAATGCAATAACATCAAACCCTCTGTTTGCGGCCGGCCCAGCTTGGGTATAGGACGCACTGTGACAATAATGAAAGTCGGAAGGATTCGGTCGTGTCGGAAAATAGGGATTACTACGAGGTGCTTGGCGTCGACAAGGATGCCGACGCGCGGACGATTAAGCGCGCGTTTCTAAAGAAGGCCCGTACCGTACACCCGGACGTTTCGGACGATCCCGAGGCCGAGGCCAAGTTCAAGGAGCTCAACGAGGCATATTCCGTTCTTTCCGATGAGCAGAAGCGTGCTAACTACGACCGTTACGGCACTGCCGACGGCCCTGGTGGTTCGGGCTACGTCGATATCAACGATATTTTTGGCGGCATGGGCATGGACGACCTCTTTTCGTCGTTCTTTGGTGGCGGTGCCGGCGGTGGCGCCCGAAATCGCCGTGAGCGTCGTCGCGGCCGCGATATGGCCATCTCCCTTTCGGTGACCCTTGAGGAGGCGGCACTCGGTTGCAAAAAGACGATCAGCTATGACCGTCTTGCTCCCTGCGAGGATTGCAACGGCACCGGTAGGGCCGAGGGTGCACAGGAAAAGCAGTGCAGCCGCTGCCACGGCACGGGCTATGTCACGACGGTCCAGCGCTCGTTCCTGGGCCAGGTTCAGTCCTCTTCGCCTTGCCCCGACTGCCATGGCGAGGGCACGGTCATTGATCATCCCTGCGAGACCTGTGACGGTCAGGGCCGCACGCCTTCGCACGAAAAGATCGACATCGATATTCCCGCCGGCGTTTCGACCGGTCGCCAGCTGCGCGTGAGCGGCTTTGGCGAGGCAGGCCTTCGCGGTGAGCCCTCGGGCGACCTGATCGTCAACGTGCGCGTCGCCGACCACGAGCGCTTTAAGCGCAACGGCGACGACCTGTACCTCGTGAGCGATATCTCGATTGCGCAGGCTGCGCTCGGCTGCGAGATCGAGGTCGAGGGCATTATGCCCGACGAGGTCGTCAAGCTGTGCGTCCCCGCCGGCACACAGTACGGTGACACTGTGAGCGTCAACAATTTCGGCATGCCGCGCATCGGCGGTGGCGGCTCACGCGGTCGACTGATCGTGCAGCTGCGCGTGGTCGTTCCCACGAACCTTTCCAACAAGCAGCGCGAGCTGCTCCGCGCTTTTGCCGATGAGATGGGCGATGACGTCGCATCCGGTAAGAAATCGGTGACCGATCGCATTAAGAGCGCTCTCGACGATATCCTCGATTAAGGAGCCCGCGTGCTCGCACCTCATATCTCTGTCGTCAACCTCGGTTGCCGTGTCAACCGGGTTGAGTCCGACCGTATCACTGCCGATCTTATGCGCCTGGGCTTTGCGATGGTAGAGCCCCAGGATGCTGAGCTGATTGTCATTAACACCTGTGCCGTTACGGGCGAGGCCGAGGCCAAGACCCGTAAGGCCGTTCGCCATGCGCTGGCTTATCCAAACGAGCCCTATGTGGTCGTGACCGGATGCGTAGTCAATCTGCACCCCGAGGAGCTGCTGGAGCTTTCGGACCGCGTGATCGCCGAGCCGTCCAAGATCGATGTCGCCGAACGCGTCTGTGAGGTGCTGGGCGTTGAGTCCGATGACGTTCCCGCCTGCAGTGACGGCGAGGTGGTCGACGCGCTCGGTCGCTCGCGTCTGGGCGTGAAGATCCAGGACGGCTGCAACCATCGTTGCACCTATTGCATTGTATGGAAGGCCCGCGGCCCCGAGCGCTCCGTGCCGGTCGAGTCCGTACTCGAGCAGGTTCGCGAGGCCCAGGAGGCCGGCGTGCCCGAGGTAGTGCTGACGGGCGTGAACCTGGGCGCCTACGATGGCAAGAGCGCGACTGATGAACACGTCGAGATCGATGAGCTGCTCGAGGCGATCATGGAACGCACGTCCATTCCGCATGTGCGCATTTCCTCGGTCGAGCCCATGGATATCTCCGAGTCCCTGCTTAAGGTCATGGCGCGCTATCCGATGCGCATCGCCCCGTTTTTGCACCTGCCCGTGCAGTCCGGCTGCACCAGGACACTGCGTCGCATGGGCCGTCCCTATAGCGCCGAGGCCTTTGAGGAGACGGTGCGCATGATTCGCACCAACTTGCCTCAGGCGTCCCTTTCGTGCGATGTCATCGTCGGTTTTCCCGGCGAGACGGACGAGGAGTTTGAGGAGTCGCTGGCTCTGTGCCGCCGCGTGGGTTTTTCGCGTATGCACGTGTTCCGCTACAGCAAGCGCCCCGGTACCCTTGCTGCCGATATGCCCGACCAGGTGCCGCCCGAGGTTATGGCCGAGCGCAGCCGTCGTATGCGAGCCGCGGCGCAGGAGCTTGCCATTGCCGACGCTCGCCGTCGCGTGGGCACCGTCGAGCGCGCCGTGCTCGAGTATGGCGACAACCTGACGCTCGGTTCGTTCCATCATGCCCGTCTTGACGATACCTGTGGACTCACAGCCCCGTGCCTGCTCGATGTTGCTATCATCGGAGTCGATGATTCCGGCTTGGTCCATGCACGCAGGGAGGTTCATGGAAGCCTCGAAGATTAGACTTACCGTTCCCGAGGGTATTGACCCCTCGCGCGTTTTGGGTGCCGGCGACGGCGTCCTGCGTGCGCTGGAGAGCTTGGTTCGTGCCCGCGTGGTCGCCCGTGGCGACAGTATCGCCGTGAGCGGTGACCCGGATGAGGTCGAGCTTGTGGCGCGTTTTTTCGAGCATGCTTTTCGCGAGGCGGCTGCCGGGCGCACGCTTTCTGCCGACGATGTCTCTCGCTGCCTGGCCGTCTTGCGCGACGGTGAGCACGAGGCTACGTCGCTTCGCGATGACGTGCTGCTTTCGTATCGCGGTCGCGTCATTCGCCCCAAGACGCTCGGTCAAAAGCGCTATGTGGATGCCATCCGCTCAAATACCATCACGTTTGGCCTGGGTCCTGCCGGTACCGGTAAGACCTATCTGGCCATGGCGCTCGCTGTTGCCGCACTCAAGCGTCACGAGGTGGGCCGTCTGATCTTGACGCGTCCGGTTGTCGAGGCGGGGGAGAACCTGGGCTTTTTGCCCGGTACCCTCGAGGAAAAGATCGATCCTTACATGCGTCCGCTCTACGACGCCCTTTTTGACATGATGGATCGCGAGCGCACCGATGAGCTTATGGAGCGCGGCGTGATCGAGATCGCCCCGCTTGCCTACATGCGTGGCCGCACGCTGAGCGATGCCTTCGTGGTGCTCGACGAGGCGCAAAATACCACGCCCGAGCAGATGAAGATGTTCCTGACTCGCCTGGGCTTTAACTCCAAGTTTGTGATTACCGGCGACCCGAGTCAGCGCGACCTGGTGGGTCGTCACGGCGGTCTTGCCGACGTCGAGCAGATTTTAGGCCGTGTCGACGATGTCGCATTTTCTCACCTCGAGCGTGCCGACGTGGTGCGCCATGCCTTGGTGGGGCGTATCGTCGAGGCATACGATGCTTATGATGATGTACGCGAGAAGCGCGTGCACGACCGAAAGGAGTCCCGTTGAGTGTATTGATCAGCAACGATGCCGAGCTCGATACGCTGCTCGACGCGCAGGAGGTAGAGTACATCTGCGAGGTCGTGCTTGCCGCCGAGGGCGTTGAGCGTGAAGTCGAGATTTCCCTTTCATATGTCGATGAGGACGAGATGCACGAGCTCAACCACGAGTGGCGCGGTATCGACCGCACCACCGATGTCCTCTCGTTTGAATGCGACTCGGCCTTTGACGAGGATATTCCCGCCGACGAGACGCTCGAGCTCGGCGATATCATCTTGGCCCCGCAGGTCATTGCCCGTCAGGCCCCCGGCTTTGGCAATAGCCCTGCCGACGAGTGTCGCCTGATGCTCGTGCATGGCATGCTGCACCTGCTGGGGTATGACCATATTGAGGACGACGAGGCCGAGGTCATGGAGGCCCGCGAGGACGCCATCCTGCGCGATCTGGCGCTTGAGCGCGGTGAGGACCCCAAGCTGGTCCACGTCGGCCCCATCACCAACCACGCCCACGACTAGGAGCCGTCTATGATTCCCGGATCGAACAAGGACCATCCTTCCTTCTTAAAGTCGTTCTCCTACGCCATGGAGGGCTTCGTCACCGCCGTCAAGACCGAGCGCAACATCAAGGTTATGCTCGCGGCAGGCGTGTGCACCGTCATTGCCGGCTGCATTGTGGGGCTCGATATTGCCGAATGGGCCACGGTTATCATCTGCTGTGGCCTGGTGATTCACGGTGAGCTGTGCAACACCGCCATGGAGGCGATCGTCGACCTGGCGACCCAGGAGCTCCATCCGCTGGCAAAGCGTGCTAAAGATATCGCCGCCGCCTCCGTATACGTACTTTCCATCACCGCCGCGATTGTGGGATTGCTGGTATTTGCCCACGCGCTCGACTTTATTTAGAAAGGGATTTTCATGTCCGACAATATGCAGCCTATCGATGAAACTCTGGACGACGAGTCCCTGGATGCGGTGGATGCCGAAGCGAACGATGCCTATGAGGATGTCGTGGAGTTTGACCCGTTTGAGGGCATGAGCGACGAGGAGCTCGACGCCCTGTGCGACGAGGACGACAGCCTCGCGGGCTTTGGAGACGTTGAGCCCGGTTTCCGCAGCGGCTTCGTGGCCCTGGTCGGCCGCCCCAACGCCGGCAAGTCCACGCTGCTCAACGCCTGCTATGGCAAAAAGGTCGCCATCACCTCGCCGGTGGCCCAGACGACCCGCCGCCGCATGCGCGCCGTCGTTAACCGTCCCGGCTACCAGCTGGTCTTTGTCGATACCCCGGGTATTCACAAGCCCAAGGACGGCCTGGGGTCCGAGCTCAACAAGAGCGCGCTGTTCGAGCTGAACGATGTCGATGTCGTCGCGTTTTTGATTGATGCCACCAAGCCGATCGGCAGGGGAGACGCCTGGGTTGCCGAGCGCGTCAAGAGCGCCCGTTCCAAGAAGGTCTTGGTGCTCACCAAGGCCGATGAGGCTGATCCCGCACAGGTCATGGAGCAGCTTAAGGCCGCCCACGAGCTCATGGAATATGACGATGAGATCGTGACGTCGTCGGTCAAGAACTTCAACGTCGATGCGTTTATCGAGACCGTTGCACACTTTTTGCCCGAGGGTCCGCGTTGGTTCCCCGAGGACATGGGTACCGACGCTTCCGACGAGACGCTCGTTGCCGAGTTTGTGCGCGAGAAGGTCTTGCGCCGCACCCGTGATGAGATCCCGCACTCCGTTGGCGTCATCTGTGACGCCCTCGAGCAGACTAAGAAGGTCCTGCGCGTGCACGCCACGATTTACGTCGAGCGCGAGGGGCAGAAGGGCATCATCATCGGCAAGGGCGGCGAAATGATTAAGCATATCGGCATCGATGCCCGTCGTGACCTTGAGCGCATCTTTGGCACGCAGGTCTTTTTGGAGCTGGACGTGAAGGTCAAGGCCGGCTGGCGTGACGACGAGGCCCAGATTCGCCGCTTTGGCTACAACGCCGAGGACTAAGGACGCGCGGCGCGCATGGCAGGCTCCCGGACATATCGCACGAAGGTGCTCGTCCTCGATAAGACGAAGCTCAAAGAGACGGACCTGATCTTGACGATGCTTGACGAGCGGGGTCGGCAGGTTCGCGCCGTGGCAAAGGGCGCCCGCAAACCCGGTGGGCGCCTTGCTGCGCGCTGCGAGCTGTTCTGCACCGTCGATATGCTGCTCGCGCATGGACGGTCGCTCGACGTGGTTTCCCAGGCCGAGCTTATGGAGGCGCCGCTCGGCGCTGCGCCCGATTACGAGACGACCTGTGCCGCAAGCGCGATCGCCGAGGTCGCGCGCGTGTGCTCGTTTGAGGACGCCGAGGATCCATTTACCTTTGCCATCACGCAGCGAGCGCTTGCCCTGGTGGGCAGCGGGCTCGACACGGCGCATATGGATCTACTTGTGGCGGCATATGTCTTTAAGCTGCTGTCGCACGTTGGCTATCGACCCGATTTTTCGGCCTGCGTGCTGTGCGGAGACCCCATGCTGTCGTATTTTTCGCCCCGGGCGGGCGGGCTCATGTGCGGGTCGTGCGCGTCGAGCGTTCCGGGTGCCGAGCTGGTGTCGACCGGTGAGGTCGCGTGGCTGCGCGCCCTCATGTCCATGACCTTCGATGCACTCATGGCCGAGAGGATCGATCCCCATACCGCTGCCTTTTTATTGGGGCTTTCGCATGTTTGGGCTGCGACGCACACCGATCAGCGCCTCCGTGCGATGGAATTCATGTTGGGTCGGTGATGACGCGCAGGCGCGGGCTGCTTGTGGTAACATACCGACCTGTTGGTACCTCGATCTTGGATGCTCGCTCCACCGGCGGCTTCCCAGTCCGAGGCGAATCGAGTCGCCCGCGGGCGACGTAAAACGAAAGGTGAAACAATGACTGTTTCCAAAGAGCGCAAGGCGGAGCTGACTGCCCAGTTCGGTAACACCCCGGTCGACACCGGCAACCCCAAGGTTCAGGTCGCCATCCTGTCCGAGCGCATCAAGGAGCTGACCGAGCACATGAAGTCCCACCAGAAGGACTTCCACACCCGTCGTGGCCTGCTCATGCTCGTCGGCCGTCGTCGTCGTCTTCTCTCCTACATCAAGAAGAACGACATCGTCGAGTACCGTGAGCTCATCAAGGCTCTGGGCATCCGCGACAACATCCAGTAAGGATTTGTACATGCTAAGAGCGTCCTGCGCAGCGGGGCGCTCTTTTTGTGTAAGGGCGTGAACAATCACGCTCTGAAGCGTGGCGGGGGCAGGGGGCCCGCGTCACATGAGAAGCCCGCAGGCAAGGGGCCTGTGGGGTAAAGGAGAACAATGACACTCGTATCCAAGACCTTTGAGCTGTACGGCAAGACCTACACCTTTGAGTCGGGCGAGCTTGCCAAGCAGGCCACCGGCGCGTGCCTGGTCAAGCAGGGCGACACCACGATGCTCGACACCGTGGTCGTCTCCAAGGAGCGCAAGAACTACGACTTCTTCCCGCTGACCGTCGACTTCAACGAGAAGATGTACGCCGCCGGCCGCATCCCGGGTGGTTACCTCAAGCGTGAGGGCCGTCCCAGCGAGAAGGCCACGCTCACAGCGCGCATGATCGACCGCCCGATTCGCCCGAGCTTCCCGGACGGCTTCCGCAACGAGGTACACATCGTCACTACCTCGCTCGTCGCCGACCAGGTCAACCCCTTCGACGTCATCAACGTCATGGGTGCTTCCCTGGCCATGACGCTCGGCGGCGTTCCCTTCGAGGGCCCGCTTGCCTGCGTGCGCATCGGCCGTAACGTGGAGACCGGCGAGTTTATCGTCAACCCCACCTACGAGGAGCGCGAGAGCTCGGATCTGGACCTGGAACTGGGCGGATCCGCCGACTTTATCTCGATGGTCGAGGCCGGTGCCGAGGAGATCTCCGAGGACGACATGCTCGCCGCCATGAAGTTTGGCCAGGAGGCCCTTGCTGCCTTCTGCCAGGCCCAGGACGAGTTTGTCGCCGAGTGGGAGCAGGTCAACGGCCCCATCGTCAAGAAGGAGTATCCGCTTGACCAGCCCGTCGAGGAGGTCCAGGAGCGCATCTTCGCCCACTACGACGAGATGGCAGCTGCCCTTCGCGACGCCGACAAGCTCTCTCGTATCGGTAAGGTCGAGGCTCTGAAGGAGTCCATCCGCGCCGAGTTTACCGAGGAGGAGCAGGCCGCTTGGGAGCGCGAAATCCCCGTGGCGCTCAAGAAGCTCGAGAAGAAGGCCATGCGCACCATGGTCGTCGAGACTGGTGAGCGCGTCGACGGCCGTGCCGCCGATGAGATTCGCCCCATCATGGTGAAGGATAACTATCTGCCGCTCGTTCACGGCTCCGGCCTGTTCCAGCGTGGCCAGACCCAGGTGCTCTCTGTCCTGTCGCTTGGCATGCTCAACGAGGGCCAGCGTCTTGATACCATCGAGCCCACCGAGGGCAAGCGCTACATGCACCACTACAACTTCCCGCCGTTCTGCACCGGCGAGACTGGCCGCATGGGCAGCCCCAAGCGCCGCGAGATCGGTCATGGCAACCTGGCCGAGCGCGCTCTGCTTCCGGTACTCCCCGACGAGAACGAGTTTCCCTACGCCATCCGCGTCGTCTCCGAGGTCATGGAGTCCAACGGCTCCTCTTCGATGGCTTCGACCTGCGGCTCCACGCTCGCCCTTATGGACGGCGGCGTGCCCATTAAGCGCCCAGTCTCCGGTATCGCCATGGGCCTGATCCAGGAGGAGGGCAAGACCGTGGTCCTGTCCGACATCCAGGGTCTCGAGGACTTCCTGGGCGACATGGACTTTAAGGTCACCGGCACCACCGAGGGCATCACCGCCCTGCAGATGGACAACAAGGCCACCGGTCTTACCTTCGACATCCTGGCCCGCGCCCTGCAGCAGGCCAAGGAGGGTCGCGCCTTCATCCTGCAGAAGATGCTCGATGTGATCCCCGAGCCGCGCCACACCACGCGCAGCACCGCTCCGCGCATCGTTTCCATCCAGGTTCCGACCGATAAGATCCGCGACGTCATCGGTTCCGGCGGTAAGGTCATCCGCGGTATCCAGGACGAGACCGGCGCTTCGGTCGACATCCAGGAGGACGGCACCGTCTTTGTCGGCGGCACCGGCGAGTCGGTTGACCAGGCCGTCGAGCGCATCAAGCTCATCATCAAGGTTCCCGAGCCGGGCGAGGAGTACACCGGTCGCGTGGTCTCCATTCAGCCCTTCGGCGCCTTCGTGAACCTGCTGCCCGGCAAGGACGGCCTGCTGCACATCTCCCGCGTTGCCAAGGGCCGCGTGGAGAAGGTCGAGGACGTCCTCAACGTGGGCGACGAGGTCAAGGTCGTCGTCATCGAGGTCGACGATCGCGGCAAGATCTCGCTCGATCGTCTTGACAAGCCCGAGGCCCCGGCTCGCGCCGAGGGTGCCTCCGAGGGCGACGGCGAGCACTTCCAGCGCCGTGAGCGTCCGCGTCGCGAGCGCTCCGAGCGCAGCGACCGTCCGCGCCGTCCCGGCGACAACGGAGGCCGCAAGCCCCGCCGTCACCACGACGCCGAGTAACAGCTACACATAGGCATCTCAACAAGGGCGACTCCGGACAGGGGTCGCCCTTTTGCTTGCGCCCGGGAGGGCCGCATATGAAGTTTCCTGCTCTACAGTCCTGCGCAAGACGGAAAGCACATTAAGTGCTTTCCTTTGCGTGCGGAACTCGCGATAAACTTCAAATGCGTCCCTCCCGGGCGCAAGCAAAAGGGCTGGTTAGTGCCGCTCGCTATTGAGTTAGACAGTCTATTCAGTAGTCAGATTTCAGATCTGTAGATAGACGGTGCAGCATTTCCTCAGATAAAACCTACTTAAATAAGCCTGTCCTTTATTGGCAGGTCTGGTCTCAGCGGCCCCGGCACGGGCTAAGTTTATCGCGAGTTCCGCACGAACAGGAGGCCACTTAATGTGGCCTCCGTCGTGAGCAGGACTGTAGAGCAGGAAACTTAGCCCGTGCCGGGGCCGCTGAGACCAGACCGGCGGGATACACAGGTTCAGATGGGGCTTTGATGCATGGGTGGTCTGTTGGTGGGCAAATGGGTATCATACTGTGGTTACTGCATCGACTCTATGGTGCATGTTTGTACGTTCCCGGCGGTCGGTTTGCCAGAAGCGCCCCGTCGGTTGTTCCAGACCCGTTTCGAAGAAAGGAAACCACACGAACCTATGGCAGCTAAAAAATCATCTCCCTTGAAGATCATTCCGCTCGGCGGCCTTGACGGCATCGGCAAGAACATGACGGTCTTCGAGTGCGGCGACGACATGGTGCTCGTCGACGCCGGCCTCATGTTCCCCGACGACTCCCAGCCCGGTATCGATCTGGTGCTTCCCGACTACACCTATGTCCTGGAGAACGAGGAGAAGCTCCGCGGCATCATCGTCACCCATGGCCACGAGGACCACACCGGTTCGCTTCCGTACCTGCTGCAGGACCTCAACAACAAGGTGCCCATCTTCTCGAGCAAGCTGACGCTCGGTTTTATCGAGGGTAAGCTCTCCGAGTTCCGCATTCGCGCGCCCAAGTTCCGTGAGGTCAAGGGCGGCAGCCACGTCAATCTCGGTGGCATCTCGCTCGATTTCTTCTCCATGACGCACTCCATCCCCGGCGCTCTGGGCGTGTTCATTCGCACCAATCAGGGCACCGTCATGCACACGGGCGATTTTAAGCTCGACCAGACGCCCATCGATGGCGTCACGCCCGACTATGCCGCCATCAGCCGCTTTGCTAAACAGGGCATCGACTTGCTGCTTTCCGACTCCACCAACGCCACGGTTCCGGGCTTTACCAAGTCCGAGGCCGAAGTCGGCCCCAACCTGCTGCACGCCATCAAGAACGCCCCGGGCCGCGTGTTCGTCGCGTCGTTCTCGAGCCACATCCATCGCCTACAGCAGATTTGCGACGCCGCTCGCAAGTGCGGCCGCAAGGTCGTCGTGACCGGACGCTCCATGCTCACCAACACCCGCGTGGCGCGCGAGCTGGGCTACCTCAACATCGACGATGCCGATATCCTCGATGCCTTTGATATCGATAACCTACCCGACGATAAGATCGTCGTCATGTGCACCGGTTCGCAGGGCGAGCCGCTGTCGGCCCTGTCCCGCATGGCTAACGGCGAGCACAAGACGCTCTCCATCCACGAGGGCGATACCGTCATTCTTTCGGCAACTCCCGTTCCCGGCAACGAGAAGGCCGTCCAGCAGGTCGTCAACAGCCTGGCCAAGCTCGGCTGCGACGTCTGGGATAAGAATCGCGCACTCGTTCATGTCTCGGGCCACGGCAGCCAGGAGGAGCTCAAGCTTCTGATGGCCATGGCCAAGCCCACCTACTTTATGCCGGTTCACGGTGAGGCCGTGCACCTGCGCGCCCATGCCCAGCTCGCCCGCAAGATGGGTCTTAAGGACGATCACATCTTTATCCTCGACAACGGTGACACGCTCGAGATGCGCGGCGGTATCGTCAAGCGCGGTGCGCCTGTCGAGTCCGGCGTCGTCTATGTTGACGGTCTGCGCATCGGCGACACCGATCCCATCGTCCTGCGCGATCGCCAAAAGCTCGCCAACGACGGTATGGTCACGGCCGTTGCCATCGTCTCGCTCAAGCACAAGAAGATCGAGGCTATCGAGTTCTCGGGCCGCGGTGTTTCGTTTGCCATCGACGACCAGTTCTCCGAGGATGCCTCTGCAGCCATCATGAAGATCATCGAGAAGGGCAAATTTAGCTTTACCAGCAGCGGATCCGATGCCATTCGCAAGGCCGTGCGCGATTCGCTCTCCAACTTTATCTGGAGCCGTACGCGCACCCGTCCGATGATCATCCCGGTCGTCATGGAGGTTTAGTTTGGCGCGCGGATCTGCACAAAACGCCAAAGGCAATAAGGCCAACAACCAACCGGCATCTGCTAAGGGTGCCGGTTCCCATCTGCGTGCCAATAAGGGTCACGAGGCGGAGTTCGATGAGTTCGAGCCCCTGGTCGAGCCTTCGGCCAATCGCGATATCGCCGGCGTGGTCATTGCCGTTTTGGCGATTGCGTCCTTCATTGCCGTGATTTCCCCGGCAACGGCACCCGTGACGGCTGCGGTTGCCGGTTTCTACCATCTTGGCTTTGGCCTGGGCGCCTACGTGCTGCCGATCGTCATCTTGCTGTTTGCCGCCACGCTCTTTTTGGGTGAGGACTCGCCGCTCAACATTCGCTCGGTTGCGGGCGGTGCCGTGGTCTTTGTGGCCATTGTTTCCATCCTGTCGCTAATGGTGCCGGGTACGACCGACTCGTGCGACCTCATGTTTACGCCGCAGAACCTTTCCGCGTCGGGCGGCTACATTGGCGCCTTTATCGCAAGTACCTTGCAAAACGCCCTGGGTAAACCTATTGCCATGGTTGTCTTGCTGGGGCTTGTCGTCGTTGGCCTGGTCATTATCGGCTTCTCGGTGGGCGGCGTCTTGCGCTCCGCACGCGATCGCGCCGCCGATTTTGCCGAGCGCCGTCGTGCCGATGTCAATGCGAGCCCGTGGGGCGATGAAGAGGCCCTGTCGGTTCCCGGCGTTGCCCGTCCGCACCTGAGCATTCTGCGCCAGAAGGGAACTGACGCCGCCGTGACCACGGTCATGGGTAGCAATGTTGATCCTGTTTTGGATGACGACGAGGACGATGACCCGTTTGTCGACGTTTCCGAGGCCGTGGAGGCCGAGCGAGCCAAGACCACGCTGCTGCCGCGTCGCCATGCCAAGAAGGGCAAGGCCGCACCCAAGCTCAACACGAGCGAGCCCGACCCGTCTTGGTCCGATAGCGAAATCGAACTCACCGAGGGCGATGACGAGGGTGACGAGACTCCGCTCGAGACCGCCAAGACAGCCTTGCTGCCGCGTCGCCGTGCCAAGGCAGGACAGGTCACCGGACAGTTTTCGATGGAAGACGACCCGGACAAGGCTGACGAGTCCGAACCGCCGTTTACCGTGAATCCCGTTTCGGCAGCTCCGCAGATCCCCGACTTCCTAAAGCATCCCAAGGTTGCCGATACCTCCTCCTCTACGGCTTCCGCAGCTCCTGTTGCAGGCGGCGATGGGGGAGCGGATGGCACCGCTGCCGATGCCGAGGGCGAACAAGAGGATGGCCTCAAGCTCCCGCCGCTCGAAATCCTGCACGCCAATCCGCAGTCGGCGTCCTCCGCGTCTTCTGATAAGGAGCTGGAACAGACTGCCGAGTCGTTGCAGTCCACCTTGCTTGAGTTTGGCCGTAGCGCCCGCGTTGTCGGCTGGATTGCCGGCCCCACGGTCACGACCTTTAAGCTGCAGCCCGGTGAGGGCGAGCGCGTGAGCAAGATCTCGAGCCTCGAGGACGATATCGCGCTTTCGCTTGCCGCCCAGTCGGTGCGCATCTTCGCGCCGATCCCCGGCACCTCGCTCGTTGGTATCGAGATTCCCAATCGCAAGCGTCAGAACGTCAACCTGGGCGACGTGCTTCCCTATGTGAAGGGCGGTCCGCTCGAGCTTGCTATCGGTCGCGATGCCGAGGGCACGCCGGTTGTCGCCGACCTCGCCAAGATGCCCCACCTGCTTATCGCCGGTACCACCGGTTCCGGTAAGTCGGTCATGATCAACTCCATCATCACGACCCTGCTCATGCGCGCGCTTCCCGAGGACGTTCGTCTGATCATGGTCGACCCCAAGCGCGTCGAGCTTGCGGGCTATAACGGCCTGCCGCATCTCTACGTGCCCGTGGTGACCGAGCCCAAGCAGGCGGCCAGTGCACTGCAGTGGGCCGTGTCCGAGATGGAGCGTCGCCTGAAGGTCTTCGAGCGCCTCAACGTTCGCAAGATTTCGACCTATAACGAAAAGCAGGCCGCCGGCGAGTTTGAACACTACGATAACCCGCCGCAAAAGATGCCCTATCTGGTCATCATCATCGACGAGCTTTCGGACCTGATGATGGTTGCCGGCAAGGATGTCGAGGCCTCAATCGTCCGTATCGCCCAGCTGGGCCGTGCCGCCGGTATTCACCTTATCGTGGCTACGCAGCGCCCCAGCTCTAACGTGGTGACGGGCCTTATTAAGGCCAACATCACCAACCGTATTGCCTTTAACGTGGCTACGGGCATCGATTCCCGCGTTATTATCGACCAGATGGGCGCCGAAAAGCTTACTGGTTTGGGCGACATGCTGTTTTCCAAGGTCGACTGGGGCAAGCCCCGCCGTATCCAGGGCTGTTTTGTCTCGGACGACGAGATCAACGAGATCGTCGAGTTCGTTAAGTCGCAAAGCGAGCCCGACTATCACGAGGAGATTCTGTCTGCCGTGGCGCCCGCTTCCATGTCCATGGCTGGTGGTGGCATTGTTCGCACGGGCGTTGCCGAGCCGCAAGATGACGACCCGCTTATCTGGGAAGCCGCCCATATTGTGGTGGAATCGCAGCTGGGCTCCACATCTGGCCTGCAACGCCGCCTCAAGGTTGGCTATGCGCGCGCCGGGCGTATTATGGACATGCTGGAAGAAAAGGGTGTCGTCGGCCCGCCCGACGGTTCCAAGCCGCGCGAGGTCCTGCTGGACGAGGAGGGGCTCGCCGCGCTGGAGTCTGTCGACGCCGAGATGGCACGTGAAGATCGTGAGTTTGGAGGATTCTGATGGCTGCACGCTTTGGTGACATGCTGCTCGAACAGCGTCGCCGGATGGGCCTTTCCATCCAACAGGTCGCCAACACCATCAAAATCAGACCGCAGATCATCGAGTTTTTCGAGACCGGTAACTTTGCATCGATGCCCCCGCGCGGCTATGCGCAGGGCATGATTTCGAGCTATGCTCGCTTTTTGGGGCTTAACCCGCGCGAGGTCGTCAACGCTTATTTTGACGACCTCATGGCATATGAACGCGAGACCTCGCAGCAGGGCGGTCGTTTTCAGGATGCTGCCGGCTACGTTAACTCGCGTTCGTCGGTCGATAACGGACGCTTTCTGATGGTTCAGGGAGGACGCTCGACGCGGTACGGTCAGCGTCCTCCGCAGGCGGGCTATGTCACCGAGACGGGCTCCAGCGAGGAGATTCGTTCTCAGCGAGATCGCTTTCGCAGTACGCCTATGCCGGATGACCGTGCGCTTCCCGCCGCTCGCGGGTTGAGTCGCGATCCTCGCGCCGGTTACGGTGACGGAGGCTACTCCGGTCGTGGTTATCGCGGAGTTTCTGCCGGGCGTTCCCGCGGTGGTTACGCCGACGCCGATACCACGCAGGTGGCGCCGCGCCTTCGTTCGCAATCGCAGCCTTACGGCCAGCGCTCTTCGGCGCCTCGCTCTGACCAACGTGGCTATCAGAACCGTGGTGAGCTTGCGCCGCGTTCGGGCCAGCGTGGCTCGCAGCGCCAGGGCGGCTATCGTGGTCGTCCCGATAGCGGTCGTGGCCGTATACCGCAGGTAAACGGGCGCGGTGGTTCTAATCGCGGACGCGGCGGTGGACGTGCACCCCAGAACAATGGACTTGATCCGCGCATCATCTACGCCGGCATCGGTGCCGTGGCGCTTTTGCTGATTTTGCTCATCGTGGTCCTCCTACGTGGCTGCGGCTCTTCTGCACCTGAGTCGACGCCCGAGACGCCCGCGGCCACCAAGACGACGACCAAGAAGTCTTCCAAGAAGACCGAATCCGTTGACGAGGATGAAGGCACCGACGAGGCGATTGATTCTGCCGATTCCGATGCCGCCAAGGCGACGGCGAAAAAGGAAGAGGACGAGGTCATCAAGGTTAAGGTCTCCGTTGCCAAGGGCAAGACCGCCTGGATTGAGGTCAAGGTCGACGGTAAATCGGTCTATGGCGCCCAGGCGACAGGTCCCTTTGAGCAGGAGTACACGCCCGAGTCCTCGATCGAGATCACCACGTCCAAGCCCTCCGACGTCACGGTTACCAAGAACGGTGAAAAGGTCCGCTATGACACCAAGACATCGGGCGTGGCACGCGTGACCATTACCGTTCCCAAGAAGGAGACCACAGACTCCAAGGACGGCGAAAGTACCGACGGCACCGATACTGCTAACGGCACCGACGCCCAGTCTGCCGACGGCACCGACACGGCATCCGACGGGCAGACAGCGAACGGTTCAGATGACTATTCGTACGACAGCTACTAAGGCTCCCCGTACCGAAAGGAAGTACCATGGCTAAAGATTCCAGCTTCGACGTTGTGTCCGAGGTCAATATGCAGGAGGTCGATAACGCCTTCCAGCAGACTACCCGCGAGATCTCCCAGCGCTATGACCTCAAGGACTCCGGCGCCACCAACGAGCTTTCGAAGGGCGACAAGCTCTTTACGATCAATGCCCCGGCCGATTTTGTCTCCAAGCAGATCATTGACGTGCTGAGCTCTAAGCTCATCAAGCGCGGCATCGACCTCAAGGCCGTCTCTTGGGACGCGCCGCAGGCGGCTTCGGGCGGTACCGTGCGCGTGCTCGGCCATATCGTCGAGGGCATCGACCAAGCGACCGCCAAGAAGATCAATAAGGACATCAAGGATCAAAAGCTCAAGGTCAAGGTGACCATCGAGGCCGATAAGCTGCGCGTTACCTCGGCCTCTAAGGACGCGCTTCAGACGGTGATCCAGTTCCTGCGCGACCAGGACTATGGTCAGCCGCTGCAGTTTACCAACTACCGCTAATTTACTCGAAAGGACCGCTCTCCAACATGGATACTCCGTTGGGTTCTGTACTCTATATCACGCTTGGCTGCGCCAAGAACGAGGTCGATACCGATCGCATGCGTTCGCTGCTGACCGCTGCGGGCTACGAGGAGGCATTCGATCCGCAGGATGCCGATATCGCTATCGTCAACACGTGCTCGTTTCTCGCCTCGGCGACGTCCGAGAGTATCGAGACCACGCTCGAGCTCGCTAACGAGGTGCAGGACGGCGTTCGCGCATGCCCCATCGTCATGTGCGGTTGCGTGCCGTCTCGTTACGGCGACGACCTGCCCGACGAGCTTCCCGAGGTCGCGGCCTTTGTGAAGGCCGATGAGGAAGACGGTATCGTCTCTGTCATCGATGGCGTACTGGGCGTGGAGCGCGAGATCGCGGCCTATATCCCGCAGGTCAAGCGTACCGTCGAGGGTGCCGTTGCCTACGTCAAGATTTCCGATGGCTGCAATCGTTTTTGCAGCTTCTGCATGATCCCCTATATTCGCGGTCGCTATCATTCGCGCAATGCCGAGAGCATTATCTCCGAGGTGCGTGACCTGGTTGCCGGCGGTGTGCGCGAGATCGTGCTGATCGGCCAGGACACGGGCATTTGGGGCACCGACTTTGCCGACGAGGACGTCGCCGAGGGCTCGCCGCGCAATCTGGCGCAGCTGCTGCGTGCCGTCGCCGAGGCTGTGCGCCCGCATAACGTCTGGGTCCGCGTGCTCTATCTGCAGCCCGAGGGCATGACCGACGAGCTTATCGAGACGATTCGCGATACGCCTGAGGTGCTGCCCTATATCGATATCCCCGTACAGCACTGCGATGCGCGCATCCTCAAGGCCATGCGTCGCTCCGGTTCGCGCCAGGAGCTCGAGGATCTGTTCCGCGACCTTCGCGAGCGCATCCCCGGTATTGTGATTCGCTCCACGGCCATGGTTGGCTTCCCGACCGAGACCGACGACGAGTTCCGCGATCTTATCGACTTTATGGACACCGTCGGCTTTGACTACACGAGCGTCTTTGCCTACTCGCGTGAGGAAGGCAGCCTGGCCGCCAAGATGGAGGGCCAGGTCGATGAGGAGGTCAAGCTCGAGCGCGCCCAGGAGGCCATGGATCTGGCCGAGTCGCTCGGTTTTGCCGCCACGGCGGCCCATGTGGGCGAGCGCGCCCAGGTGATCGTCGATGGCATCGAGGAGACCGAGGACGGCGCCGAGCTGATCGGTCACGCTTGGTTCCAGGCGCCCGATTCCGATGGCGCGGTGCATCTGGATGCCAGCGAGGCGTCCGTGGGCGATATTCTGACTGTCGAGTTTACCGATAGCTTCTGCTATGAGCTTATCGGTCATGTTGTGGAGTAGGAGAGCGTTGTGGCAAACGAGAGCAATAAGGAACTGACGAGTGTTTGGACGCCCGCCAACATCGTGACGTGCGTTCGCATCGTCTTTATCCCGGTGTTCATGATCGTCTCGGCTCTGTCTCACGCGAGCGTTGCCGGTACGGACTGGAGCACCTTCGACGGTCCGCTTGCAGCCGCCGCCCTCATTCTGTATGTGATCCTGTCGTGCACCGATAAGGTCGACGGTTATCTGGCACGCTCGCGCAACGAGATCACCGATTTTGGCAAGTTCTTGGACCCCATCGCCGACAAGCTGCTGGTGTTCTCGGCCCTGCTGCTGTTCCTGGATTTTGGCGCGGTGACCGTGTGGTCCGTGTTCATTATCCTGTTCCGTGAGCTGTTGGTGAGCGCCCTTCGTATGGTCGCAAGTGCTGCCGGTGTGGTCGTTGCCGCCGATAGGCTCGGCAAGTATAAGACGGCGACCACGATGGTCTCTATCTGCGGCTATCTGTGCGTCTTTGCGATGGCCGGTCTTCAGCTGGGGCCGGTGTCGCTGCTGCTCGGTGTCTATTCGGTGTCGCGCTTCCTGTACGTCATCGCCGTGATTTTGACCATTGTCTCGGGTGCCCAGTACTTCTGGAACTGCCGTAAGATCGTCTTTTCGGTCTAGGTCCTGGTGGGTATGACGGAGTCTTATTTGCAGATCGCCGCAAACAACGAGGAGTTGGCGCGCGATATTGTCGAGCGCGCGAGTGCCCGTGGTGTGACGGTGTCGACGGCGGAGTCGCTGACGGCGGGCATGATCGCCTCGACGATTGCCGATATCCCGGGTGCCTCGGCGGTGCTTCGTGGCGGTGCGGTGACCTACTGCGATGAGATCAAACATCGCGTGCTCGGCGTCGAGCAGGAAACGCTCGATCGGTTTAGTGCCGTGTCGCATCAGACGGCGCGCGAGATGGCCGCGGGCTCGCTTGAACTCTATCAGAGCGATATTGCCGTAAGCGCAACGGGCTACGCTGGGCCCGGTGGTGGCACCGAGCAAGATCCTGCCGGCACGTTCTATATTGGCTGGGCGTATCGCGCGGCCGATGGGGGAGCGCCGGTTGTCGAGTCTGCACGTTGTCATTATGAGGGCGATCGGTCGTGCGTTCGGGCCTATGCGGTCGCGGAGGCTTTGGAGTGCATTGTCCGCGTGCTCAATTCTATGGAATAGACGTGGTTTAAGGGGCCTTAGGGCCCCTTAATTGTGGAGATAGGGACCTTTGACGGTATTGGTGTTTGCGCTGGTCCAAGGCCTTAATTTGTTCGATCACCCTTATTTGTGATTGGCGGGGTCAAGCGTTTGGTCGGTGATTGGCCGGCGTTTGGTCGGGTTTTGGAATGGTCGGGTGCATATGATGAATCTGAACGGTTGACCACGAACAGCCGTTCGTTTATTATCGTTTCAGGTTGTTAAGAGGAGGGCTATTCATGGCCAAGAATTCAGGTCCCGTACGTACCGTTCATGCACGCACGACGGGTAAAGAGCGCGATGAGATGATCGCCACCACCAAGGCCGAGATCGAGAAGAAGTTCGGCCAGGGCTCTATCATGAGGTATGGCGACGGCGGTCCCGAGCTTGAGGTCGAGGCTATTCCGACGGGCTCTCTGGCGCTCGATGCCGCCTTGGGTATCGGCGGCGTGCCGCGCGGCCGTATCGTCGAGATTTATGGCCCCGAGTCCTCCGGTAAGACGACGCTTTCGCTCGAGATCCTTGCAGAAGCACAGGCCATGGGCGGCGTCGTTGCATTTATCGATGCCGAGCACGCGCTTGATCCCACCTATGCCGCGCGCATCGGTGTTGATATCGATGAGGTCCTCATTTCCCAGCCCGATACGGGCGAGCAGGCGCTCGAGATCGTCGATATGCTTGTGCGCTCCGGTGCCATCGACGCCATCGTCGTCGACTCTGTTGCCGCCTTGACTCCACGTGCCGAGATCGAGGGCGAGATCGGTGACACGACGGTGGGTCTGCAGGCTCGCTTGATGAGCCAGGCACTCCGCAAGCTCGCCGGCTCGCTTGCCAAGTCCAACACGACCTGCATCTTCATTAACCAGCTGCGCGAGAAGATCGGCGTCATGTTCGGCAACCCCGAGACCACCACGGGCGGCCGCGCACTCAAGTTCTTCTCTTCCGTGCGAATCGATATTCGCAAAATCGATACCATCAAGCTCAAGGACGAGGTTATCGGCAATCGCGTTCGTGCCAAGGTCGTTAAGAACAAGGTGGCGGCTCCGTTCCGTTCGGCCGAGTTTGACATCATGTACGGCACCGGCATCTCCAAAGAGGGCTCGATTCTGGATATGGCCGTCGAGTGCGGCATCTGCAAAAAGATGGGGTCCTGGTTTGCCTATGGCGAGGACAAGCTCGGCAATGGTCGCGAGGCCGCCAAGACGTTCCTGCGCGAACACCCCGATTGCGCCGACGAGATCGAGCACAAGGTTCGCCTTGCCTGCGGTCTTGAGTATGACGATGATGCCCCCTCCGAGGTTGAGTTGACCGATCAGCCCGCCCCTGAGGAGTTTGATGAGCTGTACGCCATCGATGGCTCCGCGATGCTCGACGATGACGACGAGTAGCGGATGCCGACATGTCGTATACGGTGTCCGAGGCTACGGTCGTCTTTCCCGATAAGAAGGCGGCCTCCTCGTTCTCGAGCGGTTATGCGTCTAAAAAGCCCTGCGCGCATATCGATTGCGATCTTGAGGGCGGTTTCGAACGTTCCATTTGGATTCCCGTGCGCGTGGCGCGCCTGTACGTTAAGAAGCGCCCCGATCTTCCCTGTGATTGGGATGACTTTCGCGAGGCGGTGCAGCTTATCGAACGCAAATGTGCACTCACCATGGTGACCGAGATGCTTTCGCGCCGCGATCATGCCACGGGCGAGGTGCGCGATAAGTTGGCGCGCTATGGCTTTCGACAGCCCGCGATTGATTTTGCGGTTGCTCGAGCGACCGAGTATCGGTTTTTGGACGAGAACCGTTTTTGCTCGTACTTTATCGAAGAGCGCAAACGTCGCGGCTGGGGACAGCGCAAGATCGAGGTTGAGCTCAAGCGTCGTCATGTCGTGCTTGACGATATCCCCGGGTATCCCGAGGCATATTTTGCCGTGGATGACGACTTGGCCCGCGCTTCGGCCTTGCTCGCTAAACGTCGCGTCCCCGAGGTCCGTGCATTCGAAAAGCTCGTCAGGTTTTTGATGGGTAAGGGTTTTTCGTATCACATCGCCGCCGATGCCGTTAAGGCACGTCTCGATGCCTTAAGCGAGGAGTGCGCCGTGTAAGCATAGCACCCGTTACGCCCCTGCCGTTCACCGCTCGATTGGCGCCGTGCCGGGTGCGTTTATTTGACAGTTGTTGCGGTTCAACGTAGGATAAATACCGTCATTTGCTTTGTGATATGTGCTCATCTGTGATGAGTTTGTTTATATGTTTATCTGTATCCGACCCGCATAAGCTGCGCCCATATTACTCAAATGTCGCGAGCCGTTCGTAAGGACGGTTCGCTTTGTTGTGTAACGAATCCATAAAAAGGAGTGAGCATGCCTATCATTGCAGCGCTCGTTGGCCTCGTTTTGGGTGCTATCGCCGCCATTGCCTACATGCGCACCGCCAAGCAGGGTAGTCTTCACGAGGCCGACGAAAAGATCCAGTCGGCACACGCGCAGGCAGAGTCCCTGATCGGTGATGCAAAGCGTCAGGCCGAGACCCTCAAAAAAGAGGCTCTGCTCGAGGCCAAGGAAGAGATCATCAAGAACAAGCAGGCCGCTGAGGCCGAGGACAAGCAGCGTAAGAGCGAGATTCGCACGCTCGAAAATCGTGTGATGCAGCGCGAGGAATCGCTCGATCGCCGCAACGATGCGCTTGATAAACGCGAGCATCAGTTGTCCAGCCAGGCCGGTCAGGTCGAGAAGCGCTCTCGCGAGCTTGAGGAGCTCTGCGCCAAGCAGACTTCCGAGCTTGAGCGTATTGCCGACCTTACGCGCGAGGACGCTCACAAGGAGCTGCTCGACAAGGTCCGCGGCGAGGTTACCCACGAGGCGGCCACCATCATCCGTGAGTCCGAGCAGCAGGTCCGCGCCGAGTGCCACAAGACCGCTCAGGAGATTCTCTCCCTGGCGATTCAGCGTTGCGCCGCCGACCATACCGCCGAGGTCACCGTTACTTCCGTTCATATTCCCTCCGATGACCTCAAGGGTCGTATCATCGGTCGCGAGGGTCGCAACATCCGCACCTTTGAGCAGGTGTCCGGCGTCAACCTCGTGATTGACGACACTCCCGAGACCGTCGTGCTTTCGAGCTTCGATCCGGTCCGTCGTGAGACCGCCCGCGTGGCGCTCGAGAACCTCATTGCCGACGGTCGTATTCACCCTGCCCGCATCGAGGAGATGTATCACAAGGCCGCCGATTTGGTTCAGCAGCGTGTGCGCGAGGCTGGCGAGCAGGCCGCCTTCGATACCGGTATCCACGACCTGCATCCCGAGATCGTCAAGACCCTGGGTGCTCTTCGCTACCGCACCTCGTTTGGTCAGAACGTTCTGCAGCACTCGCTTGAGGTTTCTGACCTGTGCGGCGTTATGGCCTCCGAGCTTGGTCTGGACGTTGTGACCGCCAAGCGTGCCGGTCTTCTGCACGACCTGGGCAAGGCCATCGACCACGACGTTGAGGGTCCGCATGCCGTCATTGGCGCCGAGCTTGCCCGCCGTTATGGCGAGAAGCCCGTTATCGTCCACGCGATCGAGGCCCATCATGCCGACGTCGATCCCAACACGGTGCTCGACGTTCTGGTCCAGGCTGCCGATGCCGTTTCCGCTTCTCGTCCCGGCGCCCGCCGCGAGTCGGCCGAGAACTACATCAAGCGTCTTGAGAAGCTCGAGGAGATCGCCAATTCTCACGACGGCGTCGAGCGCACCTATGCCATGCAGGCCGGTCGCGAGGTCCATGTCATGGTTCAGCCGGACAAGATCTCCGATGCCCAGTCCACAGTGCTTGCGCACGATATCGCCCATCAGATCGAGGAAGAGATGGAGTATCCCGGTCAGGTGCGCGTTGTCGTGATTCGCGAGAGCCGTGCCGTCGATATCGCTAAATAACATGAACGACGCGAACGAGCTTATCTCTTTTATCGCGTCGATGTCGGGGGAGGGCAACCTTCGCGTCGAGGAAAACCTTGGCGAGGGGTATGTCCGCCTCCGCGTTTCGGAGGCCGAGCGCCGTCAGGCCAAGCATGACATTCAGCATGTAGAGGACATTGTCATCGAGATGCTGCGTAATGCCCGTGATGCCGGAGCCGATAAGGTCTATCTTGCTACGACCAAGGAGGAGGGTGTTCGCACCCTCCTCTTCCTGGATAATGGTTCGGGTGTGCCGCAGGATATGCAGGAGCGTATCTTTGATGCCCGTGTTACCTCCAAGCTCGAGAGCATGAAAATGGACCGTTGGGGTGTTCACGGTCGTGGTATGGCGCTGTTCTCTATCAAGCAGAACACGGATGAGGCACGCGTTGTTACATCGGGCGTCGATTTGGGTTCCGCGTTTAAGGTGTGCGTTGCCACCGATCGCTTGGGTGAGCGCGCCGACCAGTCGAGCTGGCCTCAGGCGGTTAAAGACGAAGACGGCCGCTATGTATGCGCTCGCGGTCCTCACAACATCATTCGCGCTGCGTGTGAGTTTGCCCTCGAGGAGCTGCGTTGCTGCGATGTGTATCTGGGCTCTCCGTCCGAGATCGCTGCGACCCTGTACGCTCAGGCTTCGAGTCGTCTCGATACGTCGCGCCTGCTCTTTATCGATGACGAGTGTGAGCTTCCGGTTATCGATCGTTTGGGCCTTGCCTCGGATGCCGAGGACTTTATCCGGATCTGCTCCGGGTTGGGTCTCGAGATGTCCGAGCGCACTGCCCACCGTATTCTGTCGGGACAGATTAAGCCCGTTCGCGGCGTGACCGCGCGCCTGCTGCGCGAGCGTGATTCCACCTCGCATGCGCCGGCTCCCGTCGATCTTGCCAAGGACCGTCGAGGTCTTCGCATCGCCAAGGATGATATGGCGCAGTTTTCGCGTGCGGTCGAGCGTGACTTTAACGACCTCGCTGCCCGGTATTACCTCAATCTGTGCGGCGACCCTAAGATTCGCGTTTCGCGTGATCGCATCACGGTGACGTTCGATCTTGCCAAAGAGGAATAAAATCTTTACCGAGTCCGCTCGGTACGATACAGTTATTGCAGTTAAAACGTACTTTTAAACGCAGGAGTTTCTTCATGGATTGCCTGAAGGTATCAAGCAAATCATCGCCCGCGTCCGTTGCCGGCGCCATTGCCGGCATGGTCAAAGATGGCGTCCCCGTCAACATTCAGTGCGTCGGCGCCGGTGCCGTCAACCAGGCCATCAAGGCCGTTGCCATTGCGCGCGGCTTTCTGATTCCGACCGGCTTTGATGTCTCCTGCGCGCCGGTGTTCTCCGACATCTTCATTAACGGGGAGTCGCGCACGGCAATCCGTCTCTCTATCTACGTTCACCAGATTAATCGGGCTGCTATGGATAACGTCGTCATGGACGACGTTAAGCCTGTTGCGTAAACGAGCCACCTGCACGCTTGTAGCACCTATGCGCCCCGTCGACACCATCGTTAGGATGTAAGCTCATGGACCAGCGTTCCGTACGCGATATTCTTGCCGGTAAAACCTACTTTATCCGCACATTCGGCTGCCAGATGAACCAGCACGACTCTGAGCGCGTGAGTGGCTTGCTCGATTCGTATGGCTGTCTTATGGCGCTCGATCCCGAGCATGCCGATATTGTCGTGTTCATGACGTGCTGTGTGCGCGAGGCTGCCGATACGCGCCTGTATGGTCAGTGCAATTCCTGCAAGAGCCTTCCTCCTTCACCTTCGGGTAAGCGCGTGGTCGCCGTGGGCGGCTGCATCGCCCAGCGCGATGGTGAGGGCTTGCTCACCAACGTCGATAACGTCAACGTCATTTTTGGTACCCATTCCATTGCCCACGTGGCTGAGCTTATCGCCGAGGCGTTTTTGGATGGCAAGCGCCATATCCGCACGAATGAGCATGAGGATACCGACGCCATGAGTATGCCGTGGCATCGCGAGACGCAGTATCACGCATGGGTGCCCATCATGACAGGCTGTAACAACTTCTGCACGTACTGCATCGTGCCGTACGTTCGTGGTCGTGAGATGAGCCGTCCCTTCGAGGAGATTGTCGATGAGGTGACCGGTCTCGTGCGCCAGGGCGTGCGCGAGATTACGCTTCTGGGCCAAAACGTTAACTCCTACGGTCGCGATCTCTTTGGCAAGCCGCGCTTTGCCGATCTGCTGCGCGCCGTGGGCGATACGGGTGTCGAGCGTATCTTCTTTACCTCTTCGCATCCCAAAGATCTGCTGCCCGAGACCATCGATGCTATGGCCGAGACGCCTGCCGTTATGCCGCAGCTCCACCTGGCCGTTCAGTCGGGCTCCACGCGCATTCTTAAAGAGATGAATCGTCGTTATACGCGCGAGGATTATCTGGGTCTGGTCGATCGTATTCGCAACCGTATGCCCGATATTGCGCTTTCGACCGACATCATCGTGGGCTTCCCGGGCGAGACCGAGGAAGACTTTGAGCAGACGCTCTCGCTTGCCGAGACGGTGCGCTATGCCCAGGCCTACACGTTTATTTACTCCAAGCGTGCCGGTACCCCGGCAGCTGAAATTTATGACCCCACCCCGCATGAGGTTATCCTTGAGCGCTTTAACCGTCTGGTCAAGGTTATCGAGACGACGGCTCACGAGTATAACCAGGGCGAGCTTCATACCGTGGTGCCTGCGCTCATTGAGGGCACGAGCAAGAAGAATGACGCTGTCCTTTTGGGCAAGAGTCCCAAGAACCAGACGGTGCATGCGCCGATTCCTGCTGGCTATAGCATCGATCAGCTCATCGGTAAAATCGTCGACGTCGATGTGGATGTCGCCAAGACGTGGTATCTGTCTGGCTCCGTTGTGGGCGAGCCTCGCTAATGATCTCTCCCGGTGCAAGCCTTTCTGCCGTAGCGATCGTCGGTCCGACGGCGGTCGGCAAGAGCGATGTTGCCGACCGTCTGGCTGCTCGCCTTTCGTCTGAAGTGTTGTCGTGTGACGCGATGCAAATCTACCGCGGTATGGACATCGGTACGGCCAAGATGATGCCCGAGGAGTGCTCGGCACCTCTGCGTCTTGTCGATATCGTGGATCCGGGCGTCGCGTATTCCGCCGCGCTCTACCAGTCGGACGCTCGAGCGCATATCGAGCGTCTGCTTGGTGAGCAGCGCCTTCCGGTCTTTTGCGGCGGTACGGGCCTGTATCTCAAGGCCGCTCTCGATGAAATGGATTTTCCTTCGGGAGAACTCGAGGACGAACGCCGCGCGGGATATCAGGAGCTTGCCGAGCGCATTGGAGTGGAAGCATTGCATGCCCTGCTTGCCGAGCGCGACCCCGAATCGGCTGCCGTGATTCATCCCCATAACGTGCGTCGTGTGATTCGTGCGCTCGAGATGTACGATGACGGCGTGTCATATGCCCAGCAGAAGTCGAAATTCAGTGTTCCGCGCGAGCGTTATCACGCCTTGTGGTTTGGTCTGACGCGTAGTCGTGAAGTGCTCTATGAGCGCATTAACCTGCGTGTCGACCTTATGTTTGAGCAGGGGCTGGTTGATGAGGTCCGTGGCCTTATGGATCAGGGCCTGGGTGATGCACTCACGTCGATGCAGGCAATCGGTTACAAAGAGATTATTGATGCCTTGCGAGGCGTTATTACCATGGATGAGGCCCGTGAGCTTATCAAGATGCGTTCACGTCGCTATGCCAAGCGCCAGCTTTCCTGGTTTAAACGTGACGATCGCATCGTGTGGTTCGATATGGATGAGTTTACGATCGATGAGGTCGTTAATGATATTTACCATCGCATCGAGGCTGCCTAATGGCTCGTTTCCCTTTGGTCCCCACGGCGCCTGAACCCGAGCGCGCCATCTTGGTTGGTGTTGAGTGGCGCGATAACGCCTGGCCGCTCGACCGTTCGCTCGACGAGCTCGAGCGTCTTGCGCACACTGCTGGGGCCCAATGCGTGGCACGCTTGTCGCAGCGCCTGGTCAAACCCTATCCCAAATCGTTTATCGGCTCTGGCAAGGTCGAGGAGCTGTGCGGTTTGGTGCATCGCATGGATGCGGACGTTGTTATCTTTGACGACGACCTGACTTCTTCACAGCAGTCCTATCTTGAGAAAGCCGTGGGCGAACCGGTCAAGATTATTGACCGTACGGCGTTGATTTTGGATATCTTTGGTCTGCATGCCCAGACGCGTGAGGGCCGCTTGCAGGTGCAGCTGGCACAGTTGCAGTACCTGCTGCCTCGTTTGCGAGGTATGTGGAGCCACCTTGCCAAGGAACAGACGCGTGGCGGTATTGGCTCGCGCTTTGGCCAGGGCGAAAGCCAGCTCGAGGTCGACCGTCGTCTGATTCGCAATAAGATCGCTGCGCTTCGACGCGAACTGAAACAGGTTGAGCAACGTCGCGATGTGCAATCGAAAAGCCGTATTGAATCGCCAGCGTTTCGCGTTGCGTTGGCTGGCTACACCAATGCCGGCAAGTCGACGTTGCTTAATCGTTTGACGGGATCCACGGTACTTTCGCAGGATAAGCTGTTTGCCACGCTCGATCCTACAACGCGCTCGTACCGTTTGCCCGGTGGCCGTGGCATGACGATCACCGATACCGTCGGCTTTATTCAAAAGCTGCCCCATGGCCTGGTCGACGCGTTTAAATCCACGCTTTCCGAGGTGCTCGGCGCCGATTTGATTCTTAAAGTTGTAGACGCTTCCGATGAGGATTACGAGCGTCAGCTCGAGGCGGTTGATCGTGTCCTTGACGAGATTGGTGCCGGTGAGCGCCTGACGCTTACTGTGTTCAATAAAATTGATCTGCTCGATAGCGTCGACCGCTTGAGCTTCCGCCGACGCTATCCCGAGGCGGTGCTGTTCTCGGCTCAGACGGGTGAGGGTCTTGATGACTTAGTCGACCGCATCGCTCGTGAAGCGGCCGCTACAGACGTGTTGCTCTCGGCCGATATCCCGTATCGAGAGGGCGCTTTAATCACGCTCGTGCACGAACAGGGAACCCTTCTGCACGAGGAATATCTTGAGGGCGGCGTTCGTATTGTGGCAAAGCTGCCGGCCCGTATCGCACCACGTCTTGAGCGTTACCGAACGGAATAAATCAGCTCCAGTACGCCCAATATAACGGGCTGATGAAGCAGATAGAACGGTAGTGCATGGCGTCCGAGGCTTGCGAGCACGGGGATGGGATTCTCATAGGCCCATACTGGTGCCTCGCAGTTTGATTCCTGTGCCGTTCGAGCGGCAAAGAAGCCTGCGAGGTACATAAAATAGAATGGGATGAGCGGATAGTAATCACCGGAGACAAAGTCTGGACCTGGGAACCCCAGCCAAGCTAGATAGGGGATAGGGTAGACCGCTTTAGGAATGCTCCAGGTACAGGCAAAGAGTATGAGGCAAAACGTTATACCCCATACTGCCGGCACTCTATCGAGAACCGGGCGCGCGAGCGCGACAATGGCAGTGCACGCCGCCATGCAGAAAATGATGCCGAAGTTCACCGAGTCATCAACCGAGACGAACGTCGTTGCAATCCATACGACCAAAGTGGCAGCGGCATATTTGGCGGCACGCTTGATGTTGTTGCGCGAGAGGGTGCACATCCAGCCGGCAATAAATAAAAATACCCAACTGATGCTGGCACGCCAGATGTCCTGGAAGATGGTCTGGGTAAACCAGGGCATCTCCCAACCATATAGGTAGGCAAGGTCGTAGCAGGCATGAAATCCCGCCATCGATAGCATGGTAAACCCGCGAATGGTATCAAAGACGGTGATGCGTTTTTGCATTACGAAAACCGGCGCATCAAACCGACGACCTTGCCCAGAATCGTGGGATTTGTCGCGTAGATGGGCTCCATGGTGTCGTTTTCAGGCTGCAGGCGAACGCGCCCCTGCTCCTTGTAGAACGTTTTGACTGTTGCGGAGCCTTCGATCATGGCAACGATAATCTCGCCATTCATGGCGCTCTTCTGCTCGCGAACGATGATGTAGTCGCCGTTATAGATGCCGACGTTAATCATCGAATTGCCGTGGACCTCGAGGATAAAGGACCCCTGGTCCGTTGCGATTTCGGTCGGGATGGTAAAGGTGTCCTCGATATTCTGCTCGGCAAGGATGGGAATCCCTGCGGCGACGCGGCCTACGAGAGGCAGCGATACGGTGCCGCGGGGTGCCGTAGGCTCATCGGACTTTGAGATGGAGACGGAAGACCCGTCTTCGTCAAAGAGCTCGAGGGCGCGAGGCTTGGTGGCGTCACGCTTGAGCAGGCCGCGTGCTTCGAGTGCGGAGAGATGTGCATGTACGGTACTAGGGGAGGAAAGGCCCACAGCCGAAGCCATCTCGCGCACACTGGGCGGATAGCCCTTCTCCTGCTGATATTCCTTGATGAAGTCGTAAATTTGCTGCTGACGCTTGGTAATTTTGCGAGCCATCAGGGATTCCTCTCTACTCATACCAAACAAATGTTCTATTTTTGCTTGACAGGAACAACTGTTCGAAGATAATAATAACCGAACACTCGTTCCCGCGCTAGACTTTTTTGTCCCCGCGGCTTGATAAAACAGTTCTCGTCAAAACAAACGAGAGGAGAACAGAATGAACGCAGCGGATATGGTCCAGGGAAACCTCGCCCTTAAGCTCGAGACGCCCGCCTCGCCTGCCTTTACGGTCGTGAAGGGCGGACGCTCTCATTTTCAGGCCGTGGCCACTAAGCCCGTTCGCACCCAGCGTGCGGCCGCTGCTTTGGCTCCTGTTGCCCTGAAGGCCTCGACGATTGTTGCTGTTGCTGTAGCGTTCACCCTGTTCTTTGTGCTCGCCACGTCAGTTTTTTCTGCTCGCCACGCAGCATATGCCGATTCCGTAGCCAACGTTACCTACGAGACGGTTCGCGTGCAGCCCGGCGATTCCCTGTGGTCGCTTGCCCAGGAGCATCCCATCGATGGCCTTTCCACACAGGAGACTTCCGACATGATTCGTAGCGTCAATCACCTCGATCGCGGCTCTCTTGATGCTGGTGCAGTTCTGAAAGTTCCGACTCGTTCGTAAGATTTCGGCTCGGTCGCATGGTACCCTTGTTATCGTTTAGGAGGAGGTACCATGCGCTGTCCCAAATGCGGCAAGGCACATACCCGCGTTGTCGATTCCCGTATGCAGGAGTCGAACAACACTATCAAGCGTCGTCGCGAATGCTGTTCGTGCAATTATCGTTTTACAACGTTCGAGCGCTGCGAAGATCCCATCGAGGTTATCAAATCCGACGGGTCAAAGCAGCGGTTCGATCGCAACAAGCTGCTGGTTGGTCTGATGCGCGCCACGATTAAGCGCGATATCGATACGAAAAAGCTCAACGAGATCATCGATGATATCGAGGTGGAACTGCGTTCCCGTACGCTGACGGCTGTTACGTCCCACGAACTGGGCGATATGGTGCTTAAGCGCCTGGCCAAGATCGACAAGGTGGCCTACATTCGTTTTGCCTCGGTCTATCGCGATTTCAAAGACGTCGACGAGTTTTTGCAAGAGCTCGACAAGCTAAGGTGATTTCATGTCCAACATTACCGTTAACATTAAGCGTCTCGATCCCACGGTCGAGCTTCCCAAATACGCTCATCCCACAGATGCCGGCCTTGACCTCCGTGCCAACGAAGACTGCTCCCTCAAGCCCTTTGAGCGACGTTTGGTCTCCACTGGCTTGGCCATTGCGCTGCCCGATGGCTACGCCGGCTTTGTCCAGCCCCGCAGCGGCCTAGCCATTAAGCAGGGCCTGTCTATAGTCAACACACCTGGTCTCATCGACGCCCACTATCGAGGCGAGCTTAAGGTCATCCTCATCAACCTAGATCCCACCAACAATATCCAGATCAACAAAGGCGACCGCATCGCCCAACTCGTCATCCAAGAAGTCCCCACGGTCAATCTCGTAGAAGTAGAAGAACTAGACAAAACCGACCGAGGCAACGGAGGCTTCGGCTCCAGTGGCGTATCCTAGTCGTTTACGTACTGTCCGCTGACCGGCCCGACCCGCCTATATATCATCCCATGCTCAAACATTCTCGCTTCGCTGCGAAACTGCGCGTGGGACGATATATAGGCGGGTCGGGCCGGTCAGCTGCGTTTACGCACTACAAGCTGCGCCGGATCCTCATATTAGAAGCTGCAAAGGTGAACCAAAGTAATTAATTGCAGTTAGCAGATGCGGCAAGGGGATTGATCCTTTGTCGCATCTGCATATCAGAAAGATTGATTATTGTTTTCAAGCGAGTAGACGCCCGCCCACCTCTCACACATATCGTTCCACGCGCAGTTTTGCAGCGAGCGAAGCGAAGCGAGAATGTTTGAGCATGGAATGATATGTGTGAGAGGTGGGCGGGAGGGATGCGAGCGCCCCGCGAGAATGTTTGAGCATGGAATGATATATGGGCGGCTCCCGCCGAGCAGCGGACTTTAAGACGCTAGCGGATATGCGCGGGTTTTTCGCCCCAGTAGAAGCGGCAGAAGGCTCGTTTGCGTTTTTGGGTTTTGCCTGCAAGTTCCATGGTTGCGATGGCGATATCCTCGGCTGCATGTGGACGGCGCAGCACTTCGCCGTTGATGAGCAGAGCCTTGAGCGACTCGGGATGATCGTGGAGATGGCGAAGCGTCACGATGAGCTCGCGTGCGGTCGTGACATGCATGCTGGCGCCCATGCCGGTGAGCATGGTGGTGTTGGCCTTTTCCTGGCCATATGACTTGCCCAGCAGAATCATAGGCAGGTGTGCGCACAGGCATTCGGTAACAGTGAGTCCGCCAGATTTGAGGATTGCCAGGTCACAGCCGTGCATAAGCGCTGCCATGTCATCGACGTAGTCAAGAACCGTGACGTTCTCGAGTTTCATGGCATCGAAAAGCGTTTTGAGACGGGTGGCATATTCGGCATCCTTGCCCGGCAAAAAGACAAAGTGCATGTCCTCGAAGCTGCGCAGGAAGGGGAGGGTGCGGTCCATCTCCGCGCGAAAGCGAACGTACGGTTGAGGCAAGCTTGCGCCGGCCATCACCAGCACAACGAGCTTGTCTGTGGGGAGATTGAACTTCTCGAGTTCTTCCTCGCGGTTGTAGTCCGTATCAAACCCGGCGCGAATGGGGATGCCCGTAATGCGGATCTTGGTCTCGGGAACCTTACGGGGACGGAGTGTCTCGGCCATAAACTCGTTTGCCACACAGAATAGGTCGGTGTCCTTATGGGGCCACCAGCCCTCGACCTCGTAATCGGTCGGTACGCAAATGACGGGATAGTCGATGCCCGTAATGACGCGCGCACCGACGGCGACGTTGGCTGCCGTGATATGTGTGGCTACCACGGCAATGGGCCTGCGAGTTCGAACGTATTCGTTAAATGCGGGGAACATGATGCGCGACCATGCCGTGCCACCGCCCCAAAGCAGGTGTCCGGTAAGGGTATAACGCCAGGTCAAGTCATAAATTGGGCGCGTGGCGCCGGTAAACGAGGCGGCCGTTTTGTTGCCGTCGAATTTTATGCGTCCAAAATCAAGGATATCGAGCACTTCAATCTCAACATCCTCGGGGATGCCATTGGTGCCGCGGATGTGGTCGAATGCCTGCGCAATCGCATTTGCGGCGGCCTTGTGGCCCGAGCCGACCGAGGCGTGCACGATAGTCACGAGAGGTTTTTGCTGAGCCAAGAGCGTGGTTTGTCCCGATTGGGGAGTGCTGTGCGTGAGCAGGGGAGCGTCATCGCTCGTCTGCGTCTGATCCATCGATATCTCCCCTTCATCTTTGTTTCACAGAGAATCATTGTAGTGCATGAGTGTCACGTTCGCATAAATTTGGGTATGAGCGCAAAGAACGCCAATCTTTCGACAGGAGGTCTCTTCATGACTACTCATCAGCCGATCGATGTTGCTATTATCGGCGGCGGCCCCGCGGGCTATGCCGCAGCCATTTATGCGGCGCGTGCCAATCTCACGACGACTGTGATCGAACAGGGCATGTCGGGAGGACAGATCGCCACAACCAATGAGGTCGAGAACTATCCGGGCATTCCGCTCTTGAGCGGTGCCGAGCTTGGCGAGCGTTTTCAGCAACATGCAGAGGGCCTGGGAGCGCAGGTTACATGGAGCATGGTGACGGGTATCGATTACGATGCGGATGCGGCGCTGTTTACGGTGCATCATGATACGGGCGATACGTTGGCCTCGAGTGTTATCGCTTGCATGGGTGCCACGCCGCGATTTGCGGGTTTTGTTGGCGAGGATACGTATCGCGGTCGCGGCGTTTCGTATTGCGCGACGTGCGACGGCATGTTCTTTCGCGGCAAGCAGGTTTTTGTCATCGGCGGCGGCAATGCTGCCTGCGAGGAAGCCCTGTTCTTGTCGGAAATCGCCAGCAACGTGACCATCGTCTTGCGCCGCGATCAGTTCCGTGCCCCCGATGGCGTGGTTCAAAAGGTGCTCGCAAAAGATACTATTTCAGTTAGGTACCAAACTAGTATTGTGGAACTATCAGGCGAGACCATGCCCACGACTATCACGTTTAAGGACAACGCTACCGGTGGCACCTATTCCGAGTCCTTCGATCCTGGTTCGTTTGGCATATTTGTCTTTGCTGGCACGCAGCCCCATACCGAGCTTGTAGAGCATCTGGTGGATCTGGCGCCCGACGGCGGTATTGTGACCGACGAATCGATGGCCACCCGCACGCCTGGCTTATTTGCTGCCGGCGATATCCGTTCCAAGCGTTTACGCCAAGTTGTGACCGCCGTTTCGGACGGAGCCATAGCGGCTACCAGCGCATACGCTTTCCTACACGGATAAGTACGATAATATATCTTATGTAAGGTTGCTATCTTTAAACAAAGTGGTTGGACGATGCATCAATGTGCAGTCCAACCACTTTTACTTAGCGGCTATGTGGTATGCAAAACTAGATAACCTAGAATACAATATAGCAAACGAACGGAGGCCTCTGATGAACCACGTCAAACATGTTATCCCGATGTCCGATACGTCGGTCGGCATTAAGCCGGAGGATATTCAACCGACGGTACTGCCGGACGCATTTATTCAGTCCGATATGGTGGGTAAACTTAACACTTTGAGCCTGCCACGCTATGACCAGCTGCCCAACGTATCGCTCTATCGCGATCAGGTTATTGAATATGCTGCGCAGTGGATGGAGCCGCTTTCGATTTGCGTAGAGCAACCCGTTATCACGCCATCGATGATCAATAACTACGTGAAGGTCGGCCTCGTTCCTGCTCCGGTTAAAAAGCAGTATGGCCGTGAGCAGATTGCGCGTCTCATCGCCATTTGTATCTTTAAGCAGGTGCTGCCTATCGCTGCGGTTCAGGCGCTTTTTAATATTCAGCGCTTGAGCTACGACGCTCCGACGGCTTTCGATTATGTAGTCGATCAACTTGAGGCATCGATTCGTGCGGCGTTTTCCGTCGAGCAGACTCCCGTGCCCGATACCGCACATCAGGTTACGCGCGAGTCGCTGCTTGTACGCAGTGCAGTATCGTCCTTCGTTTCGAAGGCCTACCTGATGAGCTATCTAAAGTTCAATGGGTTTAATAGCTAACCGAGGTATAAAACGGGCGGGATAAGAGGCCAGTGGCCCCTTATCCCGCCCGTGCGTTTGTCTAGTTGGACATTATCGGCCCGAAGCCACGTCCATGCCGTAGCCGATGATGAGGCCGTGCATCTCGGCATAGTATGAATCTAACCCGTTACAGGGCATGATGATAGTCTTGGAGCCTGGCCAGCGCTCCACAATGCGGCTGGTAAGCGCCTGGGCTCCAGATTCGTTCTCAACGTGATCGATGATGACCTCGCCGCCCGTGAAACCCTCGGCCTCCATGGTGTCGACAATCTTGGTGAGCATCTTCTTTTCGCCGCGCGTGTGCCCAACGAGTTCAATTTTGCCCGCTTCGCTCGCCGTGCCCAAAATGCGGATATTGAGCTTGTTGGCAATGACGCCGGCTGCCTTAGGAATGCGTCCGGCCTTCGCAAGGTTTTCGTAATTACACAGGCTAAAGAGGATCTTGCTGTTCTGCTCCAAGCTATCAAAGTAAGCGCAGGCGTCCTCAAAGGAAACATCCGGGTTACACGCAAGATATCGATCAAACAGTAAGAAGATCAGGTCCATCTTGCCGCCCGCTGCCCGCGAATTGACCAGGTGAATCTGGCGGTTGGGCTCCTCGGCAAGTACCATATCGCGTGCCGTAGCAGCAGCATTGTAGCTTCCCGAGACGCCCTCAGAGATGGGCATGCAGATCGTCTTGTCGGCAAGTCTGAAGAGTTCGGCCCACTCCCCTACGCTTGGACAGGCGCTCGAAGAAGCGCTCGACTCCGCCTGCACGGCGCAATTGAGCTCGTGAACATCGAGCGAGAGGTCGTCAACGAATTCACGCTCCCCCACTCGGATCTTAAGGGGTGCAAATGCAAAGGTGGTATGAGGTGCGGTTGGTTGCCAATCGCGAAGATTGCAGCTCGAATCGGAGATAAGTGCCCAGCTCATTGAGGGTCCTTTCTAATTGTTCCCCAACAATTATAGCCATCTTTTTGATTGATCAGTACGGCTATCTAGTTTTGAATACTAGATAGCCGTACTGATCATATGCCAAACGGTAAGGGAAAAAAGAATGGGCCTCGTGACTCAAGATCGCGAGGCCCACGTTCGTTCGCTGCAGTAATAAATTAGTAGCGCACGAAAATGTAATTGTTGTTCATGCCAGCAGCGACGGAGCTGATGATGACGCCCGTTTTGTAGTCGGAAGCATGGATCATCTGACCATTACCGATATAGATGCCTGTATGGTAGGAGTTAACCACAACATCGCCGGGTTGCGGATCGGACACGCGGGTCCAACCCATGAAGGTGCCGGTGGTGCCCAGGCGGCAGTAGCGGCCCGTGAGGCAATAGCTTACAAAACCGGAGCAGTCAAAGCTTTTCGGTCCAATGCCGCCCCAGGAATAAGCGTATCCGAGCTTGCTGTAGGCGCGCGAAACAACGGTATCGCCGTCAACGGACTGGCTCGGTGCGGAAGGCGTCGGAGTCGGAGCGCGCGTCACGGGCTGCGGCGTGGGGGCAGGAGCGGGCGCGGGCGCGGGCGTGTTGCCGCCGCCGTTGTTGGTCGTACCGCCACCATTGTTGGTGTTCTCGGTCGTACCGGCAGTGTCGTTGCTCACCGTGGCCTTTTCGGCGGTGCTGGCATTGATGCCAGCCTGAAGCGCGGCGTTGGCCTCGGCCTCGGCAGCAAGCTCGGCCTGCAGCTGTGAATCCAGGGAGTTCACGACACTCTGGGCCTCAGCCTGCTGGGCATTGAGCTCGTCGACCTTCTTCTGCGTCGCGGCGACGTTCTTCTCCTGCTCGGTCTGCTTATCGGTGAGCTGCTGCTTAAGGTCCTTGACCTCCTGAATGGTCTGGGCCTGCTTGTCGGAAACCTTGCCGTAGTAGAACAGACGGTTGAGCATGTCGCCCAGATCGTCGACGCCCGTCAGAACCTGAAGGAGACTCAGACCGCCAGTCTTGTACTCACCGGCAACGTAGCTCGAAAGCTTTGCCTGACCCTCGGCAATCTCTTGCTGCTTTTGCGTGATCTCGCCTGCAGTCTGATCAAGCTCCTGCGTCTGTGCGGAGAGTTCTTCATGAATTTGCTGGGTTTGGGTGCCAATCTGCTCGAGTTTGGTACGAGCAGCGGCAAGGTCGGATGCGGTATCGGCATAGGCCGGAGCCACGAGGCCCAGGCCCAAAACACAAGCGAGGGTTGCCGTAGCAGCGTAGCGTGCCATGTTTTTGTGCGTGTTTGCTGTGCGCATGGAGCTTCCTTTCCGGTATCTAAGGGTAGCGGCTAGTCCACCGTTACCAGGCTAAAGAGCTCAACGTCCTCGTTAGAAGGCGTGAGCTTCTTGCGCGGGTTGAGAAACGCAAGCTCAAGGATACAACCGTAGCCCACAAGCTTTGCGCCCATATCTCGCACCAGTTTACCTGTTGCCTCGACGGTTCCGCCCGTCGCGACCAAGTCGTCCAGAATCAACACGGTATCTTTAGAGCTGATGGCATCGGCGTGGATCTCGATAGAATCCGTTCCATACTCGAGCTCGTAGCTCTCGCTTACCGTCTTGCGCGGCAGTTTGCCCGGCTTACGTGCGGGAACAAAGCCGGCACCCAGGGCGACGGCCACGGGCACACCGACCATAAAGCCGCGGGCCTCGGGTCCTACGACCTTGGTAATGCCCATGCCAGCAAAATGCTCAGCCAGGGCATCCACCATGGCCTTCAGGGCCTCGGGATTGCCAAAGAGCGGTGTGATGTCCTTAAAGACGACTCCGGGCTCGGGATAGTCGGGGATATCGACGATATGAGATTCGAAGTCGTACATGGCGTGACCTTTCATGGATTGCCGGGTGAACGGCGGCTATTTACCCGCGTTAGCAGACGAGCTATGCGAGGGGACGACGACCTTGGACGGCTGCACAAGCGACTCGTCATGCGCGGTAACCGCGGGAACGCTTGCCCCATCGCTTTTAGCCTTGGTGGATTCGGAACGCGCGATCTCCTCATCGAGAGCATCGATGTCAGCGTCCTCGACCACGGCGTTGAGCGACTCAAAGACACGGTTCTTAAGGAGCGCGGTGTGCACACCCTCGGTGAGGTCATGCAGCTTCTTAAATGCACGCTCGAGCTTGGCATCGCGCTCGTCGTCGGAAGTATCCATACCGAGCATGCTTACGAGCACCTGCTCAAACATCGAGGACTCGCGGTTTGCGGACGATACGTACTGGCGCAGGTTGCGCGGCTCGATATGGAAGCGCGAAAGCTCGGAGCAATAGCGGATGATCGGGAAATCGCGGCCATCGACAAGCTCGCGATTCTGCGGGCTCTTGATGATGCGAATAAGGTCGTTTTCGGCCAGGGAGCGGATAAACGAGATCTCGACGCCAAGCATATCGGGGATGGTCTCGATGGGATGCAGCTTTTGCTTAGTCTCCTTGGGTTCCGTCTTGAGCGGAACATCGGACAGCAGACCCACCTCGTAGGCGAGCGTAGACAGGTCCGTGGCGTTTTCCAGGCGCTGCTTGATCACATTGAGCGGCATGTAGCGAGTTTTCTGCAGATGCAGAATGACCTCCAGGCGGTCAACGTCCTCCTTGGAGTACTGACGATAGCCCTTAGGCGTGCGATGAGGGGTGATGAGCCCCTCATCTTCGAGAAATCTAATTTTTGAGTTCGAAAGATCGGGGTATGCGCCTCGAAGTAGATTGACGACCTGGCCGATACTCAGATAATTGCGTTCGGCCATGCCCTACTCACCGGTTTCGATGCGCTCCGGCGTGCTCTCGTGGTAGATGAGCGTAAACGTACCGATCTGGACGGAAGAGCCATCGTGCAGCGGTGCGCCGTTGACGATGGCGCCATCAACCCACGTACCGTTGAGCGAGCCCAGGTCCTCGATGCGGGCACCCAGACCCTCGCGAATAATGCGCGCGTGGCTACGCGACACGGTCATGTCGTTGAGGAAGATGCCGTTAGCGGGATCGCGGCCGATGGTGGTCACATTATCCTCGAGCTCAAAGGCGGCGCCGGTTTGCGGGCCTTTGACGATAGATAAGACGGGCGCGGTGATGTGCACGTTGGCCATGAGGTCGGGAACGGTGACATCGCTCGAAGGAACGCGGAAAACGCAGGTGGCGTCTGAGGCCTTATCGTTCTGAGGCATATTGTAAACCATGTTGTCCATGACAACCCCTAACTTAACGCGGACATGCCGCAAAGAATGAACTGTACGTAATCATACCCCAACGACTTAGTCTTCGATTTCGGGGTTAAGAAAGTCGATGTCTTCGTCCTCGGGATGCGCCACGGCTTGTTTAATGGCCGCTCCACCCTTAATGGAATAGATGACAGCGGTGAGCATGGAGAAGATGACGCCGCCATACACGAAGAAGATGCCAAGCGGTACCGGACTGCCGTTGAGGCCCGGGAAGGCCGTGAACGTGGCGGGCAGCAGATGCCAGCCGTCCACGGTGGGAAAGCCCAACAGCATGAGCGAGAAGCCGGTCATGAGCAGCGCCGTGGCAATCTTGCCGGGAAACACCACGTCGATGGGACGGCGGTGATAGTGGCGCACGATGAGCGTGCCGATGCCCAGATAGATATCACGACCAATGATGAGCACGCAGACCCAGATGGGAAGCTCGCCGCGGACCACCAGGCCCAGTACGCCGGTAAATAGCAGCGCACGGTCGCAGATGGGATCCATAACCTTGCCGAGCCAGGAGACCGTTTTGGTCATGCGGGCAATCTGGCCGTCCATCCAGTCGGTGGAGGCCGCGATGGCATAGATGACGATGGCGACGACACGGTTGTTGTCCGTCACAAACAGGTACAGGAAGACCAGCGTGAGGATCAGGCGCGTGAAGGTAATGAAATTGGAGATCGTGAAGATCTTATTCGACGGGTAATCGGAAGTGCCGATAAGCTCCTTTTTGATCTTCTTTTTGATGCCCACAGGACTCCCCCGCTGGTAAACGACAAAACTTTCGATACTATACCCGTTCTGGCGATGTCTATCCAGCGCGAGCATAGAGAGTCCAGACATATATAAGACTCCAACGGCCGTTACGGCTTCGTTAGAAACGCGCCCCACCATGGATGGTGAACCCGAAAGGCAAGGCGCGCGGGCACGGCGACTCGGCCCGCGCGCCCGGAAGAGAAAGGACGAACCCATGGGCTACATGCTCGAGACGCGCGCGCTCACCAAGCGCTTCGGCCGCGGCGACCAGGCGCAGGATGCCGTGGCCGACGTGAGC